>NZ_CP113527.1:1973225-2591800 GCF_028877475.1 Lysinibacillus irui | reverse complement strand
CCATGTTGTTTTAAGGTTCGTTGATACTTTTTCATTTGATAGTGCCAACCTTGATCCGAATGAAGAACGACTTGATCACCTGATTGAATGCGCTCCAATGCTTGTTCTAGCATATCATGGACGAGGTTATACACTGGACGATTCATTACCGTGTATGCAATAATTTCGCCATTACATAAATCAAGGACTGGTGATAAATAGCGTTTCTCACCAAATAGATGGAACTCTGTCACGTCTGTTACCCATTTCTCGTTCATTTTTTTCGCTGTAAAATCACGTTGTAATATGTTTGGGGCAATTTTTCCGACTTTTCCTTTATACGAACGATATTTCCTCATGCGGACTTCACATTTTATGCCAATGGCATTCATCAAACCGTTAATCGTTTTGGGATCATGAACAATGCCGTATTTTTTAAGTTCTTTAGCAATCCGACGATAGCCATAACGTCCCTTATGTTCATGATAAATGGACTGAATTGCGACTTTCACATCAGCGTATTTATCAGTACGATTCAAACGCTTTTCCCAGTAATAATACGTACTACGTGGAATATCAGCGACTTTGATTAATTCCACCACTTCATAGATTTCCTTTAGTTCGTAAATTACTTGCGCTTTGATTTGGTTGGTAATTTTTCTTTCATTTGAACTAAAGTATTCAACTTTTTTAAGTAGGCATTCTCCATTTCTAATTGTTTAATACGTGCTGTTAACGCCTCAACAGACCCTTCAGCTGGTATTGATTTCGTTGTTCTTTTTGTGTCTTTTTTCATGGATGGACGCCCCTTTTTCTTGGAAACAAGAGCATCATAACCACCAACTTCAAACTTTAATTTCCAACCCCGAATTAAGCCAGAAGATGAAATATTAAAGAGAGCAGCTGTATCAACTGAAGATGTACCTGTCTCGTTCATATAATTTAGTACATTCATTTTATAGTCAGCTGAATAGTTTGTATAGGACTTTAAGAAAGTCTCTACACCATTTTTTTGATATCGGCGAACCCATTCACTTACAACCCTTTTTGTCACTCCGATGTCTTCTGCGATTTCAATCATAGATTCATCTCCATTTAAGTATCGCTGGACTGCTTGAATACGTTGTTCAGCCTTTACTTTTGCCATAAAAAAACCCCCGTAAAAGTTAGATTGGTGTCTAACTTTTACGGGGCAGTTCATTTTTAAAGGGATGCTTTTTGCTTAACTTTTTGATTCTTTGTTTTCATGGCCTTTAGGTGAGCGTGTATAATCCTGAGGAGCCAGTGCTTTATTGCGCTCAGTATAGCCTTTGGGTGATAAGCGGAAGACGGATTTTTTAATGGTAGCCCAATTTAAATCTGTCGCAAGATTCATGTAGGAATAGCCATAAATTCGAATATTACATACATAGAGGAGTGTAAAATATAAAGAAACGAAGAAGCCGAACAATCCGAAAAAGGCACTTGCAAGGATAAAGGCAACACGTAAGATGCTGACAGAGGTAACAAGCGATTGATTAACCAATGTAAAAGAAGCGATCGTCGAAATCGCGATGACAACAATCATTTCAGGGCTCGTTACACCTGCACGAATGGCTGCATCCCCAATGATTAATCCACCTACAACACTAATTGTACCTCCGATTACGGAAGGTAGACGCAAGCCCGCTTCTCGAAACAATTCAAACATTAAAAGCATAAGCAGCATTTCAAGGGAAGAGGGGAGAGGTAACCCCGATTTTGCTTGTACAACTGTCGCGAGTAGTTGTAATGGTAATTGATTTTGATGATAGGTCGTTAAGGAAAGCCAAAATGCAGGCAGTAGTAAACCGATTAAAATCCCAAATATTCTTAATAAGCGTTCAAGTGAACTAAAGATTATAGGGTATTCATTATCCTCGGCTGATTTAAGTAGTAAAAACAAATTAACAGGCGTGATAACAGCGTAGGCGACGCCATCTACAAAAATAACAAATCGTCCTCTTGCTAATGCTTGAACTGCATAATCGGCTCTTCCTGTATAATCAAACTTCGGAAAAAGCTTAGAATTTTTATTTACCCGTTCCATCAATAAATCGCCACTAAAAACAATATCCGTATCAACGGCTGCAAGCTGCTTTTTAATGCCATGTAAAATGTCCATATCTACAATGTCATCAAAATATAGAATGGCTACCGTTGTCTTTGAACGTTTTCCTAGCTCCATTTTTTCTACGCAAAAGGAATTGGTCGGTAATCGTTTTCGGATAAGTGCGATATTGACGCGTATATCTTCGATAAAATTATCCCTTGGCCCTTTTACAAGAACCTCCATGCGTGTTTCTTCAGGTTTACGATTAGGCTTTTTTGCGATATTGCTAGCATAGACAAGATTGTCTTTGTGAAAATAAAGCAATAAAAACCCACTATATACAAATGTAAGGAGCTGTTCCTTGTCTTCTATTTTTTGCAAACTTGGAATATGAAGATGTCTTTCAATATTCTCTTCGAATGGAACATCATCCAAATGATCATAAAGATACTGAATACGTTGAATGATCACCTCATTAAGCATTTGTTGATCAATCATGGCATCACAAGTTATAAAGTGTACTTTCTCCTGATTAAAGGTAAATTCCTGATATTGAATATCCGCTGATTTTTGAAACAATTTCTTAATTGTACGCAGATCTAGCGCTTGCTCTTGCTGAGGCATTATGCTTCACCACTTTTCATGTCTTGTTTATCAGTTTTCCCCTTTTTAGAAGATTTATCCGACAAGAAAGCTACGATAACGAAAAATATGGACAGCGCAAAGAAAAAAATAAATGTAAAGGTTAAAATATAATTTCCTTTCACCTTTAAAAATAAGCTTTCATTTAACATAATTAATGGTAAACAAAGGATGAAGAAGGGAGGTGCCAGCATTTGCCATATACGCTTTTTATCTCCTGTCATTTTCAATAAATCAGCTACGATGTACAAAAGGAAACTTACACGTATAAAAGTTCCGGTTAACCATTGGTAAATAGAGAAGAAGTCAAGATGTTCAATATAGCGCCCAATCGTCACTAAACCCCATTCTTCATAGGCAGGATAGCGTTGTTTAGCGGCTTCACTTGGACCAAACTCCGTTATGGCACCAATTAATGGACCTAAAGTTAAACCAACTAGGATCGCTAGCATAATAGCAAAGTGATACCAGCGAATTTGCTCTTTATACTGATGCTGTAAAAATAACAATATTAACAGCTCAATAAACCCTGATGCTGGGAATATCATACCTCGAAACACGGGCTGTAATCCATGTTCAAAGAAGGGTCGTAATAATTCATAATCTTTTACTTGTATATTGGTAAAGGCAACAAAAAAGCCAAGAACGACAACCCCAAATAATACAAAGACATTTAAGATGACGATCGTCTGTAGACTAGTGGTCACCAGTAGTATACAAAGAAAAATATAGATAACTAATAATATGATAACAGGCGTTTGAGGTAAAAATGTCGTATTGACCCATTGTAAGGTTTCAACCATTGTAAAAGCCGTCATAATCATTAAAAAAATAATAATCGCATAAATAATAATGGTAGAGCCGATTTTTCCGATTTTTTCGTTTAACCAGTCTCGGATGGATTCTTGTTTAGTTTTCTTGTGAATATACACAACAAGAAATAGCCAAAAGAACATGATACCTCCAGCAAACAATACGGATAGCCAGCCATCTCTTTTGGCCATATCTAAAAGAGGAGGAAGAATGGTTACATGGTTTTTCAAGCCAATAACTGTCATTGATAGGAAGATGACATGTAAAATACTGATTGATCCTACACCTTTCATGATGAAAACCCTCTAACATTGATTGATACATATTAGCTTAGACAAAAAAAGTCAGCTTTATAAGCAAAAAATGGTATGTCTACATGAAAAAACGAGGTATTTGATGAGTCAATCGTCAAATACCTCGTCGTATGGTAAGTCAGCTACATTAATGAATATATTTCATGCTAACAAGATCTTCTTGTAGGACATCTGTTGGAATTTCAAATTCTACAACACCCATGTAACCTGGAGCTACTTCATATTTATCGAAGGAAATCACCAGCTTCCCTTGATCTGAAATATAAAATGACTGATCTGGTTTGATTGTTGTAAATTCCTCCATTAAATCTTCGTCGGCAAGACCAGCGCCTTTCACCCAATACACTTTTTCTTGATTAGATTCTGCAATTTGTGCACGCATTTGCTCTTTGATATTTTCACTAATCGTCTTAATATATTGTTGATCTTTAAAGAGCATCGGTAGTGTAATTAAAATTTCATTTTCTTTATCAATTGTATCGTATTCCATCACCGTAGAAGACGAGGCCACTGTATTCACAACATAACGACCAATCGATAATATTTGCTCATTATCTGTTTTTATTTCAAAGCCACTATCAACGCCTAAATGACCTCCACCATTGGCCTTTAAATCACCAACTTCTGCGATGAACTGATCGTAGAGGGCCTTTCCCTCTGCACGATATTTTTCATTTAATGTATTCGCAAGGTCTTGATTATCTAAATTTTCAATGGATGGAACCTTAATATTGGCATCATAATTATCTTCTGTCACTTCATATTCTGTCCATGTTAATACTTTGACAACACTACCGACAACGGGAATTTCAGAGAGTGTTTTGGCCATTGCCGGACTAACATTTAAGCTAGCAGTAAATAGCATAGCTGCAGCAGCTGAACCAAGTAACCATTGTGGTGTACGGTTTTTTTTCTTTTTTCTGCCTTGCTTCAGTGCCTTTTCAACGACAAAGTCTAGCTCCTTTGGAATAGGAACCTCTATATATTGTTTTTCTAAATCTCGTAATTTTTTATCCATGTGCAGTTTCTCCCTTCACATCTTCTAATTGTATTTTCAATAGTTTTAATGCTTTATAAAGACGCGATTTGGCTGTACTCAACTTGATATCGAGGATGTTCGCCACGTCAGCGAGCTTTAAATCCTCGAAATAGTGAAGAATGACAACCTCACGATACATTTGTGGGAGCTCATCTAATGCATGCTCCAAGTCGACATTTTCATAAACGTCCTCTTGGGCAGGAGTTAAATATTGCAGTGTATCATCATCTGTAACCTGTAAGCGTTTATGCTTACGTAAAAAATCAATGGCTGTACGGACAACTATTTTGTAAAACCAGCTTTTCATATAGGTCACATTTTCAAGTCGATCTAATGACAGCATGGCTTTTTGAATACTGTCCTGTACAACATCTAGTGCGTCCTGTTCATTTTTTGTATAGCTATACGCGAGCAAATAAAATCGCTCTTTTTGTTCACGAATGAATTGGACAAACACCTCTTCATGTTGAAATGCATTTCTTGTTTTCATGTCCAAAGAAGCTCCTTTTTTAACATTGTCAAATTGTATACATGTACTAGACGTGCGAAGGGTGGGAAAAAGTTAATAGCATTAAAAAAAACTTACCCCAATATGAGATAAGTTTTATCCTTCTATAGTTGTGGCATACGTTATGCATAACAGAGTGTTATGAAAAATAGTCATATGTATTTTTCAAGAGTAATAGAATAGTCACAACGATAAATAGTTTACGAACATAACCACTGCCGCGTTTAATGGCAAACTTAGATCCAACAATGGCGCCTGCAATTTGAGCAAGCCCCATTGGTAAACCATAGGCATAATTTATTTGTCCTAAGTATATAAACATAAGAAGGGCTGCTATATTGCTGCCAAAATTTAAAAATTTAGCATTTCCTGCCGATTGTAAAAAATCAAACCCAACCATTAGAAAAGCAAATAATAAAAATGAGCCTGTCCCAGGACCTAAAAAGCCATCATAAAAGCCAATAAGCGTGATGACGATAACAAAAATCATATAGCGTTTGGGTGTTAACTTTTTATAGGTAGTCATACTTCCCCAGTCTTTTTTGAAGATAGTATAGATGGCTACTGCTGCGAGCATGAACAACATGAGTGGCTTAAGTACACTCGGATCCATTAAGTGGACAATCCAAGCACCAAGCATGGAGCCGAAAAAGACAAAAGGGAATAATTTATGCACGGCTTTTATATCTAGTTTACCAGAACGATAAAATGTCACGGTACTAGTAAGTGACCCCATCGTACCTGCTAATTTATTGGTTGCAACTGCAGCAGAGGGGGGAAGGCCAACAAAAAGGAGGGCTGGCAAAGAAATAAGTCCGCCACCACCAACAACAGAATCAATAAATGCTGCTAAGAAACCGAATAGGAGTAGGATGATTAAAATATTTATGTCTAAATCAAAAGGCACAACAAGGTCCTCTCTTTTCTATTGTAATAATCTGATAGTAGCGAACTGAAGATAGGCTGTAAATACTCTTTTAGTATTTTAGAGTAGGGAAGCTTAAAATGACTAGATAGTAAAATGATATAATTTCTACATTATTCAAATAATTTCTACTTAAAGTCGTTATTTTGATGTATTATGTAGAAGATGGTGTTTTTACTTAAAGGGGACGTGATGACATGAGTTTAGGCAATCATATACGCGTTTTTCTCTGTGTTGTGTTTATGGGGGTTCTTGTAGGATATGTCTTTAATGCAAAAAAAGATATAACAGATCATGACTATATTGATCTCGTAAAAGAAGGCTATTTGGAGAATTTTTCAGATGTGACAGTGCGAAATGCGTTTAATTATGCGTTTTTTGAACCATATTGGCGTTATTATCAGGCAAAGACTGGAGAACATGTTGTTGAATTATCAGGGGATATAACGTTTCAAGATGAAAAAGGACATGCGATTTTACAATTTGTTGTTAACGAAGAAACCCAGCAATTTTCTCTTCAAGCGATGAAATTTAATGACGTGGTATTCAATCAGCAACAAAAACAAAAGCTAGTGAGCTTGGTCTATCGAACATGGGAAAATAAACAACTAGCTTATGAGTAAGGTTTTTTATTTTGTAAATCATCCAAACTGTATTACAGTAAAAGAGGGAGCTAAGAGACAGAGAGGATGTTTTAAATGAGATTAAGTATTTTAGATCAAATGCCTATACCTAAGGGTCATTCGGCAGAGGAAGCCTTCCAACGTACAGAACAACTGGCACTGCAAGGTGAAGAACTTGGCTATCATCGTATGTGGCTAGCTGAACACCATAATAGTCAGTCACTAGCAAGTTCAGCTCCCGAAGTGACCGCTGCTTTTTTAGCTGCGAAAACAAAGCGACTTCGCATTGGTACTGGTGGCGTCATGATGATGCATTATTCACCATATAAGCTTGCAGAGGTATTCAAGACATTATCTGGCCTAGCACCAAATCGTATTGACTTTGGTGTAGGGAGAGCCCCTGGTGGCGATCATGCTGCTATTTATGCTTTAGCAGAGGGAAGAAGACAACGCTTCACAGAACAGTACGACAAACTCGACATTATTTTAAAGTTAATGAATAACCAGAAAACAGGTGAACATGTTTATGATCAAGTTGTTGCAGCCCCAGCACAAATTTCTTTACCTGAAGCTTGGTTACTAGGTTCGAGTGGGCAAAGTGCTATGCAGGCTGGTCAACTGGGGGTAGGGTATTCTTATGCTCAATTCTTTACCGGTAATATGTCGAAGGATATTTTTGATGCCTATAAAGCCTATTTTACGCCTTCTTATTATATGGAAAAACCACAAATTATCGTCACATATGCAGCAACTGTTGCACCGACATTAGAAGAAGCGGAATATTTGGCTAAACCAATTGATATTTCTCGTCTTCAACTGATGAAGGGCCAAATTATTCAAACGATGTCACCAGAAGAAGCAAAGGATTATCCACTAACTGAGATGGATAAAATAACGATTGCTAATAATCGTAAAGCGAACCTTGTTGGTACACCAAAGGACATTGCTGCATTTTTAATTGCTGAGCAAGAACACTATGGGTTTGATGAAGTAATGCTAAATTGTAATCAATATGAATTAGACAGTCGTTTAAATACTTATAGATTCCTGGCAGAGGAATTACTATAAAAAAATATACCATCTTTATAATGTTTTAATTAAGATGAAGCTAATTATTAAATCACCTCTTGTTTTTTTAGAGGTGATTTTTTATTGAAAATTTGAGTAGAAATTGTCATGTTGAAAGAAAAAGAAAAACCCGGAAATCATTTTCCGGGTCTGATTACCACTTACTATTTTTGCTCCATGACACACTGCCTCGCTTCCGTATAGATTCTTAAGAAGATCCTAAGAAAACTGTACTTTAGCTTTATTCAGCTTTGATGGTCCTTCAGAGTAATCGATCAATCGCACTCATCGGGTTAACCCTCCTAGTCATCGGATTTATTAAGTGAAATCTTTATTAGTATAGATCAACTATTATTTTTTATACGTCATTTATTATAAATAAAATTAAAATCTTAATTGTATTGAAATGCTCGTCGTTATTCAAATGACTGGGTATGATTTTAATGATTGATAGTTATTTCCATTAATGTGGTTGACTTGAAATGTGTATTAAGCATATAATACATCACAAGAAGTGTATTATGTGCTTAATACATTTTTTTAATATTGGTGTATTAATCTATTAATACATCCTACTTGTTGGCTTTGGAATGACTAATTTTGCAAAACGTACAATCAATCATCATACACAATGTGTATTAAGTAGTTAATACACAAAGATAGGATATAAAGGAGTTGAGTATATTGACTGTAAAGTTTAATAATCGGGATCCGGTTTATGTTCAGGTTATTCGGCACTTGAAGGAACAAATTGCCAAGGGCTATTATGAACCCGGTCAGGAGATTCCCTCAAGAAGGGAATTGGCCAACCAGCTAAAGATTAACCCCAATACAGCACAACGAGCTTATAAGGAAATGGAGGAACAAGGATTGATTTTTACTGAGGGGAATATGCCAAGCTGCATTACGAAAGATGGAGCGGTCCTTAAAAGTGTTCGTGAAGAATTAATTCTGGAAGCGGTCGACTTATTTTTAAGTTCAATTAAATCCATCGATGTGCCGTTAGCTGAAGTGTTGGAACTTGTGAAAAAAAAGCATGATGCCGAAATTGGAGCGGAGGAATCATAATGATCGAAGTAAAAAATGTTACGAAAAAATACGGTAGGATACAGGTTTTAAACGATCTTTCTTTTACCGCTAAAAAAGGCGAAATTACCTGCTTAATTGGAATAAATGGAGTGGGGAAAACAACAATTTTGAAAGCTATAATGGCACTTACTCCGATTAATAGCGGTGACATTTTAATTGATGGGGAAAAAATCCGAAAAGATAGTTTTGATAAAATTTCCTTTATTCCTGACACGATTACGATGTTGCCTCAAATGAAAATTTGTGATGCCATTGCATTCATGGCTGATTTTTATAAAAGCTGGAATTCACATAGGGCAGAGGAGCTACTGAAATTTTTCAAACTAGATCCAGCTGAACGGATTGCTAATTTATCGAAGGGAAATGCAGCTAAGGTAAATATGCTGCTAGGATTATCCATGGATGTGGATTATTTGTTAATGGATGAACCATTCTCTGGTATTGATCTGTTCTCTCGTGAACAGATAGCCGACGTGTTTACAAGCCATTTAATTGAAGAGCGAGGGGTCATTATTACCACTCATGAAATTAGTGATATTGAACATTTGATTGATAAAGCGGTTCTTATTGAAAGTGGTGAAGTAGTAATGGAATTTAACGTGGAGGAAGTACGGGATAATGAAGGGAAATCAGTCGTTGATGTGATGCGGGAGGTGTACCGAGGATGAAAAACTATTTAAAACTTGTCCATTTCGAAGTAAATCGATTTTTTAAATTCTACCTCATTCTTATAGGGTTGACAGCTTTGAGTCAACTCATTGGGGCGATAATCATCTCACAAGGTTATATGAAAAATGCAAAGCAAGTGATGGCTGAACAGCAGTTCTCCATGAATCAATACATTGAGAAACATGGTACTTTTTCTTTTTATCATTTCAAACAATCTGAGTGGTTTCTGTTACCAATCTTTTTGTGTATCACGGTGTTAATAATATATGTTTTTTTCATTTGGTATAGAGATTGGTTTGGAAAAAACACATTTATTTATCGATTATTAATGTTGCCAACAGAAAGAATTACTATTTATTTCGCTAAATTAACAGCCATTATGCTTTTGGTTCTTGGTTTAATTGCTTTCCAAATAGTGTTGATTCTATTTGATAAACAAATCGTAAATAGTGTTATACCAATAGATTTTCAATCTAGTTTTTCAATTTACGATAAAAATAGCCTGGAAATATGGAGTTGGCTCTATCCAAATACATTTCCAGATTTCATCTTGATATATGCAGTTGGGTTACTCTTTGTAGCAGTAGTATTTACTGCCATTTTAATTGAGCGGAGTTACGGATTTAAAGGTATTTTGGGTGCAATTCTGTATGGCTTATTGTCACTTGGAGTCTTTTTTGTGCCAATTTTCTTGGCTAATTTCTATCCAAACTACTTTTACCCAATGGAAATCTTCATACTGGAACTGGTAGCATTCATGATCGTATTAGGAAGTGCTATTTGGTTAGCAAATCATTTGCTAAAGCATAAAATCAGGGTTTAATGGGGGAATGACAATGAAGAAATATTGGCAAACAATTTTGATTGCTGTTATAGTCGTGGGGACAATCGGTTCTTACTATTTCTTACAAGTAGCAATGGCTTCAAATAATGATGTATCCTTTAAAATTGAAACGATCAGCGGAAACAAGGACGAAATCAAAAATCTGACCCTTCAAACAACCTATCAAAGTGGGGTTAATCATCGTTGGTTGTACATATCAAAGGATGGTTCAACTATTCTGAATAAAAGCTCTTTAATTGGCAGTTTGAAAGGAACGAATAAACCTATAATTCAGAAATTTGTTGATCAACACCGTCATTTTATGCGAGGGAAAGAATCGAATTTAAGCCAGTATTTTGAAGACAAAGAACGCCTAATTTACACAGCTTTTCAAAATAATGGACAAAAAGAAATCGGAGATAATTTTTTACCTCTTCAAATTGATATACTTTATAAAAAGACAAATGACAATTCATTCTTTGAAATTGATACGCCTGTACAATCAAGTATTGATTGGATCAAGATAAATGATGTCTACGTCGCTCACGGAAAAATAAAGATACTAGCAACGAATTATCTTTATAATGGTGGGGAAGAGCTGCATATATATACAGTTGATGAGAACAAAAAAGAATTAGAGAAAGACGCTATCATTGCAAAATTAACGTCAGAAGAAATAGTTAACGCAATTCGTGTTTTTAATGCAAACGATACTATCCAAAACCAAGAATATTATTTATATATGGTAGAGAAATTTGGAAAACATAAAGAAAATGGAGAACGAGAAATTACCTCTAGTCAAATTTATCTTTATAACAATGTTACAAATGAACGGGAAGAATGGATTATCCCTGATGAACTAAAACCGTATAGGAAGTCGATGGTTATTCATGGAACGAATATATTCATCCCTGTTTATTCTGCTAATGGTTTAAAGCTAAGCCGCTATTCTATTGAAAAGAAACAATGGGAAGAACCAGTAATGATAAACTATGAAAGGACTGCTAGGGATAATGAGATTCCTTTTTTACAAATAACAGATAGTAAGCTATATTTAGTGAATCGTATGACTGACGGTTATACGTTGTTTATAAATGAACTACGTACGGGTGAATCCTTGTATGAAGGGAAGATCGTCAATGACAAAAAAGAAAATCAAAATCCAGATTATTCACTTAATATTGAACAAATAAATAGCAATCAGTAACATTAGATAAGAATTAGATAGTTAATTTGATTGATTGTCCTTGACAATGCTAATACAGCAATATTTATAATCGTTACAAAAAAATTAAGAAAAGAAATGGGGGATATAATTGGGATGGTTGCTCCTGCTTGCTGTTTTTAGTGGGTTAATTTTATTTATAATTAAAAAGCGCGCATTTACATTTGGTTTATCTCCACAAGCTTTAGAGATTCGACCAATTAAAGGATTAAAAAAGCTAAGTGATCACCTGGAACAATCCCTTAGTAAAAATTTTACTAGGGACAACATTGCATCATAGTCCCAATGTAAATATAGTGCCAGATCCAGATTTACGAGGATTTTTTGATTGGGTGTATGCGGAGCTTTTTTTCATTAGAAATGAGAACATCCATCTTTATAAAGGATTTTTCAGAAATCCTGTACAGCCGGCAATTATTGATGAATTTAAAAATCTACCAGAAAATGAACTAATAGAACTCTATTTTAAAAAAGATACCAACTATATGTCTACTGTTCTCTCTCTTATTTCTTCCATGAAGAAAACAGCTAATAGAGTAAAAGACTATGAGAAAAACGTCATACAGGAAATGCTGAGAAAAGGAAAAACACAGCAAAATTATAACGCCATGCTCATTCCTTTCTTATCTGTTTCTTATTTTCATTATGATGAATTTCAAAGTTACATGAAAATTAGTAGCAATAGCTCATCAAGTTGTACAAGTTGCGGATCAGCTAGCTCCTGTAGTTCTTGCACGTCCGCTAGTTCTTGCTCTAGCTGTGGTGGGGGCGGAGATTAATGTAAAGAACCAATGTAGATAAAAAGAACTCCATTTTGTTTTTTCAAAATGGAGTTTCTCTATTTATATTCCTTTTAAACTCGAGCAGAGCCACTAACAAATGATTGATCTTGATAATACATATTTTTTACAAGAACATTAGAGCCTAAGCATTTTACGGCTGGACAATGGCAGTTAAGCGAAGTCTGATGGGTACATAGGATGAACCTCATGACGTGCACATTTCATCTCATTGATGATTTGGTTATGAATATGTTCTAAGTACGATAAAGTTTTTTTGTTTAACATTGTTTCCGCAGAAACCATTACACCATGTTCTGCAAGCATCTTTGAGTTATCAATCATGCGTTTGAACAAAGCTGCTCGCTGTTCATAAGTCGGTTTTCGCTCCATCATGGCAAAGCCTGTTTCAACGAATTCATCAATTGTACCCCAGTTATGTGAGATATGTAGTACATCTAAATACGGTGCAATCAGTAAATAACGTTCAGGCTCTAATGTTAAGTTGGAATTGATTTGTGTGCGTACGTCTCGTTCATTCGCATATTTCAATAAAGGCAATACATAGTTTTGAACGGACTTCTTAGACATCATCGGTTCTGCCTTTGTTATAAAAAAATATAAAAATAATCCCAAAATTACTGCTACATGTAACTATTTTGATTACGCAAATGCTGTCGTAGAACATTTTTACAACAACTTGAAAAATTTTACTTTCAATACAAATCCTTTATTAAATCCAGAAAATGCTCACTTGATAAATGTTAATGAATTAGAAAAAATTAATGTAAATCATTTCAAAAACATCCACAATAAACAGCTATACACCTGTTAAGGATGGAAAACCTTATGAACACGTATTATTTAAAGATGTTGCATTTTGTACTTGTGGAAGCATTTCAACACGCAAAAAAACAGAACTTCACCAGTTGCTTATTACTGTAAATCGAAATTTAAACGATATAACTTAACTCCGTGTATTACAAAGCAACGCAAGAAATATTAATTGTAGAGAAGATAAAAGAGGATACGAATATAGTTGTCAGAAGTAGAGCGGATGTAAACAAAATAATAAAATAGATTATAATAAAGAGTAAGTTCGATTTCGAGATAATTTATAAATAGACCTTTAAAAATTATTTTATCTGTGCGAAAATTATAAGCATGGAAAGGAAGTTTTTTTATGTTCACAGTACAGAAACCGCATGATGAATGGGAAAGTTACCATGATATTGATAGGTATGGGAATTTAACTTTATCAAATATTGAATTTACTACAACGCATTTATGTAATATGAGATGTTCGCATTGTGCAGTTGGCTACACATTATTAACGAAAGAATTACCAGCAATACCTACAGAAGAAATTATTCGAAAGTTAGATGAGGTCGAAACTTTACGTACAATGAGTTTTACAGGTGGAGAACCTTTAATGACTAAAAAGGGTATAAAAGATAATTTGTTACCACTTTTGAAATATGCTAAGGGTAGGGGGATTAAGACACAAATTAATTCGAACTTAACTTTACCAATGTCTCATTACGAATTAGTTGCTCCTTTTCTAGATGTTATGCATATATCGCATAACTGGTGTGACGAAAAAGAATTTGTTGAAACAGGCTTCGCTATGATGGAAAAGCAACCGTCAATTGAATATAGAGGGAATTTATATCGTAATATTTTCGACAATGCTAGGGAACTTTCAAAAGGTGGAATGTTTGTTTCTGCTGAAACAATGTTAAATCGTAACACTGTCCCACATATGAAGAAAATTCATAATGAAGTGGCTAATGAAATGTTATGTAAACGACATGAGATTCATCCTATGTATTCTAGTGATTTTGCTAGTAATTTAGAGATAATAGAATTAGATGAATATAGAGATGTCGTAAATAATATTCTTGATTTTAGAAACGAAGATATTTGGGTATTATTTGGAACATTGCCATTTTATCCTTGTAGTCAAGATGAGCGAAATTTAGCATTAATCAAGCGAATCAATAGTGAACCAAATACAACAATAAGAAATGATGTTGATGGACGATCAAGAATGAATTTAAATATTTTCACAGGGGATATATCGGTTACAGATTTCTCAGATGATGGTTCGGCTTTTGGAAATATTAAAAATGAATCATTACCTCAAATTTACGAGCGATGGTTAGATTCAAATATTTCTAAATCAATTAATTGTCACTGTCCAGCAGTAAAATGTTTAGGTGCAAATGTAATTGTAAAGAATATGTATTATCCTAATAAAACATTTATTAGTGGTTCAGTTAAATAATGATATTGAAGACCTCCTTTGGAATAACCATTGGAGGTTTTTTGTGATATATATTATTCTACTAAGAATGTTTTTGAAAAATAAAACGTAACTATTGAAAATAAAAAAATAATTGATTTAAAAAACGGTGTAGCTGGATCTAAAGTTTTAGCTAGGGTTTTGACTAATTGTATTAAGAGCTGATTGAAATTTTACTCTAAATACACAAAGATTATAAAAAAGAACAGTAACCATTACGGTTACTGTTTTTATCATTAAATTGTATAATTCAACTAAAAAGATATAATATTCAAATTTTTATTTATACCTTTTGAGAAAGGGGTATTCTATGCTCAATAATATTTATTACAATAAATTTGAATAAATGGAAAAATTACAATATATTTTTGGGGAAAAGAAAATTAAACCTGTTTATAAAAGTGAAGAATTAACTCGTAGATAAAAATGTAATACGAATTGACATATTTAAATAAATCAAAAAAATTATATACTTCTCCATTATTCTCAGTCGACTTTGTATTAAGCCTAATATTATGATTTGGAATCTCTAATTGAAGATTACTATTTATTCTGTACAATATTAAGAAACTGTATATCAGGTTTTGGATCATTTCCATCTTTAAATAAGGAGTATATATCGAATGGCAGTATATACTTATCTAATATTTCCCTTACCCAAGCATTATCTTTTAACTCTTCCAAAGTAAATATAATTTGGTTATTCTCACAAAAATCTTCCCATATATTTTGTAGCTTTTCAATAGCTCTAGCATTCTCCGAAAGATTATTTTTTTGGATTAATCTCAATATAAAAAGTTCAATTCCCCATTTCCCACATAGAGTCTTTGGTAGCCTTGTCCAAAAAGAACTTTCTTATAATAATTCGCGTATCTGAAAAATTTTCAACACATAAAATAGTGGAATTTACCTTGCGTTCAATTTACTAGGGGAACATCAAGAATAAAGCAACTTATATTTAAATTAGCGAATAAAATAAATGTAGAAAAAATTGTTGGTAAACAATATTATACAGGTACTAAAAATAGAGATAGGCAAGTGCAAAGAAAATAGCTAACAATGTTAAATTCAATAAAATATTATGTTAATATAATTAATATTAATAATAGTTTTGGATTCACTAATATAATTATTGATGAACCGTAATTGGGTTATTCAAATTGTTTTAATATCAATGGATTCACGAAAATTTCGTTATCTAAAATATTTTAGGTTGGGGTGTCGAATTATATTTTCTTGTTTATTTTTTTATCCTTTGTGCTGTTACAGCTGCTTCAATTTCTCCGATTCCCCAAATGAGTTGAAGGTACTTCTTTAAATGAAGACGTTGTAATTCTATCTAGAGCTGGTCTTTCTTTTCATGGAATCCTCAATTGTGCTAACTCTGTCTCTATGAAAAAATCCGTATTTTGATTGTTTAAAAATAACCCTGTATTTGTTAAAAGGTTCATATGAGCCTCTGCAGTAGCTGTTTCTGGGTATATAAGACGAATTGTTCGTGCATCTTGATTAGTCATTTGTTGTATTAGCATTTGGACATGATTGAATTATACGTCTGCTCGATACTTCACGATACCTTGGTCAACAGTATCTATTGCACCTGAAGGCTTCGGTTCTACTGGATTTACCAGCTGTGGTACCGATGTTGTTTCCACTTTAGACATATTAAGTTTTTTAATTATTAAGTTATAATGTTTAAAAAGAGGATATAATTAACAAATGAGTATTATGGAGAGTAGGCAAATAAAGTACCTAAGAATTATCACTTTTTGCTCTTTATAATATTATCAAGACTTTAATAATAAATAGAATGGAGTGATATTGTAATGTCATGGTTAACAATTGTTGGATTTTTTTTACTCTTTATAATATTTATAACTTGCGGTACTTACTTATTACTTAAAAATAAAAAGGAAAAAAATGTGCATAATAATATATTAGGTTTTATTTTTTTATTAGTAGGGATAATCCTATTAATATTAAATTTATTATTTTTGCTCGATTAATAACTTGAAAATATTACCTAATACTATATATATAACCAAATATATGTTAACCTGGGAATATGGGGGAAATTAATAAAAGATAGGAGTGTGGGGTGGTGTGAGGAATTTAACTATTCCCTAAATAACTTGAATGGAGAATAAAAAATGAAAAAAATTATTAGAAGTTTAGTTCTTGTAATTACTGCTGTACTTGTATTTTCAAATTTCGCTCCAATTCTTGCAAATGCTAAAGAAATGGAAAAGAACAACTTCCTAGCTACATCAAAACAAATAATTGATAATTCGGACTTCAATTCAGAATTAGGTATGGTTGATAAGGAAGCAATTGAATACCTTGATAGCCTTCAAATAAATGTAATTGAAGATAATGAAAATTTTAGAATAGTAGAGTCAATTGAAAATGGCAAACCGATGGTAGCAACATTTGATAAGAATTCTAATGTTCTAACTACTCAAATTAAGGGCGATGATTCATCTAAATTAGTAATAGATTTGAATGAACTTGCAGCTTTAGAAGAGTCAATGAAAGAACAGACATCTGGTGATATTAGTGCTTTCGCATCTTCGTTGAAACAAGATACTTTCACAAACTATGAATATACTATCGAATTTACTTCACCTGAATCATGGCAATTACGCAGACCGAATCCTGATAATCCAATAAATTGGTTGTATAAAGATGTAAAGAAAACAACTAGTAACACTACTAACCTAGGAAATTTTAAAAATGCTGTAAACGATTTAAATGATTATGAATGGAAGTATATTGGTGCAGCATCTGGAGCAGGCATATTAGCTATAGCTGCGCTAATTGTTGGTGCTATAAACGGAGGAGCAGGTATTGCTGTCGGATTAGCAGCAGCTGGAGTAACTGGTGCTGCTTACAATTATGCAATATCAATGAATAGAGCAGCAAAAGACGCTCATTATTATTACTTCCAGGTTTAAGATTTTACGTACCACTAATGAGAGTAATATAGTAATATTTTAATTAAATTAATAAAGAGGTTTAAATGGGTTGGGACAAAACCCATCTCTAAATTAGAAAAGCCTGTGAATTTTTACGAACAGTAAAAATTCACAGGCTTTAAATTTTTTATCTGAAACTATTAGAAAATGGAAATTAAAGATTTATAATGTTTTATATATCGAAGAAGGGGATAAAGAACAAAAACAATGGAAAACAATAATAAATTGAACACTAATCACCCAAATAATATCAGGATTGCATGTATTAGTAAATGTAGCTATAATCTTTTCTTTCATGGTATAGTGACTTTACAAAGTAAATTCTCCTTCTCTCACTTTGATTATCCGCAAGTATCAATTAAAACCCTCATGCACAAAATTCTTTAATTCACCATATTACTCCCTAATTAATTTTGTTTTGAGTAAATCCTCAAAATATAAACTTAGGAATTTTCCAATAACCATTATTAATAAAGAAGTACCATATAAGACAATTAAAACAACAATAAGTTCCTAAATAAAACCAAAATACGTCAGATAAGGTCGTCATCTTTCGTACATCTTCCTTTCTAGCATTCTATTGTCTCATATTCATCGATAATTTCAAATATGAAATTACAGAACGGGCTATTTTAGGACTAGATGAACATTTTTTTACTTAATTAAGGAAAACTCCGCTGTTTCACATATTTAGAAACAAGAAATGTAAAACGTATACATGTCCTAATATTCTGGAAAATATTCATTAAAGGACATTTTGCTGTTATTTTTCTAAAAAAACGTTATCATGAATAGAGGAATTAGTCACAATGCATCAAAGAAAGTGGGAACGGACATGACGAAATATGAAATACTATTGTTTGACGTGGACGATACGTTACTAGATTTTGATCTAGCTGAAAATGCAGCACTTGACCGCATGTTTAAAGAGGAAAACATAGCAGTTACTCAAGAGATGATTGCGCGATATAAAGAAATTAATGAGTCCATGTGGCGTGCGTTTGAGCGTGGGGAAATAACAAAAAATACATTACATAATACGCGATTTGCTGTTGCCTTAAAGGAATTTGGTATAGAAGTCGATGGAGCCTACTTTGAAACACTTTTCCAAAAATATTTGTGTGAGGCCCACCATTATGTAGAAGGTGCCTATGAGGTGATTGCCCAGCTTGCCGACCACTATCATTTATATGTGGTGTCAAATGGTGTCACGGCTACACAGAATAAACGGCTTGTGGATGCTAAGCTAGCACCACATTTTAAAGACATTTTTATTTCGGAGCAAACAGGCTATCAAAAGCCTATGCCAGCATTTTTCGATTACGTTTTTGAACGGATTGATGATTTTGATAAAGATAAAACGCTGATTATTGGAGACTCGTTGACATCCGATATAAAGGGTGGTTTACAATCAGGTATCGACACATGCTGGTTTAATATCCGTAATATCGAAAACACAAGTGAAATTAAGCCACTTTATGAAATTAACAAATTACACGACCTACATGAATTATTGAATAAACAGCTAGTTTAGTATTCGGTTTTAGAAATAAACGTATAAAGCAATAACATTAAATAAAATATCAATGGTACAGTAGTAATTAGGAAATGAAAATCCTGAAAAATTTACACGCATAACATTGTAAAAAAACAATCGTATGCGTGTATTTTTCTCTCTAATCACAAAGTGTAAATCTGTATTCAGCACTCTTTTTATACCACATTTCATATAAATGACATTTTTACTGAGTTAGAAAAAGTCCAATTTTTCTTTAAAAGAGAAATTGGACTTAGTTATTATTGTCGAGATGTAGTTGTTTGAATAGTAAATTTTGAGACATTTTCCTGCATTTTATTAGCTAACTTATCTAATTCTTCACTGGAATGGGCAATTTCATAAAGGGAGTTTGTTTGATTCTGTAGATAGGCGGCAGCTTCTTCTGTACCAGCTGCATTTTCTTCAGATATGGCAGATAAGTGTTGTAGAATATCTATTACTCCATTTTTCTTGTCATCCATATTATTGCCTATTTTATATAAATCCTCAATAACCGTTTGTATTTTTTCAATAGAAACTGCCACATCTTCAAATTTGCCATTTGTAGTTGCAACACTTTTAGCTTGCGAAGTGACAAGGTTGCTCATTTCTTGCATTGTTTGAACGGCATGTCCAGTTTTTTCTGTTAAATCTCCTATAACTGTGGCAATTTCCTTAGTAAATTGATTGGATTGTTCAGCCAACTTTCGTATTTCGTCCGCAACAACAGCAAACCCTTTTCCTGCTTCGCCGGCCCTCGATGCTTCAATAGCCGCATTTAAGGCTAGTAGATTCGTTTGTTCTGAAATTGTTCTGATCATCTGGCTTGCATTTTGAATTTTCCCAGAACTTTCGTTAGTCGTGAGAACGATAGCATAAATTTCTTTTGCTGCAATATTATTTTCTTCTGTTTTAGCAACAAGCTCTTCTAATATGAGTAAGCTTTCATCTTTAGCATTGCTTACTTCATCGACAAATAGAGTCAACTGTTGTAAATAATTCTGATTATTTTCGATTAATTCTCCGAGCTCGCCAATATTTGCAGTCCCAAATTCAGTATCTTTTGCTTGTTCCACAGCACCCTTAGCGATGTCTTCAACTGCAGATGATAAATCCTTTGACGACGCTAAAGAAATACTTGTAGCATCTTTAAGTTCTTCTGATGATGTAGTAACCTTATTCGAAGTAAGACTGATTTCAGTAAGCAAATCAACAAAATTATTCTGCATCTCGTTTAATGCATATGTAAGTTTGCCTATTTCGTCATTTCTTCTTACATACTTTGGATCGATTAACTCAGTAAATTCTCCTTTTCCCATTTCATGGCATTTATCAACTGCTAACAGCAAAGGTTTGAACATTTTATTTAAAATAATAATCATTAGGACGATGATGATGATACAACCAATACCAACTGTCATCAATTCTTTTATTAAAATTCCATTCGTTGCCTCAGTAATATCGCCCTCAAAAATACCTACATCCATAGAACCGTAAAGCGTATTATCTAGATAAATCGGTACCATTATATCGAACGTCCAATTTTTCTGCATATCCGCATAAAATCTACTCGTCATCGTTTTCCCGTTTTTTGCTCCATCTACAGAGTAGGGGTCATCTTCATAATTTTTACCTATTTTCTCTTGATCACTATGAGCTATTGCCGTAACGTTTTTATCGATGATAACTGCATAGGCTATTCCATTTTGTTTTACTTTGTTTTCAACAAAATTTTGCAATTCCACTGTAGGATTAGAGGTCGAATCTAGAATATTCTCCGCTTGACGGGCAATTTCATTGACCTGTTGAATACTCTTTTCCAATAGGGCATCTGAAACATTTTCTTCCACTATTTTAATATTCAAATAGGAACTAATGCTAATGATTGAAATAAACAGCAAAAGTGATATTCCGATAATACGATTTTTTAAGCTTCCTTTTCTGACTTTAGAATTTTTCCAGTGTTGACTCATAGATGTTACCCCCTTCTTTTTAATTATTTCTACGTTTCAATCTATTATAGTTCTATAGTTGCATTTATTCAATCCTTTTTAAGTAAAAAGTATTACTTAGGAGCTTTTTTTCATTTAGTAGTATGCCAAATGTTGTGTTTTGTTAGGTGTCTCATTTTAAACACTACAAAAAATCATTAGGACAAGGAGGTGTTTTTAGTTATAGACAAAGGTATAAAAAATAAGGGAAAAGGCAAAACCTTTTATGAGACTAGTTTCCATGAAAGGGGAAATCTTCGATGAATATGGTTCTAACTGCTAATAAACGTCAAAAAGGGCGTCATTCTTCCTTAACTGAGCTTCGACTAAATGGGGCTATTCCTGGTGTTGTTTACGGTTTTCAAATGGAGCCGACAGCCATTACGTTAGATGCTAGAGCTTTTGCGAAAATATTAGCTGCTCATGGTACGAAAAGTGTATTTCAACTCGATGTGGAAGGACAACGCATCAATGCTGTTCTAACAGAAGTGCAGCGGTGTGCCTTAAAAGGTAATGTGAAACATGTTGATTTCAAGTCGATCAATATGTCGCAGGAGCTAGAAGTGGATATTCCAGTAACCGTGATCGGTGATGCTGTAGGAGTTGCAGAAGGAGGCTTCCTGCTTCAGCCTAATCGTGAGGTTCGCATTAAAGTGAAGCCAACTGAAATTCCAGAAACTATTGAAATAGATGCCACGAATGTTGCGATTGGATCTTCCCTTTATGTGGGAGATATTCGTCAACAGTTTCCTTTTGAGATTTTACATGAAGATGACTATACACTGGTGACCATCACACCACCAGCTGCTGAAAATGTGCAGGAAGATGATACAGTCGACGATACACCTGAAGTGATTGAAGCAACAGGGCAAAATACGGATGAACCAAGAGGATAGAGCAAAGAGGAGCCATCTTACACTAAGTAAGTGGCTCCTTGCCGTTTATTGACTAAACTGCTGTATCGATTTTCGATAACGATAATACAGGGTGATGTAAATACCACAAGTAGTTAAAAATAGCCATGGGGGGATAAAGCGCATGATGGCAAAGGGTGTTTCAAATAAAAATGCAAAAAGAAAAGCAAACCCTTCTTTTTCCCATAAACCAGGCGTAAAATAAGCATTTTTTATACTGAACAAGGAGGAGAAACTATCATTAGCATCAAAAATCATTAAGAAAATAAATGAGAGTATGGCCCAGTTGCTTGCATGTTTCATTAACCGTTTATACTTCGCAATGTGGGAATCATGATCTGAAAATAAATCATCATGGCCATCTTTTCTTTTTACCCAATAATGAGTGCCATCATATGATTTCACTTTTAATAAGCGCCATCCAAAATCCTCATGTAATTGCTTATAGGTAACTTGCTTTTCTCCGCGAAGGTCCTGCTGACAATCGATTCGAATAACTTGTTCAAAATCTTCTGTTTGTTGAAATGTATATAAACCAGCAGAGTTTATGTTGGAGCATACCCAGCCCTTGGTTAACATTTCATTTAACCATCGCTCTTCCTTTTCAATATCAAAAAAGACTTTAAACTTTATCATGTTTGTCAGCTCCCTCATATAAAGATAAAATTCGCTGCAATCTTTGTTGCTCTGCAGCTAATATGTCTAGACCCTCTTCTGTTGTTTGATAAACCTTACGCCTTGTATCCTGGGTTTCAACTGGCGCAATCCAATGATACTTCAATAAATTTTCAATAGCGCCGTACATAGTACCAGCTGCAATTCTTACACTACCAGCACTCATTTCCTCGATTTTTTGCATCATTGCATAGCCATGTAACGGTTCCCGTAAGGCGAGTAAAATATAATGCATCGTTTCGGATAAAGGTAATAATTTATGTTTTTTCACATTTTCACCTCAATATATACAGTCGAACTATATAGTTTGATTATATATAGTTCAACTGTATATAGCAACTGTATAAAAAAAGACAATGCCATTTTGCATTGTCTTGTAAGCTTATATGACAGCGCTCTTAACGCCAGTCCATCTCATAAATAATTTTTCGTTATATGATAGGGCAAATTGTACGATGGGTCCAAGTCCAAATGCCATAAACACTGTACCGATGCCAATCGGACCGCCAAGAAGGAAGCCTATAATGGCGACCGTTACTTCCATCGTCGTACGAGAACGAGTAACGCTCCAGCCAAGTTTATGAACCATCATCAGCATTAAGGTATCACGAGGCCCAATGCCTAAATTTGCCACCATATACATACCACAGCCCCAACCTAGTAAAACTAATCCTGTTAGGTAAGAAACAAGTTGCATCCAAAAACCATCAATATCAGGAAGCCAATAATTAAAAATATCAATAAAAATGCCGGCTAAAAACATATCGATAAATGTTCCTGGTAATGGAAATTTTTTTGTGATCAGCATATCAAACGCTAAAATAGCAAGTCCTAAAATAATGGACCATGTACCGATTGTTAACCCCAACGTTTTTGTTAAGCCAATATGTAGGACATCCCAAGAGCCGACGCCAAAAAGTTGCCCTTTAATTGTTAATGTGATGCCAAAAGATAGCACGATAATGCCTGTTATGAAAAACAAACAGCGCGTAAAAAAAGCTTGTTTCATTTTTAACCCTCATTCATCCGTAAATTCCTGTTGTCCATCCAATTATTATAGCAATAGTTTTTCGATATGCCCGAAGATTGTCATTTCACATTTTTCAAAAAAAGGCGGTTTAGCTTTTTTATGAGAGGGCAAAATAAAGATGTAGATGAAAGGATGGGATGAAATGACATCTGTACGCGATGAAATTTTAGAAGTATTGAATCGAGAAAAGATTGGAACGATGGCTACTGTTGAAAATGGCAAACCTTACTCCCGCTACATGACGTTCCAGCATGAGGACTTTGTGTTATATACAGCGACGAATAAGCATTCTGAGAAAATGGAAGAGCTTCGTAAAAATCCATATACCCATATTTTATACGGCTATGAAAATGGCGGCTTTGGGGATACGTATGTGGAAATTGAGGGCAAGCTTACGGAGGTACAGGAAGAAGGCTTAAAAAATAAACTAGCAGAAATTTTTACTAGTATTTTTGTTGGCAATCAGGACGAAATGGTGACATTAAAAATTGAGCCCATTCGTATGCGTTTGATGAATAAAAAAGGTCAGCCCCCTAAAGAGCTAGAGTTTACGAACGACCATTAATCAATGGTCGTTTTTTACTGACGTCATGATAAATAGTTGCATTCACGGGCATTTTTTTGGCATGATAGTTCTTAAAAGAAAAAGGAGTATAGGCGATGTCGACAAAATTACAGCAGTTAACGCAAAATATCTTATCATCACAAGGAAAAATAGAGGCAGATTTTATTCTGAGAAATGCACAAGTTGCAGATGTTTTTTCATTAACGTGGAAAAAAGCAGATATTGTTGTGAAAAATGGCATGATTGTAGCAATTGATCGCAATCATACATTTCATGCAAAAGAAGAAGAGGATGCTACAGGAAGCTATGTCATTCCTGGATTAATTGATGGTCATATACATATTGAATCTTCCATGTTAACACCAGGGGAGTTTAGTCGGGTGCTCATTCCTCATGGTATTACAACGGTCATTACAGACCCACATGAAATTGCCAATGTCGCAGGGGCAGAGGGCATTCAATTTATGCTTGATGATGCTCAAAAGGCGGATATGGATATTTTTGTGATGCTGCCATCTAGTGTGCCAGGTACCCAGTTTGAAAATGCAGGTGCTACACTAACAGCAGAAGATTTAGAGCCGTTCTTGACACATCAACAAGTTCGCGGCTTAGCAGAGGTGATGGATTTTCCAGCCGTATTAAATGGGGAACAGGGCATGCTGCAAAAAATTGTATTAACACAGCAAGCCAATCTCGTTATAGATGGACATTGTGCGGGCTTACAAAGCACACAAATTACAGGCTATCGTGCTGCGGGTATTCAGACAGATCATGAATGTGTGACTGCACTGGAGGCCATCGACCGTGTGGAGCAGGGCATGTATGTCCTTATTCGTGAAGGCTCAGCGGCGAAAAACTTACGTGATTTATTGCCAGCAGTTCAACCACACAATGCTCGTCGTTTTGGTTTTTGTACGGATGACAAATATGTAGACGAGTTAATGGATGAAGGAAGCATCAACTATGATGTGGCTATGGCAATAGCAGAAGGGATGTCACCATTACAAGCGATCCAGCTGGCAACTGTTAATACAGCAGAGTGCTATCGTTTATTTGATCGTGGGGTACTTGCACCAGGCTATAAGGCTGATTTTGTGCTTGTGGAGGATCTAACGAGTATGCAGGCCAAAGCAGTTTGGAAAAATGGTCGGAAAGTGGCTGAAAATGGAGCAATGTTGACAAGTCGTCAAGAGCCAGTTGTTCCTGCTCATATCCATCAATCTGTCCATTTACCAACTGTTACAAAGGATATGCTCCAACTGTCATTCACAAAGGGAACGAAGGCAAATGTCATGGAAATTGTGCCAAATCAGCTGATTACCAATCATTTAGTGATCGATGTGCCTGTCAAGGAGGGCGTTTTTGTACCTTCTGTAGAGCAAGACCTACTGAAATTAGCTGTCATAGAACGTCACCATCATTTGCATACGACAGGCTTAGGGATTGTTAAGGGATTCGGTTTACAAAAAGGGGCAGTAGCGACTACAGTAGCACATGATTCACATAACGCCCTTGTCGTCGGTACAAATGATGATGATATGGTTCTGGCACTTTCGCGTATTCAGGAAATCCAAGGAGGCTTTGTAATTGTAGCGGATGGCAAGATATTAGCAGAAATGCCGTTAACAATTGGTGGCTTAATGACAGATGTACCAGCACAGCAAGCTAAAGAACAGCTAGCTAGCTTGCACAGTGCCCTGCAGACCCTCAACCCAACATTAGATTTTCATTTTCTACTGACATTTTCATTTGTTGCATTACCAGTCATTCCTGCACTAAAGCTAACAGATACAGGATTATTTGATGTGACAACTTTCCAGCATATTTCTATAGAAGCTTAGACGAGAAAACGACCTAATTGCAGCGAGCGATTAGGTCGTTTGTTATTTTTTATAATTAGATAAATGTGTTTTGATACTCCTCTTTATTTTAGGTAGTTAAACAACGAGTCTTCTATAAGAGAAAAATCTGTTTACATCGTGCAATTTGCGACAAAAGAACACGAGAGAGACTATATCTTTAGAGTCTCTGGTATTCCGGTAGAGAAACAGAGTTAAATATTGAAGAAATTCATAATGACTTCATTTACAAAAAGTATTTAAGATAGAAAAATATCCACCTTACCTCATTGAAAAAGGTTCATTTGATTACACACTTATTTTCAAAAGAGTGAATCAAATGAACCTTTTTAGGTATCCTAATGATTATCTTTACTCGACGAGTCATTGTAAACGATATCTTGTAGCACATTTTTTAGTTGCAAAAATTGCTGCTCTGAGATATTGGATTGCTTCATTACTTGACGTGAAACTTCAGGTAGCTGACAACGAACGTTACTTCCTTCTTTCGTTAAAAATATTTTCATTAGTCGTTCGTCATCCTTGGAACGTTCACGACAAATATAGCCTTTTCCCTCTAATTTTTTTAGTAAAGGTGTTAATGTTCCTGAATCTAAAAATAAGCGTTGTCCCAATTCTTTTACAGTTATTTGTTCGTTTTCTTCTAAAGCTAATAAGGTGATGTAACCTGTATAGGTTAGATCATATGGCTTTAATAATAATGTATATTGACGAATGATTTCTTTTGATGTGGCATACAAAAGAAAGCACAATTGATTATCTAAATGATTAGGCATAAAAATCCCCTCTTAAAAGTTCTTCTTCTACCACTAATATTAAAAATAAAGTTCTTACTTGTCAAATACAATTAAATTGTGTACAATTCAATTTGTAATAATTAGATTGTGTACAATTTAATTGATCAATTTAAAATAAGGGGTTTTGATTATGAAAGAATTATACTCAACTACAATGATTAATACTGGTGGGCGTAGTGGCACATCATATGCAGAGGATCAATCACTATCTTTAAAAATTGCGCCACCTGGCTCAAAATTAGATAATGTTACAAATCCAGAGCAATTATTCGCTGCTGGTTATAGTGCTTGCTTTAATAGCGCATTAGCTTTAATTAAACGCCAAAAGAAAATTGACAATTCATCCACAATAAAAGTGACAGTACGATTAATGGAGCAAGCTTCATTTGATTATATTCTAGCTGTGGACATCGAAGGTCATATTGAAGGCTTAGCACTGGAAGAAGCACAAGAATTATTGGAGTTAACACATACAGTATGTCCTTATTCAAAGGCAACAATGGGAAATATCAATGTCACAATTAAAGCAATTTAACTATTTGAAAAAGAGGGAAATGACATGTCAGAAACTACACCATTAAAACAAATTATGCAAGAACGAAAATCGGTACGTAAATACAATGCAACAGCGAAAATATCTCGAGAAACGATTATGCAACTAATAGAAGATGCTACTTCTGCCCCTTCATCGAGCAACATGCAGCCATGGCGATTTATCGTTATTGATGATAAGGAAATTCAAAAAAATATTAATTTCTTTTCATTTAATCAAGAGCAGATAGAAACAGCCTCTGCCATTATTGCGGTTATTGGTGATATTAAAATGTATTTAAATGCTGAGGAAATCTATGCAAAAAATGTAGAGTTAGGCTATATGCCAGAAGAAATCGCCAATAAGCTTGCAAAAGACGCATTAACTATGTATGGTTCTGCATCAACAAAAACATTAGAAAACATAGTGCATTTTGATGCTGGCTTAGTGTCTATGCAAATTATGTTATTAGCGAAGGAAATGGGATATGATACCGTTCCAATGGGTGGATTTGATAAAGCGAAATTTGCTGAATACATGGAATTACCAGCAAATGAAATTCCTATATTATTATTGGCAATTGGTGAAGCAGCAGCACCAGCATATGGTTCTTCTCGTCTTCCAATAGACCGCATCGTCAGATTTAATAAATAATTGAAAAGCAATGTCCCAAATAGGGACATTGCTTTTTTAGTGTAATTGTGTCTAAAGTTTTCAAATTATACAAGGGGATATTCCTAAATATAACCATTTTTTTATTGATATTTTTACATAATATGTTACTTTTATATAGGTAATATTGTACTAAATAAGGAAAATATTATTAGATAATCAATGTAGTACTATAGGAGGGCATATTATGAATAAGAGTTTTAAAATGAATCAAGTGTTAATTGGGATTAGTACATTGGCACTTTCGTTAGGAGGGTTGCAAGCGGAAGTATCAGCAGCAGAAAAAACGCCTTATCATGTATTACAAATGAAACCTGCTGGTATAGAAACGCCGAAAGATGACATTGCACATACCACACAAACTGATGCAACATTATCATTTGAAAAACGGCTTGAAATAGAAAGTTTATCGCAACAGCAGGGTCAAACTTTAGAACGTGCTAACTCGCAGTATTTGCAAGAAAAGTATTCGATGGCAGAGCTTAATAGAATGAGTGATAGTGAGCTCATGAATACCTTGGGCACTATTCAGTGGTATCAAATTACAGATTTATTCGAATACAGTGAGGAAACAAAAGTTTTTTATCAAAATGAAGAACGCATGCAAGTTATTATTAATGAATTGGGAAAAAGAGGGGGTTCTTTTACGAAAGAGGATTCAAAAGGTATTGAAACATTTGTAGAACTATTGCGTTCGGCTTTTTATGTTGGATTTTATAATAACGAACTATCTTATTTAAATGATCGCAGTTTCCATGATAAGTGTTTACCAGCATTAAAAGAAATAGCTAACAATCCAAACTTTAAACTTGGTACAGCTGAGCAAGACAAAGTAATATCTGCCTATGGGAAACTTATAGGGAATGCTTCTAGTGACGCGGATACAATTCAATATGCTGCGAACATTTTAAAACAGTATAACGACAATCTTTCTACATATGAAGGCGAGTATTCAAAAGGACAAGCTATATACGATTTAATGCATGGGATTGATTTTGATTTGCAGTCGTATTTGCATGATGCTCGTAAAGAAGCTAATACAACAATGTGGTATGGACAAATAGATAGCTTCATAAATGAGGTTAATAAAATAGCACTATTACATAATGTAACAAAAAGCAATAGTTGGTTAATCACTAATGGTATTTATTATGCAGGGCGTTTAGGTGTATTTCACAGTAACCCTAATAAAGGTTTAGAAATTGTTACAGAAGCAATGCATATGTATCCATATTTAAGTGATGCTTATTTTGTAGCTGTAGAGCAAATAGCTACAAATTACCATGGAAAGGATTATAGTGGAAATCCAGTAGATTTGCAGAAAGTACGTGAAGAAGGAAAGAAGCAGTATCTACCGAAAACATATACGTTTGATGATGGATCAATTGTATTTAAAACAGGAGATCAAGTAACAGATGACAAAGTTCAACGATTATACTGGGCTGCAAAAGAAGTAAAAGCACAATATCATCGTGTAATTGGCAATGATAAAGCATTAGAACCAGGAAATGCTGATGAGATAATAACAGTTGTAATTTATAACTCCCCAGATGAATATCTTTTAAACCGTCAATTGTATGGATATGAAACCAATAATGGTGGAATTTATATTGAAGAGAATGGAACATTTTTTACTTATGAACGTACGGCACAGCAAAGCATTTATAGTTTAGAAGAGTTGTTCCGCCATGAATTTACACATTATTTACAGGCTAGGTACGAGGTTCCAGGTTTATTCGGGATTGGAGATATGTATCAAAATGAACGACTAACATGGTTCCAAGAAGGAAATGCAGAATTCTTTGCGGGATCAACGCGTACAAATGATATTGTTCCACGTAAGAGTATTATTAGTGGATTATCAGATGATCCATCACAACGCTACACAGCAGAACAAACAATGTTTGCAAAATATGGATCATGGGATTTTTATAATTATTCATACGCACTCCAGTCTTATATGTACCATCATCAATTTGATACATTGGATAAGATTCAAGATTTAATTCGTGCAAATGATGTGAAAAATTATGATGCGTATCGTGAGACTTTAAGTAAAGATCCACTGCTAAATTTAGAATACCAAGCCTATATGCAGAATTTGATTGATAATCAAGAAAAATATGAGGTACCACAAGTATCAGAAGATTATTTAGTACAACATCAACCGAAAGCTTTAAAAGAAGTAGAGCAAGAAATCGTGGATATTGCTAACATCAAAGATGTTAAAATGACAAAACATCAGTCGCACTTTTTCAATACATTTACACTTGAAGGTACGTTTGTAGGGGGCAATACAAAGGGAGAATCTCATGATTGGAAAACGATGAGTAAACAAGTGAACCAAGTACTTGATCAATTGTCGGAAAAAGAGTGGAGCGGCTTTAAAACAATGACAGCATATTTTGTGAACTACCGTGTGAATGCAGCAAACCAGTTTGAATATGATATTGTTTTCCACGGCGTTGCGACGGATGAAGGAGATAATCAAGGCCCGTTTGTTAAAATAAATGGCCCTTATACTGGCATCAAAAATGAAAAAATTGAGTTTAAAAGCGATGGTTCAAAAGATAATGATGGAGAAATAGTTTCCTATCTTTGGGATTTTGGCGATGGAGATACAAGTGATGAAGCAAACCCTACTCATCTATACGAAAAAGAAGGAACATACAATGTGACATTAACCGTGAAAAATGATAAAGAAATAGAAAGTAAAGCTTATACAATTGTCACTGTAAGGAAGGGAACAGAAACAGAGAATAATCATCCCGAAGAAGCGACAATCATTCCATTTAATAAGCCCCTAAAAGGTAGCTTGATTGATCATGATACTGATGTGTATCAGTTTGACGTAACGTCTTCAGAAGAAATAGATATTGCAGTCTTAAATGAAAATCAAATTGGCATGACGTGGGTGCTTTATCATGAGTCTGATATGCAAAATTATGTATCTTTTGGACAGGAAGATGGAAATAGTATAAATGGTAAACTTAAAGCTGAACCTGGAAAGTATTTTTTATATATTTATAAATTTGCTAATGAAAATGGGACATATACAGTTAATGTCCAAAATGAAGCACAAACAGAAACAGAGATAGAACCAAACAATCGTCCCGAGGAAGCGACAATCATTCCATTTAATAAGCCCCTAAAAGGGAGCTTAATGGATGATGATAATACAGATGTATACCAATTTGATGTGACATCACCAAAAGAGATAGATATTTCTGTCCTAAATGAAAATCAAATTGGCATGACATGGGTGCTTCACCATGAGTCAGATATGCAAAATTTCGCATCATTTGGACAGGAAGATGAAAATAATATAAAAGGTAAATTTAATGCAGTACCAGGAAAGTATTATTTATATATTTATAAATATAATAATGAAAACGGGACATATACGGTTCATATCCAATAATTATATATGGAAAGCATTCATTCCTTCTAGACTGTTGCTAACTAACATACTAATAAATAAAAGAAATAAACGAAAAATGGAATATATTTTGGCTATAAACTTTATGTCAAAGTTTTTCTATTCGAATAACTTTGATTTTTGCAGGATTTGACTCCAACTTTTCAGAGTACCAAATTCTTACTTTATCGCCACTTTTAATATCCTTCATAGAAAGTTTCAATTCGATTTAAAATTGAAACTGATTCAAATTGATTTGAGTACATGAAGTTTTTACTAGAGAAACTCTCTAAATCTGATTGTTGAACGTCCTTTCCTTGAATAAAATAGACTGTTCCTTTCTGAATAACTATATAGCCAATTTCATTTTCGCTATATTCTTTAGATAATAGTTGGCTAACATTACCTAAGAAATATAAAATAACAAGAAGAAGTAAAAATAAGACCATGTTAATAATAGGTTTCGAAACTATGTTCTTAATTCTAATCACTACCTTATTTAATTATTTTATATTAAATATAATTTATTGTTGCTCGCTTCTATATTACTAAAATAAAAAGACTTTATTTGTACTACTTCCTTAATAAGCAGGGATAGACATAGCGATTGCTTTCAATTTTCAAATTTGTAGCCATATCTACACTCACTATACTAAAGAAAGCAAAATGTGATGAAATCAAATGACATAATTATGTAAAGAAAACATACTAACATCAGTAGTACAAACCTAGTCCGAGGTTTGTACTACTATTTTTTATAGTAAAAGAGTAAACAAAATTTATAGAAACATTTATCAGTATTCTTTATTTCTCCTTAAAGTGTTGAGGGAAATGTGAAAGATGCTAAAAAATTGTCGGTACCATGCCTCCATCCATACGAATCGGAGATCCTTTAAATGCGGATGCATAAGGACTACATACAAATGTAGTTAGTCTCCCTATTTCAAATGGTTTAATAAATCTTTGTATTTCAGATTGGGGGAGGTTTGTCGTCATAAATGCTTTCTCTTTCTCTGAAAAACTCATACCTTGATTAGGAAACATACTATCAATTATTTGATACACATTTTCAGAGAGTGTAGGACCTGGCATGATTGTATTGATTGTAACTTCTCTTCCTTTTGTTAATTTTGATAGGCTTTTTGCCAAAGATAAGAGCATTGTTTTTGTCATGCAATATTGAGGCATTTGTCCTGAGGGCATAATGGCTTCTTCACTTGCAATAAAAATAATGCGTCCAAAATTATTTTCCAACATGTTAGGTAAGTAAAATTTAGATAATCCATTTGCTGCAAGAACATTAGTACGGAAGTAATTTTCCCATGTATCATCGTCAACGTCTTCGTATTGCATTATTTCATACATACCCATATTGTTAACTAAAATATCAATACTTGGATATTTTTCGAATAAAGCTTCTCTTTGCTGAGGATTAGCAATATCAGCTGTAGCATTTTTGGGGAAAGTCGATGGATAAGCTGATTTAATTTCATTGACAATGCGTTCTACCTCTTCATAATTTCGCCCATTAATGAGTACATTTACACCTTCTTTGGCTAGTTCGATAGCAATTGCTTTACCTATACCTCTCGTTGATCCAGTAACTAATGCAGTTTTATTGTTTAATCCCATATCCATAATTCAGTGCCCCTTTATTTAGTATGATTATAAAGTAATAAAATCCTATTTTTGTTCGAAATTTTTATAAAATCCAATGATCTAGTTTGTTTCTATATGTTTAGCACGCCAATTTGATGGTGTATCACCTTCCCAAAGGTGGAAGGCACGGTAGAACGAGTTCTGATCTTCATAACCAATCAAGAAGGCGATATCTTTCATATCAAGCGAGGGATCAGCTAGATACGCTCGGGCCTGATCCTGTCGAACTTGTGCTAACAAATGTTTAAAGCTCGTGCATTCATTAGTAAGCCTACGCTGTAAGGTACGATCACTCATCCCTAACTCGCTTGCGATTGTCTGAATATCAGGGCGTCCTCCTGCTAAGCTTCGTTTCATCATCCATTTGACCATCTCGGTGAAGGAGCGGTTATGTTGGTGTTCATTTAACGATTGATCCAAAAGAGGGGTCAAAATTTCCAACAACTCCAAGTTATATGAAGTAAAGTGACGGTCCAGATCTCCTCGATGTAACGTCAACCGGTTACGCTTTGCACCAATCTGAATACAACAACCGAAATAATCTTCAAGGGTCTGTACATCGCCCATTGCATGTGTAAATTCAACTAACTTAGCTGTTATAGGTTGACCTGTCCCACGGCGTCCAAGCTCAAGTAGAAATGCAAGTGTGATACCAACCAGCATAGGGGGACCGGATTGCCCAGGATACGACCATTCTAGATCGATTGTACAATCCTCACCTTCCTCAGTGATACGTAAGCTTTCTGGAGGACACAGTTGCTTGTACCGTGCCATTCTTTTTAGAGCATCACGATAATCACGAGCATGGTAGGCTACTAAGACAGTAGGCGGATAATGATTTGAATCAAAGCTAGTGGCTAGTTTGATCATTCCTTTGGCAGTATCGTCAATAAGATCAGAATAAGCCTGCCAAATCGCTAAATATTGGATTGTGGAGACTACTGATTCATTCATGATCGTGAGTGGTAGTCGTGCTTTTCGAACTACGTCGTGGGGGACTATCCCTAATTGACGTATGCCTTCCCAAAATCCTACCGGCATTTTTATACGATTAGAGCTTTGTAACGTCAACATTTGAACCTCCTTAATTCATTTGCATGTAGTGTTTATACGTGATTATTGTCTTTAGTGTTTGTACGGGACAGTTTATATAGTATCGTTTCCATCACGACTTGTAACTAGCAAATAGCGACTAAAAACTTGCTATGTACGCCAAATTTTTAGAAAACAAATTTTATTTTTATTGATAGCTTGATAGAGCAGGTAAGCTCCTGGCAATTCCGTTAACTTTATCATATCTAGATTACTAGGCTAGAAGTATTTTTCTTTTTTCAAATAGCCAAGAAAGGAATTTACAAAATCACTTTTTTCGATTGGTTTTATCGAAATAATCATCTTTATCGATTTGTATGATCATAATAAGATATAGACATAGGGGAACAATAGTAAAAACTTCAAGGAAGCGGGGATAACAAACATGTCTATAGCAGTTATTTACGGTGGAAATCGTCCGGATGGGAATGTAGAGACTTTAACAAAATTAGTCACACAAGGCTTGATGGTTGAAGAAATTTATTTAAAGGATTATAGCATTGAGCCAATAATCGATAAGCGTCATGCAGAGGAGGGGTTTTCTGATGTCAACGATGATTATAATGCCGTCATTGACCGAATACTTCCGCATGATATTCTTATTTTTTCTACCCCTATTTATTGGTATAGTATGACAGGAATAATGAAGAACTTTATTGATCGATGGTCCCAATCTTTAAGAGACCCGAATTATCCTGATTTTAAGGCATTGATGTCTTCTAAAAAAGCATATGTCATTGCAGTTGGAGGGGATGAGCCGTCTATCAAAGGTTTACCAATGATTCAGCAATTTCAACATATCTTTGACTTTGTTGGTACAACTTTTGCAGGCTATATTCTAGGTGAAGGAAATAAACCAGGCGATATCGTTCAAGATCTAAAAGCAATATCTGCAGCAGAACATCTTCGAAAAGAATTACAATAGCTTCTTTGTTTAAAAGAGACGCAGATAACTAATAGTTTGATTTATTTTTTTGAGCAGATGACAAAGAACGTATTTGGACGATAGTGGTTCCAAATACGTTTCTTTTATTTGAAAAGGCATGAACGTCCGAAATTTCAATTGGCTAGCTTCTTTCTTCCATCTACCAACTAGTGTACACTTAGTTTTATTATCGGAAAAGATGAATGTTTTGGCAAAAACTATCGAAAAAAAAGATAAAGGAGTTCGAGTAATGGATTTAAAGCAGCTTCAAACGTTTTTAACAGCAGCTGAAACATTAAGCTTTACAAAGACGGCCCAGCTTCTTGACTACGCTCAATCAAGTATTACAGCTCAAGTAAAAACATTAGAACAAGAGTTAGGTGTTAATCTTTTTGAGCGTCTTGGTAAGCGTATTATCCTAACGGAAGAGGGCAAGCGACTTCAACAATATGCCAAAAAAATGCTAGAGCTAGATCGTGAAATGAAAAAAGCGATATCCAACGAGCAGGAGCAAGTCCTATTAAAGGTGGGAGCACAGGAAAGCCAATGTGTCTATCGTTTGCCGAGCATTTTACAGCAATTTCAACAGGTCCACCCCCATGTGAAAATCATTTTTAAGCCAGTGCATACAACGGACATTGCTAAAAAGCTATTACAGGTAGGGGATTTAGATGTTGCCTTTATAACAGATACGTACCAGGAGACATCAATGCTACAGCGACAGCGGTTGATTGAAGAGCAGCTTATTTTCGTCAGTGCACCTATTGAAAGAATGGAGCCGCTTTCCGCTCAACAGCTAGCACTTGAAACGATGCTGTTAACTGAAACAGGGTGCTCTTATCGAAATCATTTAGAAGCATTGCTTCAACTAGAAGGGGTTAGGCCATTACAAATGATTGAATTTGCCAGTATTGAAGCGATCAAACAATGTGTAATCGCAGGCTTAGGGATGACGTTTTTACCTAAAATGGTCGTAGAAAAAGAGCTGACAATGGGACTTGTAACAGAGATACCGTCCACATTAAAGCTAGCTCCTATTTATACAGATATTGCTTGGCATAAAGATAAGGATTTGCCACCGTGTCTCCTTGATTTTATTGCTATTGCCAAGCAGAAGTATCAAACGCTTGGGGATTAAAAAAGAGCCTGAATGTATCAGACTCCTTTGCTAGCTATTGTTTCTTTAATGTTCCAGAGAAATTAGTGCCTTCATTACGCTCTGCCCGGCAATCAACCTCAGACACTTTGAGGGCATTGTTGGATAAACGCTCTAATTCGACAACACAGCGATTGCCATTTGAGGATTTATTCATCAAAGCTTTTGTACTACTTGTTATCGTGGCAGTTCCATTGACATTACCTGAAGCTGTTCCATCATTCGCTGTTAAAGCAATAGAGAAGCTATTACTTGTAGCGTTGGAAATGACAGCGTCGCGGCGGTTAAAATCATTGGCACCCTTACCCCATTTGTAATAATACGTGTAGACACCTTCCCAGGCACTTTTCCCAGGTGTAGCCTGTTGCAAAGATTTATCAAGCTGACTTTGAGCATTTTTCGCTCTTGCCATTAATGATACATTGTTGGCATTATCATGTATGGCTTGTGCATCTGCGGAGATTTCATAAAAATTTCGTTCATCCATGCGGTAAAGCATTGTGACTACTTGGGCACGTGTCATATTGTTCGTCACCCCATAAAACTTCTGTAAATTACGGTCTTCATACTGTGGATTTTGCCCTGATGAAATATAATAATCGAGTAAAAACTGAATGGATTGATCTAAGTCTTTCTTACCACTAGCTAAATGAGCAATGGCTTGTGCCACTACACCACGCTTCACTGTAGCTGCTCGAATTCGGTTGTCGAAATAGCCATTTAAAGGCACTCCATAGCTAGCGAGCTGGTTATAAAATTCATCTGACCAGTTTGCCGAAGGAGTTTGTTTCTTTAATTCATCGATAGGGGATTCAAGCTCATAAAAATTAGCTAATAGTTTGGCTAATTGCTGTTCAGTAATAGTAGCATTTGGTTTAAACGTCCCATCAGTAAAACCATTCACAATATCATATTCCTCTGCCCATAAGATAGCTTCATAGGCATAATGATCCTCTGATACATCTCTAAAACTAGCAGCTTGTACATTGCCTGCACTGCCTACGATAAGAATGGAAAATAATAATGTACATATTAATTTTTTCATTTGTCATCTTCATCCTTTCTTGCTCGTTATGTTAATAGTTTGCAGGAAATGGATAAAAACTGCAAATTTTTCTAAGATTAATAGTCCTTATAAGAAAAAATAATCGCTATCTTCTGCTGAAGAAGCGATTATTTAAAGTTATCTATTGGGCTGTATAGCCACCATCTACTGTTAATGTGTTACCTGTCATAAATGTTGAATCGTCACAAAGCATAAATAAAACAGCTTTTGCCATTTCCTCTGGTTGACCTAAACGTTGCATCGGTGTTACTTGACGTAATGACTCTTTGCTCTCTTCTGGGATAATAGGTGTATCAATAAAACCAGGGCATAGCGCATTGACACGGATACCACGAGTAGCAAATTCCAATGCTAATGAACGTGTTAAATTAATGACGCCACCTTTTGCTGCATTATAGGCTGCTGATCCTGCTGATCCAACCCATCCATACATCGAAGCGGTATTAACGATTGTACCGCCGTTTGCTTTTAGCATTTCTTTAATGGCAGCTTGCGCCATTAAAAATACGCCATCTAAATCTACATTCACTGTTTGGCGCCATTCCGCATAAGGTAACTCTTCTGTTGGTGTAACACGACCAATCCCCGCATTATTAAAAAGGACATCGACTTTGCCAAATGTCTCGATTGTTGTTTGATAGATAGAAGCAACTTCAAGTTCATCAGTTACATTTGCTTTAATAAAGATAGCCTCTGCTCCCGTTGCTTGTAGTTGAGCAGCAAATGCTTGGCCTTTTTCTTCATTTAAATCAACAAGTACTACCTTTGCACCTTCTGCAACAAAGAGTTGAGCAGTTGCGGCACCAATACCAGAAGCACCACCTGTAATAATTGCGACTTTATCTTGTAATTTCCCCATATATGACACTCCCTTTAGGAATAATTTTTCTTGCACACTACGTAAATCACGGTGTACTTTTATTGTAAAACGCTTGAAAACGGAAACAATCACTAATGTCGTCGCAAGTGTCTAACTAGTAGACAGATTTGCTCAATATGTCTAAAAGGGAGGAAAAAATAGTGCCAAAATGGACACAAAGACAGGAAAGAACGCGCCGCCATTTTTATGAGGCGTTTAGCGAGCTAATAAAAATACAAGGGTTCCAAACGATTACAGTGAAGGATATTGTAGAACGAGCAGGCTATAACCGTAGTACCTTTTATGTGCATTTTCAAGATAAATTCGAGCTGGCAGCAAATTTACTGGAACTGATGCTGAAAGGTCTTGAAGTAGCTGTAGGTGAACCGTATCTGTATGGAGAAAAGGTTTATACAACAAAATTAAAAGCGCCATCTTTCAATATTATTCATTATATTTACAAGCATCGGTTATTTTTCGAGCTATTGAACGTCGAAGATACAATTCCTGGATTGCATACACGTATGCCGCTCACCATTACAAAAATTTATCAAGAGCAATTTAAATTTGAAACGATTAATCATCAGCCGGTTAATATGGACATGTTCAAGCATTATACTTCTTACGGCTTTTATGGATTGATGATGCAGTGGATTGCCAGTGGCTATGAGAAATCCGAGGAAGCATTAATCAAAGATATTATTGAATTGACCAAAACACATATTTATGCATTTGAATTTATTGGGAAACCGCAAGAAATGGAACCGTAAAATAAGTATTGAAAAAAATCTCTAATGATCTTATTAGGGATTTTTTTTATATGGGCGAAATTAATTTTTCCTTAAGAAAAAAATTTTTTACAAGAAATTTTAATAAAGTAGTTGAATTTTCTTTTATTTAAGCATATATTTTTCCTAAGGGAAACAAAATATCTCTAAAGAAAGAAGAGTGCTCGGATGAAAGAAATTGGTGATTTCAAGCTGACGATTCTTCCAATGGTTGTCTTATTGATTCTTACAATTCTATGGAAACTTACGGAATCAGTAGGAGCTGGCATGATATTAATCATTTTCTGGATGAGTTGGCGCCAGCTTATTCGGAAAATCATATAAACAATGTGGTTGCTGAGAAAGAGTGACGCTATGAATATTGGAGGCTATGAAAATTGCGGACATAGCAACGGCAACGATGCTTGTCCGCCTATTATATTCATTCCCGCTTTTTTCAAGCAATCGCTAAAAAAGAGAAAGTAGAGGTACAAAAATGAAACAATGGTTAGGTGTATTCATCCTATCACTCTCCCTGCTATTATTCGGTTGTTCAAGTGAAGCGGAGGGTGAAAAAGAGGGGATTGTTGTTGCAACCACTGGACAAATTGCAGATGCTATTAAAGAGATTAGTGGTGACCATTTACAAGTATCAGCATTAATGGGACCAGGAGTAGATCCTCATTTATACAAGGCGACTCAAAGTGATTTATCAAAATTAGATAAAGCCGAAGTCATTTTTTACAACGGCTTACATCTAGAAGGACAAATGCTTGCTATTTTTGAACAAATGGCGAAAGAAAAAACAGTCTTGGCTGTGGGAGAGACATTAGATGAAAAGCTGCTCCTTGCAAGTGATAATGACGCCATGTTGCATGATCCGCATATTTGGTTTGATATTGAACTTTGGAAGGGCGTTGTGAAAGCAATTAGTGTACAACTTCAGGAGGAATATCCTGAATTTAAAGAGGATTTTCAAACAAATGAAGATGTTTATTTAAAGAAACTGGAGGATTTACAAAGCTATGCAAAAAATCGTGTCAATGAACTACCACAAGAGCAAAGGATATTAGTAACAGCACATGATGCGTTCAACTATTTCGGTAGAAGTCAAGGGTTTGAAGTACGTGGCTTGCAAGGACTTAGTACGGATTCAGAGTATGGTGTCAAAGATGTGCAGGAGATGGTCGATTTTTTAGTAGAAAATAAAATTAAGGCTATTTTTATAGAATCCAGTGTGTCAGATAAAGCGATGAAAGCCGTGATTGAAGGGGCTCAAGAAAAGGGGCACGACATTGTAATCGGTGGAGAACTATTCTCGGATGCGATGGGTGCTGAAGGTACAACAGAAGGTACGTATATCGGGATGTATCAACATAACATCGACACAATCGTCGATGCATTAAAGTAGGTGAATGACGATGTATGCATTAACAGTGGAAAATCTATCAGTCGCATATGATAAAAAAACAGTATTAGAAAATGCCTGTGTGACGGTGCCTAAAGGACATTTAGCTGCCATTATTGGCCCAAACGGTGCAGGCAAATCAACATTTTTAAAGGCTATCTTAAATCAGCTGCCTAATAAAGTAGGAAAGGTTGAAATTTTAGGAAAAGTGTTTGAGCCAAAAAGTTTAGTTGTTGGCTATGTCCCACAGCGCAATGCTGTGGATTGGGATTTCCCAACAAATGCATTGGATGTGGTGCTGATGGGACGGTATGGTCATACAGGTTTATTTAAAAGACCATCCAAGCAAGATAAAATGGTTGCCCGTCAAGCATTAGCTAGTGTTGGGATGCTAGACTTTGCAGAGCGTTCCATTGGGCAACTTTCAGGAGGTCAGCAACAGCGTGTATTTCTTGCAAGAGCCCTTGCACAAAACGCCGATATTTACTTCCTAGATGAGCCATTTGCAGGGGTAGATGCTGCGACAGAAAAAACGATTATTGATATTTTGAAAGAGTTAAAGGCACAAGGGAAAAGTATTTTTGTTGTGCACCATGATCTTCAAACCGTCAAAGAATATTTTGATTATACGATTTTATTAAACAAAACCATTTTAGCATCGGGTGCAACAGAAGATGTATTTACACCAGAGCAATTACAAAAAACATACGGTGGTAAACTGTTCATGATGCAGCATGTATAAGGAGGGGGCACTATGTTAAGTGGTAACTTATTGTGGGTACTGAGTGGAACGATGTTACTTGGCATTGCTGCTGGCATCACAGGCACATTCTCCTTCCTGCAAAAACAAAGCCTAGTTGGTGATGCTGCGGCCCATGCAGCATTACCAGGTATTGCGCTCGCATTCCTGTTAACAGGACAAAAGGAATTACCGATTTTAATGCTGGGAGCGGGCATTACATCTGCATTATCAGTTTATTGTATACAATGGATTGTATCGTTTTTAAAAATGAAAGCAGATGCGGCTATTGGCTTAGTCCTTACAGTATTCTTTGGTATTGGGGTTGTATTTTTAACAGTTGTTAACCGTAGTCCAATCGGTAATCAGAGCGGTCTGAATAATTTTATTTTTGGGAAAGCGGCGACGATGACCAAGGCCGATTTAATGTGGCTCTTTATTAGTGCAAGCATCATTATTTTAGTCAGTCTCTTGTTCTATAAGGAATGGAAGCTACTTATTTTTGATCCTGTCTATGCAAAGGGAATTGGCTTACCGATTGAGGCTTTAAAGGCAACGTTAACAGTGTTAATTGTTATGACGATTGTAACAGGAATCCAAGCGGTGGGTGTCATCTTAATGTCGGCTTTATTAATTATTCCTGCTGCAAGTGCCAAGCTTTGGACGAAGAAATTAAGTACGATGCTCATCTTGAGTGCCGCGATTGGAGGGATCGCTGGTATAACTGGTTCCTTTATTAGTGCGATTCGGACGGGATTATCGACAGGCCCGATTATCGTTTTAGTTGCAGCAGGAATATTCTTTATTTCCTATTTTATCAGCCCAACTGGTCAAATTAGTAAATATCGTAGAAAAATGCAATTTCGAAAGCAGGGTGATATAGGATGATTGAATTTTGGGTTATCTTCACGGGACTATTAGTTGGTGTTACATGTGGCATTGCTGGTGTTTTCCTAATCTTACGTCGCATGTCCATGATAGCAGATGCCATTAGTCATACGGTGCTCTTTGGCATTGTGATGGCCTACCTGATTACCCAAACATTAAATGGCTTTTGGATGCTTGTAGGTGCAGCAGTTGCAGGGGTGTTAACAGCTTATCTCGTACAACTATTGCATTCCTCTGGGATTCAGGAAGACGCGGCGATAGGGGTGGTATTTACATCCTTGTTTGCGGCTGGTGTCCTCCTTATCACCTTGTTTGCAGGCAATGTCCATTTAGATGTCGAACATGTCTTAATGGGGGAAATTGCCTTTGTTCCTTGGGATCAATGGACAGTGCTTGGTCTAGCGATGCCTAAAGCTGTATGGATGTTATTACTGGTCCTCATGATTAACAGTATATTCCTGCTATTATTCTTTAAAGAAATGAAGCTTGCTACTTTTGATCCTGTGTATGCTGCAACGATTGGGGTTCCTGTTGTCCTTCTTCATTACGGCTTTATGACATCCATTTCGTTCACTACTGTAGCGGCCTTTGATAGTGTAGGAGCGATTTTAGTAGTTGCTATGTTAATAGGTCCTGCAGCCACCTCTTATTTAATCAGTAAGACAATTAAGCAAATGTTTATCTATAGCATGCTCTTCGGCGCTACAGCCTCTGTGATAGGCTATTATTTAGCAAAGTTTTGGGATACTTCGATAGCTGGAATGATGGCGACAACAGTCGGGTTTGTCTTTATCGTTACCTTCGTCAGCCAAAAAATAATCGACCGAAGAAAAAAAGCACTAGTTCATAAATTAGACATGCCGTAAAGACAATAAACAATCAATAGCATTTTTATGAAAGGTGAAAAAGGGTGTTCACTAACTGCAAACAACTTCATTGGGAGCCCTTGTACGGATGGACCAACAATCAATCCTTTGCCTCGATTCTCACTCGTGACAAAATTCTTTTTTAACAACATGAAACATCGTTTGAGCGTCCATCAAACGATGTTTTTTCTATTTAGCTTACAAGTTCAAACTTTAGGATGAGTATTCCTCATAGGAAAAATAGTATACTCGTTAAGAAATGCTAGAAAGGGAAGGAATGGCATTTTAACTAACAATTTTTTCTATATTTATATGTACGAATATTTAAAATTTTGTTACGATAAATTTTATTGAAACAACAAGGAGAACAGCATGTGGAGAAATAGAAACGTTTGGATTATTTTATTAGGTGAATTTGTCGTCGGTCTCGGCCTATGGGCTGGTATTATCGGCAATCTAGCCTTTATGCAAGAGGTAGTACCGTCAGACTTTCACAAATCACTAATTATTTCTTGTGGTATTTTAGCGGGCTTAGTTGTCGGTCCAATGGCAGGTCGAATTATTGACCAATCAAAGAAAAAAACGGTTGTCCAAATGGCCAGTATTGGACGAATCGTCAGTGTTTTATTTATGTTTACAGCTCTTTATACCAATTCAGTTATTTGGATGATTCTATTTTTAATTACCTTGCAAATAGCAGCAGCGTTTTATATGCCAGCCTTGCAATCTATTATCCCAATGATTGCGAAAGAACAAGATTTAATTACGCTGAATGCTTGGCAAATGAATGCAAGAACCATTTCGAGGATCGTAGGTACGGCAGCAGCAGGATTTATGTTGAGTTTTTTTGAATTAAAATGGTTATATATTATTTCATTTATTGTCTACGTGGTCATGTTTGCCATTACAAGCTTACTGCAATTGAATGAAACGTCCAATGAAACAATGTCAAATAAAGAAAAAGGGAATTTTAAAGAAGTGTTGCTGATGGTGAAAGAGCACCCAATAGTTCTCATGACGCTTGTCTTAATGTTAATTCCAACTTTATTTTTAGGTTCATTTAATTTAGTCATTATGAAAATTTCAGAAATACATCAATCGACGACCATTTCAGGATTGTTATACACAGTGGAAGGTATCGGCTTTATGCTAGGAGCGGCGGGCTTAAAAATCATTGCTGAACGTGTACAATTGGGTACACTGCTCTTTTCATTAGCCTTTATTATCGGATCAATGGAGCTCATGCTGTTACTAGCAGATATTCAATTTTTTGCCTTAGTAGCCTTTGGAGTCTTTGGTTTTTCCGTTGGTTGTTTTTTCCCAACAACAATGGTTATTTTCCAGAAACAAGTACCGAAACAGTTCCATGGGCGCTTTTTCTCCTTCCGAAATATGATTGATTCGGTTGTCTTTCAAATCGTCCTGTTGTCGACGGGTATGATGCTCGATTTAATCGGCTTAAATGGCATGGGGCTTGTTTTTGGGATTATTAGCCTAAGCTTAACAACTACTTTTTTGTTTTACTCAAAGAAAAAGAAAGTCGTTATGCATGCCTATTAATTTCGTGTCATTCTTGCTCTGCTTCTTCAAGCGAAATACCCATAGTGGTATACTGATGAGGGCAGATAAAAAGGAGCTGTCTACCAGACAGTTCCTTCTTCATTTAATGTGGGACAATGGTAAAACCATATTAAAGTAGATTAAAGTCATCTTATCATCTTATAAACATAAAGTACCTTGAGTAGGCTTCCAATATGGATAGAAAAGCAGCGATGAGATAGCTACCTTCTAAAGCTAGCAAGGTACGATATGTAGATTTAAAGAAAGTAGGTTAAAGAATGGATGGAAAAAATCAAGAGGCAATAGCGTCCTATATTGATTCACCTGAAAAACTGAAAAGCTTGTATAAGCGTGTATTAATGGTTGTCAGTCTATCCCAAATTTTTGGTGGTGCTGGTCTTGCGGCAGGTATTACAGTAGGTGCCTTATTAGCTCAACAAATGCTGGGAACGGATGCCTATGCGGGTGTACCATCTGCCTTATTTACGTTAGGATCAGCAGGAGCGGCTTTCATTGTAGGAAAAATATCACAGCGATATGGCCGTCGTACAGGCTTATCAACTGGTTTTATAGTAGGTGGACTAGGTGCAATAGGTGTTGTTCTAGCTGCTTTGCTAAATAATGTAATTGTATTGTTTGCTGCTCTATTAATCTATGGTGCAGGCACGGCGACCAATTTACAGGCCCGCTATGCTGGGACAGATTTAGCCAATGATAAACAACGAGCTACAGCGATTAGCACGACTATGCTCATGACAACATTCGGTGCTGTACTAGGTCCGAACTTAGTCGAAGTAATGGGAAAAGTGGCATTATCTATTGGTATTCCAGCTCTTGCGGGTCCTTTTATTTTATCTGCAGTTGCTTTTATTGCCGCTGGACTTGTGCTATTTATCATGTTACGTCCTGATCCTTTAGAAATTGCCAAAGCTATTGAAGCACACAAGCACAAAATTAAAGCAAATAAAACACCAGCCATGCAAACATCAGGCAATAAAAAAGGCCTAGCAGTAGGGGCAACGGTTATGGTTTTAACGCAAATTGTCATGGTTGCGATTATGACGATGACACCAGTACATATGAAACATCATGGCCATGGTTTAGCAGAGGTAGGCATTGTTATCGGGTTTCATGTAGGTTCCATGTATCTTCCTTCACTCATTACAGGTATCCTTGTCGATAAAATTGGACGGACAGCTATGAGTATTGCCTCAGGTATTACACTGCTATTTGCTGGTTTAGTGGCCGCGTTTGCACCGAGCGATTCGATGGTGTTACTCATTGTGGCACTTTCTTTACTCGGATTGGGTTGGAATTTCGGTTTAATTAGTGGGACAGCTCAAATCGTCGATGCGACAGAGCCTTCCATACGTGCAAAAACACAAGGAAAAATGGATGTCTTGGTTGCATTGGCAGGTGCATCAGGTGGGGCGCTATCCGGTATGGTAGTGGCGAATGCAAGCTATGCAGCATTATCCTTAGCGGGAGGGCTATTGTCTCTAGTACTTATTCCTGTAGTTATTTGGTCGAGAAGAGCGGCTTAAAAAGGAGAGAAGAAATTGGCATCTAATCTAATTATCATTCGAGGAAATTCTGGCAGTGGCAAAACGACAATCGCTAAAAGTCTTCAACATCATCTTGGACATGGCACGCTTGTGGTCCCACAGGATGTGGTCCGTCGTGATATGTTAAAAGTTCATGACAGAGAAGGGAACCTTTCCATTGAGTTAATTCGCCAAATCGCGGAATATGGGAAAGGTCGATGCAAATTTGTCATTGTAGAGGGAATATTGAATGAAAGTCGTTACGGAGATATGCTGAAAAACTTAATCCAATTTTATGATCAAAAAGCCTTTGCGTATTATTTCGATTTAACTTTTGAGGAAACTGTTAGTCGTCATCATTCTAGAGCCAAAAAGAATGAGTTCGGAGAAGATTCATTACGTACGTGGTGGCATCCGAAAGATTATCTTGGCGTCGCTGGTGAAACGCTGTTGACGAATGATATGTCACAGGAAGATATATTAAAACTAATTTTAAAGCAGCTACAGAAGTAATTAATATGGATAGAACGGTATTTAGGTCTTACCCTGATCATTCTTAGGGTAAGATTTTTTCAATTGGAACTACTTTGAAGGGAAAAGCGTCACAATGTTAAATCGTTAGAAAGCTCAGAGTAGGTATTGATGTGGATTTAATAACAGAAAAATTAATCATGATTGCTTTATTCATTTTAATCATTCATGCTATTGAAACGCTTGCTTATGCAGTACGTTTATCAGGAGCACGGGTCAGATTACTAGCGTCAGCTTTATCTCTTTTTAATGTGATGGTGATGGTGTCGAGACTAGCAAATATGATGCAACAGCCATTTACAGGAAGCCTAGTTGATACTGCACCTGTTGATACTGCTTTGACACATGTCGAATATCAGTTTCGAATGATTATAGGAGCGGCATCATTTGGCACACTAGTAGGAATCTTATTAATCCCTACCTTTGTAGCCATTTTTTCAAGGGCCATTGTCCATTTGGCTGACGAGAGGGGTTCAATCCCAGCATTGTTGAAAAAAGGCTTTACGCTTGAATATGTGCGACGAGGTGTAAAGCATATTCATAAACCTCGTTTTACCTATCTAAAAGGCATCAGCTTACGAGATATACCAATTAAATTATTTGTCATTAATATTATCATTACGGCCATCTATACTATTGGGGTTTTATCTGCTTTGTACGCCACTTTATTAGTACCTGAATTAAAGACCACTGCGGTTATGGCGTCTGGATTAATTAATGGCATAGCGACAATCCTTTTGATTTTATTCATTGACCCTAAAATTTCTATTCTTGCCGATGATGTCATCAATAAAAGAGGAAGTTATATTGATTTAAAGAAAGCTTCCGTTATGATGATGTTTTCCCGATTTTTAGGAACGATTGTGGCACAGTTATTATTGATTCCTGGTGCTCATTATGTTGCGTGGTTTGCCAAGCTGATTGCTTAACAAAAAAACACCCTCATACTACATGAAGAGCAGGTAAACACTCGAAAGTCATCACATAGGATGGGGACAATATTTACACCATACAAATCCACAAGAAATTGTAAGGACGTTTATGGAAAATTAAAGTAAAAAATCTTATCTCTTCATTTTTAGAGGTAAGATTTTTTGATTCTTACAAAATCTTTCATTTCCAGGGTAGGTACATAATTCAACTTGGCAAAACGATCCTGCAAGACACAATACTAGTGAGAGGCAGAATAATATTGTCATTAGTAATGGTCACCTAAAGTGATAATCTTGAACGCGACATTAAAAAGCAAGGGCAGTAACAAGCTACTACGCGGCTGTTTGGCTCTATAATATATCGCAATCCTCCTCTAAATATAAAAGTAATGCCATTCACAAAAACTTTAAAATGTAATCCATACTTCGATGAGTGTTGAAATACTATCTGTTTATAATTAGCATATAGCAAGATTAAATTATGTGAGGAGCTAGTTATGAAAAACTATCAATTTATTGCTTTATTAGTGATAACAACCTTTTTAATGGGTTCATCATTTGCCATCGTAAAAATAGGATTAGTGTATTCTTCGCCTTTATTATTGGCTGCCTTTCGATTTATACTGGCAGGTATAATTATGGCTGTTGTTGTTAGGATCTTTAAAAGGCCACATCCTGCTTCAAAGGAAGAATGGTTCAAGCTTTGTATCATTGGGTCGTTTCAAACAGCTGGTGTCATGGGGTGCATTTTTTTAAGTCTTCGCACGATTACAGCCAGTGAATCTTCTATTTTAACCTTTACAAATCCCTTATTCGTTGTGATATTTGCCACCATTTTTATGAAAGCACGTTACCGCTTCTATCAATGGATAGGCGTTTTGCTTGGCTTAATAGGGGTGATTATTACCATGGGGGCTCATTTTGAATTAAAGATGGGTATTCTTTTTGGGCTTCTTTCAGCAATTTTTTGGGCCATTGCGACCCTATTAGTGAAAAAATGGGGCGTATTATTTGATACTTGGGTTCTATCAGCCTATCAAATGCTATTTGGAGGAGTACTCCTTTTGCTAGGTAGCACCTTGCTAGAGCAACCATTCTTTATTGTTCATCAGCAGTCCATCTTACTTTTGTTATGGCTTAGCCTTCTTTCTTCCATCATTCAATTTGCAGGGTGGTACTATCTTCTTCAAAATAGTGATCCAGGGAAAACAAGTGCCTATTTATTTTTAGCTCCTTTTTTTGGCGTGTTAACAGGCTGGGTGTTATTAAACGAACCGCTAAAACAATCACTCGTTATGGGCGGGTTGTTTATCATTAGTGGCATTTATTTAGTCAATCGGACGTTTAGTAAAGAAAAGGGCTAGGAGATAACCTCTTAGCCCTCTATTTTGTTAGCAATCTATTTGGAATATCTCTTTAAAACCTGTCCTACCTTTCTCTGTCACTTTGATGGCGCGAATAGAAGGTACTCGTGTAAGCCAGCCGAGGCTCAATAATTGGTTTAATAGTTCGCTACCAAGTGCACCAGCCAAATGGTATCGTCGTTCACTCCAATCTAAGCAGGCATGAGAAAAGGAGCGTCTTTTTCTTTTTACAGCAGCTAAATCAAGCCCAAATGTAGTGAAAAATAAAGTGCCTTCATCTGTTAAGACAAATTGCTTATCCTCTAATTTTATATAACCTGCATCCGTCAAGGCTTCCGTTAATTGGACTCCTAATTTACCTGCTAAATGATCATAGCAAGTGCGAGCATCCTGTAATAATTTCATTTGGCTCGATTGTTTTAAAGAACGGACCTCTGGTGGAGGTGAGATGGCTAAGAAAGACTCCAAAAATTGAGCAATATCTTCACCAGCTAATTGAAAATAACGGTGTCGGCCCTGTTTTTCAACTTTTATCAGCTTACCTTCAATTAATTTAGCAAGATGAAAGCTAGCAGTTTGAGGTTTGATGGCAGCCATATATGCCAGTTCACTAGCAGTATGGAAACGGCCGTCCATCATACTAGCAAGGATGGTGGCTCTTGATGTATCGCCGAGTAGTGATGCAACTTCAGCCATGTTTGGATTAATTCCCATATGTCACAATCCTTTCAATTTTCTATATTATGATTTTAGTTAAAGTTATTATCGTTTACAATAAAAGTTATAGAGGAGGAGAAATAAATGGAAACGTACTATGCAGTAATTTTTACATCGCAAAGAACCGATCGAGATGGGGAGGGCTATGGCGAGATGGCGGAAATAATAAACACATTGGCACAGCAACAGCCTGGCTTCCTGCGTGTTGAAAGTGTAAGAAACGATGAAGGTAGAGGTATTACGGTGTCCTATTGGGAATCACTAGAAGCTATTCAAGCCTGGAAAGACAATGCCAAGCATTTGACTGCACAACAATTGGGTAAAGGTAAATGGTACACAAACTATCAAGTAGAAATCTGCCAAATAATAAAAGAGTATTCTTTTGTAAAATAGAAATAGTGAATGAGAAGGGGGCCTACTTTATAATGATAATCGCGGACAAATGGCATGAACTTAGAAAAAATTTTAATCCTTCCAATCCAATAACGATTAATGAAATGCATGCTTTCAAAGATCAAGTAAAGCAGGAGCCACAAACTGAAGAAACGTTAAGGATACTAGTAGAGGTTTATTGCTTACTAAGAATGTATCCAGAAGCTTATCAATTATTTACAACTATTATGAATAAAGCAGATAAGAAAGATCTGAAAAAATATGGCGTTCTCCAAACCTACATAAATAAACCAAATTCCGTTAATCCTCTGTTACCAAGAAAAATTAGAGACCATCGGCAATTAAAAACGAAAATCCCAACGTTTAAATATTTACCAAACCCTCTCGAAGCTAAAATTTTTGAAACAGATGAATTCGTTGTATGTGATTGTTGCCAGCAGGAGGTTGATGTCTATTATACTGGTGGTATTTATGCAATTGAGGATGTAGATTATCTTTGTCCTTCCTGCATACATAGTGGGGAAGCAGCTCAAAAATATGATGGTTCTTTCCAGCAAGACTTACTAGATGATGAACAGGTTACGAATCCTAAGTTTGCCGAGGAAGTGCTCTATCGAACGCCTGGCTATGTAAGCTGGCAGGGCAATAATTGGGTGGCTCATTGTTCGGACTATTGTGCGTTTATCGGCTATGTCGGCTGGAGTGATTTAGTGGAGCTAGGGATAGACAATGAATTTGACAATTACACAGGCTTTTCGAAAGATGAACTTTCTGCATCCTTAATGAACAATGGTCATCATCAAGGCTATTTATTTCAGTGCTTAGAATGTGACCGATATGTACTATATTCTGATTTTAGCTAATAGTTTTTGGTTTTAAGGAGGTAGAAAAATGGAACAATTTCTTCAACGATATTTGTATTCTTGGCGCTTAAATGGTTGGTTAATCCACGATATTTTTTTATATGTCATATTGGGCTTAGGATTATTACTAGTATTGTTTATCGTTATAAAACGGAAACGGCTCATCACGTCTAGCATTTTGCTCATTATTTTTTTATTGATCAGCAATTTCTTAATGATTATTTTTGGCTTAGCAGGGAGAGCTTTTCCAATCAAATCAGATTCCGCCATTTATACAGATGATTCACAAAGTATTGCTGTTCAAATGGTGCGAGGCTCTGAAAATAACGGAACATCGAATGGTATTACACATATAATTTCTCATTATCTCCTCGTTGCAGTGAATATCGAGACAGGAGAAAAGCAGTGGACACAATCTTCCTCTTCTAAAGAAACACTTATTGGGAAATTTATGGGTGGTCTCCTTATTCATCATCGTGACGATGAATTTGGCCAATTGTCATTGCTAGATATGACAACAGGCAAAGAAATACTCTCTGAAAAAGAATTTCGTCAGCAGCATCAGCCATTAATAGATGTGTTGAGCAATGGTGCCCATCAGATGGTAGCCTTAGAAAATAATTTATATTTGGAGGGTGTCGATGGCAAATTCTATCACTATGATGGGAAGACGTTAAGCGAGGAGCCAAAAGCTAAAGACTATCTTTCAGCACGCTTCTTTATTGAAGCATCTTTACCTGGTTATTTTGCCACGCATCAACAGCCAGTAGAAGACGATCAAGTAATCAATAATCTTAGTCAAGCTGTCCTAACAGAGCCTGCCATACAAGCTTATCAAAATTTAGAACCTAAAGTGATTGATGTGGATATAGCCCAAAAAACGGCGATCGTTTCTTATCGAAAAACACAGCGAGAAAGTGCGGATCATATTTTACTACTGTACGATATGAACAAACATCAAATAATATGGGAAGAAAATATAGGGATCATCAACCAAGAGCAACAACAGCCTGGTGTTCGCATATTAGAGAATACCTATGTCATTCAAGCGGGTGATAGGCTAGTTGTTTTAGATAAGGAAACAAGGAAGAAGACCGTTCACTATCATCTACGATGGAATCGACCGATCGATTAAACGTGAACATATTGAACAAGGCCCTTGTATTAAGGGAAGTAAATAATCAAGGAGAATCATAGTTCTTTTTTCGATTCTTGTAAAATAGCGTATAATTTAAATAGGAAGAAACACTACTTAAAAGGATGACGACGAATGAACGAGCAATTAGTAGAATGGATTATTCGCTTTCAAAGAGATAAAGATATAGAAGCTCTCGCCAACTTAAAAGACTATTGTTATGAGATGATTGAGCCCTTGATTATGGAATTTACAGCGGAGTATGGTGAAGAGGCAGGAGAGCTATTACGTTTAAAATGGGACAAACGATTTTATTTTATTTTTACTAAATATCAGGTCAATGTGGGACTCCCATTAGAGACATTTGTCCAAAATACGTATCGCTTTTATTTCATGCAGGTATTAAAAAAGGCTGGTTATAAGAAGTGATAAAAAACCCTTCATTTAGGAACTGCTCGCTTTTTTAAGACAGTCAGCCCAAATGAGGGGTATTTATTTTTCTCTTTATAAATAAATACGTTTAGATGAATTGGCTATGTTCATTTCTTTACGATATTTTGAAACTGTTCGACGTGAAATTCGAACACCCTCCGCTTCTAATTCTTCCGTTAGTTGTTGATCTGATAGAGGGAATTTCCTATTTTCATTTTCTACTAATTCTTTAATGCGGCGTTTGACAAATGATACAGAATCAAGTTTTCCAGCGTCATTGATTATGCCTTTTGTAAATAGAGACTGTAGTGCAAAGACGCCATGTTCTGTACGGATATATTTATTTTTAACCGCACGACTTATCGTGGATTCATGCATATTTAATGCTTGTGCAACATCTTTTAAACGCATTGGAGATAAGGCATTTATTCCATGCTCAAAGAATGAAGCTTGCATATCAAGAAGTAATCGTGTCAGGCTGTATAATGTTTTATCACGCTGAGCAATCCCTTGCGTTAAAACAATGATATCGTTCATGCATTGTTGGTAATAGGCATAATCTTCAACGGATTCTTTTAGTAGATCTACGTAATTTTGATTAATTTCTATTTTAGGTAAAAACCGATTATTAACTTCTATAATCCATTCCCCATTCAGTTTACTGATGATTACATCAGGTATAATATATTCGTTATTCGTATGACTATCCAGTGAAATTGGGATTGGTTGTAGGTTTCGTATATATTGTATGGTTCTTTGCGTTTCTTCTATAGAAATGTCATAAGTCGTACTTAACAATTTAATTGATAAATTAGCTACTTGCTCTAAATGATGTTGTATGAATTGAGCTGCAAAAGGTGGGGCTTCTAGATCATTGTATATTTGAATTAATAAATATTCCTTAAAATCTCTTGCTCCAACGCCAAGAGGTTCGAAGGTTTGTAATAGTTCTAGCAGTATTTTTATATGGTCTAAAGAGATGTTAAAAGATTCAGCAACTTTGGATAGGTCTACATTTAAAAATAAGTGTTCATCGAGGTTACATATGAAATATTTTAAAATATCTCTATCATGCGGTGTAATATCTGGGTGGAAGGGTATTTGATCAAGTAGTTGGGTAATGTATGAATGTTGCTGTGTTAGCCGAGTTTGAATAAAATCATAATGTTGTTTTTGCTTAGGTTGAATACCTTTTATAGACATTGTGGCAAGGTCTACAATGTCCTTTGTATGATTCATATTTTTCTCAATTACAGTTAATAAAGGGTTTTCATTTGATTTCTCATAAATATGTTGTTCTAATTCTGAGCTGGAGTATTGTAGTAGTTCCAATTGATGAATGAGTTCGGTTGTCAACGTTTGGGTAATTTGTTGTGAGACGTTTAAATTCATTTTCAAGGGAATCACCTCATTTTCTCTATGTAATGTTATTATTATCTAATCTAGATTTTTTGTCTATAATAGATCAAATAGTTAATAAAGATTATTTGTAGGAAGCGAATGAAGACTACAAACAGAACGGTATATCACATAGTTAATGGATCTTAGGTTATCTGGTAATTTTATGCTCCTAATGATAGAGGATTCAACCATGGAACCGACTTGACATGTTCCCCTCTAATGCACTAATGTTTCATAGATTACAATATAAATAATTAAATTAGCTACCCATGTACTGCCCCATTAAGTATTAAGTTTTACTTTTATAGGGCCTCAATTTTGGGTGGCTTTTTTGTTGTGAATCCTACCTACAAGTTTTCTAATTGGAAAGGGATTCTATATTATCCTTACTGACAGAAAATTTTAAAGGTAAGATGTAACTTTTGGCGAATTAAAAAAGAGAAGATAATTGGGCTTCCGTTCCATATAACATAGTTTAATTAGGAGCTATTTTTTACTATAACTAAATTAGTATTATTACTTTTTTGATGTATGTGGAGGGATATGATGTTGAATGCCGAAAAATTAGTGCAATCTATGCTGGATGCTTTTGGTGAACTATTACAATTAGAAATGGCCTATTTCACTTCAAATGGTGAAGTATTTCTAGCAACAGAAGAATATAGAAAGCAAAAAGGGATAACAGTACACCTGCCGTTCTTCCAAAAATATTATTCTAAGTCTGTTCAATATTTACAAAAGCCTGGCCAAATGAAAGTGTGTTCTGGTTGTAGATTCCAAAATAATTGTCCATCTAAAGTGGAAATGATGATGAATTTAGTAAAAGGAGATCGTCACTTCGGATATTTGACATTTGTCAGTTTTACAGAGGAGGGGGAGAAAAAACTTTCTTCTGAGCAGAAGATATATCAGAATTGGTTAACTAGGTTGGGAGATATGATTATCAATGCCTTGAACAGTGAAGGATCCTATTTATTACTTGAAAATAAAAAAGGAACTGACACGAAATATGTATTAGGCAACGCACCTCACTTACAACTTATCAAGAGTAAGTTAAGTAGTATTGCAAATAGCCCATCGTCAATTGTCATAACGGGAGAGACGGGGACGGGAAAAAGTTTATTAGCTAAATATATCCATTCAAATAGCATTACACATAAAGGGAAATTTATAGAGCTGAATTGTGCAAGTATTCCTGAAAACTTGTTTGAAAGTGAGTTATTTGGCTATGATGAAGGGGCGTTTACAGGGGCAAGAAGAAAAGGAAAAATGGGCTATTTTGAAGTGGCAGACAAGGGCACTTTATTCCTCGATGAAATTACAGAATTACCATTACATTTACAGGCAAAGCTGTTAACGGTATTGCAAGATGGACTTATTTATAGAGTCGGAGCAATTGAGCCTAGAAAAGTAAATGTAAGAATTATTGCTGCTACAAATAAATCTTTAGAAGATATGGTGAGAAAAGGTGAGTTTCGTTCGGACTTATATTATCGTCTAAATGTTATCCCTTTAACGTTGCCCCCTTTAAAGGAAAGAACGGATGAAATTGAATATTTGATTGAAAAGCTACTTGAAAAGATTCAGCATAAAACAGGGAAATTTATTAAAGATTTTTCAAATGAATTTTTGGAGGAGTTGAAATTATACTCTTGGCCAGGGAACATAAGAGAGTTAGAAAATGTATTAGAGTACAGTATGGTAATGGAAAATTCCCTACAATTAACTAAGGAAAGCTTACCCAAATATATTATCGAAAAGAATAAAGCGAAAAATCTTTATAGCAATTCTACTATATTAAAAGATACAGAAATGGAGGTCATCTACCAAATGCTCGCTCGATATGGAGATGATACTGCTGGAAAAGAACGAGTTGCCGAAGAATTAGGAATAAGTACAAGGACGCTTTATAGAAAACTAAAAAGTGTAAATTTATAGTATAAATTAGTTTGACACAAATACCAAGCTTGTGGAAGATTTTTAAATTCCTCACCTCCTTTGAGTAATTTAAAGTGAACTTCCTAGGTATTTGTGTTTTTTTATGGTTAATTTTAATGACAAAAGTGACAACAGAAATGACAAATATGGCAAAAGGAAAGTGAGTATATTGTTAACTCTCCTATTGATCGCATTATGAAAAAGTAGCTTTAACACCTGAAGTTTCTGACTTTTCTGCAGATTGAATAGCTTTGTGAAATTAAGTTTTCTACAGTTGGCACGTATTTTGCTAGATATATAGTAAGGAAATGAAAGGAGGAAGATGTATTTGGAAGACTACTTTGAATTAGAAGGTAAAGTGGCTGTGATTACAGGAGGGGCCTCGGGGATTGGTCTTGCTACAGCTAAATTATTAAGTGAGTTGGGAACGAAAACTGTGATTCTAGATATAGATCAACAAAAAGGTGAAGATACAGAAAAAAATTTAAAAGAGGCTGGTTTAGATGTTGAGTTTTTAAAATGCGATGTGACGAATACACAAGACTGCCAAAATGTGGCTGATTCTATCCAGAAAAGATACGGAAAAGTAGATGTACTTTTTAATAATGCGGGTATTATTCGCAGAAAAACAGTAGTGGATCTAGACGAAGCGGATTGGGATGCTGTTATTAATGTTTCACTTAAAGGGGTTTATCTACTTTCTAAATACTTAATCCCACTCATGAGAGATAACGGTGGCAGTATCATTAATACAGGTTCAGGATGGGGAATCAAAGGTGGAGACAAAGCTGCATCTTACTGTGCTGCAAAAGCAGGAGTTGTAAATTTAACAAAGGCTATGGCCATTGACCATGGCCCTGAAAATATACGCGTAAATTGCATTTGTCCTGGAGATACTGACACGCCATTACTACGTGGGGAGGCAAAACAATTAAACATAGACGAATCAAGTTTTTTACGTAGTTCGGCTGTAGATAGACCGTTAGCAAGACTAGGAACACCTGAAGATATTGCGAAAGGGGTTCTATTCCTTGCAAGTAATTTATCAGCTTGGGTTACAGGAACTACATTAACAGTTGATGGTGGCGGATTAGCCTAAAATTAATAATAGAGGGAGGCATTTTAAATGAGTAAAAAGGTTCATCCATATATTCCTAATATGGTATCTGAGGTCAAACAAGAAATGTTAGAGGAAATAGGAGTTCAATCCGTTGAGGAGCTTTATTCGTGCATTCCGGAAAATTTACATTTTAAAGGTACGATGGATATCCCGAAAGCTTTGAATGAATTAGAGTTACGACGCCATATTGATGGGCTTTTAAATAAAAATATAAGCTCCAATGAATACATTAATTTTCTAGGAGCAGGTTGCTGGCAACACTTCATTCCAGCCGTATGTGATGAAGTGAACCAACGTGCGGAGTTTTTAACAGCTTATGCAGGAGAGCCCTATGAGGATCATGGTCGCTTTCAAGCATTATTTGAATATCAAAGCTTGATGGCGGAGCTTGTGGATATGGAAGTTGTTAATGTTCCCACATTTGATTGGGCTCAAGCTGCATCTACGGCGATTCGTATGGCTAGTCGGATTACAAAGCGTACGAAGATTTTACTTGCTAATACACTTTCTCCAGAACGCAGAAAAGTTATAACAAACTATGGTACACCCCAATTATCATTTGAAGGGGTCAAATTTAATATTAATACAGGATTAATGGACTTAGCCGATTTAGAAGCAAAATTGTCAAACGAGGTTGCAGCTATTTACTTCGAAAATCCATCATATTTAGGCTTCATCGAGTCGCAAGGACAGGAAATTTCACAACTAGCTAAAAAATATGGCGTACTGATGATTGTTGGAGTTGATCCAAGTTCACTAGGGGTTTTGGCACCACCAAGTCAATATGGGGCTGATATTGTTTGTGGAGATCTTCAACCATTAGGTATGCACATGAATTATAGTGGAGGGCAAGCTGGATTTATTGCAACCTATAACGACCCGAAATTTGTGAATGAATATCCATCCCGCTTGTTCGGTATCATTCCGACTGTTAAGAAAGGTGAATATGGTTTCGGTGACATTGCCTATGATCGTACTTCATTTGCGGATCGAGAAAATGGTAAGGAATCTGTAGGTACACAAACAGCTCTTTGGGGTATTACGGCAGGTGTGTATTTATCATTAATGGGACCTAATGGCATGTATGAGTTAGGTCAAGTTATCATGCAAAACAGTCAGTATGCAGTAATGCAATTGAATACGATTAAAAACATTCGAGGTTCAAGAATTACCTCACCATTTTTCAAAGAGTTCATTATAGATTTTAATGATACAGGATTAACAGTAGAAGAAATTAATTCACGATTACTAGAGCAAAAAATCTTTGGAGGTAAAGATTTATCGTTGGAGTTTCCTGAATATGGTCAAGCAGCACTCTATTGTGTAACCGAAGTTCACACAAAAGAGGATATCGATAAGCTAGTGAATGCTTTATCTACAATTACTGGAAATTAAATGGTGGAAAGGAGTTTTAACATGGATAAGATTGTAAGAGATAATGTAAATAAAGACTTTCATCAAGCTAAATGGAATGAACCTATTATTTTTGAGTTACATCAACCAGGAGAAGTCGGAGTAGAAGTTCCACAACCTTCAAATGAGGTAGTAGAAGCGGTCGGTGATGGTGTTTCATCTTTACCGCAAAATATGAAAAGGGTAGCTAAACTGAATTTACCAGAAATCGGTCAAGCACGTGTGCTACGACATTATGTAAGGCTTTCACAAGAAACATTAGGCTCTGATTTTAATGTTGAAATTGGGCAAGGTACTTGTACGATGAAGTATATTCCTAAAATTAATGAATTGCTTATTCGTAATCCTAAAATAATGGAACTTCACCCTTTACAAGATCCAAGTACTGTCCAAGGAATGCTCGAAATCATTCACAATATGGACTTAGCGATGCGTGAAATTTCCGGGATGGATCGCTTCTCCTTCCAACCAAGTGGTGGGACACAAGCATTGTTTGCCATGGCATCAATTGTACGCAAATATTTTGAAGTGAAAGGTGAGGCAGATCAACGTAATGAAATTATTACAACCATCTTCTCTCATCCATCTCAAGCAGCTACAGCAGTAGTAAAAGGTTACAAAATAATTACTATTCCCCCAGATGAAAATGGTTTCCCAGATATTAATAAATTGAAAGAAGTTGTATCAGAAAGAACTGCTGGATTTGTAGTAGCTAACCCTGAAGATACAGGAATTTATAATTCTAAAATTAAGGAATTTACGAAAATAGTACATGATGCAGGTGGAATTTGTTACTACGACCAGGCAAATGCCAATGGACTGTTAGGAATTACACGAGCAAGAGAAGCAGGCTTTGACATGTGTTTCTTCAATCTTCACAAAACATTTGCAGCACCTCACATGTGTGGAGGACCAGCAACAGGGGCGCTCGGGGTGACAGAAGAATTAAAGCCATATTTGCCAGGACCAATTGTTGAGAAGGTTGGAGACCAGTATGTGTTAAATGATCAATTAGAGCATTCGATTGGAAAAGTACGATCATTCCATGGGGTAGCACAAACTATTTTACGCTCTTATGCTTGGGTTAGAGCACTAGGAGCAGATGGTCTTAAAGCCGTGGCAGAAACAGCTGTATTAAATAATAATTATCTGTATAGTAAAGTATCAAAAATTCGTGGTGTAAGTGTGCCGTATATACAAGGGCAACGATTAGAGCAAGTTCGATATAGTTGGGAGCAACTGGAGAAAGAAACAGGTGTGACAACAGAGGATGTGCAGCGCCGAATGACTGACTTCGGTTTACATTACTGGACTAGTCATCATCCTTATATTGTTCCGCAACCATTTACACTTGAACCAACAGAATCCTATTCTAAAGCAGATTTAGATGAATATATTCAAGCGCTGGAGCAGATTTCTAAAGAAGCATACGAAACGCCAGAAATTGTTAAAGCAGCACCGCAAAATAGTACAATTCATCAATTAATTGAAGCAGATTATTTAGATGAGCCATCAAAATGGTGTATTTCATGGAGGGTATATCAACAAAAGATGAAAAATAAAAAGGAAGTATTAATAAATAATAGGTAGGGGGTGTTAGGATGAGAACCAATCATAGAAGTTTAAAAAATAAGAGAGTCGTCATCACGGGAGGCGCTAGTGGTATAGGATTAGCCACAGCACAACGTTTTATAGAAGAAGAATCGATAGTGGCTATTTTAGATATTAATAAAGAAGGTATTGAACAATCGATAAAAGAAAATCCCGGAATTGCTAAAGGATATGTAGTAGATGTTAGTAACCCTGAAAATGTAAATGCTGTTTTTGAGAATATAAAAAGAGATTTAGGTGGTGTAGATGTTTTTATTGCGAATGCAGGTATTAGCATTCGCAATAAGTTTCTTGATATTAGTCCTGAACAATGGAATAAAGTATTAAACATTAATCTAAACGGTGTATTTTATACTTCACAAGCAGCCGCAAAAATTATGGTGGAGCAGGGCAAGGGTGTCATACTTATGACAGCGTCTACAAATGGAGTGACAGGTCATCCATTCTATACGGATTACAACGCTTCCAAAGCAGGTGTTAATCTATTAGCAAAAACAATGGCGTTAGAGCTTGCTCCAAATATCAGAGTAAATACGATATGTCCTGGATACGTGCTAACGCCAATGCAAATGGCTGAATATACACCAGCTATGTTGGAAGTTGTCAATGAAGGTATCCCCCTGAAACGACATGCAGATCCTCAAGAAGTCGGAGCATTATACGCTTTCCTTGCTTCGGATGATTCGTCCTATATTACCGGACAAGCCATTGCTATTGATGGTGGAGAACTAGCTTAATTAAATGGAAGGGGTTATTTGATGAAGAAAAATACATTCTATTTATTATTGGTGTTGGTCATTTCGTTGATGGCGGCATGTTCGGACAATAAAACAAATACACAAGTTGCGGCAACTGCGGATGCAAAAAGTGAGGATCAAGACAAAGGTGTAGCAACAGAAATGAAATTGGTTAAGGACGGAAAGTTAACATTTGCAATGAGTGGTTTACTAAAACCATTAAATTATAAGGAAAATCAAGAACTAGTCGGCTTTGATGTTGAGATCGGGAAAGAAATCTCAAAGAGGATTGGCCTTGAAGCAAATCCCGTAACCAATCCATGGGAAACGATTATTCAAGGGTTACGAGGAAATAAATATGATGCGATTATTGGTAGTATGACAGCAACTGAGGAAAGGTCTAAACAGGTTGATTTCTCAATCCCTTATTATGTTTCAGGTGCTACAGTATTTATCTCTAGTGAAAATAAGGATATTAAAACAGTAGAAGATTTAAAGGGAAAAACGATTGGTGTTATGCAAGCTAGTACTTATGTTGAAGATGCAAAGAATTATACAGATAAAATCAAAGAATTCCCTAGTGAAATTTATGCATTACAAGATCTTCCACCCGGTCGTCTAGATGCAGTGATTACAGATAGAATTGTAGGTATTTCAGCAATGCAAGAGTCAGGATTGAAGATTCAAGCCCTAGGAGAGGTCATTAAAAGAGAAGAAATAGCAGTGGCGATTAATAAAGATAACGAAGTTTTATTAGAGGCGATTAATAATGCGATTGAAGAGATGGTCGAAGATGGAACGTATAAAGAAATAAGTATGAAATGGTTTGGGAAAGACTTGTTAGAGTAACTGTTAAAAATAGCGTGCCTAGTATGCTAAAGATGTACTAGGCATAGAAAATAATTGAATTATAAACTAAGTAAATTGAAAATTCTTTCTATTTTACTTTCTAAATAAGTGTCTTTCATATCCACATCCTTAAAAGAGGTTAGGTGATTACTATGGATTTTCTCACAAATGTAACATCAATATTTCAAAAGCATGGCATGGAGTTTTTAAAAGCGACCGTTTTAACCATTGAGTTAACAATAGTTTCTTTATTTATTGCATGTGTGATTGGGTTAGTGTTTGCCTTTTTTAAAGTATCCAATATTAAAATCCTGGAAAGTATTGCCAATACTTATATTTTTGTTGTTCGTGGTATGCCTTTAATTGTACAACTTATGTTCTTATACTATGGAATTTCTAGTATCTTTACCTTAACAGACTTTGCAGCTGGGGCCATTGCGCTTGGAATCCATTCAGGAGCTTATATTGCAGAAATTTTCCGTGGATCCATTCAATCTATAGATAAAGGCCAAATGGAGGCTGGTCGATCTTTAGGAATGACCTATTTTAAAACAATGAGACGAATTATTTTGCCACAGAGTTTTAAAAGAGCTATTCCAGCATTAGCTAATCAATTCATCATAGGGTTAAAAGATTCGTCTTTAGTAGCCTACATTGCAGTATCTGAATTATTTAACCATGCACTATCAACCCAAGCTTACAATTATATGCCTCTTGAAACATACTTTGTTGTAGGAATTTATTATTTAATTTTAGTCTTATTATTCACATTGTTATTTAATAAACTTGAAAGTCGACTGGATGTTGGAAGGAGGAAAAAACGTGATAAAGTTGAAATCGCTTTCTAAATCATTTGGTGACTTGAAGGTTTTAAAAGATATAAACCTTGAAATTAATAAATCGGAAGTAGTTGTTCTCATAGGGGCTAGTGGCTCAGGGAAGAGCACTTTATTACGCTGTATGAATTTTTTGGAAATATTAGATTCAGGTACGATAAGCATTAATGATGAAATTATTGATGTAAAAAGAACTAATTTAAATCTTGTAAGAGAAAATATGGGTATGGTATTTCAACATTTCAATTTATTTCCCCATTTAAGTGTTTTACAAAATATAATAGAAGCACCTATTCAGGTAAAAAGGCAAAGTAAAGAAGAAGCAATTAAATTTGCTATGAGTTTGTTAGAACGAGTTGGTCTTGCGGATAAAGCTAATTACTATCCGGAACAACTATCTGGTGGTCAAAAACAACGAGTTGCTATTGCTAGGGCACTTGCAATGAATCCGAGTGTTATGTTATTTGATGAACCAACATCAGCATTGGATCCTGAGTTGGTAGGGGAAGTTCTAGAAACCATGAAAAGCCTTGCTAAAGACGGCATGACGATGGTCGTCGTCACACATGAAATGGGCTTCGCTAAGGAAGTAGCCGATAGGGTAATTATGTTAGCAGACGGTAAAATTATTGAAGAGGGCTCTCCAGTAGAAATTTTTAAAGCTCCAAAACAAGAAAGAACCATTAAGTTTTTACAGCAGGTTTTATAATTATTTCTGTAATTAGGGGATGATGATCGATGTTAAAAACGTATGAAGAAGTATTAAGGGTTACGAACGAGCTTGTAAATATTGAGAGCATTGTAAATACCGAAGGGGAAATTGATATTTCAAAGTCACTGGCTAAAACAATTTCTAGCCTACCTTATTTCCAGAAAAACTCCAGTTATGTATTTACTTCACGTACGATAGATGATGAGGTTGAAAGATACAATGTGTTTGCCTTTGTAAAAGGTACTAAAGGAGATAGTAATAAAACGGTTGTGTTAATGGGACATACAGATACGGTAGGTATCGATGATTATAATAGTTTGAAGGAGAAAGCTTGTTTACCTAATGAACTTCATGAAGCGTTAAAGAGTGAAAAAGTGCCGCCGTTGGTAAGAGAGCATTTAGAATCAAATGAATGGTTATTTGGTAGAGGAACACTTGATATGAAGAGTGGTGTTGCAAGCCATTATTATTTATTAAAATATTATTCTGAACATCCAGAGGAACTGAATGGAAACATTGTATTTTTTGCTGAGTGTGATGAGGAGGATAGTTCCCATGGAGTATTGTCTGGTTTAACGGATCTAAAAAGGTTAAAAGAAGAACATGGTTTTGATTACGCAGCATTAATTAACTCCGATTTTGTTGCTCCTAAGTATGAGGGGGATGAAAGTAGATATATATATAAAGGCAGCGTCGGTAAACTACTCCCTTCCTTTTATATTACTGGGGCGGAAAGTCATGTAGGTTCTAGTTTTGAAGGACTTGACCCTAACTATATTGCTGCAGAGTTAACTAGACAAATTGCATATAACCCAGAGTTATGTGATCAATCATTAGGAGAAACACCAATGCCACCTGTAAGTTTGAAGCAAACTGATTTTAAAGAAACATATACAGTACAGACAGCTCTTGCTTCCTATGTATATTATAATTTCTTTGTGCAATCCTGGTCACCTAAAGAGGTCTTAGAAAAGTTAAAAATCCATGCAGAAATGGCATTTGATAATGCAATCACTAATTTAAACAATCACTATAAGAGATATTGCGAAATAAGTGGTCAGGAATATGCAAAATTGCCATGGAAGACAAGGGTATTGTTCTATGAAGAATTAGAACAATCAATTATTGTAGAATATGGGGACGATTACAAAGAACATATAAAAATTTTTAAACAGGAACTATTAAAAAATAAAGCGTTAGATGTACGTATGTATTCTGCAAGAGTGGTAGAAGAAGTTTGGAAGTGGTCGAAAGATAAGAGTCCTGCAATAATTATTTTTTATTCTTCATTGTACTCACCATGTGTTGAAGTAACCGGGAAAAATGAAAAAGAAAAAAATTTACTAATGGCTTTAGACTATGCTGTTGAAAAAGTTCAACCATATTATGATAAGCCTATTGTTCAAAAAAACTATTTCCCTCATATTTGTGATATGAGTTGCGTCGCTATAAATGTCGATGAAGATAGTGTGAATTCAGTTATTAACAATAATCCTAGCTGGGGAAGCAAACATTATGTAAATTATGATGCCATTAGAGAATTAAATATCCCTGCAATCAATATTGGGCCATATGGATATGATGCACATAATAGATATGAAAGAACCGAATTGAAATATACTATGGAGATAATGCCCAATTTAACAAAGCTAGTAATAGATAAATTGCTAAATAATTAATGGATACATGCTCATGGTCATTCCTATTTTACTTCTTTTGATAGTTATCTAGCGACAGCCTTGATCTCTATGTAAGATACTCTTAATAGCTAATGATGTAGCTGAGAAATTGGCAGCTTACTCTTGTTCGCATAGAAAAAACACCTTCACGTTGATTGTTTGGTTAACCCATTATTCAACGAAAGGTGTTTTATTTGTCTCATTATATTACTGATAGAGTAAATCTTCTGCTAGGTGAGTAAACACTTCACCGATTATGGATTCCTCGGCATATACCGAGGAACCTGTATTTTCTTCAGGTTGAGCGAAAGGAATATGAGCTATTACATTGGTCTGCAATAAATCTGCTAGTTGCTCAGCGCCACCCTGTCCAAATAGATAATTTTTGTGACCATCGGGCCCTTCAAAATAAGCCATGTTTTCGACAACACCGAAAATGGTATGTTTCGTATGTTGGGCCATTAAGCCGGCACGTAAAGCGACATGAGAAGCGGCTAGATGGGGTGTTGTCACAATTAATTCCTGTGCCTGCGGAATCATCGCTGCCATATCAATCGCCACATCCCCTGTACCAGGTGGTAAATCTATCAGTAGATAATCTAAATCTCCCCATAGCGTGTTGACAAGAAAATTGCGAATCCACTTGTTCAGCATAGGTCCACGCCACATAACAGGCTGGTTATCCTTTGTAAAAAAGCCCATCGACATTATTTTAACGCCATGGCTCTCTACTGGAATAGCCGTTTGGTCAAGCATAGTAGGCTTTTGCTCAATATTCATCATGGCAGGAATACTAAAGCCATATATATCGGCATCTAAAATACCTACACGTTTCCCAAGACGGGCAAGTGCGACGGCTAAATTAATAGTCACAGTAGACTTTCCTACACCGCCTTTACCACTTGTTATAGCAATGAATTGAACGCCAGAATTAGGCAGTAACATATTCGGCATTCCTTGATCTGTTACATTTTTCGATTTTAACGTGGATGTTAATTCACCACGCTCTTGGTCCGACATAACCCCAAAGGTAATGGTAACATCGGAGGCACCAATTGCTTGTAGTGCCTTCTCGACATCTTGCTGGATAGTTGCTTTTAACGGACATCCTGGAATGGTTAACATAATATCCAGGGCTATTTGGGTGTCGTTTATTTGAATATTACGTACCATATTTAAATCTACAATACTCTGGTGCAGTTCAGGGTCTTCTACCTGTTTTAATGCGTTTATCACATCTTCTTTTACGAACATTAACGTAACCACCTTACTCTTTTAAGCCTTTACCAAGTCCTTTTAAGAAATGGACCCCGAAATTAAGTGCGCGATTGACATCTGGATCATTTAACATTTTTACGAGCTTAAAGGCACTTACTTTTTCATCGGACTCCAGTGCTTTGTTCGCTTCATCGACACCAGCGTTTAGGCCTTCAATTAGCTTTGTTGTTGTTTCAGGATTGAGGTCTGTCAATGCGCCTGCGACACCCATTAAATTGTTAATGATATTTGTGACTGGCTTGCGTGTTAATTGCCCAAGGGCAATATGAGCCACTTCCTCTTTTGCTTCTAATAGCTTAGTAGCTGCCTCTAATGCACCTATATCTTTTAATTCAGCCATAATGGTGAATACTTGATTGACTGCTTCTTCATGATCAGAAAGTAGTTGTTTTAAATTGTCTAATTTCTGTTCCTTCAGTTGTTCTTCTGTTAATTGTTGTTTTCTTATGTTTGTAATCGGTACAGCCATGCTCTCACTCTCTTTCGTTAGTAGTTGTTAAGTGAACGTAGCCAGGACGATTCCATTTCCGTTGTACCTCCACACCGTTTTGAGGATGACGTTTTTTATAGCGTGGATTTGTGCGTGGAAGTGGTGATTTTCCTTTTGCTTTTAACACTTCTACGCGTACCTTTGTTTGCTTATAGGCTGGTGTGGATGTATTCACATCTGCTGCAGGGCCCGTTAAGAAGTTGATGGCTGAATCTTTGCTTACCGAGTTCATTGGTAAAAATAATTCATTTCCTTGCACCCGATCTGTGACAAGAGCATTTAGCTTTAATGCACCATATGGAGACACTAATCGCAGTAGGGCGCCATCTGCAATGCCTCGTTCTTTCGCTAATTCTGGTGACACTTCCACGAAAATTTCAGGTACCTTCGATTGAATACCTTTCGATTTATTTGTTAGGTTCCCCTCATGGAAGTGCTCAAGCATACGACCATTGTTAATAAGACAATCATACTGTGCCTCAAACTCAACAGGTTGTACCCAATCATTTAAAGCAAAGCGAGCTTTTTTATCTGGGAAGTTAAAGCCATCTTCATATAATAAAGGTGTATCTTTTCCATCATGACTACCCCAACAGAAGCTACCCCAGCCTTCTAGAACATCATAGTTGGCTTGAGAGAATAGGGGAGACAAGCTAGCCATTTCATCAAAAATGTCACTTGGGTGGTTATATTGCCAATCTGCACCTAAACGACGAGCAACTGCTTGAAGAATTTCCCAATCGGCTTTTGATTCACCAAGTGTTGGTAAAGCTTGATATAGACGCTGCACGCGACGTTCCGTGTTCGTGAATGTACCTTCTTTTTCTAATGAAGGCGCAGCGGGTAATATGACATCCGCATATTGTGCTGTTCGTGAAAGGAAACAATCTTGAACCACAAAAAAGTCTAGTTGTGACAGCACCTCATCGACATGGTTGGCATTACAGTCTACAAGCGCCATATCCTCACCTACTAAATACATCGCTTTCATTTTCCCTTCCATGATCGCATCTAGCATTTGCATATTATTTCGACCTGGTTGTGATTGAATAGGGACACCATAGGCTTTTTCAAATTTTGCACGTGCCTCGTCATCCGTTACTTTTTGATAGCCTGGCAATAAATTTGGTAGTGTACCCATATCGCATGCACCTTGAACATTGTTATGACCACGAAGAGGGTAGGCACCTGCACCTGGTCGACGATAGTTACCAGTTGCTAATAATAGATTCGATATAGCGGCTGATGTATAAGAGCCACCTGTATTTTGTGTTACACCCATACCCCAAAGAACACAAGTGCCATCTGCATCACGAATCATTTCAGCAACCTGAATCAATGTTTCTTTAGAAATACCTGTCATTTCTTGTGCGTAATCGAGTGTGTATTTTTCCAGTACTTGTGTAAAATCACTAAAATGAAGGACGTTTTCTCGAATAAAGGCCTCATCGTGCCAACCTTGATCGATCATATATTTAGTAACAGCCATTAACCAAACTTGGTCAGTACCTTGTTTCGGACGCATAAAGATATCTGATCGTTCTGCCATTTCATGTTTACGAATATCCGCAACTATTAACTTCTGACCATGTAATTTATGTGCACGTTTCACACGTGTCGCCAGAACGGGATGTCCTTCAGCAGGGTTAGCGCCAACAATAATGACAAGACCAGCTTTGGCAATATCTTGAATAGTACCAGCGTCACCACCCATACCAACAGTACGTAATAAACCGTCAGTAGCAGGGGATTGACAATAGCGAGAACAGTTATCCACGTCGTTTGTTTCGAATAATTGACGCGCCATTTTTTGAATTAAGTAATTTTCCTCGTTCGTAATTTTAGACGAAGAAATAAAGCCAACAGAACCAGGGCCATATTGTTGCTGAATACCGCCGAGCTTAGAGGCAATTAAATCTAGTGCTTCATCCCATGACGATTCAACAAACTCTTCATTTTTACGGATAAGTGGTTTTGTAATACGCTCCTCTGAATTAATGAAGTCCCAGCCGAATTTACCTTTGACACAAGTAGAAATGGCATTAACTGGACCATCAGATGGTTGTACTTTTAAAATTTTACGTCCTTTTGTCCAAACTTCAAATGAGCAACCGACACCACAGAACGTGCAGACTGTTTTTGTTTTTTTAGTACGTTTACTGCGCATGGCTGCTTCAACTTCAGAAACGGCAAAAATACCACTATAGCCAGGTTCAACTTCCTTAATCAAATGAATCATGGGGTCCAACATATCCTGTTTAAGACCTGTCATAAATCCAGCTTCTCCAAGCATCGATTTTTCCATTAAGGCATTACATGGACAAACGGTTACACATTGACCGCAACTTACACAGGAAGAATCATTGATTGCAACACCCGTATCCCAAATAACGCGTGGTCTTTCAGCCTCCCAATCAAGAGATAATGTTTCGTTTACCTGTAAATTTTGACAAACCTCCACACATTGACCACAAGCAATACATTGGTTGGGATCGTAGCGGTAAAACGGATGTGACATGTCTACCTCATGAGGTTCAACTTTTGGCTTATAAGGATATTTCTGATGTTCGATTTCCATTAATTCAGCTGTGTTGTGTAACGCGCAATTCCCATTGTTGTTATCACAAACTGTACAGTACAATAAATGGTTTTCGAGTAGACGGTCCATTGCTTCTGTTTGTGCTGCTTTTGCTTTGTCTGAAGTTAAGTAAACATCCATGCCGTCTACTGCCTTTGTGGAGCAGGATCGAACTAATTGGCCATTGACCTCTACGATACATGTATCACATGTTTCAATTGGATCAACAGCTGGTACATGACATATTTGAGGATGTGGGATGTCATGTTGATTAATGGTATCAAGGATTGTAGCTCCTTCTTTTACATCATACGATACGCCATTAATTTTAATTTGAGTCAAGGTTACTTCCTCCTTTTGCACGTTGAGACTACTAGACAATATGTTACGCTTAAGACAAAAGGGAATAACAATTAGAGTTGGTTATTTCTGAAAAGTTTGTCTTGTTATCATTGTAATTCCCAATGGTTCTTAAAAGCTACCTCAAAATAGGTAAATTGCTAGATCGTAACAACTTAGCAAAGTCTTTGTTGTGAAAAAATAAAAAAATCCACCATGAAATCGCACGTCTAAGACATGCTAATGATTCATGGTGGATAAAATTCTTAGCAGGCCTTGCTAAAAACTCAATCTACTTTTATTTTTATACAATAGAATTCAAATATTAAAAACACTATGCTTTATATGACATAGGGAACAAAATACATCAATTCCATTTGTGATATAAATGATTATAGCCCTTTCCTTCAAAATGAACAATATTTATCATAAAATTTATTAAATGAGAATTGTTATCAAGAAATATTTTCTCTTTTATTTTTTTTCATGTTGCTATATCATTAACAAACTGTAAGGGTGACCCTCATCTCAATTTACTAAAAAATGTTAAAATACGATAGGAGAATCATTGCTATGTCTAAAAAAGTACATGAATTTAATGACATGATTCGAAAGTTGCGTAAGGAATTATTCGGTAAAGGACCAGAGCGTATCCATACCGTTTTTGTTGAAAATATGGCTGTATCTACTTTGTATGGAAATATTACCCCAACAGAAAAATTCATTGCCAGTACACCTGAAGGGTTAAAAATGGTACATGCTGCAAGAACAAGTATGATTCAAGATTTATATACGCAATCACCGCCAGAGGGAATGGAAGAATTGATGGGCAGTAAATTGCTTCACTTATTTTCAGATATAAAAATCGAAGAGGATTTTGCGATTTCCGTCTTTGTTTTTGAAAAGAACATCAGTGAGTAGGGGGAATGCCTGATGGATCGAGCGGTAACACGAAAAATTGTCCGTGTGGAAGGGCAGCAAGTAAAAGAAATAGATGATTTGATTGTCTCAGAATACGCTGTTACAGTAAAAATTAATCAGCAAGAATTTGTTACGATGGTGTGTACACCAGAGTATGTGGAAGATATGGTCATCGGTTATTTAGCTTCGGAGCGAGTTATTCGTAGCTATGAGGATATTGAGGAAATTTGGCATCAAGAGAAGGAAGGCTTTGTCCATATAAAAACTAAGCATGTCAATCCCTATTATCAGCAGACGCAAAACAAACGTTATATTACCTCTTGCTGTGGTATGAGTCGACAGGGCTTTGTGTTTACCAATGATGCATTAGTAGCGAAAAAAATGGAAGACGTTCATGTGCAAATAACAACAGAGGATTGCTTCCGTTTAATGCATGCGATGCAGGATGGGGCTGATATTTTTAAGAAAACAGGTGGTGTGCATAATGCCGCACTTTGTGATGTCCATGGCATCGTTTTAACCCGTATGGATATTGGACGACATAATGCTTTAGATAAAATTTACGGCTATTGTCTTCGCCATCATATTCGTATGCAAGATAAGGTTATCGTCTTTAGTGGGCGAATATCGTCGGAGATTCTTTTGAAAGTATCCAAAATTGGCTGTGAAATCGTTTTATCTAAATCAGCACCAACAGAATTAGCCTTGCAATTGGCCGAACAGCTAGGTATTACAACAGTGGGCTTTATTCGCCAGGATTCATTGAATATTTATACACATCCACAACGCATCCTATTACCAACTCAGAATGCACTGAAAGAAGGAGATTAGATGACGGATCTACAAGACCAACTTCACAGACCGTTAAGAGATTTAAGAATATCCGTGACAGATCGCTGTAATTTTCGCTGTCGCTATTGTATGCCAGCAGAAGTGTTTGGTCCAGATTACGCATTTTTACCGTCTGATAAAATATTAAATTTTGACGAGATTGAACGTTTAGTAAAAATTTTTGTGTCGTTAGGCGTTAAAAAGATACGTATTACAGGTGGAGAGCCACTGCTCAGACGGGATTTACCCGAATTAATCGCACGAATTAACCACATAGACGGTGTAGAAGATATTGCCTTAACAACAAATGGTTCATTATTAAAAAAATATGCCCAGCCACTGGCAAAGGCAGGATTATCCCGAGTTTCAATTAGTTTAGATTCACTCAATGATGAACGTTTTTTCGAGATGAATGGCCATCGAGGAAAGGTATTAACGGTGTTAGAGGGAATTGAAAAGGCAGCAGAAGCGGGTTTACAAGTAAAGATAAATATGGTTGTTCAAAAAGGCAAGAATGATCAAGATATTGTCACAATGGCTCAATTTTTTAAAGAAAAACAGCATATTCTACGCTTTATTGAATATATGGACGTAGGTAATTCGAATGGTTGGCGATTAGATGATGTAGTATCTAAAAAAGACATCATTGAGCAAATTCATTCGTTTTCTCCGATACAGCCAGTAGCTCCAAATTACAAAGGGGAAGTAGCAACGCGTTATCAGTATCAAGACGCACAGGGGGAAATTGGTGTCATCTCATCTGTGACGGATTCCTTCTGTTCCACATGTTCTCGTGCGCGTCTCTCTGCAGAAGGAACATTATACACTTGTTTATTTGCTACAGAAGGTACAGATTTAAGAGATTTATTGCGTTCAGGGCAAAATGATGCGGCCATTATGGACTGTATTACAACTGTTTGGACAAAAAGAAATGATCGCTATTCTGATGAACGCAATGAACAAACAATGGCAAAGAGGAAACATGCAAAAATCGAAATGTCTCATATAGGAGGGTAGAGCATAAAACAGAAAAAATCGGCAAAATGATGCCGAATTTTTCTGTTTATTTATGCACAAAAGTGCCACTTTTTCCACCTGTTTTTTCAACAAGGTAGGTTTCTTTAATGACCATTGTTTTATCAACGGCTTTACACATATCATAAAAAGTTAATGCAGCAATTGACACAGCAGTAAGGGCTTCCATTTCAACACCTGTTTTCCCGCTACATTTAACAGTAGCTTGAATATGGAGCTCATAGCCATGTTCTGCTTTTTCATAGTCAAATTGGAAATCTGTGCCTTGAAGCATGATGGGATGGCACATAGGAATGATATCGGCCGTTTTTTTTGCACCCATAATCCCTGCAATTTGAGCAACTTGTGTCGGATCACCTTTTTTAATGCCACCTTGTTGAATGGCTTCATAGACGGCATCAGATAAAGTAATCGTACTGCGAGCAATGGCTATACGTGTTGTGACTTCTTTTGCTGATATATCGACCATTTTGGGACGACCTTCCTCGTTCCAGTGTGTGAAATTATTCATTGTTAGACTCCTTTTTACTAGTTTGTGACCAATCTTGTTGGGCATTGATATTGATAAATGTTAGGCAATTGTCCTCAAAAGGGACATAGCAAACACGAACTTGCTCTAACAGCACTTTCATACTGCGTTTGTTTTGCTCCGTTAACTGTTGCGCCTTTGGTAAAGCAGTGCGCCGATATAATGCAGCTAATGGTTGATCGCGTTGGGCTTGTCTAGGAACAATAGCATCATATTCGTCATTAATTTTACTAAGCATTTTCTCAATAAAATCTGCATTCATATAAGGCATATCGCTCGCTACAACAAAGAACCATTCTACATCAGGATTGGCTTTCATTAAATGGTGCAGGGCAAAAAGAGGTCCTTGATGTGGCTGCTCTTCGATAACCCATTGGACATCTTCCTGCTCAAACATCTGTTGTAGGTGTGCGTTCGTAGCAATGATGAGAGGATCTAGCTGATTTTTTTGTAAGGCTATGAGACTATGTTTATATAAAGGCTGCCCAGCAAACAGTTCAAACATTTTAGGCTGACCATAGCGAGAGGATAGCCCGCCAGCTAACACAACACCTGCTATTTTCATAAGCGATTCAACTCACCGACAAAATGTTGGACTGTTGGAACAATAAGCTTTGTCATAGCTAGTGTCACTGCATTGGTGGAACCGGGTAATACATAGATAGCTGTTTGCTGACGGCTACCAGCTGTTGCCCGACTAAACATTGCTTTTGGACCAATTTCTTCAAAACTAAGTGTTCGAAACAACTCACCAAATCCCATCATTTCCTTTTCAAAAAGCGGCAGAATGGTGTCATAGGTTTGGTCTCTTGGTGTAAATCCTGTTCCACCTGTGACAATAACGGTATTGATTGTCGGATCACTGCACCAATTCTTCACATGCATGGCGATATCCTGTGGTTCATCCTTTGTTAGTTGATAGTCTCTTACTTCAAATGTAGCTTCTTGAAGCAAGGATTGAATACGCTGACCTGCATGATCATCTGCCTTTGTGCGTGTGTCACTAACGGTTAAAATTGCAACTTGAATGGGTTGCTGGTGATGTGTGGGATGCACAGTAAAAGACCTCCTTCATTCGTGTTTTACTGAAAAACATTGCTTTTATTATAATGCTATAAAGCAAAAGGTCAAACGAAAATTCATAGAAAGAAAGGCCCCATTGTTATGCAAAATAGATATTCTAGACAACAATTATTTAATTCTATCGGACAAGCAGGGCAGCAGTCCATCCAGCAAAAACATGTCCTCATTATAGGTGCGGGTGCATTGGGAAGTGCTAGTGCAGAAGCTCTTGTCCGTGCTGGTGTTGGTAAGCTGACGCTCATTGATCGTGATTATGTAGAATGGAGTAATTTACAAAGACAGCAATTATATACAGAACAAGATGCACAGGAAAAATTACCGAAAGTGATTGCTGCCAAAACAAGGCTCCAAAGTATCAACAAAGAGGTAGATATTCATGTCGCCATAATGGATGCTTGTACAGAGTCACTTCTGCCATTATTAGTAGGTGTCGATGTCATGGTTGATGCAACAGATAATTTTGATGTCCGCTTTGTGATGAATGATCTTGCACAAAAGCATCGAATTCCATGGGTGTATGGCTCTTGTGTTGGTAGCTATGGTGCGACCTATACGATTGTACCAGGTACAACACCTTGTTTGCATTGCTTGTTAAAGGTTATGCCCCATACAGGAATGACGTGTGATACGGTAGGAATTATTAGTCCAACAGTTCAGATCGTTGCTGCCTATCAAGTAGCAGAGGTTTTAAAGCTACTCGTTGGTGATGAAAAGGCCTTACGAAAAAGCTATTTAACATTTGATGTTTGGCAAAATCAACATTATGAAATCAATGTGGAAAAAATAAGGCAGGAGGATTGTCCCTCTTGTGGTAGCAAACCAATCTATCCTTATTTATCCTATGAAAATCAAACGAAATTAGAGATTCTTTGTGGACGAGATGCAGTACAAATACGACCTCCGAAGCCGATTTATTATCAGTTGGAGCAGCTAGCCAACCAGCTTCGTCCCTACGGTGAAATTCAAAAAAATCCTTACTTGCTATCATGTCAAGCCGAGGATTATCGAATCGTTATTTTTCAAGATGGTCGTGTCGTTATACATGGAATACAAGATATACAAAAAGCTAAAAGCATTTACTATCGTTTATTAGGTTAAAGGAGTGTACCGAATGGTAGAAAAAAGACAACCAATTCCTGTGGCAGAAGCTGTTCATCGTGTAATGGATTATGCCTTTCAAGCAAAAAAGGAGCTTGTGCCATTAACGCACGTTCATGGACGTTTTATAGCAGAAGCTATTCGAGCTGACCATGATGTACCTGCCTTCGATCGTTCCCCTTATGATGGATATGCTATTCGTTCTATTGATAGCCGAGAAGCTTCCTCGCAGCAACCAGTCCGTTTTCAGGTCGTTGGGGAAATTGGTGCAGGCTATGTCTATGACGAGGTTGTTGGCGAACGACAAGCTGTCCGTATTATGACAGGTGCGCCTATACCACAAGGGTGTGATGTAGTTGTGATGCTGGAATTAACGTATACGTTTGAGGAAAATGACCAAAAGTATATGTCAATTAAACGGTCATTTGAGGCGGGTACCAATATATCCTACAAGGGAGAAGATGTGCAGCAAGGTGCCATCCTCATTGAACGAGGGCAATATATTAACCCAGGAGTCATGGCCTTACTCGCTACTTTTGGTTATGAGCAAGTGCCTGTTTATCGTAGACCTGTCATTGGTGTGATTGCTACTGGTAGCGAATTACTAGAGCCAGGTGAACCTTTACAGCCTGGTAAAATTCGAAATAGTAATGCGTATATGATGATGGCTCAAATTGAACGTGCTGGCGCAGAAGTAAAATATTTCGGCAAATTAAGCGATGATCTCAATTTATGTATTGAGCATGTGGAAAAAGCCTTACAGGAAGTCGATGTTCTCATTACAACGGGTGGCGTTTCTGTAGGTGATTATGATTACTTACCAGCCATTTATGAAGCGATCGATGCAAAGGTATTGTTTAATAAAATAGCAATGCGCCCAGGTAGTGTGACAACGGTAGCGGCTCGCAGGGGACAATTACTATTTGGACTTTCTGGTAATCCTTCAGCTTGCTATGTAGGCTTTGAGCTATTTGTACGCCCAATTATTCGTACTGCATGTGGCAATCAAAAACCACATTTACGTCGAGAGCAAGCGATTTTAGGAGCAGATTTTACAAAGCCTAATCCATTTACACGCTTCGTACGAGCGAGTGCCTACTATGAAAAAGGTCAGTTAGTTGCTGTCCCATCTGGGTTTGATAAATCAAGTGCGGTGTCATCTTTAGCGACAGCCAATGCTTTTATCGTTTTACCGGGTGGCTCACGGGGCTATGAAAAAGGGATGTCAGTAGCAGTCCTATTGTTAGAAGATAAACAAGGAAGTGAGTGGCCTTGGGACAAAATCGAAAAATCCTACAGATAGTTGGCTATCAAAATAGTGGAAAGACGACATTAATGGAGCAACTGATCAAGCAAGCTACAGCAGCAGGACTACGAGTAGGGACCATTAAGCATCATGGACATGGTGGAGTACCACACGTAGATGCTTCGAAGGATAGTGGTCGTCATGAGAAGGCGGGAGCAGATGTCACGGCAGTTGCGGGAGCAGGTACTTTACGGATGAGTATTCACCAAAATCATTGGCATCTGGCTGAAATACTAGAAATGTATGCATCCTTTCCACTGGATGTCATTCTAATTGAAGGCTATAAAAAAGAACATTATCCGAAGATCGTGCTCTTACGAACAGCACAGGATGAAGCTTTACTACAACAAGTTTCTAATATTATTTGTGTGCTCTATTGGCCAAGCTATCCACTTGATTCGTCACTAGCTATTCCAGCCTTTTCAATTCATGAAGAAGCACAGTATATGAAGTTTTTATGGAAGGAAATGAGGAAACCATCATGACGTCAGCATTATTTGAAATTATTGATAAACCTATTGATGTAGAGGAAGTAAGACAAAAAGTACTTAATCGAAATGCTGGGGCTATTACACTTTTCATTGGCACCGTGCGTGAAATGACGAATGGTAAAAAAACATTGCATTTAGAGTATCAAGCCTATCCTGCTATGGCAATTAAAATGTTTGAACAGATTGCAAAGGAAATACAAGAACAATGGTCAGAAGTGAAAGTGGCCATCACCCATCGTGTAGGTCATTTAGCTATTTCGGATATCGCTGTAGTCATTGCTGTTTCATCACCACATCGTAAAGTGGCCTATAGGGCGAATGAATATGCGATTGACCGCATAAAGCAAATTGTGCCGATATGGAAAAAAGAACATTGGGAGGACGGGACTGAATGGATTGGCGATCAATTAGAAAATGTCCCTTATCCGCAAGGAAAACCTGCCATTCAGGAGGAGGAAAAGTGTGATTAATATTTTATTATTTGCTCACTTACAGGAAGTAGTTGGGAAATCGAAGCTCACGGTAGAGCTCTCAGATGTGTCGGTTGCTCAATTGAAAGAGTGGATGGAACAGCAGTATCCGGAGCTATCATTACAACAAATGATGACAGCCATTAACGAGGAATTTGCGACAGATACAACGATTATCAACTCGGGTGACACGATCGCTTTTATACCACCAATCAGTGGGGGGTGACTGAAAAGAGGTAGTTGGTTGTAACCAACTACCTCTTTTATACTTTCAGGAGATGAATGCTAAGAAGCATAATAAAAGAAATGGCAACCATACACAAAACCCATGTCCAGGCAAGTGTCATGTTCCCTGAATCAAGCGCCATATAAATTGCAAGTGGGGTTGTTTGTGTCTTCCCTGGAATATTTCCCGCAAACATTAGAGTTGCTCCAAACTCACCCAAAGCTCTTGTAAAACTTAAAATTCCACCAGATACTAGTGACTTTAATGCGAGGGGAATGGACACATATAGAAAGACCTGCCATTCATTTGCGCCATCCATACGTGCCGCGTTTTCGATATCTTTTTCAACAGAGGCAAAGCCAGTTTTAGCGGACTGATACATTAATGGAAAAGCGACGATTGTAGAAGCAATGACGGCTGCCCACCAAGTGAACATGACTGGCTGATCAAAAAGCCACACAATTAAATTGCCTAGCATACTATTTTTTCCGAACAAAACAATAAGCAGGAAACCTACTACAGTAGGGGGTAAAACAAGTGGCAGCAATAACAAGGTTTCAAGCACTACTTTACCTTTAAAATGACGTGTAGCCATCCATTTGCCTATTAGAATACCTGCTACTATCGCCATTATTCCTGCGACAAAGGCAATCTCTATCGAAAGCTTGAGCGGAGACCAGAAATCAACGCTCATCTTTATTGGACTCCTTTAAATCCATATTTTTTAAAGACACTTATGGCCTCATCCGTCTGTAAAAATTGATAAAAATTTTCCGCCTCGTTAGTATGCTTACTAGCTTTTAGGACACCTACAGGATAAATAATCGGCGCGTGCATACCCTGATCCGCAGTGGCAACGATATCGACTTTATCGGAGACAAGGGCATCTGTTCGATAAACGATTCCAGCATCCACATTTTCTGTTTCGGTATAAGTAAGGACTTGCCGCACATCTTTTGTGTAGACCACTTTCGATTCAAGTAGATCCCAAAGCTGCATATTTTTTAATGTGTCCACACCATACTGCCCAGCAGGTACGGTTTCGGGTGTACCAAGCGCTAATTTCCCTGCTTGCTGTAGATCTTCAAAGGAATGAATTTGTTTCGCATTATGTTTAGGAACGACTAATACTAATTCGTTTGCTAATAAATTGATTCCTTGCTGTCGATCAATCATTCCTTCTTCTACAAGGGTATCGAATTTATCCTCTGCTGCTGACAAGAAAAGATCTACAGGAGCACCCTGTAAAATTTGTTGTTGCAATGCACCTGAACCACCAAAGTTAAAGTGGATTTTGATGGATTCATGTTCTTTTTCATAAATTGTTTGAAGTTCTTTTAAGGCATCCTGTAAACTAGCTGCCGCAGAAATTGTTAATTCAACAGGATTATTTGCTGAGACCTCATTTTCTTGGCTACTACAGCCAGCTAATAGACCTCCTAGTATAAACACTGTTGCAAAGAAACTATAAAAGTATTTTCTCATGATGATGGTACTCCTTTTATAACTCGTTATAACAAGACATAACCAATTATAATAAGACATAAGTAAAAAGGAAAGATAGGATTGCTAGAAAACTTCAAGATGTTCATCAGACAATAAATACGTTACCATGTAAAAAGAGGCTTATAGGAGGAGAACTTTTACATGTCACAAGAACAATCCTATACGATTGAAGAAGTCGCACAATTATTAAAGGTTTCAAAATTAACAGTTTATGATTTGGTGAAAAAAGGAGATTTGCCCGTTTTCCGTGTCGGCCGGCAAATGCGGGTAGATCGTATGGACTTGCAAGCCTATATTCAAAAACGTAAAACAGGTACAACTCAAAAAGTGCCCGTGCCAAAGATAGGCAATCAAGCAAAACAATATCCTAAAATTATTATTAGTGGACAGGATTTAGTGTTGGATTTATTAGCAAAATATATTGAGAAAAGACAATCGATTAAAGTATTACGTTCCCATGAAGGTAGCTTTAATGGTGTCATGGCGTTGTATAACGGAGAATGTGATATTGCGAGTTTACATATGTTTGATGGTGATACAGGAGACTATAATACACCCTATGTAAAAAAGATTTTTGTGAGCCATCCTTTCATACTTTTCAATGTCATTTCACGTCGAGCAGGTTTCTATGTTCAAAAAGGAAATCCGTTGCAACTTCAATCATTTGAAGATTTTAAGACTACAGCGTGTAAGCTAATCAATCGTGAGAAGGGCTCGGGTGCTCGGACTTTATTAGATGAACAATTGCGAATTCACCACATCTCACCATCCACTATTGAGGGGTACCATAACGAAGAAATGAGTCATCTTGATGTTGCCTCTGCTGTAGCAAATGGTCATGCAGATGTTGGAATAGGAATTGAAAAAATGGCTAAGCTCATTAATGTCGATTTTATACCTGTAGTAACAGAGCGTTATGACATTGTGTTATTCAAATCACCTGAAAATCAACCATTAATTGATCTAGTGAAGGAAATTTTGACTGCACCAGATTTTCAGGCGGAAGTGGCTGCTTTAGGAGATTATGATATTTCACAGATGGGTCAAGTCATGTATGAAACGTTGTAATCTAAAATTTTTCATTGAGTTTCCCTACAACATCGATTACAATTTTACTGGGAAATTGTATGGTCGTTGTGTTATTCCTACATTGCTCAACGTCAACACAATTTCTATATAATACATGGTGAGATGGATAAATTAGTAGATAAAACTGCTTAGATATTAGCCCGCCATAAAATAGTTTGCGATTTATATGCGCAACTATTTTATGGTGGGCTTTTTATATAGGCTAAAAAATAGGAGTTGAAACATGTGACTTGGTCAGTTTTACACATCATTGGTATTATTGCATACGCGATTAGCGGAGCATTTGTGGCTTTACAGGCCAACTATTCGTTTATTGGTATATTTGTGCTTGGTCTAACAACCTCTTACGGAGGTTCCATCATTCGCAACGTTGTCCTTGATATACCTGTGTCAGATATATGGGAGCGTCATTCCTTACTCGTTGTCCTCATCACGCTAACGACCCTTTTATTTATCAAAAGGGATTGGATACATCACTGGAACCGATGGGGATATTTCTTTGATTCGATTGGCCTTGCTTCTTTTGCTATACAAGGAGGGTTATTAGCAAAAAGCTTGAATCATGATCTAGGCATCATTATCATCGCTTCGATGTTTACAGGTGTGGGGGGAGGAATGATTCGTGATTTATTAGCTGGTCGAACGCCACTTGCATTAAGAGAAGAAATACATGCCGTATTGACTTTTTTATGTGCTCTTTGCATATGGGCACGGTGGAGCAGCCCTCTTGAGTTGTCGATAATCGTTATTGCCATCGTGCTCATTCGAATGTTATCTGTAAATAATAAATTAAAATGGGAGCGTCCTTTTAAACAATCTCACTAGCATGATGTGAAGTGGTGATAAAATAATCAACATTCACAGGAAAAATGGACTAATTGTCGAAGTAGGAGTAGATAACTTTTTCAATATGAATGGGGGAATGAAAATATGACAATAAAACGTTTAAGTGAATGGCTGCAAACATCAACGAACACGGTCATTTTAACAGGAGCGGGCATGTCAACAGAAAGTGGAATTCCAGATTTCCGTTCAGCATCGGGCTGGTGGAAAAATATTGATCCTCGAGCTGTAGCGACAACTGAGGCATTGACAGAAAATTATTCTTTATTTCATGAGTTTTATAAAATGCGCCTTGAAAATTTAGAAAAAGCAGCACCTCACGAAGGTCATCAAATTTTAGCGGATTGGGAACAAAGGGGAATCGTTTCATTAGTGGCTACTCAAAATGTGGATGGTTTTCATCAATTGGCAGGAAGTCAAAAAGTAGAGGAATTACATGGTTCGATACGTTCCATTCGTTGTCACCGTTGCCAGCAGGCGGCTTCCATGGAGCATTTCTTGAGCAAGGCTAGTTGCAGTCATTGTGGTGGCAAACTTCGTCCAAATGTCGTTCTATTTGGAGAAAGTCTACCGCAAATTAGCTGGCACACGTCAATGGAGGCGATTAAAAAGGCTGAACTTGTCCTTGTCTTAGGAACAAGCCTTGAGGTATACCCCGTAAACCAGCTGCCGATGATGACAAGTGGGAAAACCGTTTATATTAATTTAGATATGTCGCAGCATGCAACGCCATTCGATTTAAAAATAGAGGGGAAAATAAAAGAAGTGTTGCAACAATTAGAAGTGTAAAAAGGCGCCCTTGCGAAAACAAGTGGCGCCTAAAACATTTGCGGTAAAAATTCCTTTGTGAATCGTTGATTTTTACGTAGCCATATTTTTAAAATCATCCGATGTGTTAGCAGTCTATGCCTTTTATTTGGCCTTTCCTTTGCTTCTAGTAAGCTTTGAAGTAGAATACAAGTTTCAGTTGCAAAAGCTTCAGTCTCCACGAGAATATCGAGCTTGTAATCGATGAGCTGAGCTGCCTGGACCTTAGTAAGGAGTTGAGCAAATCGCGTATTCATAGCTGCATAATTTTCTTCTAATTCTAGATCGATCAGTTCGTAAAGTGTATGTTCTATTTCAACTTCAAGTTCTTGTAGTAGTTCATTTAATGGCTGTGTCAAAAAATATCACCTCTTTTACACTACTAGATAACCAATAACAGCAAACAATATGCCAACTAACACGGTACTAACGATATAGCTAATGACCTGCCCCCATTTTTGCTGTTCAATCAGCTGGAGTGATTCAAATCCAAAAGTGGAGAATGTCGTATAGGCTCCTAAAAAGCCAATGCCAATCAGTTGCCATAACCAATCACTAAGCTGTAGAGCAAATACAAGTCCAAGTGCAAACGAACCTGTACTATTGATAATAAACGTTGCCCACGGGTATGGATGTGCTAGTAATTTACCTAGATAAAATCTTGTAAGAGCACCAAAGAATCCACCTATTCCTACAAAAATCATACTACATGCCCCCTAGCCACTCGAATTCCGAGCCATGCACAAGCTAGTCCACCTACGACACTAGCCACAACATAAAGTATAGCCTGAAGCCACTCGCCATTTTCTAGGAGTAATAGTGTATCTAAGGAAAATGTCGAAAAGGTGGTAAAGGCGCCACAAAAGCCCGTACCAATCCCAAGTACAATTGGTGTGCGCTTTGTAAAAGAAGTAAAAAGCCATGCTAAGCAAAAGCAACCAAGTAAATTGATAAACAGTGTCGTTAAAGGAAATGGTCCTGTATTTGGAATAATAACACTAAGACTATACCGACTAATGGCACCAAATATACCGCCAATTCCCACCGCTATAAATGACTTCAAAGTAAAGACCCCTAACTAAAAATGACTATAGTGAAAGTGTAGCATGAGTAGAAAATTTTAGAAATATTTCTACTCAACAACGCCAATCTATGTCCCTAAAACTAGCTTTTATCTGTATATAATGTTTAGAAGCTGTTTAGAAGGGAAGGGAAATTTTGATTTGGCTCTTTAATATATCAAAATATTAAATATGATGAAAGAGTTTTCATTTAAATAAGATTCTTAAAAACGTTGGCATGGCATTCGCCGTTTACGGAATACCCGTTAACGGCTTAACCGGAAACGGAAACCCCGCCACTACTAAGTAATAAATAACTAAATAATAAATAACTAATGATGATGATATATAAGGATTAGAAAGATGGAAGAAGATTGTGGCAAACATTGGCATCATTTTATGGCGTATTATCGGGGTATTTTTTATTGCATGTTTTTAATTTCAGCCTTTAGGTTAATGTAAGCAATCATCAATTATTGTAAAGTTATAGTCGATACTCGACTAACATATCTGCCTTTTGGTTCCATAAAGCAATTCAATGCTTTAAAGCGTTAACTATTTTCTAGGAATGATAAAAAATTACAGGAGGATAGTTGACAAATATTTCTATAGTGTGATAATCTTCAAGAACACTATAACAAATCAACCAAAGGAGGGCATGACAATGTTAATTTTACCAGTATCATATTCATTCACAGTTACATACATTGTCCATGCCTAACGTTTATTTAAGATTGCAGAAAAAGGTATGGATTCCGTTCTGCCTTTTATAAGAGACACATGCTCTTTGTAGGGTATGTGTCTTTTTTGGTGCCTAAAAAGGTTGTAGTGAAAATAAAAAAGGAGTGTATGTATATGCGAAACACAGTACAACGAATGATTTTCAAAAAGGAATTTCTTGAAAGTGGGTAGCTATCCGCAACAGCACGGAAGAAAGAGGGTTATGATGAATGTTTGACGTTTTAAGTAAATTAGGCTGGTTCTTTAAAAAATATTGGAAGCAATATACAGTTGCGATAGTGCTGCTGATGATTGCCAGTGGGCTGGAAGTTGTTCCTCCCTATTTGCTCGGTACTATTATCGATCTGTTGACTGCAGGAGAAATGACGCCAGCAATTTTAACAAAGTATATATTAATTTTCATTGGGATTATTATTGGGGGATATCTATTAAATTTTGTGTGGCAATTCCGACTATTTGAAGGGGCTATAAACCTGGAGAAAATTTTACGTCGCAATTTAATGCAGCATTTTTTACGGATGACCCCAACGTTTTATGAGAAAAACCGCACAGGGGATTTAATGGCACGTGCAACAAATGATTTAAATGCCGTCTCCTTAACAGCAGGCTTTGGTATTATGACGTTGATTGACTCAACGATTTATATGGGCTTTATCATTTTTGCGATGGGCTATATGATTTCGTGGAAGCTAACATTTTTTGCGATGTTGCCTGTACCTATAATGGCCATCCTAATTCAATATTTAGGGAAAATCGTTCATGAGCGCTATATGAAGGCACAAGATGCATTTGGTGAGCTGAACGATAGTGTACTTGAATCTGTAGCGGGCGTGCGAGTGGTGCGTGCCTATGTGCAGGAAAAAAAGGATGAGGCTAATTTCGCAGATATGAGTGAAACAGTCTATGCGAAAAATATTCATACAGCTAAAATTAACGCTTTATTTGGTCCAATAACAAAAGTTGGGACTGGGATTAGTTATGTTGTAGCGCTTGGCTATGGAGCTTACTTAGTGTCAACGGAGGCCATGACTGTTGGGCAACTGGTCACATTTAATGTCTATTTAGGGTTAGCTGTTTGGCCAATCTTCGCCATTGGAGAGTTAATCAATGTAATGCAGCAAGGGAATGCCTCACTTGATCGGGTGCAGGAAACATTGAACTATGAAGCCGATGTTCAAAATATTCCGAATCCACAAATGATTGCGACACCTAAAGCAATTGGTTTTGATGATTTAACATTCCAATATCCAATGAGTCAGGTGAAAAACCTACAGCAAATTTCACTATCATTAAAAAAAGGCCAAACGCTTGGCATTGTTGGTAAAACTGGAGCGGGGAAAACAACGTTCCTACGCCAATTATTACGAGAATATCCAATCGGTCAGGGTCAGCTTTTGATTGATGGTATCGATATTACGGCTCAAACGAAGGAACAGATTCTTGATTGGATTGGTTATGTACCACAAGATCATGTACTTTTCTCTCGTACTATCCGTGAAAATATATTATTTGGGAAAGAAGATGCGACCCAAGCTGAATTGCAGCAGGCCATTCGTGCCGCGTATTTTGAAAAAGATCTAGAAAACTTACCAATGGGTCTTGAAACACTTGTTGGGGAAAAAGGTGTATCTCTTTCAGGCGGTCAAAAACAACGTGTGTCTATTGCTCGTGCGTTGATTAAAGATCCTGAAATTTTAATGCTTGATGATTCGCTTTCCGCTGTCGACGCGAAGACAGAGGCAAGAATTATTGAAAATATTCAGCGTGAACGTCATGGTAAAACGACGATTATTACGACGCATCGCCTATCAGGCATCCAACATGCTGATGTCATTATCGTATTGGATGATGGGCAAATAGTAGAGCAGGGAACACATGAGGAACTTCTTTCACAACAAGGATGGTATAAAGAGCAATTTGACCGTCAGCAGCTAGAAGGAGGTGCCTCATGAGTACGAGTCAACGTTTAACTCGCTATGCGATGTATTTTAAAAAGCCAATACTTCTTGGCTTGTTCTTCCTAACAATCGCCGTTTTTACGGAGCTTGTTGGGCCATTTATTGCCAAACATATTATTGATCATTACATGACGATAGGTCATATTGAAATCAAACCGATAACATGGTTATTACTAGTTTATTTACTGTTAGCCATTGCAACAGCCATATTACGCTATTTTATGTATATTTATTTACAAATTGGCGCGAACCGCGTCATCCAAAAATTACGGAAAGATGTCTTTGAGCATATTCAAACTTTACCAATTCAGTACTTTGATAATTTGCCTGCAGGTAAAATTGTGGCGCGCGTAACAAATGATACAGAGGCGGTTCGTAATTTATATGTGCAGGTACTTTCCAATTTTGTAACGAGCTTTATTTCGATCATTGGCGTGTATATCGCACTCTTTATTTTAAATTGGAAAATGGCGATGCTTGCTTTAACAATGATTCCGATTGTTTACTTATGGATGATTTTATATCGAAAGTTTGCTTCAAAATATAATGACGTCATTCGTACGAAAATCGCAGATATAAACGCTATGATTAACGAATCCATTCAAGGTATGACAATTATTCAGGCGTTCCGTCGTGAGCAACAAATGACCAAGGAATTTGATGACATGAATAATGAGCATTATGCTTATGAACGTAAGCTACTAGTGCTTGACTCAGCCACTTCCTTTAACCTGGTGAATACGTTAAGGCTCATCATGTTTACGGTCTTTATTTTCTACTTTGGTACGCAATCATTTACAGCAACTCAAGTGATTTCCGCAGGGACATTATATGCGTTTGTCGATTATTTAACAAAGCTATTTAATCCGATCACGAATATTGTAAACCAATTTTCACAGCTTGAGCGTTCACTTATTGCTGGTAAACGTGTCTTTGAGGTACTAGATACGGATGGTGAGCCTGTTTCTGAAAAGAACTTACCAAGATATAAAGGAAATGTGGTCTTCGAAGATGTTTCCTTTGCTTATAAGGATAATGATTATGTATTGAAAAACCTATCATTTAAAGCGCATCAAGGTGAAACCATCGCTTTAGTTGGTCATACGGGCTCTGGGAAAAGTTCCATTATGAACTTACTATTCCGCTTCTATGATCCATCGAAAGGGAAAATCACAATCGATGGCATTGATATCACCTCTGTTCCTCGTCAAACGATGCGTGAACATATGGGGATTGTGCTACAGGACCCTTATTTATTTACAGGCACGATCGCCTCCAATGTGAGCTTAAACAACCCTAACATCTCACGTGAAAAAATTGATGCTTCTTTAAATGCAGTCGGAGGAGAACGTGTTTTAGCCAACTTACCAAATGGTTATGATGAGCCAGTTATTGAGAAGGGGAGTACGTTATCATCAGGACAACGTCAGTTGATTTCCTTTGCACGAGCACTTGCCTTCGATCCAGCGATTTTAATATTAGATGAAGCGACTTCGAATATTGATACGGAAACGGAAGAGATTATACAGCATGCCATGGACGTTCTTAAAAAAGGACGAACAACATTTATTATTGCCCATCGACTTTCTACAATTAAAAATGCGGACCGTATCCTTGTGCTTGATCGAGGGAAAATTGTTGAGAATGGTACACATGATGAGCTACTAGCCCTTGGCGGTATTTATGACAAAATGTATCAAATGCAAGCAAGTTCCTTACAGTAATACTGGATGAAAGAGCCCCACTTCATACATGGAAGTGGGGCTCTCTTGTTTATCTTACATATTTAAAGACATTCACAAAGAATAATAGGACGGACAGCGCTACAGCAATGCCACCACCTGATACAAATAATTCAAATAACCAGCGTGGTACATCAAGATAGACCATCATCATGCCAACAAGGAGGAATGGTAAACCAATATTATAAAGCCAAAATTGTGCCTTAGCGAGACCAGTTTCTGCAGCTTCTTTATACGTTGAATAAATTAAACCTATGAATCCAGTAGTCAGCCAACCTACCACACCGATATGAGCATGTGTCGCCTTCCATTGAAGTTGAACAGTATAATGCATAAACAGGCCAAAAGCAAAAACAATCAATAAATAAAAGACTGAAACCTTTATCCATTTAGCACCCATCATCCACAACTCCTTTCTTGAAAGTCTTTTTAGCTAGCTGCTACAGTATATTCTTGTCAAATTAAAAAGATGCTTGTGTAAATTTGAAAATAATTGTTGTTTGCAGGGGAAAAACCGAAATTTTTCATCAAGTTTGAAGATTATTATAGTCTTCTTTTCTATTGGGAATTTTCTTATAATATGTAAACTTTTTCTCGAGTTCTACGTTGTATAGGCAGAAGGGAGGTAGACATGGCAAAGCAATCATTGAATGAGTTTCTACAGCAAGTAGGAACTCTGTTATATCGTTATTTAAGAAAACGTGGATTAGCCCATGAGGATGCGGAAGATATCGTCCAAGATACTTGCTATAAGTTTTTATTACATAAAAATGGGATTCAGTCAGATAAAGCAATGAGCTGGTTATATCGCGTGGCAACCAACCAATTTTATGATCTCAAAAGAAAGGAAAAGCGCCATCCAACAACAGAATATGATGAATTTCAATTGACCTCATTAATAAATATTCCTGAATTTCAGGTTTTAAAAAAAGAAAAATTAAAGGACATAAGAGACACGCTTGACACGTTATCCATCTTGCATCAGGAAGTATTAATCCTCAAATATGAGCTGGGATTATCATATAAGGAAATTTCAGCATTAATGAATAAAAATGAAAACACTTTAAAAACGCATGTGAGACGAGCTAGGGAAGAATTTACTGTACGATTTAAGGAGGATATTTATTATGAATAAAGAACACCATAATTTTTTATTTGATGATAAACAAACGAAAAAAATAATGAGAAAGGCAAGGTTTTGGTCAACAATAAAAATGATTGGCATCACACTGATTGTTACGCCTATTGTTCTAATAGCATTTTGGTATGGTCTTAGACATTTATCGTTAAACAGTGCACAAAAAGTAAGTGATGACATTCATTTATTTAACGAAATAAGTGCTCCAAATGTTCAAATTAGTAATCAGAAATATGACGATAATTTACTCGGAGGAAAAATAATAACAACGACCTATAAGGTGCTCGGAGATCAGCATCGTCCCTATATTTGGACACCTATCGAAAGTGATTATAATTTATTTGGAACGCTTACACAAACTTACATTTCTAACTCTATCCAAATAGAAGGTTCAGAATCACTGGCAGAAACACATCAACTCGAACGGTTTAATGACTACACAGGTGATCGAGAAATGTTTTTTTACCATCCTAAGATTTCCTACGATCAATACAAAGATAAAATAAGTGAACTGAAACAATTGGAGAACAATACTTTAGTAGAATTAGCCATCTCTTTTGATAATGCCTATAGTTTTGATGAAATTAAAAGCAAGCTGCCCACTGAAGTGCAAGTAGATTGGTGGTGGGTGGATGCCTATACAGATGATACTTTAGATTTTTTTCAGCAAGGACAGAATACAATTCCAGCCAACTACCCATACATTTATGGTTTCCAATCAGAGCAATCAAAACCAAAACCTCGCCGTTCTTCAAGCAACGAGGTTGACACCTTTATTCGAAACATTGAGCTACTTCGGGAAAGTAAAAATTTTGAGTGGGAAACAAACGAGGTTTATCAAGCTTTAATAGGGGAAAATGGAAACTTGGAGACAAGTGATGTGAAAATAATTGGGGCAGTCGTAACTGGCACACCCGAGCAATTACAGTTATTACAAGGAAAATCCTATATTAAAGCATCTACTTTCGGGGTAATATCCAACCAAAAATAGAGAATGTAAGAGATCAAATAGTTCATTAAAAGGTAAAGCTTATTTTAGCCATTCATAAAATAAGCTTTTTCTGTGAAGTCTATTTAGTTTACAATTAAATAGTTTAATATTAAACTATTTGTAAATGAACAATAAGGAGATGTTGATAAATGACTAAACTACAAGATAAAGTAATTATCATTACTGGTGGTGCGGGTGGCATTGGTAGTGGAATGGCAAAAGCAATGGCAAAGGAAGGGGCCATCGTTACAATTGTTGATTTAAACAGGGAAGCCGGCGAGACAATGGAAAAAGAATTGCAAGCAATCTCTCCGAAATCTATGTTTTTGCAGGCAAATTTAATGGAACGCGATCATTTACCAAAAATTATTGATACAGTCGTAGAAAAATACGGTAAACTAGATGTGCTAGTTAATAACGCTCATGCTTCAAAACAAGTTACAATAGAAGAAATAACACAAGCAGATCTTGATTTATCATTTGGGACAGGCTTTTATCCAACCTTCTACTTAATGCAAGCAGCACTACCACACTTAAAAGAAACAAAAGGAAATATTATTAACTTTGCATCTGGTGCAGGCATACAAGGACATGAGACACAGGCAGCGTATGCAGCTGCTAAGGAAGCCATCCGAGGCATTTCTCGTGTAGCGGCAAATGAATGGGGTCGTTTTGGTATTAATGTTAATATCATTAGTCCACTTGCTGATTCACCAGGTGTTCAGGCATGGGCAAAAGCACAGCCAGAGTATTATGAAGCGGTTAGAAGTAAAATCCCGCTAGGTCGTTTCGGTAATGTTGAGCAAGATATCGGCCGTGTAGCTGTTTTCTTAGCATCCGATGATTCTCAATACATTACGGGTCAAACGATTATGGTGGATGGAGGTTCACTAATGCTTCATTAATTCTCGACGTTGAGGAGGATTTTTTTGAAACAGACAAATATTTTTAAACTGATTCATATGATTGAACAGGTGAATAATGCCAACATTATACGTTTTACAAAAGCGTTTCCATATCCTTTAGGGATTTCACCCATTTTAGTTTTAAATGAGCTACATGTGAAAGGCCCTCAAAAACAGGCAGAATTAGCTGAAACAATCGGCTATACAAAAGGAGCCATGACAAGCATTGCAGAAAAGCTGGTCAAGCTTGGCTTAGCTGAAAGACTGTATGATCCATCTGACCGTCGCACTATTCGCTTACAAATTACAGACGAGGGTCAAGAGGCCTTGGCAAAGGCGCAATCCATTGGAAAAGAAGTCTTTGTACAGCTTTTTGACGTATTAGATGAAGAGGAAATTGTCCAATATTTGCAGATTCAAGAGAAATTAGTACAGGGCATTCAAGAGAAAAACGAGTAGCGAAACATAATTTAGAAAAACGAAATCAACTCTCCTCTATCAACTTCTAAGAGGGGAGTTGATTTTCTTTTAGTTGAATTTTTAGGTTAAACGATCGAGGCGGATAGGCTGCTCAAACGAGTGGATAGAATTCAAAAAGTGACGGATAGAAAGAGTATTTCAGAGGATAGCGCCCACTTTTTACTCGATAGAATTGCTCTGAACGGATAGGCTGCTCAAACGAGCGGGTAGAATTCAAAAAGTGATGGATAGAAAGAGTATTTCGGAGGATAGCGCCCACTTTTTACTCGATAGAATTGCTCAGAGCGGATAGGCTGCTCAAACGAGCGGATAGAATTCAAAAAGTGACGGATAGAAAGAGTATTTCAGAGGATAGCGCCCACTTTTTACTCGATAGAATTGCTCAGAGCGGATAGGCTGCTCAAACGAGTGGATAGAATTCAAAAAGTGACGGATAGAAAGAGTATTTCAGAGGATAGCGCCCACTTTTTACTCGATAGAATTGCTCTGAACGGATAGGCTGCTCAAACGAGCGGGTAGAATTCAAAAAGTGATGGATAGAAAGAGTATTTCGGAGGATAGCGCCCACTTTTTACTCGATAGAATTGCTCAGAGCGGATAGGCTGCTCAAACGAGCGGATAGAATTCAAAAAGTGACGGATAGAAAGAGTATTTCAGAGGATAGCGCCCACTTTTTACTCGATAGAATTGCTCAGAGCGGATAGGCTGCTCAAACGAGTGGATAGAATTCAAAAAGTGACGGATAGAAAGAGTATTTCAGAGGATAGCGCCCACTTTTTACTCGATAGAATTGCTCTGAACGGATAGGCTGCTCAAACGAGCGGGTAGAATTCAAAAAGTGATGGATAGAAAGAGTATTTCGGAGGATAGCGCCCACTTTTTACTCGATAGAATTGCTCAGAGCGGATAGGCTGCTCTATTTACCTAATCGAACGATTGCACCCAATCATTCGATTAAAAGCCAATTGTAAAATAGTTGAATTTATTGAAAATTGTCCGAGTTCATTTTATAATCAATATACGGTTCTATTATAGAGACATTCGAGGTGTGAAATGACATTAAAAACATTAGATAACTCATTAGAGGTTCTCAAATATTTTAATAAGGAAAATCCGACGTGGGGTGTACGAGAGTTAGCGAAAGAGATGAATATTAGCCATTCAATTATTTATCGGATTTTGGCGACTTTCGAAAATCAAGGCTTTCTGATTCAAAATCCTGAAACGAAAAAATATGAATTAGGGCTCCGATTTTTGGAATATGGCCAAATGGTCAAAGATAAATTAAATCTTTCTGATTTTGTTTTACCGATTATGAAGAATCTTGCAGAGGCTATCAAGGAATCGGTATTTTTAACTTGGTTAGATGGGACAGATGGCGTCACAGTGGAAATAGCTGAGAGCTCTCAAACGATTAAATTTTCGGTGTCAATTGGCACACGCACACCCTTACATATTGGGGCATCTTGTAAAACCATTATGGCTTTTCTTCCTGAAGAGAGGAAAAAAGAAATTATGGACCATGGCATGAAAAGATTAACCCCAGAAACGATTACTGACCCTGCTGAAATGTTAGCTGATTTAGAGAAAATACAACAGCAAGGCTGGTGCTTTACAACGGGAGAATATTCTCATTCTGTATTTGGGCTTGGTGTACCTCTTTTTAATAGTAAAAAAGAAGTCATTGCCTCATTAACGATTGCAGGTCCTATTTATCGTAAACCAACCGAGGAAAAGCTTCCTGAAATGATTAATGTTCTGCAATATGGTGCGATGAATATCCAACGTTATTTCGATCAATACAGCTTTAAGTTCTACCATGAATAAACAAAAGGCTCAAGATAGCTAATAACTATCTTGGGCCTTTCCTTTAGAGAATTCTTTGAATTTCTTCATGAGGGATACAGCTGTGTCGATTTCTTCAAAAGTGTTAAAATAGTGCGGCGAAAAGCGAGCCATTTTTTGAATGTGATTGCGCTCCATAATGGTATTCGCCATAAAGGTGCCAGCTTCAATGATGACACCATGTTGTGCTAAATAATTCGTGATATCATCGGGAAAAAGCCCCTCAATATTAAACGGTGTAATTGATAATCGATAGTCACTATTTTGTGGACCATATAAAACAATACCTGGAATGGTTTCAAGTTGTTCAAGCAAATAGTTAGTTAGCTGTTTGACACGCTCATAAATGTGATGAATACCGATAGCATTTGCATAATCAATGGCTGCTCCTAAACCTAAAATACTTGGAATGATCGGACAGCCTGGCTCAAAACGTTTAGCTGTCTCTAAAAATGAATAAGTATTGTTTTGATAATCCCATTGTGTACTACCCCAACCAATCATAAGAGGCGTCAGTGTGGATATAAGCGCTTTTCGTACATATAAAATTCCTGATCCTTCAGGGCCACGAAGCCATTTTCGCCCACATGCTACTAAAAAGTCACACCCAAGCTCTTTGACATGGAGTGGGGTTAAACCAACTGTTTGATTGGCATTAATCAATGTCAGTACATTGTGCTGCTGTGCGAACTGACATATTTTCTTAGCAGGCTGAAGGGCACCTGAGGCATTGGACATATGGGCAAAAGCAATTAGTCTTGTTTGTGGTGTGATGAGCTGCTCGAGTGCTTGTAAATCCACCATATAATCTGCATTCGTTTTCAACACTTTTAAGTGAACACCTTGCTGCTGAAGGGCAAGCCAAGGCACATAATTACTTAACATTTCTGTATCGAGTACAATGACCTCATCACCTTGTTCCCACTGCAAGCCACCTGAAACATAATTAATAGCCATGGATCCATTGGGCACAAAGGCAATTTCTTCTTGCTCCGCGCCGATAAACAAAGCAGCCTTCTCTCGAATTTTCTCTACTTGTTCATACGTTTCTTGACGAAAAGATGGTAAATAGGGGCCGATACTTGCTTGTTTTTGAATATAGCTCGTCATCTCATCTACTACTGGCTGTGGCATGGCAGAAGCAGCAGCTGTGTTTAAATACATATAATGCTCAAGAAGCGGCATATCTTTTTGTATTTTCATCATATCGATCATTGTGCTCACCAGCCTTATAGGATTATTAATTCCTTCGTATAGTTCATTAAATTCTCATAGCCAATTTCTGTAACAATGAGATTATCCTCGATCCGCACACCACCCACATCCTGTACATAAATACCTGGCTCGACCGTAAATGCCATGCCTGATTTCAACACTAAGTGATTACGCTGCATTAAATAAGGTTCTTCATGTGCACTTAAACCAATGCCATGCCCTAGTCGATGTGTGAAGTAGTCACCATAGCCAGCACCACAAATAATTTTTCTTGCAATATCATCGATGTCATGTGCTGTCATACCTGGTTTTATCGCAGCTATTGCAGTTTCATTCGCTTGTTTAACAATATTGTAGATTGTTTTTAATGTTGGTGAGACATCCCCTAAAGCGATTGTTCGGGTCATATCAGCTACGTAGCCCTTATAAATTGCACCAAAGTCAATGACGATTAATTCACCTATCTCTATTTTTTTTGTACTAGCTCTGCCATGGGGAAGTGCACCGCGATAACCTGAAGCTACAATGGTGCCAAAAGGTGTTCCCTCTGATCCACGTCTTCTCATTTCATATTCTAATTGTGCTGCTACTTCCATCTCTGTAACGCCAGCTTGAATAGTTGGTAATGTAGCTTCAAGACTTTCTTCAACAATTTGTACTGCCTGTCGCATAAATGTTATTTCATGGTCATCTTTTTTCATCCGTAGTTCACGAATGGAATCACCGATATCACATAAATTGTCATATGTAAGCTTTTCGATGGCTTTCTGCTCCTTGACGTGCATAGTGTCAAACTCTACGCCAAGTGTGTGCAATGCTCCAAGCTCTTTTTTAAGTTGCTGGATGGCCTGTGCCGGTCCTTCCTCATCTGAATAAGATAAGATAGCACCACCATTATTTGCATCTACTTTCGTTAACTCTACTTGTGGTACTAGAAAAAACAATTGATTGTTAGCGGTAATGACAGCTAATGTTAAGCGCTCACTTTGCTTTAATTGGAGACCTGTAAAATAATACATGTTCGAACCAGGCACTAGGACTGCTAGATCTATTTGCTGTTGCTGCATGCGAGAAACTAGCTTCTCTCTTCTTTTTTGAAACATTGATATTCCTCCTACCTATTAACTAGATTAATTGTTTCTTATATAGAGACGTTGTATCTGAAAGTAGTATATATCAATAATAATGAATTTTCAATAAATGAAGGAAATAGATAAACTGAAAGGAAATTAATTTACAAATGAGGGAATAGTATGCTGTGAATTTAGTAAATACTAGTGTACGTCTTTTTTTCGTTCATTATGCATATAAGTAGACTAGATAAACTTTTTTCCAACTTAATACGTCAAAAAGAGGGGCAAAATTGTTAAGCAAGAGAGGACTTATGTATGGAAAAAAACATGAAACGCTCTAAAGAGAAAAAGAGCAAGAAAAAAATATGGCTGTGGATAGTCGGTAGCCTATTAGCAATTTTTTTAATTTTTATAGGGACTGCCTACTTTACCATCCAAAAAACCATGAATAAAATAAATACACCACTTATTCAAACAACAGATGCAGCACAACCAGAAGAAAAAACAGTGATCAAAAAAGAACCATTCTCGGTTCTGATGCTTGGGGTCGATGAACGTAAAGATGATAGTGGTCGTTCAGATACGATGATTGTGATTACTGTGAATCCAGAAAAGCAGACGATGAAAATGCTTAGTATTCCCCGTGATACTCGTACAGAAATTGTTGGTCATGACACCGTTGATAAAATTAATCATGCCTATGCCTTTGGTGGCGTTCCGATGGCTGTGGATACGGTGGAGAATTTTTTAAATATACCAATTGATTACTATGTATTTATTAATATGGAGGGCTTTTTGCAAATTATTGATACGCTTGGTGGTGTAACGATCAATAATGATATGGATTTAACCTATGACGAATACCATTACCCAGAGGGTGAAATTACGTTAAATGGTAATGAGGCGCTTATTTTTTCTCGTATTCGTTATGAAGATCCACGTGGTGATTTTGGTCGTCAAATTCGACAACGTCAAATTATTGAAGCTGTTATGAAAAAAGCCTCCACGCCATCTACATTATTAAAGGCAACAGATATGCTTAATGTGTTAGGCGATAATGTTCGCATGAACTTCTCAGTCAAAGACCTGATCCAGCTACAAAGTATTTATAAAAAAATGGATAAGGATATTGAGCAAATATCGTTTGAACAGGGAGAAGGTCAAAGGATTAATCGTATTTGGTACTACATTCCGAATGAGGAAGAGCTTCAAAAAATACAAACAGATCTAAACAATCATTTAAAAAGCAAGTAAGCGTGGTGCTTACTACACGTAGTGTCAACAAAGTAAATTTTTCGGCCATGAAGGGAGGGAGATGAATGAATGGGAGGACCCAGGTGCTTAGGTATACAGCGCTTAATCAGTGCATGCAAAGCTATGTACCTAAACGCAAAGTGCGAAGAAATCCAGTCCAATCAGCTATTAGAGGCCTACAACTATTATGTTTAAAATTGTATATGTAAAGATAAAAAATCATTCAGGTAGGGTGCATGCCTAGTTGAATGATTTTTTTTTAATGAATAGAGCTAGTTCATTTTTCAATGTAGCTTGAAAAATCAGAAAATTAAATGTATACTGATATTAGAAATGGTTAAAAGGAGTGATTGTGATGATTTTTGGCACAATATTATTAGCATTTGCACTACCAGTAGGTATCGTATTAGCAGTCGATTTATTGAACGAGCAGCGTCTCTCTGCTACACAATCCAACCATTCATAATGATTACACAACAGAAGGATAAATACTAGACAATGTTACGTTGTAGCAATTGTCTTTTTTTTTGATTTGGAAACAATTTGCGTGATTCATTCGTCAATAGTATATAGAAAATGTTATACTATTAAAAAAACAGTATCGGGGAATGAGCATGCAAGAGGAAAAAACAACAAATTTAAAAAAAGAAATACTATCCTACATCAAGATTATTGTCATTACGGCTGTTGTCGTTTTTGGCTGTAAGCAGTTTTTATTTGCGCCAATTAAGGTGCAGGGAGCTTCGATGTACCCGACGTATCATGATAAGGATATTATTATTGTAAGTAAAACAAGTAAAATTGAACGATTCGATCAAATTGTTTTCCAATCTCCTACCGAGGATGAACTCTATATTAAAAGAGTAATAGGTCTTCCAGGGGATAAAGTTGAAATGAAAGATGATGTATTGTATGTAAATGGGAAAGCATACAAAGAAGATTATGTTAATCGTGAAACAGATGATCCTAATCAATTACGCATTACAGAAAATTTTACTTTGGAACAATTAGTTAATGAAAAAGAAGTACCAAAGGGCATGTATTTTGTGCTTGGGGACAACCGTTTAAAAAGTTTTGATAGTCGCCACTACGGTTTAATTTCAGAGGACGCTGTTTATGGTGAATCTAAAGCAATACTATATCCATTTAGCCATTTTCATATCGGTTCAAAATAATGAAAAAGAGGCCACTCCTTTGAGTGACCTCTTTTAGTTTTTTGGTAAATCTGTACAGCTCTTATACGTAGGGTAATAGACACAAACTCTTGAATTTTCAACAGTTTCTTTTATAGGCAATACCTTACTTTTCACGGGAGAGCTAATAGCTGGTTCTTCGATTGTGAGCTCTTCTACTACTAATTCTACGCCATAAAATAGTATTAAAAAATAGCAGACAAATCCTACTATACGCAAACAATCACCTCGTAAAATAGTTAGTATATGTTAATATGTATGGTCAAATTCATTAAAATATAAGCGGAATTTCGAAATTTTCTCTCGATTCGGCAGTTTTATAAGATCATTTAATTCTATAAAAAAAGCTATTGTCAACGAAATTTTGATGTGCTACTATAGCTAAAGTAAATATTTGATCTGTATAACCTCAATAATATGGATTGAGGGTCTCTACCAGGAACCATAAAATCCTGACTACAAAACTTTGCTTCATTTTTGTAGTCAGGATTTTTTTATGTTGATTCAGCCGTTAGTTTGTAGCGTACCGAAGCGTACCTTGCGGCGTAATGCATAAAAAAATCTCCTGCAAAAATGAAAGTGTAACGAAAGGGAGATTACGATGAATTGGAGAGTTTATATTCTTGCGGTGACTACCTTTGCAGTAGGGTTAGTTGAATTAATTGTTGGTGGGATACTGCCAAATATTGCAGAGGATTTACATGTATCTTTAGCAACAGCTGGGCAATTAATTACGATTTTTGCACTGGTTTATGCTATTTCTGCGCCTGTCCTGTTATCCTTGACAGCTAAGGTGGAAAGGAAGCGCTTATTCTTAATATCATTATTTATTTTCACGTTAGGTAACTTAATGACCTTCTTTAGTACAACGTTCATTATTGTGCTAATTGCCCGTATTTTCACAGCGATGAGCACAGCATTAGTCATTGTATTATCTTTAACGATTACGACAAAAATTGTTGAGCCTAAACATCGTGCCAAGGCGTTAGGACTCGTTTTCATGGGTGTAAGCTCTGCGCTTGTCATTGGTGTACCAATGGGTATTTTTATAACAGAAGCTTTCGGTTGGCGAGCTATATTTTTAGGCATTAGCATTCTGTCAACACTTTCCATGATTTTAATTGCCTTATTACTTGAAAAAATGCCAATCGGAGAAGTAGTGCCACTGAAGGCACAAATCAAATCTTTAGCTAATTTAAAAATCCTTACAGCTCAGTTAACTACGTTGTTTATGCTAGCAGGACATTACATGCTCTACGCTTATTTAACACCTTTTTTAGTAGAAGCATTTGATATGAGTCCTTCATGGATTAGTATTTGTTACTTAATCTTCGGTATTGCCTCTGTTAGTGGGAACGCAGTAGGAGGCTGGGTGAGTGATAAAATTGGCACGAGTAAAGCCATTATTTTGATTGTGTCTGCCTTTGCTATAGTTTTATTCAGTATTCCTTACACGATCATTGCTTTACCGCTATTTTTAGTGTTTACAGTTTTATGGGGTGCATTAAGCTGGGCATTGACACCACCATTACAAAATTATTTAATTCAAACTGATCCTAAATCATCCGATATTCAGCAGAGCTTAAATACAGCTGCCCTTCAAATTGGGATATCCATTGGATCAGCAGTTGGAGGCGCCATGTTTGCTTTGACTGATTCTGTTATGCATTTAGCGAGCTTTGGAACGATTCTAGTTCTCTGTGCATTAGGTTGTGCTATTTTCTCTATTAAAAGAGCGCCACTTGGACAGGAGCAGCATGGAGATTATCAATCAGCCCACCACAACTCATAATAGAAACAACCTAAAAGGTATTGGGGAAGCTATCTCCAATACCTTTTTAGCTTGATTTAGCAGAGGTTTTGGATCTATTAACTGCAATTATGCTAAGACTTAGTTTGATTGAATCTATGTTTGTATCTCTTTCAAAATTAATTTCTCTATGAATTCTAAGCATACTCTAAATACATATGGAATAGATTGTTGTAGTTAATGAATTTTATAGGAGTTTGAGATTTAAGTGCGCTTACTATTTTCAAGAAAAATAGTAGGAGCTCTTCAAATCTTGTAAATGGAAGGAGAACCCAATGACTGAATATCATCAACAATCGTCTGCTGAAGTCATGAAGATATTGAGCGTCACCCCACAAGGCTTGACCGATGATGACGTCCAAAAAAGGCAACAGGTCTATGGCTATAATGTATTAGAGGAAGGAAAAAAAACAAGTACGTGGGCTGTATTTTTCGGACAATTTAAAGATTTATTAGTTATTATATTACTCGTTGCGGCCTTCGTTTCATTTCTACTAGGGGAAGTAGAAAGTACGATTGTTATTATGATTGTAGTGATTTTAAATGCTATTTTAGGTACTGTACAACATGTAAAAGCAGAACAATCTCTAGACAATCTGAAAGCGTTGACCTCTCCCATTGCCAAAGTCATGCGTAACAATCAACTAATGCAGATTCCTTCGGAGGAAATTGTGATAGGAGATCTTCTGATATTGGAGGCGGGCGATTACATCAATGCAGATGGCAGACTACTAGAATGTCATAATTTACACATTAATGAAAGTTCCCTAACAGGTGAATCGATTGCTGTAGCCAAAAGTACAGATCCTATACGAAAAAATAATGTGACCATTGCTGATAAGAAGAACATGGTGTATTCAGGAAGCTTTGTAACTAATGGCCGTGGTATTGTAATGGTGACGGCAATCGGCATGCAGACAGAAATCGGCAAAATTGCGAATTTACTCGATACAGCCAAGGAGAAGAAAACGCCCCTACAAATTAGTCTTGATCAATTCGGTGAAAAATTAGCATTAGGGATTACACTCATTTGTTTAGCTATTTTTACAATTGACCTTATTCGAGGACGAGCCTTAGTTGAATCATTTATGTTTGCAGTCTCCCTTGCTGTTGCAGCAATCCCAGAGGCGCTAAGTTCCATTGTGACTATCGTATTAGCTTTTGGCACGCAGAAGATGGCGAAGGAAAATGCGATTATCCGTAAGCTTTATGCGGTGGAAAGCTTAGGAAGTGTTTCAGTTATTTGTTCTGATAAAACAGGGACCTTAACAGAAAATAAAATGGTGGTACAAGAAGTCTTTGTCGACCAGAAAAAGATACCACATGATTGGCTTAATCCAACAAATCCAGTGGAAAAAGAGCTGATGATCAAGGCACTTTTATGTAGTGATGCTGTAGAGCGAGATCAGAAAGAAATCGGCGACCCTACCGAAATTGCTCTTGTGAAATTAGGAAAGCAGTATGGCCTTGATGAACTGAAAATTCGAGAGCAATATAAACGCTTGGCTGAAATTCCATTTGATTCGGCAAGAAAGCTTATGAGCACGGTAAATCAGATGGACAAGCAAACGGTGATGATTACGAAAGGGGCATTGGATGTACTCTTGCCCAAAGTAACGAGAATCAAAACATCCACAGGCATTTTTGAAATGACCGCACAGCAGCGTCAGAAAATTGAAGCGGTCAATCGTGACTTTTCAATGAATGGTTTACGTGTGCTGGCCATTGCGTATAAAGATGTTTTCCCTCAGCAAAGCGTTGATACAAGAGCTGAACGTGACTTAATCTTTGTCGGCTTAGTTGCGATGATGGATCCTCCAAGAAAAGAATCGAAAGAAGCAGTGGAAAGCTGTATAAATGCAGGCATTAAGCCCGTTATGATTACCGGTGACCATAAAATTACAGCTACGGCGATTGCCCAACAAATTGGTATTTTACAAAATCCAGAAGAAGCGATTGAAGGACACGCCCTTGATGGTTTAACAGATCAAGAGTTACAAGATAAAATTGATGATTATTCTGTCTATGCTCGTGTTACACCGGCACAAAAAATTCGAATTGTAAAAGCCTGGCAGGATAAAGGTCATGTTGTTGCTATGACAGGGGATGGTGTCAATGATGGACCTGCCTTGAAACAAGCAGATATTGGTGTCGCAATGGGGGTAACAGGTACAGAGGTTGCAAAAGATGCCTCATCGATGATTTTAACCGATGATAATTTTTCGACGATTGTTAAGGCAATCGCTAATGGTCGTAGTATTTATACGAATATAAAAAATGCTATTCTATTCTTATTATCTGGTAATGCTGGAGCTATTTTTGTTGTGTTATATGCAACGGTGTTAGGCCTACCTGTTCCTTTTGCGCCTGTCCATCTATTATTCATCAACTTATTAACGGATAGTTTGCCAGCTATCGCCATTGGGTTAGAGCCCAATAATAAGAAAACGATGAAGGACAAGCCTAGAAATATTCATACACCTTTATTAAATAAAGCCTTTACGACACAAGTAGTATTAGAAGGTATTTTAATTGCCATCTCCACCATTATTGCTTTTCAAATTGGTCTATCGACAGGCGATACGTTAACAGCTAGCACAATGGCCTTTACAACACTGTGTTTATCCAGATTAGTGCATGGTTTCAACTCCAGATCCAAAGAGTCGATTTTCGCTATTGGTGTATTCTCGAATAAATATACATGGCTCGCTTTCTTAATCGGTGTGCTCAGCCTACACTTTGTCTTGTTTATGCCAATGCTCACAACAGTCTTTGAGGTTGCCCCATTGACGATTGCACAGCTAGGCTTCATTTATAGCTTATCTGTATTACCATTCCTCGTAAATCAATGGTATAAGCTTCTGTTCGTTAGGAGACGATAGTAAGTTAAAAAAAGAAGCTTCCGTTATGGATGAAACGGATGCTTCTTTTTAGCGTGGACGAGCCTCTAACCAACCTTTACGCTGACTATAGTCAATCAATTTTGATCCCAGTAGTGAATAACGCATATGAAGTTCACCATATTTTGTTAAATGGAGCTTCTTCACTGACAGATCGAGTGCTTGACTTACGGAAATTAAAGAGGAGGCGATATTCATGGATAAAATCGCACTAATTTCACCATCATTAATCATCGATTTGCCGCGAAGGTCTGTTATTTTCATCGTATTATACTCGATGGATGTAGTAGGTGCCAAGACGCCATTTTCCTTAAGTAACAATGTCAGGTGCTTATTTTCCTCTTTTAAACATTGAATAAACTCCAGGATCATTATCTTTAATTGTTTATCACGCGTATGCTTAAAAAAGGCATGGCTTGAAGCAATATATCCTTGATTGACACCAAGCTGTGACCAAAGCTTAAAAATCTCCTTAAATCGTAATGATGCTAGATTGTCTTTTAACATTGAGACACTTCCTAACTCTTAGGTTATCTAAGATTAGGATGGACAAGAAATGACATTCTATTCATCTTTTACAATAAAAGTTTACTAAGAGAACGTACTAATAATATGTGCCATAGGGATACGGATGTGGATAAGGGTAACGATATGGATACGGATAAGGACATGGTTTCATATAGTGCTTTGGCTTCGTTTGTTTATCGGTTGCTGATTTGACATGATTACAGCCTTTTGCTGGACCAATATAAGTTGTTGGAACAACCGGTGCAATGGTTTTCTTCCATTGTTCCTCATCTAAACAATACGTGTGAGCCATAATATTAGCTGGAGTAAATTTCAATATATCAGAGCCTAAAATGACTTCTGGTGTTGGCGCATCGAAAATAGCGAGTAAATGGGTGTCATCTTCTGTCGCTATTTCATAATGCCACCAGCCCTGTGGTACATTAGCGACTTGCCCAGGCTTGATTGGATAGTTTTGAATTTTCTTCGTAAAGGGATTCAATAGGGAAACTGTCGCCGCCCCAGTAATACAATAGACAAGCTCAGCTGCATTTTGATGGTAATGTGGCTCAACAACATTATCTTCACTTAAAAAAATATCGAGTAAAGATACATTTTCTAATGTATTTAATTGTTCCACGCCAAGCACATTAATATAATTTCGTGAATCCTTTTTAAAAAGCGTACTTTTGTTGACATCAAAAGTGAATTCCGCAGACGGGGAGGAATAATCAATATTTGTGTTTATAGTTACATCCTTTCTCACTTCAATTGTACTCTTCATTATCACCATAGAGTATGTTTCTATTATTGCTAGGCTTACACAAATGCCTAGCTCTCAGTGGGAACTCCTGCTTCATCTGCCTTTTTAAAGTTACCTAAAATTACCACTTCTATTTAAGAAAGTACATACGTATAATAAAAAACGAACATTTGTTCTTCTTCAGAGAGCTATGTTTACGAACTACAGTAAGTAAAGGAGCATTCAACATTATTATCATCAATGGTCATGTAATGGATACCTAGAAAATATGGAATGCTAGCTTTATTACGAGTTGCTTCCTATACAAAAGTGGGCACGGTGTTTCACGCAATGGCTTATATGGCGGACACTTGCTTAAGGAGTGGAGAAAATGATAAAAGATAGAGGAACAATGAAGTGGACAGCGATGATGTTACCAGAGCATTTAATGCTTTTGAAAGAATGGAAACAAGAGGTGTTTACAGAGCCACCTCGTGAACGCACTGAATGGGAGCTTGAAGAATTACAGCAAACGATCTCGCGAGCAATTGTTCAACATAACTATATTATGTTAACTATATGGGATCAGGCTCATTATGTTCAATGGGGAGGCTTCATTCAGGCGATGCATGAGGAGGAGCTACTACTAGAAACTATCACCACAACAAAGCATATCCCCTTAAGGTATATTTATGCTGCCCATATAGAAGATGATGTACTTGATTAATGGAGAGCAACAATGATTAGTACATTAATGTTTACAGCTCGACTTAGCAGTGAAATCATTGCGGCATATTTAACAATGGCAGAGGATTATGTTCACATTAAACGTCAGCTTGCCCAAACGATTATTTTAGCGATGCGCGGAATGCTACCATAGGAAATGATGAGGTGTTACGCTATCCATTCAAGTATTAAAAACCGAGGTGAGCTTGTGTTAAAACAATTTAACATCACTCATTTGAACAAAGCAAATGAGTGATGGTTTCTTTAAAGTGGTAACTGCATAACAATTTGCTCACCAATAGGCCCCATTCTTCTTTCACCGTTATCGATAAAGCCCACTTTGTGATAAAGATGCTGTGCGGCGATATTTTTGTGATTGACGACTAACACCACTTCATTACATTCATTAAAATGTTGCTTCACAAAGTCAGCAAGTGCAAACATTGCTTTTTTAGCATAGCCCTTACCTTGTTGTTGATGATCGATGGATAAGGCAGTTAACAACATAGCATTAGGGTTTGTAGAATATTCTTTTACCCTGTCAGTTGCATGAAGAACAAAAAAGCCAACTGGCACATGATCACTTAATATGACGATAGGATATTGTCCAACCGTCTCTATGGAAATTTCTTTTGGAAGGGCTGTAAATTGGTGTTGGTCTTCCGGTAGTTCAAAACTATGTAACTGCTCCACATAATCTTCTGAAAAATGTACTAATTCAATGTTCGCTGTTTTTTGCATAAAAAAGCCTCCTTTTTTTATTATTCTAACTACAGAACAGGTGTTCGTCAAGGAGGCTTGTATAAAAATAATGTCAGCTAGGATAGTTTAACTTAAAAAATTACCAAAAAATAAAATGAAGGAGATACTGATTATTAGGATAAGTGTGATCAACATTGTTATGATCCCTCGTAGCAAGGTTGCTAAATTTTTTACATCTTTCATTCCAACAAAGCTGAGGTAGAAACAGGTAATGGACAAGAGTAGAGTCAACGTCAATGGATGAAAATGAAGTTGTGTAACAAAAAAGTCTTTCATTGTGCCTGAAAGAAAAAATAGTAGGATGCAGCCTAAAGATAAAACAAATGACCAGAAATTTAAATTAATTCCCATTGTTTTCCTCCCTCCTATAGAACGAATTTGTCTTATGAATGTTCCGATGATTCCGTTTGATAGGGTAAAAGGATAAAACAGCGAAACGTGGAATGACAAAAAGAGGTCACTTGGACGAAAGTGACCCCAAATACCAATAAAAGGAGTGTACGTAAAGTTGAAAGAACTTTACACTACTATTAGTATGATGAGCTAGCGTTTTAAGATAGTTATCTATCTTAAGCGCTAGCTTTTAATTTCGATTAAATGACTTTAAGTATTGAAAAATCGCTGTGAGAAATACTCCAATTAAAAAGGACAGTAGATAACTTGTATGTCAACTAAGAAGTGCCAATAAAAAAAACATCCTAGATGGATGTCTTTAGTATAATGGCTGCTGCATCTGACAAGGTGGAAAGCCATTTACATCTTGAATCATATGAAAATCGTATTGTTTTAAGGCAAATTGGCTTTGATACAAATATTCGAGGACATGAAGCTTTCCACCTGAAACGCCGCAGAGGACACCAGAAGTACCCTGCCCATTTGTAAAAGAAACACCGACTGGCCGCCCGATTAAATAGGGGATCTCGTGTTGCCAAGGCACAATTACCACTCCTTTCAATGTAATATATGAAAGAAGTGGTAATAGATGTGGAGGTCAAATACCTAAAAATGGGAGTCGTTTTGTCAGTAGCTTTTAACGATGAAACAATATACTCTTCTAATTATATTAACAGCCAATGGAAGACTATTGGTATTTTGGTGTATATGGTATATTATGCATATAATTAGAAAAAAGGGGGATTTTTCTTGAGAAAATATACAAAGTTTGCATAGCAAAGGCTATTGCAAAAAAATGAATGACAATAGCCTTTGCTCTTCCTAAAAACAATCTATACATTTAGGAGTGCAATATGAGCTATAAAAAAGCAAAGCATATTTTACCTGCCGAATTGTTAGCATTAATTCAAGAGTATGTGGATGGTGAATATATTTATATTCCAAGGAAAGAAGAACATAAAAAGAACTGGGGAACTAATACGACCACAAGAACGGAACTGGATTTGAGAAACGCCAGTATTTATCATGATTTTTTAGCAGGAATGGATAGTGAGACGCTAGGTGAAAAATATTATTTATCACGTAAGAGTATTCAAAGAATTATTTTAAAAGAAAAAAGAAGGGCATTAAACAATCAGTCATTGCGATTTTAAATTGCAGTGGCTTATTTTTTTTTATGAAATATCGATGAGGTATGATCCGTGATGATATTCAGATATTCTTAAATAAGGCTATCTATTATTCGTGAAAAGGGAGAGAAATATGAAATTTACTAAATTATTGGGAAACTCATTTCCAACCATTCAAACTGAACATATGCGATTAAGGCAGTTAAAACATGAAGATGCACCAGCCTTATACAATTATTATTCAAATGAAAATGTTTATTGTTATCTAGATTGGAATGGGCCTGAGAGCTTAGAAAAAAGTTATGAGGTTATTAAAATATGGAATGAAGGCTATGAAAAGGGCTGGATTATTCGTTTTGCCATTGCTGACAACATCACAGATGAAGTGATAGGTACCATTTTTTTAAGTAATTTTGAAGGCAAGCGTGCTGAAATAGGGTACGAATTATCAGAATCATATTGGCATAGGGGCATTATGACTGAAGCGGTGAATGAAGTATTGTCTATTGGATTTAATCAATTAGGTTTAGTGAGGATACAGGCAACTGTCGCCGCAGAAAACATAGCTTCAAGGACGTTACTAGCAAAATTTAATTTTAAGGAAGAGGGTTTTTTACGACAATATGAATGTCATAGTGTTACGGGGGAATGTAGAGATATGTTCATCTATTCTTTATTAAATTCGGAATTCTCCAAAAGGTAATACGAAAATAAGTAAATGACTACTTCTATAATAGAGAAAATTTTAATTTTGTACTAAAGAACAGCCAACTTAAAAGGATGGCTGTTTTTATACATATAGTAATCACAATATTTGCATGCATTAATTTAACTGAAGAAAGGAAAAATAGGTTTGTCTTGATAAAATATGAAGCGAAAGTAGGTTTGGAAATGGACAAGGATTTACATTACGGTTATGATTATAAATTTATACCGGCGACATCTGTAGGGAGCGGTATTGGCGTAGAAGTACGACCTGATTTATATCAATATACAATACAGATCGTCAATATTGTGCTGTACGGTCAAAATGCCAATGAATTTGTGTTAATAGATGCAGGTATGCCGAAAAGTGCGGAAGAAATCATTGCTGTAGCGGAAAATCGTTTTGGAGCCAATGCTCGTCCCAAGGCCATTATATTGACTCACGGTCATTTTGATCATGTGGGAGCCATTATTGAATTAATCAAACATTGGAATGTCCCTGTCTATGTGCATTCTTTGGAATTACCCTATGTAACGGGAGAACAAAATTATCCACAACCTGATTCTACAGTTAACGGTGGTTTGATTGCTAAAATGTCACCTATTTTTCCGCATGAATCAATTCAATTAGGGAGTAACGTGAGTGCTCTTCCTTCAGATGGTTCTGTCCCCCATATGCCAGGATTCCATTGGATTCATACGCCAGGGCATTCACCAGGACATATTTCTTTATTTAGAAGCGAAGATGGTGCATTAATTGTTGGAGATGCCTTTGTAACGGTGAAACAAGAATCTCTCTATAAAGTATTGACCCAGACAAAAGAAATTAGTGGTCCACCTAGATATTTGACAACGGATTGGCAAGCAGCTTATGAGTCAGTGAAAAAATTAAAGGAATTAAGACCTTCTGTTGCCATTACAGGACATGGTTTAGCAATGGAAGGAGAAGAATTGACAGAAAATCTTCAGAATCTTGTGGATGATTTTGACCAAATTGCTTTACCTAATCACGGTAAGTACCTCAATTAGCTGTAAAAAGGGCGGGATAGCACAGTACAAAAACATCTTGGGGGCGATGTTAAAGGTGCTATCCCGCCATTAATGTATGTTTGTATAGTAATTAACATAACCACTGTAAATAAATTGAAAAGCAATTGAAATATAGATTAAAAGCTAGAAGTAATAGATAGGAACAGGAAAAAACAGTGGGGTAAAAACTACCCACACTGTTTACTTATTAAAGTAGAGAATGGTACTTAGTGAGCAACTTGCCCGCCATCTACTCCGTATACATAACCGTTACAGAAGCTTGCAGCATCTGAAGAAAGGAAGACAACTACTTCAGCAATCTCTTCTGGTTTAGCAGAGCGACGCATTGGCACATTAGAAACAACCTCGTTCCATACTTCAGGACTATCTTTCCACATTTGTGTCATTGGTGTTTCTGTTAATCCCGGTGCTACAGCATTTACACGGATACCATCTTCTGCATGGTCAATAGCGGCCGCTTTCGTTAAGCCAGTAACTGCATGTTTGGCAGTAACGTATGGGGCCATATTTGGATCGGCAATTAAACCTGCTACAGATGCAGTGTTTACAATTGTACCACCACCATTTTTGATCATGTATTCAAGCTCATGTTTTACAGCAAAAAATACACCTTTAACATCCACTGCCATTACTTTATCAAAAGCCTCTTCTTCAATATCAACGAATTTGGCTGGCTTATTTAAAACACCTGCATTGTTGAAAGCGTGATGGAGTCCACCAAATTTTTCTACTGTTTGTTGTACTAATAATTTCAATTGATCAGCGTTTGTTACATCCGTTTTAAAAAATACAGCTTCTCCACCTTCTTGTTGGATTAGCTCAACCGTTTCTTGTGCACGATCATCGACATCTCCAATGGCTACTTTCGCACCTCGGCGAGCAAAAGCAAGTGCTGTAGCACGACCAATACCAGTAGCTGCTCCAGTTATTAAAACAACACGACCTTCGAAATCTTGTAAGTTCATATTTCCTGCCTCCTATTATTTAAAGAGCTTCTTGTTAACATGTGTAGTATAGCGTTCCTTAAAAATTGTATTCAATAATTTTGTAAGAATGAGCTTATTCCTTTATAGTAATAAGCATGAGAAGGGAGGACAAAAAATGCAACTAACACAAATAGAATATTTTTTAATGGTAGCCCGCTTAGAGCATATGTCAAAAGCAGCTTTGGAACTAGAAATTTCGCAGTCTTCCTTAAGCAAAACGATTGCGCGTTTAGAAGAAGATATTGGCGTACCACTCTTTGATCGAAAAGGGAAATCGATTCGCTTAAATGAATACGGCCGAATGTTTTATGAGAAGGCGGAAAAAGCGCTAGATGATTTATATGAGGCAAAGACAGAGATTCAAGAGCTAGCTAATATTAGAGAAGATAGTGTCGCCATTAATGTCATGAATTCAAAACTATTACCCAAATTGTTTTTTAATTTTTATAAAAAGCGCCCGAATGTTAAAATCCGTCAATATGTATTACCAGATAAATTAGCCCAACAAAAATTAATTTATGGTGAAATAGATTTAATGATTGTCATCAATCCGATTGCTGATCGAAGAATAGAATGGGTTCCACTATTTACAGAAGAGATTTTTTTAGTTGTTCCAAAAAATCATCCTCTTGCTGTAAAAGAAAGTGTTTCACTAATTGAGACCAAGGATGAGCTGTTTATTTTATCCGAAACAGAGCAAAATTTCAGAGCAACAGAAAACCAACTATTTGAAAAGGCAGGTTTTACTCCGCAAATTGCATTTGAAGGAGAAGATTTGTCAATCATTTTACAATTAGTGAATGAAGGAAAAGGCATCTCTTTTATTTTTAAAAATTCTTTTTTAGATCAGTATTTAGATAATGCCAAGATATTGAAAATTTCAGATCCTGAATGCTTTCAAACGGTAGGCATTGCTTGGAATAAAAATAGAAAGAGTTCATTTGTTGTCAATAGTTTTCGTGATTTCGCGATCACCTTTTTAAGTGATAAGAAATAGAATTAAGATTGGGTCGATTCACCACCATCTACATGTAATACTTGCCCTGTAACGTGCCTAGAATCATCCGATGCTAAATAGACAAATGTAGGAGCCACCTCAAAAGGCTGAGCCATACGGTTAAATAAATTAGTCCCATGTAGGGCGTTTTCATCTGAAGAGAAACTGGAAGGAATAAGTGGTGTCCAAATACGGCCTGGGGCTATCGCGTTTACGCGAATTTGCTTATTAGCAACGCTTTTTGCCAAGGAGCGAGTCCAGCCAACAATAGCTGCTTTTGTAGCCGTGTAATCAATTAATAAAGGTTCACCTGCATAAGCCACAACGGAAGCAGTACCAATAATAGAGCTTCCTGCTTTTAAATAGGGAAGGGCTGCTCTTGTCGTATAGAAATGAGAATAGACGTTAAGCTTAAAAGTTTCATCAAATTGTTCATCTGTGATGTCTGTAAGATCATTTTGCTGAAATTGAATACCGACATGATTACATAAAATATCTAAACGGCCAAAAGTGTTAATCGTTTCTAAAACAATGTCAACACATTGTTTTTTATGACGTAGATCCCCAGGAAGTAGCAAACATTTTTTGCCTAGTTCCTCAATTCTTTTTTTCGTTCTATTAGCATCCTCATGCTCATCTAAATAAGCAATGGCGATATCCGCTTCTTCCTTTGCAAAGGCAATGGCAGCGGCTGCGCCCATCCCACTATCACCCCCAGTAATAAGAGCAACTTTCCCCTTTAACTTGCCACTCCCTTTATAATGAGGGTTTTCAATGATAGGCTTTGGTACCATTAAGCTTTCTAGACCAGGCTGGCGTAATTGTCTTTGTTCGGGTTGTGTTAGAGGCACCTCTTTGTATTGTGTGATTTTACCATAAATAGGATAGTGTGGGTACGGATCGTCTTTTTTATTGTCCTCAAACCATTGTTGATAAAATTGAATTTGTTGTACTAATTCCTCGTAGTCTTTTGAATTCCAGTCATTTGGATTGTTGATAACCAATCCCTCCTTTTCATCATATACTATGAATGCTTACCTTTTTATGTTAAAGCATAGAAAATAGCTATGAATGCAACAGGGGGAGTGTCAAATGGAAATTGAATTTTTTCCAGAGGTTATGCGGTTATTAGAAAACGAAGCATACTCATTAAACATTCATTATTTGAATTATACTTGGCTCACACCGACCATTGGTGTTAGACCACCTTATTATAGTCAACCCATTTACGAGCCGTATTATCCAATAGTATAGTATGATGCAACTGTAGATTGAGTTCGGTGTTATGCCGAACTCTTTTTAAAGTAGGCTTTTTTTCCTTTTTTATTAGAAAAAATAGTTGAAATAAGGAGATCCTGAGATTAAATTTCATGGATTTTGCTAGGATAGCAATAGAAAAAAAGAAGAGAAGGTTTTATATGGAAAATAAAAAAATCATAAAAAAGGAAGCTAACCCGAAAGATGCTATTGTAGTGTTTACCTCCTTTTCATTCATTTGTTTAGCTATTATGTTTATGTTAATCGTGTACGAGGTAGTTAACATTGAGCAATACTTAACATTTAATCATCCTGCTCAATTACTTATGTATGTCATCATTGCTTCCTTTGCTTTAGTCTTATATGGCGTGATTTTAACGTATGTTGTACCCTCGAATGATATTGATGATACAAATAAGAGTTATCAAATGTATTCATTACACGAGATTTTCGCCTTTATGTTGTTAGGTGCTGTGTTTGAAGAGCTTCTGTTCAGAGGAATTATCCAAAATGTTCTTTACATTTGGCTGGATCATCAGTGGATGGCCATACTCATCACTACATGCTTGTTTTTAGCCATTCATGTTCAATACTTTAAAAAGCCAATCATGCTCCTGAATATTAGTATTCCAAGTCTGACGTTTAGCTGGCTTTATTTTAATACATACAATATTTTGGTCCCCATTATCGTCCATTTTCTGATGAACTTAGGGATAACACTTTTATTTAAATATAATGTTTTACGTGTTAAAAAATCCAACTGACAACTAACCCCATTCTCAAATGAGAACGGGGTTATGTTTGTTGAGCTTTTAAAATGAACTAACCTTTTTCTGCTTCACCTTTTTTACTTCTAAGTAGTAACGTCATGAATAAAAAAGTTGCTACCCAAAAAGAAAAGAAAAAATTTTCAAGTAAGGCCCAATCCCCATGAGTGAGATGATCATAAATCGTTGTAAATAAAAACAGTGTTACAAAGAACACGATATATAAACATTTTCCGAATGTAGTCAATGCAAGCACCTCTATTTGTAATGTATGTTAAATTGTCGATTCACTAGTAAAAGACCTATTGGAAGGCATTATTTTGATTGTCGTGGAAGAAGTAGAAGCCAAAAATTTAAAAATAGGCAAACAGAAGTATAGTTATTGTTAGCTATTATGGGTTTTTTTATACGAGATAATGAGAGATTGAAAAAAATTATTAACGGTAAAAAATGTGAAACTTCTAGGGGAAAGAGATCTTATATGTAAAAAGGAAGGATATTAATAAAAAGGAGTCGTATTAAACAGTTATATTCATTTTTGCGGTTATCAAAATATTGAAAGATAGGGGAATAGAACATGTCAAATAACGTAGGTTCTTTATTGGCGGATTATGAAGTGACCTTTGCAACGAGTAAAGAAGCAGACCAAATAGTTCATCTTTTAAAGGATGTAGCAAAATGGCTAAAGGAACAAGAAATCGATCAATGGGGATTTTTAGCTGCTGGAGGAGAAGATGATGAAATAAGGCAGGCGATCAGTAATAAGGACACTTTTATTGTTAAACGACATGAAGAGATTGTAGCAACATTTACGCTGTATGACACACCGAGCTCTTGGGACAAACATACTTGGGGACATGTAAATGATGAAGCCGTCTATCTTCATCGATTAGCTGTATCTCGTTCTAATATGGGCTCTGGTTTAGGAAAAGAATTATTACAATGGCTTGAACAGTATCTTAAAAAGGAAGGAAAAAATACGTTACGATTGGATTGCGTAGAGAAAAATAATAAATTAAATGATTTTTATCGTAGCAATGGTTTTGAACAAGTCGGCATTGGAGATGGGCATACTTTATTTCAAAAGAACTTATAGGTGAGGAATAAAAATTGGTACCATTTCATAACAAAAAGGAATCGATATTTCTTGTCGATTCCTTTTGGCGATAGTCTGAGCTGAAACCTGCTTGTATATTGTGTTATTGAATATCCTTTAAAGCATTGAAAAATTCATTAGCACCTTTTAGAATCTTGTATTCATAAAGAAATTTATTTTCTGTTTTAGTTGAATCGTTATCTAAATCTAGAAATGCAATTTGTTTTTTCTTTTCGGATACGTGCAATCCATAGCCTTTATTTGATTCGATGTTAATAGAATAATCCATATCTTCATAAGGAGTTGCACCGAGTGTTTTTTGTACTTGCAAGTTGTTTATCGCATCCATAATTTGTTTTTGTTGTTTTTCGTTTGTGACATTTACTCTTTCAGGATTTAGCGGTTCTGATTCAATTATAAGGATGTTTAAAGAAGTTGGTTTTTTATTTAAAATGGCATCTTCAAAAATATCTGCTACTGTATAAATTTTTTCAAATTCAGCTTTAGCAATGGCTTCATGTTTTTTTAACTCTTTATTTTCGTACACATCCCATACCATTAAGCCAATTACGACGGCAAGAACACTAATTGTTATGAAGAGTCGTTTCCTCATATTTTCCTCCTTTCCGGCCTTCGGTAAAATTATATCAAAAATGTTTAATTTTGTAAGTGTGGATTGGCATAAATAATCACTCATATAAACTAATAAGTAGTTATCTATTAGCCGTTTTTTGCACCACAAGTACCCCAGAAAAAAAGTATCTGCACCCAAATGTACCTCACATAAGAATACAAATACATACATATAAATAAAGGTAGTAGAAAAATAAGCATCGTAGAAACGTTGAGTTTAAGGGATCTGTTACATTGTAAATACACCCTCATAAAGTGAAATCTTAAGGAAATCTTCAGGTTCTACTAAGGAAAAATTTAAGATTAGCTGTGTATACTTATAAAAAAAGGAAATTCACGAAACCATTTGAAGATTTAAAACGTATTGGTAGTAGGAGAGAACATTGGAGTAGGTGAAGATATGGCACATACGATTTACATAGTATTAACCAAAACAGGCACATTATTATCGAAAGCAATTGGCATGTATACAGGCAAAGAGATGAATCATGCATCCATAGCCTTTGATGAGGGGCTATTTGAAATGTATAGCTTTGGTAGAAGACAATTAAATAATCCATTAAGTGGAGGTTTTTTACGAGAGGATGCGGAAAGAGGACTATTTGAATCCGCTGATTGTGTTATTTATCGTTGTCGGATATCTCATTATCAATATTTAGAGATGATGAAAATTGTTCGATATATGTATTGGAATCGAGATCGCTATAAATATAATTTTATCGGTCTTTTTGGGGTAGTGATGCAAAAGGAAGTGAGACGTGAGCGTGCTTATTTTTGTTCCCAATTTGTAGCGACGCTATTAAAAGTGGGCGGTTTAAAGATAGTCCAAAATCCAGCATTAATGACGCCTCATTGCCTAGCACAATTACCGTATTTAGAAAAAGTATACGCAGGGAAACTAGCAGACTATTTACATGCTGTACGTGAGCCTGCCATGATGTATGGCTAAGTCATCCGTTTTCTTTTCACCATGTTATTCAATACGTTGAAAATTGCATAATACTCAGGCTATCTTTTTGTTTAGTACGAAAAGATAGCCTGTTTACTGTCATTAGTCATATTTACCTTGTTCCGAATGAAAATAAACCTAGGTACTGAAAAACAGAAAATGAGTCCTATTCCTGTTAAAAGAGCTACCATAAAATTGGTATTATAACTATTAGGTATGTATGTGCAACGATTGAATGATCACCTAAGGAGGACTTAGAAATGAGCGAAGAAGTAACAGCAGTTGGATGGGATGCAATTGATCAGGCCTTAGCAAAAGTATATGGCGACCAGGAGCCTATGCATTATGGAACGATGATCCCTTATTCACTAGGCGGACAAGACCCTTTAGATGGGATAAGTGCCTATAAAAGTGAATCACCCATTCCACATTGGCATTTTGTTACATATGGATTCTCGGAATTATATGAAAAGGAATTGGAAAATAAGGAATACAGTGGGTATGGATTTGAATTGACATTTCGATTAGTGCGTCACGAGGACGAGGAGGAGCCACCTGCTTGGGCCTTAAACTTACTTCAAAATATGGGCAGATATGTTTTTAATAGTGGCAATGTTTTTAGAAAAGGCGATTATTTGGATGCCAATGGTCCTATTTGTCTTGATTCTGATACGCAATTAACCGCACTGGCCTTTACACATGACCCAGAGCTTGCAGAAATGGATACACCTAATGGCAAGATGGAGTTTATTCAAATGGTTGGTATTTCAGAGGATGAGCTTGAAGCGATGCAGACATGGAATACATTAGGGGTGTTAGAGGCGGGGATTGAGCAAATACCAAGCTATATTACTGATTTAACACGACCTTCTCTACTACAAAATCCCAAAGTACAAGAGGCAGTTGAGCGAGGAATAGAGGAAGAGGGGTCCAATACAGGCTTTCTTTTTGTCGATCAACTCGCTTGGGAAGAGGGGAAAAAGGGTTGGTTTCATAAACAATCCAATATTATGCAACTAGGAGCCAAGCAAGCGGAGGTTATAAGTAAATTATTACGAGGACGTCTATTAAAAAATAAGAATCTTAGCTTAGTTGGTCAACAAACTACAATCCTTTTTAAAGCGGATGATCAGGTGGGCTATCATGAGACTGAACAGGAAATTACCATAACATTAAACAAGGACGCGGTGGAGGAACTAAGTCAAAATCTTGTGCCGCAAGAAGGCCAATTTACTATATCTACGTTAGCAGGAGTGAGCTTTCAAATTTTGAAAACGCATATTAAAAATCAAGAAGGAGCGGTTGTGAAAACAATCGGATAAGGTGGATCTCTCGCTAGGCTTTTTAGCGGGAGATTTTTCGCTAAGCATGGAAAAGGAGGTTGTATGTTTGGAGCAATGTGTAGAACATTTTCTAGCAGATGTATGGGAGCAGCTTACGTCCATTTATCAACAAGAAAGTAAGAGAATACGTTCATTGAAAGGTCAAAGTCGACTACAAGCAGGCATTTTTAATTATTTAAAAGTTACTTGGAAAAAAGGAAAAACGCCTAACGGTACTATTTTTATTGATGTCTATGAGCCCTTTAGTTGGAGTGATAGTGCCTATAAGGTGGAGTCGGGTCCATACATACAAGAGTTTACAGAAAAAAGCTATATAGTAGAACTTTTTACGGCATTATGTACAAAAGTGGAAACGATTTTTCTATCAGAACAATACGGCCCTCGATTTTTTGATTACCACTTTCAAATCGTGCTTGAATTCGAACAGGATAATACGGTGTTCCATTATCAAGAGAAGCTGTTGAATAATCGCAAACTAGAGTTGACAAAAGAAGCGCTGACAACATTTATTGAAACAAAAGTGATGGCTAAGCTACCTGTGCGTCCAAGTGATAATGATGAATTTTTCTTCGCACAATATTTGGTCAATCCGCATTTTTTTCATCCAGTAGCTGATGAAATCGAACCACTAATTCGTCGACTACAAGAGAAGCATCTTGCCAACAAAGAACGTTTAGATAAATGGATTTATTATTATACTTCAGCATTTAAGCAGTGGGCAGAGGAGCATTTTTTAACGCACTATTTTGAACAAACAGGAGAGTATATTAAAGAGTGGGTGCTTAAAACTACTGATCGCCCTCCACAACTTGAGCAGGAACATATAGATTTTTTCCTGTATGTGGCGTTAAAAATAGGTCAGAAAGAGCCTGCTACTTGCCTAAAATACCTTGAGCTTGCCAAGCAGCTCGGCTCTCAGCAGGCAGTTGATTATTTGCAAACAGGGAGCGGTCGTTTTGAAAGCACGCGAAAGCGCGATGTTTTTCAAGGACAAGCGAATGATATATTGCAAACAATTGATATACGAATCATAGCAGAAGAGGAAGCGGCTTATCGAGAAGCACTTCATTATATCATTGATCTTCTAAAGGAAGGCTTTCCTAAAGGCTACAAGTTGTCATTGAAGTCTAAAGTAAAAAATTATCTTCCTATAAAAAAATTGGCTAAATCAAAGCTTCATCAGTTTTTTGCCAATTGCCTAGCATTTCCTACCCTTTTCCCTTTAATAGCGGACTATGCACAAGTAGCTATGGAAGAATTTGCTTGGTATCAGGATGTGGAGCCAAGTGAAAAATCAGCAATGCCGGGCACCTATGCAGTATTTGGATTAGGCCTTTCTAGTGATGCCTATTTCTCGCTTATCCAAACCTACATGGCGCTCGTTGATATAGAGCATCAGTCTGTGCAAGATGGTTATGCAGAGGCCTTTATAGAAGCTCATGGCCTCTCAGTAGAGCTAATGCCTGTTTTGGTAGCCATATTAATGGGTTCGAATGAATCGGCTAAGCCACTAAAAGGCATTGATATGTGGCAGCCAAACTTACTTGGGGCTCTTGTGCAAGAGTTAGAAAATAAGAAGGACTACGAGCGAGAAGTTGTGTTATACCGACTATTTGGTAATCCAAAGAAGCTAGCCCAGCGTAGGAAGCAAGAAGAAACATCGAGTAAGGAGCTAGATAGAATATTACAATGGATGAATTAAATAATGGAGGTAATCGAAATGGATTGGCTAGAGGTTAGTAAATCTAAAGACCTTGAGAGGGTATTAGAGGCTGTGACCAAGCTTGATGTAAATGAACGCGATGAGCGGGGAAGAACACCGTTAATGCTGTTTATTACCCATCGTATGCCACTTGAAGGTATTAAGCTTCTACTAACAGAAAACATAGACTTAGAAGCTCAAGATAAGCTAGGAGATAGTGCGCTGAAAAAAGCGGTGAAGTTTAAGCAAAGAGATGTTATTTCCTACCTACTTACTAGGGGTGTAGCGTTAAACGCTTCAGAAGGGATTAGGGCAACGGCTTGGTATGCGGCAAGAGAGCATAAAGGGATAGCAGATTTATTGCTGGATACTCCTGGCACAATTAGACTGACTTTGAGCGAAGAAGAACAGCAACAGGTGAACGCCATTTTATATGAGGAATCTATTGAAATGATGTGCAGCCGCATTAGTAAGATATCGTCGGCTATCATTTTACACGCCATTGTTATTAGCTATAACTGGGATGATGGACCAGAGCCTATGCTCGCGGCAATGACCAATCCAATTTGTGCTCCTATTACATTAATGGAGATGTTTGAGCTAATGGAAGGTGATTATTGGCTAGAACAAACAGAGGAAGAAATTGCGGGTTCACAGTGGAAACGTCCATGGAAAGAGATGGCCGAAAAATTAGCAGCACAAATAGATTATTCATGACAGAGATAAGGGGATTTATAATGGATCAAAAAGCCAAGAAAATTTTAATGCAAACCTATTGGCAATCGGGTAGATGGAGAGCTGAAGGGGCTACCTATACAGTTGAAGACTTTCAGTATGCGAAAGATAAAGGTTTGATGTTTGATCGCTTAACGATATCCCATGATGAATGTATAGAAAGGCTCAGACAACTCCATGATGAAGTCTTAACAAAAGAACTGGTGATCCAAGCATTTTTGCATAGTTTGTCAACTCGCAAAGTTCATTTGCGCAGTGCCCTATCTAGCTGGGCCCTTACCTATGATCTACCGAATCATGCCTATCACGAACGACCTGTAGCTTCGGTAGCCTATAGTGCGTGTGGCTACTGTAATGAACAAAAAATAATGCCAAAAGAATTGTATGTAAATGAAGACTTAAATGTGCTGAATTTTGAACGAATCAAGTGGGGAGGTATTCGTCTAAATTGGCTATTGTATTGTTTGCTGGATTTAGAATGCTTAGTGAAAGAACAACAGGCATTTACTGTTTGCGAGGAAGATGTAGCCATTTTGAAAAAGATGGTAGAGGCGATTGGATCCTGTCAAGACACGGATGCAGCTAGACAGCTTGAGAAACGGTGGAAAGATGTTTTTAAGTCCAATCAATATGAACGAGATGTTGTCATGGAAATATGGGGCTATGCAGGAATACTTGTATCAAAGAATGACTTTCGGAAGGAGCGAGGACGAGGAACAGATTTCATGTCAATGGCTACTTGGAGGGGGCAAGACGGCTATTCACAAGAAAAGTTGAAGTTCTACTTTGGCTCCTATCTGTAAGAAAGGAGCGTTCACGGATGAAGAAACCAGTCCATCGTTCAATTAAAATTGTCGATATTGCAAAGGAACCATTAAAGAGACTACCATACCAAACAGCCGCCCCTAATGGAAAAGGCATAGCCTATAAAGTGCTTCCTATTTATTGGGGAGAGATGGTGGGCCTACCTAAGGAGCTAGATGCGTTGGTCGTTACCTCTGATTTACAGGGAGTTATTGACCACGAGCAAAAATTGCTGGGAGAAGGGCTTGCTGATACATTAGCACAATTGTTTGAAACGCACTTTTCTGATTTAAATCCATCCAAAGTGGTGGTTTGCTTATGTGGAGATTTGTATGTAGATCCGTTAAAGAGGGGGTCCAGTGGCAATCCATTGTCGGTATGGCAAGCTTTCCATAGTAAATTTGGTGTTGTGGCGGGTATTGCGGGGAATCATGATGTTTTCTCATGTGAGGCAAGAGCTATATTGGGCGCTACAGCAGGTATTCATTTTTTCCCTAAGGCTGGCAAGCTGCACTGCGGTGAAATGACGATTGCAGCATTAGGGGGAGTTATTGGTAGGGCTGATAAATCGAATCGTATGAGCGAAGCTGATTATTTAACCCATTTACGTCAGTTATTAAGGCAAAACCCTGCAATTTTATTGCTACATGAAAGTCCTGAAGTGAGGCTACATAGGCAACCTGGAAACGCAAGTATTTGGAATGAGCTACAGCAAGCTTCTAATTTAATTGTTTGCTGTGGACACGTTCATTGGGATACGGAGATGGTAGAGTGTGATAATGGGTTGCAAATTTTAAATACAGATGGCCGAGCTTTTATTTTTACGAAAGCTTCATTAGATTAAAGGAAGTTAAGAAAGGGAGGAGCATGAAATGGGGACTTGGGGTTATAAAGCGTTGGAAAGTGATGAAGGATTAGATGTTGTGGGCTTTTTACAGGATTTTATCAACCAACACAATGAATCAAAACAGTTACTATTAAGGAATAGTATCCAGGCAATGAAAAATCAAGGCTTTTTCGGGGAGACCTTTGAAGATATCGATTTTTTCTATGATATGAGTGCAATGGCACTAGCGGAATTCTACATCCACTATCTCAATACTGGTCAATTTTACGGTAAAGACAGCAATGATCCAAACATACACATGACGGCAGATAAAAGCTCTTTGACATTTATTTTAAGATATTTAAAAGATATTAAAGACGATGTTCCTGACCAACATGGGAGTAGAGAGCTTGTTGAATTATGGTCTGAATCCCAAAGTTGGCCTGAATGGCAAGCCAACCTTGCCAATCTTATTGAGAGAATGGAACAAGAAATTAGCCATTTAGCATCAATGGAAAAATGGAAGTGAATGAAATGACCTATGATTTTTGGATAATGGCTTCCATTTTGGAATTAGTTGAATATCCAGATGAAACAAATGATGACTATATCCCTCACCCAACTTTTCAGGAAATTATGGATGTGCTGGATATCCAAGTGCCTATAAAAGAGATTTACGAACGTTTTTTTGATCAATCCATCCATACAGGGGATGTTTTAGTATTTACCAATAAGCATCTGCCACATGCCTGTATTGTGCTTGATACGTATCGTGATCCACTTGATCAACAGGATCTAATTCAGTTCGGCTGGAGGGTGACTGTAAAAGATGTTCGTATAATCAAACAGTTGTCACGAGAACTATATGATCATTGCGATTTTTCCATTCGTTACGAGGAAGGTCAATCCATCCTTTATCAGGTACTCCAAAAGGAGTGCTATCCTCGCAAATATTACTATGAGACGGTCTATGAGCAACAAATAAAACAGTACTTGGTGTAAAAAAAGATCCGTGACACCTTAAAAAGTGCACGAATCAGTACTACGTTATAGGATGAAATAACTAACAACAGATAAAATGATGGCAATACCGAGAATAGGTGCAATTAATTTCATATGACGCTTTCGCTCCATAACTACAATTGCAACATATTCACGAATCATAGCGTTTGGCCAGTAATAAAAGGCCGTCTTTGAGCCAATGCCTTGACTGTTTAAGCCAGCAAGTCTTGCATAAATACCCGCACGAAATAGGTGAAAATTATTTGTTGTAAAAATGCTATTGTAAGCTTTACCTTGTGTTATTTCATCCATGAGTTGCTTCGAAAACAGCATATTTTGATAAGTATTAACAGAGCGATTTTCTTGTAATGTATGCTCGATAGGTATTCCCTTTTCAATGGCATAACGTTGCATCGCCTCAGCCTCTGGAAGATTTTCATCAGGCCCTTGTCCACCAGATAAAATGATGGTCGGTGGTGTGGAAACAGCTGCCTGCTTATGATAAAAATCGATCGCTTTTTGAATTCTACTTGCTAACAGCGGTGGTACTTTATCATTGATTAGCCCACTACCTAACACGATGATAAAATCCTGATTTAATCGTGGTCGATTGAATTGATAGAGAAAATAGGCTGATAAAAAATTGGATAGGTGGATAAAGAAATAAAACGTAATCAGTGAGATCGCTCCAAATATCGGTTGAAGATGACTTGAAAACAAGCTAGCAGGACTAATAATCGGTAATAGCATAAAAAGTAAAATGCCTATAGCCACAAGCAAAGTTAAAGAATTAGCTAAACGCCTGCCCTCTCGCTACATTAATACTCTTGCATTTAAAAATAAACCAAACATTAAAGCAACAATGCCAAAAGGAATTAAGATGAATAAGGCAATTAATGGAATAATGACAATGAGCCTTATAAAGTAATGGTCAGATGCTAAAGATAGAATGACGCAGAATAATAGAAATGAGCAGATAAATACATTAAATAATAGTCCGTTGATCATTTTTCTCGGGTCTTTTAAATATGATATAAGAAAAATGATGAAAAAAATAAGTGGTATAATGCCAAAATACATAAAAAAAGCACCTCTAGTGATGGAGTGGGTTAATGATATCTTTATATTATAAGTAATTATTGGATGAAATCAACCATCAATAAAAAATAGAGAGAGCATGAGCATACTCCCTCTATTTTTTGTGAGAGCGACTGCGACTATACATTTTATTGACATAATGAATATATTTCTCGCGCGTCAATCCACCAGTTTGGCGATTAAAATCATCATAAGTGATGTCTTCCGGCAAGCCGAATTCAGCTAACGCCTGTTGTCGTTCCTCGCGATAGTCAAGGTGATCTAGTGACTCCTCTACAATTCCTTCTTCTGGCTTCAACCAATCACTTGCTACGCCTGCATAGACGCCATGATTGGTAAAACGACTAGCTGTTTGAAATGAGGTTAAAGGTGCAGGTTTGCTAATTGTTCCTGAGCCCCAGGAAAGACGATATCGAGGCTCTTTACCATAGTCTAGTGTCACGCCATATCCCATTGGGAAGACAATATCTGATTCTATTAGCATTTTGTGACCCACCTTTTCATAGCACCCACGCATAAAATGATCGTCCATAACAATATAGGTTTGGGCGGCCAATGGAGCGGATTGGATTTCCTCAAGAGAAGGCGAGCGCTCTGTCGTTGTCAACAAGTAGGGACGGACAAATAAAGGCATCGTCATAACATTATGCCAAATACTATCCTCTGCAAATAAATGATCTTTCTGCATTTGACGTAAATCACCGATTACAAGCACATAGCCATCTTCAAATAAATCAATTTCTACACGAAAAATATCGCCTGGCACAGTCTTATAGCGTAAACTTTTCATCTTTGTTAGCTTAGCTAGCTTGTCAGGGTAATCTACAGGAAGTAGGGATGGAAATTGCTGAAGCCAATTCAATAGAGCTGATTTAGTCGTTAAATGCTCAAAGCCTGTTAGTGGTAACTGATAATATGTTTTGGTATTACGAGCCGTAATATAGCTAGATGGATGATTTTGATTGCCTAAACCAGCCGAAAAAACAACGCCTGTAGCTTTCACTGCAGAAATATTTGTGTAATTCAATTTCTTTTCTTTTCCACGTGCGGTTTGAGGGACAATGACTTCACGATTACGTGTTGAAATGTCGACATCTGCTTCTTGGTAGCTATGCTCATTAACGAAAATTCTTTTTTTAATGACATCTCCTTCGAGGAAAATAAAATAATCCTCTCTAATTTGAAATATGTCCCAGTGTTCTTCTAGGGTGTCAAGGCCGAAATAAGGGCGCAATGAATTGGTTAACCAACTAGTAAATGGTGTCAACTAAACTTCCTCCTACCTATCGTTTCCTATTTTCGTCAAGTATACTGAATTAGATAGGTGTCGAAAATAGCTCAAGCCGAAAATAGTTACTTTTGTGCAATGATCATGATTGCTTTTGGATTAGATGATCACCTTTTTCTTCAGGCTATAGAACTGCTATAATGATAGACAGAGGTGATGAACATGCATATTGTGATGACGGAAGGCATACCCTATGCTTGGTTGGAGCAACTACAGGAAGTCCATGCGCATGTCTTTGACGGCGATTATTTGCCACTCGAAAAGCTAGAAAAGAAAGAAGGTCTTCTTTGTCTATTAGCAGTTGAAAATGACACTTTAATTGGCTTTAAACTAGGCTATCCACATCCAGATAATGTATTTTATAGTTGGTTGGGTGGCGTTCATGAAACGAAACGAGGGCTGGGGATTGCAAGTGAATTAATGAAACAACAGCACGCACATATCAAAACATTAGGCTTTCAGAAAGTTCGTACATATGGCAGAAATGCATTCAAAGCAATGCTTATCGCCAACCTCAAACATGGGTTTGATATCGTGTCCACATTTGTTGACGAGAAAGGCAGACATAAAATTATATTAGAAAAACCACTTTAAGGAGTTCGAAACATGAAAGCATATTTAGCAAATGGATTATTTTCGTTAGGAGATCGTTTAGTCAACGAGCAGCTAGCTGCAGCTATTCGTGAGGCAGTGCCAGGCATCGCTTTATACGTACCACAGGAGAACGATGCCATTAATGATAAGTCTGCCTATGCAGATAGTTTGGCAATTGCGCAAGCTGATTTAGAGATGTTAGAAAAGAGTGATGTATTAATCGCTGTATTAGATGGGGTTGAAATTGACTCAGGGGTAGCCGCTGAAATTGGTGCGTTTGCTATGCTCAATCGTCCTATTGTTGGTGTACTGACAGATGTTCGTCAGCAAGGGCGAGATAATATGAAAAAAATCGAGGCACTTGTCCGAGATGGACTAGAAAATCAGTTTGTTTACCGTAATTTATTTGTTATTGGTTTAATTAAACGTAATGGAATCATTACATCTTCCATTCAAGAGACGGTGGAAGCAGTACAAAAATTGTCAAACAAGGAGGCATAATCATGTTATTAGCTACATCAGATATTGTCGCAGGCAAAGACATTATCGAAACATTAGGCTTAGTGAAAGGAAATTCTGTTCAATCCCGAAACATTGGTCGTGACATGATAGCTGGACTTCGTAATATTGTGGGTGGCGAGATGAAAGAATATGCTGAAATGCTCGTTCGTTCTCGTGAAATCGCCACACAAGCCATGGAGGAGGAAGCACGACAATTGGGCGCAAATGCAATAGTTGGGGTTCGTTATGCAACTTCATCTGTCATGGATGGTACATCAGAAGTGTTAGTGTACGGAACAGCTGTAAAATTAAGATAATGGGTGTGAGGACTTTAATGCATTTTATTAAAGTCCTTTTTTATAGCTATTATTAGCTAATTAATTGTAAAATTTTAGTTAATTATGTCAAGAATAACGTTTATTTCGTTCTTTGAATGGTGTTTTATTGTAGGAGGCGTATAGTACCAATAAGATATAGAAATATCTAGAATTGATAGAAGGAAGAAAGAGTGGGATATATGGTGGATTCACAGCAAAGCAAAGGCTATCGGGTTCTGTCGATGTTTAATCGACTAATGGATGGCCATGGGATCAACAAGAAGCAGGAAGCATTAACACATCAGGTTGGTGAAAAAACCATACAACGAGACATCGATCAAATACGAGCATATATTGCCAAGGCGAAGCTCGATTGCCATTTGCAATATGCGCGTTCAGAAAAGGTGTACAAGCTAATCCATACAAATAACAACCGTTTATCGAAAGAGCAAGTATTGACGATTATTAAAATTTTGATAGCATCTAAGGCGCTTGTAAAATCAGAGTTGAGTACTATTATTGAAAAGCTTGCTTCCAATGTGCAGGCAAATAAACGGGAACAAATGGTTTTAAATGAAAATCATTTTGATGTAGATACATATCGTAAACAATCTCTCATTCCACTAATTTGGCGTATTTCAGAAGCCATATCCAAAAAAATAATCATTCAAATCGATTATCTTCATGAGGATGACATAACCCCAACGGAAATAATGTTACAGCCTCTTACTATTATCTTTTCAGAGTATGACTTTTACTTAATTGCTTATGACTATCATTCCAAAAAGGATGTACCCATTGCCTATCGAATGGATCACATTCAAGATAGTCGTGAACTAACGAATAAATTTTACAAGCCATTTACTGACCATTTTCAAGTGGAAGAACTTCACAAGCGCAAGCCGTTTATGGATGCGGGTGAACTTTTACCTATTCGATTTCTCTACAAAGGAAAATCACCTAAGACCATCTTCAATCGATTACCCTCAGCTAAATTACTTTCACAAAACGATAGCGAATACTTTTTCGAGGCAGAGGTATTTGGAATAGGCATCAAAATGTGGCTGCTGAGTCAAGGTGCGACTATCGAGGTATTAGAGCCAATTGAGCTAAGAGAAGAGATTATTGCAACAATCCAAGCTATACAGCAAAATTATCGTTGTATTTGAAAACCCGTGCTTAAGTGCACGGGTTTTTCTATTTCTGAAAATGCTGCTCAATGAATGTCATATCAAAATCCTGGGTAAGTTTGTAATCTTTCATGTAGTTTTCTTCATATAAATAAACAAATAAATGCTTGTCATCATCTAAACGTAAGCCAATTTCTCTGTCATTATTAGTTGATAAAGTTATCCAATAAGCTTCCTTGAAATCGGATTTAGCAAACCATATTTTTTTTAACGGCAGGTCTTTAAATGGCTCCATCATCTGATTGATTTTGGCTGTATCTGTCAAAGTGATTGTTTTTTCATCTGAAGAACGAATAATTTCAATTTCATGAATTTCCTCTAGATCGAGACGCTCTGTTACCTCTGTTGTAAAATCTGTGTCCCTTGTTAACAGCATTGTCGAGATATACAGAATAAGTAGTGGGAGTAAAATGCCTAGTAGTAGTTTGTATCGTTTTTTCATGCTCGTCTCCTTAAATTCTAAAAATTCACACATATGTATTCTTTTCCACGCTATAATTGAGCATATACTGAAATGATAAAGGAAGGCAATCAAATGACATATAATTATGAAGAAAAAGAATTATTTTATCCAGATGGTACAATCATGTATCGAGGTGGCGTCAAAAAAAACGATTTTGGTCACGATATTTATGATGGCAAAGGCACACTATTTGATCAAGAAGGCCAACCATTATACGAGGGTGAATTCATCAATCATATGAAGCAAGGCAATGGCATCATGTATTTAAAAGGACAACTCATTTATCAAGGTGAATTTATTCAAAATAAAAAACAAGGTAATGGTATTTTGTATAAAGATGGTCAAATTCATTATGAAGGCCATTTTCGTAATGATTTAATGGATGGCTATGGCATTTTATATTATGAAGAAGATGTAATTGCACCGTATCAAGAACTACGATCAATGTATCCACATTTAAATCAACCACAATATGAGGGTGATTTTGTCCATGGTATGAAAAAAGGAAAAGGCAAGCAATATTATCCGACCGGATTTTTACAGTACGAGGGTGATTTTATTTGGCATCATATGCAGGGAGCTGGGAAATTATATTATCCTGCAGAGTCTCCAACAGGAGAGGAGCTTGACCGTGGAGTGACTACACTCTATTATGAAGGTTATTTCTTTGAGGATCTGAAGCATGGCAAAGGAAAGGTCTATTCTAGAGAAGGTGTACTGGAAGCGGAAGGACATTTTAAAGAGGATGCAATGACGGGTCATGGAACGCTTTATTATGATAATGGACAGGCTTCTTATATTGGAGATCTTGTGCAGGGGAAAAAACATGGACGAGGCGATTATTATAATGAAGAGGGCAAAATTATTTATAGCGGAGAATTTATAAATGACGAACGATTACGTATTACGCCCGAAATTGAACAGGAAATTAACAAACTTCAAAAGCAATTGGATGGTCTTGTAGGTCTTCCAAATGCAAAGAAAGAATTACATAATTTAATTAACTTTATTAAAATTCAAAGCTTACGTGTAGACCATGGTTTAACAAGCTTTCCTATTACCTACCACCTTGTTTTCACAGGTAATCCAGGCACAGGCAAAACAACAGTGGCACGTATTATTGGGCAAATTTATAAGCATTTAGGCGTATTATCGAGTGGACATTTTGTTGAAACAGACCGTGCAGGGTTAGTTGCAGGATATGTTGGACAGACAGCCCTAAAGGTTCAGGAGGTCGTCAATAAAGCAAAGGGGGGTGTCTTGTTTATTGATGAGGCTTATTCATTGATTAATGATAAACAGGATGCATTTGGTAAGGAAGCAATTGATAGTTTATTAAAAGCTATGGAGGATTTACGAGATGACTTAGTCATTATTGTTGCTGGCTACACAGCGCTTATGGAGGAATTTTTACAATCAAATCCAGGCTTTAAATCACGCTTTAATCATTTTGTGCAGTTTGATAATTTTAGTACGGATGAGCTCTATGATATTTTTGCTATGCTTTGTCAAACAAATGATTACCAATTTGGGGCAGCATTTGCCCAGCGTATGAAAGCTCAACTCCACCAAATACCTATTGAAACGATTCCTAATTTTTCTAATGGACGTTATATCCGAAACTTGTTTGAAAAACTAGTAACGATCCAATCCAATCGATTGATACAGCAAGCAATGATTACAAAGGAAGAACTGATGACCTTTGAGGAGCAAGATATTATACAAGGTATTTCAGAAAATTTATTTGATAATACTTTTTAAAGCAAGGAGTAGAAGAATGAAAAAGCTAATTGCAATTATTTTAGTGTGTGCATGTATTTTACCGCGTGTCATGACGATTAATTTTACAATCAATAATAATATTAATGTCCGTCATAAGAAAGAGAGTTGATAGTCAATGAATAAAATGGTAATATAATACAAAACATACGCTAACGTATTTTTTTCGGGGGTTCATATGCAAGTAACAAAAGATGACTGGATTAAGGCGGGCCTACAACAATTAGCAGAAGACGGCATCCATAAGGTACGCATCGAGGCATTAGCTCGGTCGTTAAAAATTAGCAAAGGTAGCTTTTATCATTATTTCCGTGATCATCAGCAGCTATTAGATGCCATGCTTGACTATTGGGAAACACATGCAACAAATGCCATCATTCAAAGTATGGAGCAGGAGGATGCAACTTTAGAACAGCTGTTACGCATAAGCTTTCATAAAGATAAAAAGATAGAAATCGGCATATATGCTTGGGCTAAATATGATGCCAATGTCGCAACACGTATTGTTCAAATTGAGGAACAACGCATTGCCTGTGTAGCAAAGCTCTATCAAAAAAAGGGGATGACGAAAGAGGTCTCCAAAGATCGTGCGAGATTAGCTTATTTAACCTATATAGGCTGGATGACACGATTTGAAGCTAATCCTCATTTTGATTTAGAAAAAATGATTAAACTACTATTACAGTAGAACTGATGTCCCTAGAAAGCAGCAGTATGCTTCTTGGGACTCTATTTATCGCTAAAACATACGATATCGTATGTTTTGAGTGCGAGGGAGGAACCTATTATGTATAGTTTATCAATTATGGCGATTGTCCTTTTATGGATGATTAGTATCATTCATATTTATTGGGCTTTTGGGGGACGATGGGGAATTGGTGCAGTGATTCCAGTCAAAGGAGGGGGACAACAAGCAGTTTTCGTGCCAAGAAAATGGGGAACGCTCTGTGTTGCTACCCTTATACTACTGGCAAGCCTAATTATCCTCATTCAGCAAGGATTTGTGGCGTATTTTCAACCCTCTAGTTTTTCTAAAGTAGGAAGTTCAGTTTGTGCATGTGTATTTATTGCAAGGGCTATTGGTGATTTTAAATATGTTGGGTTTTTTAAAAGCATCAAACATTCACAATTTGCCAAAAACGATACGAGATTTTATAGTCCGTTATGTTTGTTTTTAGGCTTCATTTATCTCGAGCTATTGTTTTAACAGCAATCATCCTCTAACATGAAAGCAAGGGATAGGGGGAAAAATATGCAGCAAAAGATTTATTTACTTCGTCATGGTGAGACGAACTATAATAGAGAAGGAAGATATCAGGGACAGCTCGATTCACCATTAACCGAACTTGGTCGAGAACAGGTTCAACAACATGCACGCATGCTAAAAACGCTAATTGGTGATGCAACCGATTGGAAAATCGCTACAAGTCCACTGGGGAGAGCTATGCAAAGCACTGCCCTGCTTTGTGAAACAATCGGTTATGATGTGAATGATGTGGAACAGGATCATCGCTTGACAGAAGTTGCTGTAGGGCAATGGGCTGGCTTAACCATGGCAGAAATACAGCACACCTGGCCAGACTTGTTAGCCGACACGGATGTTTTTAATTGGTATTTCCGTGCGCCAGGTGGGGAAAGCTACGAAGCTGTAGTAAGCAGGTTAACCTCATGGCTGGAAGATATACAACAATACTCAAAGCTAATTGTTGTCTCACATGGGCTAACTAGTCGGATCTTACGAGGAATTTACGCGGGTCTTCAGAAGGAGGATGCTCTCAAATTAGAAGTTTCTCAAGATATCTTTTTTAAATTAGCTAATAAAAAAATAACAAGAATTTGTTCTAATTTTGAAGATGACTATTATCTATAAAACCTTTTTAATTGCTTTTATTTAGGAAGGAATATTCAGAAATGCCTCTTATTATATTGTGTAGGAGGCGTTTTTTTATGAAAAATTTGGTGTTGCTTTGCTGTATTGGTATCGTGGTGTTCGCTTTGTATTATACAAACAAAACATATGAAAAGGTTCAACTAGAACTGCCATCATTACATAGTCAAAATGCTTTGTTACTCAATACACAAGGCGAAGTATTATTTGAAAAAAATGCTGATGCCATTATTTATCCTGCATCCTTAACAAAGATCATGACAGCCGTAGTGGCAATTGAATTAACGGAAGATCTACAAAAACAGACCATTGTAGAACCGCAAACGATTGCTACCTATACTGCTCAGAATGCCTCAATGGCAGGCTTTCATGCTGGTGATTTTGTGACAATTGAGGATTTATTATATGGCACTTTGCTTGCCTCAGGCGCTGATGCAACGGGAACACTTGCTGAGGCAATTGCAGGCAGTGAGGAAAAATTCGTCACTTATATGAATAACAAAGCACAGGAAATAGGCATGAATGATACCCATTTCGTTAATACAAGTGGTCTACATGACGAGGCACATGTATCAAGCGTTCGGGACATTAGTAAACTGCTACGTTATGCGTTAGAGAACCCTACCTTTTATCACATATTTACTTCAAAAAGCTATACGACCCATGTACCTAATGAGCTAATTATCACAAACTCGTTGTTTACAAAAATGCCTGGTTTAGAAGGACCCATATTAGGCGGAAAAACGGGGTATACACCTGAAGCCGGATTATGTCTCGCGTCCATCATCGAAAAAGAAGGCAAATCATTTCTATTCATAACAACCAATGCCCCAGGCGATGTTCGGACACCACCCCCGCATATTGAAGATGCTTTAACTGCCTACAATGCCCTGTAGATGGGAAATCTATGAAAACATCTCAACTTTTTCATAGCCTGAAACGTCTTAATAGTGCGGGCCGTTCTAGGAGATTCGAAGAAGTTTTAATTAAGGAGAAAAGTGGGCGCTCCAATTAGGTAGTAAAGTGATCATAAAAGTGAAAGAAGCGCTCCAAATAAGGAGAAAAGTGATCATAAAGGAGAAGAAGGCGCTCCAAATAAAGAGTAAAGTGATCATAAAAGTAATGGAGTCGCTCCAATTGGGTAGTAAAGTGATCATAAAAGTGAAGGAAGCGCTCCAATTAGATAGTAAAGTGATCATAAAAGTGAGTGAAGCACTCCAATTAGAAGTAAAGTGATCATAAAAGTGAAGGAAGCGCTCCAAATAAGGAGAAAAGTGATCATAAAGGAGAAGAAGGCGCTCCAAATAAAGAGTAAAGTGATCATAAAAGTAATGGAGTCGCTCCAATTGGGTAGTAAAGTGATCATAAAAGTGAAGGAAGCGCTCCAATTAGGTAGTAAAGTGATCATAAAAGTGAGTGAAGCACTCCAATTAGAAGTAAAGTGATCATAAAAGTGAAGGAAGCGCTCCAATTAGGTAGTAAAGTGATCATAAAAGTGAAGGAAGCGCTCCAAATAAGGAGAAAAGTGATCATAAAGGAGAAGAAGGCGCTCCAAATAAAGAGTAAAGTGATCATAAAAGTAATGGAGTCGATCCAATTAGATAAAAAGGTGATCATAAAAGTGAAGGAAGCGCTCCAATTAAGGCTCTAAGTGATCATAAAAGTGAAGGAAGCGCTCCAAATTAGGAGTAAAGTGATCATAAAAGTAAGGAAGCGCTCCAATTAAGGATCTAAGTGATCATAAAGGAGAAGAAGGCGCTCCAAATAAGGAGAAAATTGATCATAAAAGTAGTGGAGTCGCTCCAATTAGGTAGTAAAGTGATCATAAAGGAGAAGGAAGCGCTCCGAATAAGGAGAAAAGTGATCATAAAAGAGAGTGAAGGGCTCCAATTAAGGTTCTAAGTGATCATAAAAGTGAAGGAAGCGCTCCAATTAGAAGTAAAGTGATCATAAAAGAGAGTGAAGCGCTCCAATTAAGGTTCTAAGTGATCATAAAAGTGAAGGAGTCGCTCAAATTAGGTAGAAAAGTGATCATAAAAGTGAAGGAAGCGCTCCAATTAAGGATCAAAGTGCTCACCAAAGTGAAAAATGCGCCCCATTCCCGGAGCAAAGCGCTGACCAAAGCAAAGGAGATGCTCCAATCCTTGAGAAAGTCGCTCATCATGATGAAGAAGGCGCTACATTCCCAAAGAAATTCCCCCCACAGGTCCGCCATTCACTCCAAGCGTGACCCGCAAAAGGAGGTGAAATCTTTATATAACGTTTTTTATGCTGTGGTTCGTAGAAAAACGGGAACAAGCAGTGTATAAAGGTTTACAAACGCGCAGATGTGAACGGTCTTATAGAATGGAATCTAGTTGATTATTACTATTTTCTGGCATGAACGATTACTCTATAATTAAAGTTAAATCTTCGTATTTTTTTAGCAAACGACATGGAAAGACATCTAAGGGCGGTGTAGAACAATGAAAAAATTATTACCCTATACTATATTTTTGACGTTTATATTGGCATTATTGATTGGACCATTAACTACCAATGCTGAAGGGTCCGTGGTCATTCAGAAAGTAACCAAGGATACTATCATCTATGAAGAGCCTTCCTCGAATAGTGCAGAAATTGGTGAACTAACGAAGGGAAGCTTTGTTACTGTGCTAGCAGCAAGCAAAGGCTGGACACATATTCAAACGCCAGAGCAGATGGGCTATGTGGCGTCTGATGTTTTAGTCAAGTTGAAGTCTGAGGGTTATGTAGTAATGCAAAAGGGTGGCACGACGTTATTTACAGCGCCAAGGCAAAACGCACAAAAGGTTGGACAGCTATATGAAGGACGCGTGGTTTTTGTATATGGTACAGCACCGGGTGGCTGGTCATTCGTCCAATATGGTGAAGATACAGGCTATGTTGCGACGAACGCTTTAAAAAAACCTGTCCCAACAAAGAAACGAATTAATGCAGTGAATGGTGCTGAATTACGTTTAACAGCTAGCCCAAGTGGAGAGGTCCTTGGTACACTTGCCAATAAAACGACTGTTCAGTATTACATAACACTTGCTGGCTGGTCCTATGTGGAAGTGGGTGACCAAAAGGGGTATGTCAAAGCTTCAGAGCTAGCCAATATTCAACTAACGAATAATAAAGTATATAATAAAGGAATTCCAGCAGCAAAAGGTGCGAAAAAACGTGTAGCTTTAACGTTCGATGATGGGCCTGATGCCAAAGTGACACCACAAATTTTAGCGACTTTAGAAAAATATGATGCGAAGGCTACGTTCTTTATGGTAGGGAAAAATGTCTCAAAAAATGCAACGATCGTCAAGCAGGTTTATGAGGCTGGACACGAAATTGGTAGTCATACGTTAAGCCATAAGAAATTAACGACTTTATCTATAGCGGGTGTTAAACAAGAAGTCAATGGCTCAAGTAATGCCATTTATACGGCCATTGGGCAGTATCCTACCGTTTTTCGACCACCTTATGGAGCGACGAATGAGCAAGTCCGTTCCGTCATAACTATTCCGTCCATTTTATGGTCGATTGATACGCTGGATTGGAAGCACCACAATCCAGATAAGATTTTAGCTTCTGTTAAAGCATCTGTTAAAGATGGTAGCATTATTTTAATGCATGATATTCATCAAACGACAGCGAATGGTCTAGAAAATGTTATGCAATACTTACAAAAACAAGGCTACGACTTTGTAACGGTAAGTGAGATTTTACAATAATAGTAAAGCCGTGTAATAGTCTTGTAGAGACCTATACACGGCTTGTTGTTTATTTAAATAAATTAATCGTTGTAATAATAATAGGAATACCAAACACATCGATTAAAAATGCGCCGACAATTGGTACCACGAGAAAGGCCTTTTTAGATGGACCAAAACGTTGTACAACGGCTGACATATTAGCCATGGCATTTGGGGTTGCTCCTAAGCCATGTCCTGCAAAACCGGCAACCATTACAGCGGCATCGTAATTTTTGCCGAGTAATTTAAACAACACGAAAGTACTAAATACAACGATAAAGAATACTTGTGCAAAGACGATGATGAATAAAGGAAGAGCTAAATCAGCAATTTCCCATAATTTGATACTCATTAGCGCCATTGAAAGGAAAATACCTAATGTCACGTCCCCGATTAAGGAAATACTTTTCATATTAATGGCTTCAGGTTTGAATTTATCCATAATATTACGCACTAATACAGCGACAAACATAGCTCCGACATAACCTGGTAGGACGAACCCTGTTGCTTCTGAGAATAATGTCCCAACATATGTCCCAACAGCCATACAGAAAGTAATTAATAATACTTGTGTAAAGAACGATTCAGAAGTAATTTGTTCCTGTTTATTTTCATAGTCGATTTCTTCAGACTCTTGTTCATCCGGTGTTAAATTGTATTTACCTACTAGGTATTTTACAATTGGACCTCCGATTAAACCACCGGCAACTAAACCACATGTTGCGGCAGCAGCACCTATTGTCATGGCAGAAGAAATACCTAAATCCTCTAATGTTTGTCCAAATGCAGCGGCAGCCCCATGACCACCTTCCATTGAAACTGCGCCAGCCATCATTCCGATTAAAGGATGTATGCCCATGAGTGAGGCAAGAGAAACACCAATCACATTTTGCATTAAAGCGAGGAAGCCACATGCTAGCCAGTAAATAATAAGTAATTTACCACCGAGCTTCACTAGTTTAAAGCTTGCCCCTAATCCAATTGTAGTGAAGAATGTAATCATAAATAAGCTTTGTAATGAAGTATCAAGTGAAATTTCTATAACACCTGTTGTCTTTAAAATCGTTGCAAGGGCGGCAAATAGCAAGCCACCCACAACTGGTGCTGGAATACAGAAACGTTTTAAAAATCCTATTTTATTAATGAGAAAGCTACCCAATGCAAAGAGTGCAACGGCTAAAAACACAGTTGTAATTTGATTTATTTCGATCATGAGCCTTGCCCCCCAAGTAAGTTGTTTAATGCTTCATAGACAAAATATGCCCCTAGTTTTACAGTGCGACCATTTTCATCTAGTAACGGATTGACCTCACAAATATCAAATGAGTGTGTATGAGGATGTGCCGTTACTTTTTGTAGTAGTGAACGTACAGTGGATGGATCAAGTCCAAATGGTGAAGGAGCACTTACACCTGGAGCAAATGCTGCATTCAAGACATCCATACATAATGTTAAAAGAATATAATCATGCTGATCCATATAGTGTTGTAGGTCATCCATTAATTGCTGTTGGTTGGCTACGGTCATTTGATCTTCGTAAATATACTTCACATTTAATTCATCTGCTTTTTCGAATAATTCTCTTGTATTGCCGTAGCGTTGGATACCAACGACAAAATAATCGGTATGTGGATCCTGCTCTAAAATTTGACGGAACATGGTACCTGAAGAAGGTTGTTCATCGTATGGTCGTAAATCAAAGTGGGCATCGATATTGATGATACCAACCTTAGCCTCCTTTGGTAAGGCAGAGCGAACGCCTAAATAATGGCCATACAGTGTTTCATGTCCACCACCAAGCACCACACATTGTAAGTTCTTTTGCAATACGGTTCCGACAACTTCGCCAAGCTCATGCTGTGCTTCCTCTAAAGCATGATTGAGACAAACGACATTGCCGACATCGATAATTTGCTGCTCGTCCTCAAACGTCCACGGTAAGCTAGATAGCCCTTCTCGCAGTGCATTTGGGCCATTTGCAGCTCCTACACGACCTTGATTTCGACGTACCCCTTCATCACAGATAAACCCAACTAGTGCAGCACTTTTCTTCGCTGAAGCGCTTACATCATTAATCGCTAATCTTTGTACTTTTTGATGTAAACGAAAGCTACTTTTATTTGTCGTAGAATCTATACGGCCTTTCCATTGTTTTTGATCTGTTAGTGTATACATAACCTTATCAACCCCATTGCTAATATTATTGTAGAAAAAGTATTGTTGTAATTCATTATATATTCACATAATTATAATTACTAATATATAATTAATATTAATCTATAGCTTTTAGCTATAAATGTAGGGGGATTTTGCTTTTGGATATTAAACAATTACACTATTTTATTGCCGTTTCAGAACATATGAATTTCTCAAAAGCCGCGGAAAGACTGCATATTTCACAGCCATCATTAAGTAATGCCATCAAAAAATTAGAAGAGGAGATAGGATCACCTTTATTGGAGAGAAATACGAGAAATTTGCAGTTAACAGAAGCGGGTGAGGTGTTATTTGAACGTGCAAAAGTTATTGTAAAAAATATGGAAGTGCTAAAAATTGAAATGGATGAAGTCATTATCCACGGTACGAGGGAAATCACTATAGGTGTCATGGAATCTATTAAGCATTGGTTGCCTAAAGTTATTGCCAATTATAAAAAAGATTATCCAGAAATGATCATCCATTTAGTTGACATTTTAGGCAGTAAGCGTGTGAAAAAATCCTTAAAGAGCTATAAAACTCATTTAATCATTACCAATCAGTTGATGGATGATCCAGAGTTGGAAGTCAAAACCTTATATGAAGAGAGATTGGTTGCAGTGTTACCATTACACCACCCATTAGCCAAAAAAGAAAAAGTAACTATTTCTGATATAAGTGAAGAGCCATTTATTATTAGTACGGAAGGCTTTCAAACAAGACGTGATATTTTAGATACCTTTGAACAGGCAGGTAAAAATATTCATATTCAATTTGAAATTGAACGCTTTGAAACAGCTGTTTCCCTTGTCCGAGAAAATTTAGGAGTAACTATTTTACCGGAAAATTATTTACAAGGCCCGACAGCTAAAACCATTATAAAAAAAGAAATTGAAGGGGCAAATCTAAGTCGAAATGTTTATTTGGTGTATTTAAAAAAGCGTCATTTACCTTTGGCCATTCGTCAATTGTTGCAAGACATTTTGCAGTATTTTGAAACAAAGACAATATAGAAATAATTTTCTGTTATATTAGAAAATTCACGAAATAAAGCATTGCTTTACCAAAAATATAGCGGTAACATTTAATGTAAGAATGAAAATGAACATTCATTCATTTTATCAAAATTCAAGCAAAGGGGGTATCTTCCATGAATTTTTCTTATAGTGAAAAAGTGGTGGAGTTACAAGACAAGCTGACGAATTTTATGGAGCAATACATTTATCCAAATGAAGAAGTTTATACGGCACAGGTTGAAGCAATGGAGGATCGTTGGGGAGCGATTCCACCGATTATGGACGAGCTAAAGCAGAAGGCACAGCAGGCAGGATTATGGAATTTATTTTTACCAGATAGCGAATATGGGGCAGGTTTAACAAATTTAGAATACGCGCCTTTATGTGAAATTATGGGGCGTTCCCTTCTGGCACCAGAAGTTTTCAATTGTAATGCGCCTGACACAGGTAACATGGAGGTGCTTGTACGGTACGGCTCTGCCCAACAAAAAAAGCAATGGCTTGAACCGTTACTAAAAGGAGAAATTCGCTCTTGCTTTGCGATGACCGAGCCTGCTGTTGCATCCAGTGATGCTACGAATATTGAGGCAAGCATTGAGCGAGATGGGGATGAATACATTTTAAATGGCCATAAATGGTGGACAACAGGTGCTGGTGACCCACGCTGTAAAGTGGCCATTTTTATGGGAAAGCATAAAGATACAACAGCACCAATCCATGAGCAGCAGTCTATGATTCTAGTACCAATGGACACACCAGGGGTAAAAGTAGAGCGGATGCTGACGGCTTTTGGTTACGATCATGCGCCAGAGGGTCATGGTGAGGTGACATTTACGAATGTGCGTGTACCAGTAGACAATATTTTGTGGGGAGAAGGCAAAGGCTTTGCTATTGCTCAAGGTCGTCTTGGTCCAGGAAGAATACATCATTGTATGCGTCTAATTGGCGCAGCTGAACGTGCATTGGAGGAAATGTGTAGAAGGGTACAACAGCGACATGCCTTTCATCGCCCATTAGCAGATCAAGGGGTAATGCGTGAGCGTATTGCTGAATCTCGCATCGATATTGAACAGGCAAGACTTTTAACCTTAAAGGCAGCTTATATGATGGATACGGTGGGGAATAAAGAGGCGAAAGCAGAAATTGCGATGATTAAGGTGGTTGCACCTAATATGGCACTGCGCGTCATTGATCGAGCTATCCAAGCATTTGGCGCGGCAGGGGTCGGACCCGATACAACGCTTGCGGCACAGTGGGCGAATTCTCGCACATTGCGTTTAGCAGACGGACCAGATGAAGTACATCGAAATACTATTGCTAAGCTGGAATTAAAAAAACATGCGACTAAACAAGAGGAGCTGGTGAAATGACAGTACTTGAGTTATTTAGCTTACAAGGTAAAACAGCTATTGTAACAGGTGGTGGCCGTGGTCTTGGTGCGCAAATTGCCCAAGGATTTGCAGAGGCAGGGGCCAATGTAGTTCTATGCTCACGAAAAGTAGAAGCCTGTGAGGAGGTTGCCGCAGCACTTGAAACATTAGGTGTCCAAACATTAGCGTTAGCTTGTGATGTCACAAAGCCTGAGGATATTGCTAATGTGGTGGCTAAAACGATCACAACATTCGGTAAGATTGATATTTTAGTCAATAACAGTGGGGCATCTTGGGGCACACCTGCTATTGATATGCCTTATGAAGCCTGGCAAAAAGTATTTGATGTCAATGTTAATGGGACCTTTTTGATGAGTCAAGCAGTTGGCAAAATTATGTTAGAGCAAAAAAGCGGCAAAATCATTAATATTGCTTCGATTGCAGGACTGGGTGGTACCTTACCAGCCTTTATGGATACCATTGCCTATAATGCAAGTAAAGGGGCTGTTATCACATTAACGAAGGATTTAGCGGTCAAATGGGGACCACACGGTGTTCATGTCAATGCCCTTGCACCTGGGTTTTTCCCAACAAAAATGTCCAATGTTTTAATTGAACGTGGACAAGACTATTTGATGGGGGTTACACCTTTAAAACGTTTAGGCTCAGAAAATGATCTCAAGGGAGTAGCATTATTTTTAGCGGCCCCAGCTTCAGACTATGTAACAGGTGATGTCATTGTAGTAGATGGAGGCATGAGTTCCATTATATAAGGGGGAAAATAAAATGGATACAATGCAAGTAAGGGCAAGTGAGCGTCTAGATGCTGTTAAATTACAAGCCTTTTTAGCAAATCATTTTCCTGAACTTCCAAAGGGGAAACTGGAAATAACACAGTTTAGTGCAGGACATTCTAATTTAACGTATTGTTTAAAAATAGCTGATTTTGAAGTCGTTCTTCGTAGACCACCACTTGGACCAGTTGCCAAGAAGGCACATGATATGAAGCGAGAATTTACAATATTATCGGCATTGCATCCTTTCTTCAAAGCGGTTCCACAGCCGTATGTTTATGTGGAGGATTCCGATATTATTGGCAGTGATTTCTTTTTAATGGAGCGCAAAAGAGGTGTTGTCCTGGATACACATTTTCCAACAGGTACAGTACCTTCAGAGGAACTAGCTTGCCAGTTGTCTGAAATGATGGTCGACTCTTTAGTTGCACTTCATGCCATCCCTTATCAAGATACATCATTAAAGGATATGGTGAAGCCTGATGGATTTATGGAAAGACAAGTCCATGGCTGGATCGAGCGCTATGAAAGGGCGAAAACGGCAGAGATTGCCGAAGTAGCTACTTTGACAGAATGGTTAAAGAAACATGTTCCAAATAATAAAGAGGCAACAATTATTCATTATGATTATAAATTGAATAATGCCATGTTCTCTAATGATTATGCTGAAATGATTGGTCTATTCGATTGGGAAATGACGACGGTAGGGGATCCACTAGCAGATGTCGGCGTGGCGATGAGTTACTGGATGCAGGCGGATGACCCGAAAATGCTGTTACATGCACTTGGTGAACCACCTGTAACCATCATGCCAGGTTTTTATACACGACAGCAATTTATTGAACGCTACGCAGAGAAAAGCGGGCGAGACGTTTCAAACATTCAATATTACTGTACATTTGCTTATTTCAAATTAGCCGTCATTTGTCAGCAAATTTATTACCGCTATGTGAAAGGGCAAACACAGGATGATCGCTTTGCCCAAATGGATAAAATGGTGGCTGCATTAATTCAACAAGCCTCAGAATCGATATAAAGAATAGAAAAACGGTTACTTTTCACCAAAAGTAGCTGTTTTTTATAGGCATTTATAACAGATTATCCGACGCTATATTTTTTATCTATGTATGACTTCTCGCACGAAGACCTATTTACATAACCTAACATCGCCCGTAAAAAAATAAGAGAGAGCGAATGTGTGTTCTTATTTTATCATACATTTTCTCACTTATAAAGGGCTATGAGAAAGGCGGTGGCAAAACAAAAACAGGTTCATTCGAGAACCCGTTTAATATTATGACCATATTTGATCAAGCTTATCGCTGTAGAAGTGAATAGCTTTTTTATAATCGATTATACCTTGATGACTGGTTGTCCGTACTAATGTATTTAGCAATGTTTCCATTGATTTACTATGCTCGCCAAGATTATAGAGTGTCATGGCGTAAAAGACTTTGACATGCTCAGCTTCCGGAAATTCGTGCATGGCTTGTTCAAGTATCTGTTTTGCTTGTTCATATTGCCCTAGAGTACGATAGGTACTACCTAATCCGAGGTAGGCATCAACTAAAACATCAGGTTCAAGTCCTAATGCAATCGCCTTTTCATAGTGTGGAACTGCTTCCTTTTCTTTTCCTAAAGAATCGTATGTCCAGGCACATTGAAATTGATAGTAGCCATTTTCAGGGTTTCCCTTTAGTAGAGCTACCATTAATTGATTAGCTTCCTCAAGCTGGCCATTTTTTCTTAACGTAATAATAGGTTCTAATTGTTTATCCATTTTATTTAACTCCTTTGTTGTTTTCCCATTCATAAACATAGTTAGTAGCTAGAATATTTGGAGGTAGATAATCGAGGAATTGTTGACGAAAATCTAGCGCTAAATTAACAACGGTTTCATTTCCGATACTGGAACCATTAGAAAAAGCATGGACCGCTATTCCGGCATAGGCGCCCCCAAATGTTGTGATGAACTCTACATAATTAGTATGAGAAGGAATGCTTTCAGCCGCACCATTAGACTTTCCTTCATATACTTCCTCCTTTTGTTCATTATACATGATACTAATTGCTAGAAAGCGCTACAAATGGTATTGTTTGTGTAAAAGTACCATCTTTGAGGTGAATAGAATGCTAGATCGTTCAATGGAAAAGACACGGGAACACCAAGAGGAAAGGGCGTGATAGCACAAAAAAAGAAAAGAGGATACCAATATGACATATAATAAAATGGTTTGTGATGGATTTGAATTGAACTATTGTATAAAGGGGCATGGTCAGCCCATTCTAATTGTGGGTAGTAGTATTTATTATCCACGTCTGTTTTCACAGGAATTATCCCAACATTTTCAACTTATTTTTTTAGATCATCGAGGATTTGGGAAATCAACAAAACGACCTATGAAACAAGAAGATTATACTTTAGATAAAATAGTTGAAGATATTGAACAAGCTAGGCAAATACTAAAGCTGGATAATGTGATTATTTTAGGACATTCAGGTCACGCATTTATGGCGATGACGTATGCTATAGCCTATCCCCAGCATGTTGAAAAAGTCATCCTATTGAATACAGCCCCAACAAATAGCCAAGAGAGACAGCAGCAAAGCATTTCCTATTTTGAAACACATGCAAGTGCAGCGCGTAAAAAACAATTTGAGCAAGATATTGCTTTGTTGGAGCAGGATATTGAACAGGACCCCAAACGACGCTTTGTTCATATGTGTATTCGTATGGGGGCACATAGCTTCTATGATTATACTTTTAATGCCGCATCCATGTGGGAAGACGTTGATACGAATATGGAAATCATTGATTATCTTTGGGGTGTGGCTTTTGCCCAGCAGAATCTAAGTCAACTTGTACACCAATTCCATAAGCCAATCTTTGTAGGTTTAGGCAAGTATGATTACTTAGTTGCACCTGTAGCCTTATGGGAAACAGTAGATCAAGTTCCCCACGTAACGAAAGTCATTTTTGAAAAAAGCGGTCATAATCCAATGTTTGAAGAACCTGCGTATTTCGATGAACAACTTATACAATGGATCAAAAAAGAATAATTATGAGGGCTGGTTACGCTATATGGCGTATAACCGGCCTTATTCCTTATTATGTTTTGCAAAAAAGGCTACTTCCAAAAAGGCTACTTCCAAAAAGGGAAGAGCCAAAGAGTTATTTTGCTGTACAGCTTTTACGAATCGCTTCAATTTTACGGCAATCAATGATGACAGGCAGTCTATTTCCTTCGATTTGAAGGAAATTCCCACAGCAGTTTTGGGAATCGAAGTAGAGGAAATAAATACGTAAAAATCTTGTGCCATCAGATAGGAAAACATCTACTAATGTCCCTGGTTCGAAACATTCTAAATGATGACAGATACAATTTTCACAATGCTTTTTGCTCTGACCTTTCTCCTGGACTGTTTTTTCAAATTGAGGGCTATTATAATATTTGATTTTATAGGAATCTTCTTCAGCCAAATGATCATTGCCATCATATTGGCCTAAGTAATAGTTCTTTGATTCACAATAGCATTTAGCAAATTTATGATAATTATTAAATTCCCAATTTATTCGTGTTAAATATCTATTGTCATCCATTTCATACAACGCTCCTTTATGTCATTTATCTATTTCTAATCTATGTCATAGAGCCTTCTGGAAGATGGTAAAACGTCCATTTATCTGAAGATTAAAAGAAAAGACCAGACTCACAAATAGAGTCTAGTCATTTTTACTATAATCATCTTTCAATAGTCCATATATTTCTAAATCAACAACCCCTTTACCGGACCACACTGTAGCTTGTCGTAATAGACCTTCTTTTATAAAGCCATTTTTTAGCAGCACCTTTTTCGAAGGCTCGTTTAAAGGCATAACCTCTGCCTGGATTCGATGAACATGAACTTCCTCCAATAAAAATTTTACAACGATTTGAAGTGCCTCTGTTGCAATACCTTTTCCCCAAGATGTTTCAGCTAAATAGTAACCGATTGTCACCATATTTACTTTTTGATTAAAATCCATTGCTTCGATAATGCCAACTAATTTTTCGCGTTGAGATTTTTCAAAAATTCCCCATTTTATTCTGCTTTTCTTCATATAATCTCGTTCAAAATGGCCTATCATTTTTTGAACAGTTTGCAGGTTGTGTTTGGGGATAATTCCACAGTACTCAAAAACCTTATCATTATCATAAATAGCGAATATCTCTTGTATATGAATGTCTTCTATTTTTTTGAGTTCTAGATTTGTTGAGTCTAAGATTGGGAACTCATTAAATACTTTTTCAATTATCATGATGGTTGCTCCTTTAAGGGAATATAAATTTTCATGTTTAAAGCATGTGGATAGGTAGAGTGCATGACGTCAGTTACTTCAAAGTCAGGACCAGTATCTCGCTCATAATGAGAATGGGGAAGCCATACTCCATAAATGTAACGTCTCGTATTTTGTATTCCCTCTGCAGTACTAGTCAATGAAAACTCAGCATATTTACCAGCTGGAATTTCAAGATGAATAAAACCTTCCTCTACATGATCTTTAAATGCTTTAACTTCCTCTCCAACAATAAAGGAAAATTGCCCATCCTCCTGAAAGTGTGAAGAAATTCCATATGCTATATTAGGAGCAACTTTATAGGAAATGCGCTCATAATATTTTTGTTGACCAAAATTCAAATAAAAGCCTGAAATATCTCCATAATAGTGATCGTCTTGTAATGTTGTTTTGTATTCATAGCCCACGATTAGTTTTTTAGATAATTGAAGTATTTCTGGTCGCTGCATAGGGAGTTCTCCTTCCAATTTATAGTCCAAAAAGTTCATTTTGGCTTGAAGTGGTATGGAGTAGGCCCCTTTTCGATATTTAGCAGGTGTAATTCCGAAATACTGTACAAATGCCCTTGTGAATGCCTCTTGAGAACCATATTGAAAGTTGATTGCAATTTCAAGTATAGTTTGTGAGGTTGTTTTTAAGAGGAAAGCCGCTTCTGAAAGCCTCCTATTCCGAATATACTGCTGCACCGAAAAACCTGTAATGGCCTGAAAAAGTCTTTGGAAATGAAATGGTGAAAAGTAAGATTGGGAAGAAATAGCTGTAATCATTAACTTTTCCTGAAGGTTTTCCTCAATAAACTCTATGGCGTTTTGAATTCTTTCAAAATAATCCATACCATCATCCTTTCTTGCCTCTATATTACCGTTTATGGTGGATGAGCTTTTGATAATTTGTGCTATTTCGTACATTAAATTGTCATCAACTAGAAATCAATAGTAACATTGAGAAAATTAATTAATAAATGTATAATTTAACTAAATTTACAAGAAAGTGAGTGGTATATAATGAAAGTCAGCTCTGTATTTACACTAAATAACATGAAGGTGTGGGGGGATTAAAAATTTGATTCTTCCGCAACAATCGGAGGAGAAAAAATGTACAAAAATTACGGACCGTTAAGCACAGAGCTTTATGATTTTACAAAACCAGTAGGATACTCCCTTGGTGGGGATATTGAATATTATCTAGAACGATTGCAGGGTATTACAGGTAAGGTACTTGAAGCTGGAGTTGGCTCTGGTCGATTCTATATTCCTTTAAAGGAAAAAGGCATTGATATAGAGGGGATTGATTATTCTCCGGAAATGCTAGCTTCCTGTCGAAAACAATGTCTAGAAAGAGGGCTGACACCAGTGCTTTATGAGGGCAATGTCAGTAATTTTTCATTAAGTAGGCTATACGAGGCGATTGTTATGCCTACTGGCTCGTTCTGTTTAATCGAAAGTTATCAGGAGGCTGTTTCTGCGTTAACGTGTATGTATCAGCATCTAGTTCCTGGTGGACGGATTATCATTGATTTATTATTTCCGACAGACTGGAAAACGGGAGAAATGGCGACAACCTATTATCAAATTTCGGAAGATGAAGGAATTGCGCTTGAAAGAAAATCGATAGCCATGAACTGGGTGGAGCAGAAAACATTAACAGTATTAAAATATGAAAAATGGCGACAAGGAAAATTAGTGGATACGGAACTACAAAAGTTCCCATTGCGTTGGTATGGTGTAGAGGAATTTAAATTTCTATTACAAAGTATTGGTTTCACTACTATTACTTGTTCAGCAAACTACATGTATACTAAACAGCCAAGTCAAGAAACGTCACTCATGACATTTGAAGCTGTTCGCTAAAAACAAAATGACCAGTCATCGTAGCGACTGGTCATTTTTTATTGAGTTTTAATTTTGTTGCGGTACCTACTCCTTTTGTCTGGACATCGACTACAAGATTAACCTCTAGCTCTGGATAAAGAGTCGACCAATCTTTTTTTATTCGATTCCAAGCTTTATAATCCTCACGATGTAGTACTTCGCCAAATTTTAAAATATCAGCCTGATAGGTTTGTTGAATCGTTTGGATTGTGCGCTCTATACTTTCCTTAATTTGCTTGCTCGTTGCTTTATTTAGAGCATCGATGGTTTTGGGCTTGGTTAAATCTAGAGGGCAGCTTATTTCAGCGACGTTCTGTTCAATATCCAGTTGAATCGTAATCGAGGGAATGTCATGCTGAATACGTCCTGTCACTTTTGTTGAAGATTGAATAATTTCTGTCGATATTTTCCCTTGCTCAGGGCAGGCAAGCGTTTCAAAGGTACTCTTAATATTATTGTGTAAAAAGTTATAATTTCTGCTTTCTTCTTCTGTCAAAAAACCAATAAGCTTATAATTTTTAAAAACAGCCAGTCCACCATATTGTAATTGTGCGGGGCTCTTAATTTTTTCAACATTGCTGCTAGATTTTCCAGCATCCGCATCACCATGAATTTGAATGTTAGGTAATACGGCGCTATTATCTATATGACCCAAAGATTGAACTAAATCGTCGAGAATAACAGATTCAGTCGTTCCCCAGGTTGCTTCAGTATCCTTTAAGGATTTAAACAATTTACTAGCTGGAATATCCTCTAATGGTGTTAAAATACTCAAAATTTCTTGGGCAGTCGATTCATGGGCAATAATAATGTTAAATTCGCTTCTACCCTCTGGATCCCTTTGTAGTAAATCTAAAATGCTATTCATTCCTTCTTTAGCCATCTCTTCACCGATGATTATAATTTGCGCATGGGAATAATAGGGTTTCCTTGGCGTCAAAGTGGTTAATTTTCGCATGGCGTCAAATAAGGATTTTCCCTTAGCATGGTAGGTAAAAACAGGGACTTGGAAACTAGAGGCTTTGTTTGAGGCTACCTGACTAGGGTTAACAATTTGCACGGAAATTTCAACAAGCTCCTCCGATTTATCGACCCCAAAGGCCGTAACGATAGCCAATTCGTTTAACTCTCGTTTACTCCAACATCCACCTAACAAAAGAATAATGAAAAGCAATAGTATGAATGACAGTGTGTGCTTGATGATCGGCACCTCCTCAAGGAAAAGGGCAAAGATAGTCCAACATTATTAAGGATAAGCAAATAACAGCCAAAATAATCAAAAAGTGATATTGAGGTAACTCTTTTTGTAAACTGTTATTAGGATAAGCAGAGCATGTCCGCTTGTCTGGCTAGTAAACGTGCATACACTTGGGATGAGGCTTATTTTTTAGTAAAAAACTTTAAGTTGGCCCTTTTAAGGGTTGTTGTTAATAATAGATGGGCCACTGCATTCACAGTGACCCTAGTAACGAATCTAGGAGGTGTAAGGCTAATTAGCTTTACACTACTATAGTATACTAAATTTATATATTGAAATAGTTAATTGCCTGGGAAATAGAAAGAAAATTAAGAATAATATAAAAATAAATTAACTATACTTATTTTTTAACAATATGCATGTAATGGATGGTTTCAAAAGCTGATAAGTAATCCGTCCGATTCTGGAAATAAAGCTGTTGAATAGCAGGAGGGGTAAGATGTTCGTATATGAGTAAACCCAATGGATCTAACATCTTCTCCATGTCCTTATAAGTAAAACACGATTTCATCGGCTCGCCACCTGCAGCAGCCATCTTCACCATGTTGTCCACTCTATTAAAAAGGCCATTTTCCTGAAAGAGAGTTTCATCGGCATAATCCAACACAATGGAACTGCCTGATGGAACAAGAGCAAATAAGTGAGTGAGTAAACTTGCTAATTCTTCTTTCGTTAAATAATAGGAGACACCTAACAGACTAAAAAACGTCTTTTTATACTGAAACCCTTGCTCAAAGAGGGGTTGAGATTGGAATTGTTTAGTAAAATCCATTGAAACAAAATGAAGATGCTTCATTGGTGGAAGTGATCTTGTAATCGTTTCTTCTTAAAAGCCTGGGTTGTAGGATGATCAACCTCAAAAATTTCTACAACTGTTTCTAACTGAGGATGACGATAAGGAAAAGTATCCAAGCCAGCGCCTAAAATGACATATTGCTCGATACCAAGCCGGATTTCATGATGCAAGACATTTTCGTTGTATGCTGCACGTGCCAAGGGAGTAGGAGCGAGTTGAATTTGCGTTATCCATTTTACTAAATTTTTTACATTGTCTTTAGTTGGTATAGCCATGTCCTTGTTAAAGAAGTCGATGCCTTGTATCAGGTAATCTTGAATACTTTGAAACTCTTCAGGTGAGATTAACTCTTTTGCTACATAATCATCAAAAATTTTCGGTGTATCCATTTGACTATGATAAGCTCTACTAAAGGCAGCTATTAATGAAGTGATACTAGATTGCTGTTTATTCATATTAACACTCCTCAAAAAAATAGGATTCCCCTGGCCAGGAGAATCCTATTATACAAAACAATATTTTAAATGTAAATTTTAGCATAAAATAATTTTTTTGTCAAGTTTTCAGTACTTTGATTATACGAGAGGGGAAGATAGATCATACTATAAAATTAAATAAAAAATTTTAAAAATAAATGTAACTTTTTTAACTAACAGCCGTCTAACTTATTAGTAGAATACAAAAAAACTAAAGTAAACGAGTAATATTCACTTTTCACAAAAGGGCCAGGATCACATTTTCGTGATTTCCTGGTCTTTTTGTGTAGGGAGACCCATTTTATTAAAAAAATATGAAACCTTTAGGCTGTTCATTCGTATTATAATGTGAATCAAAAGCTAAGCAAAAATTTAGTTAGATTCACTTTCACTTAAAAGGCTAGGACTTACAGCATGTTGTAGGGTCTAGTCTTTTTTGTATCATTGTTCAGATTTTGTTCAGAACAATATGTTAGTCTATTCAAGAAGATTTTCATAGTCTTTACCTAAACGCAAAATGACCAGCACTCTGTGAAGAGTGACTGGTCATTTTGTTTAATGATGATTAACTAGTTCAGCAAAGAATGGCATGTTTGTTTCAAAATTAGTAACGCTCTGTAAATCTTCTGCCTGTTTTACTAATTGAACGACAAGGTTATTAAAAGGTGTGGCAACACCCAGCTTTTCGCCCAGCTCCGATACTACTCCATTAATATAATTTATTTCCGTTTTACGTTTTTTCTCTAAATCCTGTAGCATACTTGCTTTAAGTAGTTTAGAGGATGCCATCAATTGTTGGAAGGCTTTGACACGTTCAGGGATATCATGAGCCTTTTTCACTTCTAATGAAGCTATATCGAAGCCATTCATTTTGGCAAATTGTACTCCAGCAGCATGCCCCACTTTTATCGTTTCATCCGCAATATGCACGGCGCTAATACTACTCGTCTCATGATCAAGAACGCCACCAAAATTCGTATTGAGCGCGGCAGAAAGACCACTAAAAGCATTGTTAATTAATAGTTTAGACCACTTTGTGCCAACTAAATTGTCTGAGATGTGTGTGCCACCTACAAGATTTAAAATTGTTTGTATTTGTCTAATTCTTTCTGTTGTTTCTCCATTTAATTCACCAATTTGAAATGCATATTGTTTGAAGTGGTTATATTCTGTTGTCAAACTAGATATGCCCGGTTGAATGAATGTAGCACCAAACTCAACTGATCCAGCAATCACACGATTTCGCCCTACAATTGCAGCGACTTTTTTTTCTGGAATCCCATTTTGTAAAGAAAGAACGACACTTGTTTCATTTAAAAATGGTAGTAAGCCTTGTAAAACCGAGTCATTATACAATTGTTTTGTTAACAGTAAAACTAAATCATAAGTTCCTGACATATTTTTAGGCGTAATGGCTTTTACTTTCACTTGAAAGTCAGTAGTTCCTGTTATTTTTGCCCCTGATTGATTCAATTCGTCTACATGTTCTTGATAAACATCAATTAATTCGACATCTTGTCCACCGGCAGCAATATATGCACCAGCGATTGTTCCTAAAGATCCTGCTCCTAAAACGGCGATTCTCATCTAAATGCCTCCTTGGTTTATTTAATTATTCAATTAAGCTTAGCTATTTGTATTTTGTCACGTTGTTTCTCTAATAGCTTCATCTGCATAGTTCCATACGGCGTCATTGCTTGATTAGATAATGTATGGATTAGTGTTCTTTCTATTTTTCAGTTAAATAATCGTAGACAACAGTAGGTGATGCCAACGATAGTTCTGTAACAATATGGGAAGCTGATACAACTTCTAACACTGGTAGATCAGCCATTGGGGCAAGTGCATGGGCAAAAAGTTCAAGTCTCGCTGGACCTGACCATGCTCCCAGTATTTTAATATCCGTAATTTCACTTCTCACTAGCTCACAAATTCTTGGTCGTCCATCATAACCAGGCATCTTTTTCAACATATAATTGGGTTTGATAATTTCTTTCAGTGCCTCTTGATGATCCAGTGGGAAATGTTTATATCCCATTGTTGCATTAGCCACTCTTAATGAACCATAATCTAAGAGACCAACTAATGTATCAGAATCTACAAATAAACTAGGCTTACCTAATTTTTTAGGATACGCAGCAATTTCTCTACCAGAGGCAATGGCGGGGAGACTATCAACATACATTGCATGTAAATAATCACCTTCTTCACCATCCATGCTAACAGGGATGACCTGACCACACTCTGTATAAGAACCTAGCCCTGTAACATCTGGCATTTTCATGATTTCAAATTTGACAAAGGGCTCCTTCACTTCCAATGGTTCTGGAACAATTTTCTTAAGTTTTTCCATATCTGTTTTATAGACGATATTTAAATATTCACGGTTATAAAAGCGATAAGGTCCAATGGGATAAGCACCTGCATCCAACGGTGTTGTGAATTGTCTCATTACTTCATCTTTTCTCATGAAAAACCACCATTCTTTCAACTTTGTCTTCTTACAATAACTACTTTAATGCGGATTTTACATTGCGTCTAATACATAATAAGATATAAATATATTTATTTAGATAAATGAATTAGGGGGCTTAAGCGAAATGGAACTTTTACAATTGAAGTATTTTCAAACAGTAGCAAATACAGAGCATATTTCGAAGGCGGCTCAACAGTTAAATATTGCACAGCCATCCTTAAGTTTGACTATAAAACGTCTGGAGGATGAACTAGGCACAAAATTATTTCATAGAAAAGGAAGAAATATTGAATTAAGTGCTGCAGGACAGATTATGCTCAAGCATGTTAATAAGGTATTTATCGAACTAGAAAATGCAAAAATGGATATTCAATCACTTGATGAAATCAATGCTCGTACAGTTAAAATAGCCATATCAAATACCCGATTTCTCGTTGGACTAATTAGTCAATATATTAATGATTTTCCTCATGCCAAAATTCAACAGGGAATTGAGACAAGGGATGATATACGTATAAATTTAAAGAAAGGGGATATTGATCTGGGCATAGCTGGCCCTCCAATCATTGATGAAGAAATTGAAACCTGTGTGCTTGTGGCAGAGGATGTAGTACTTGTGTTGCCTTCTAATCACCCATTGGCTGGTCAATCAGAGGTTTCTCTAGCTAAGTTTGCAAATGAATCCTTTATTTCCTTAGCCAACAATGCAGAATATAGCCGTTTTACAACGTCACTTTGTGAAAGAGCGGGATTTATGCCTATCAAAAACTATGAAGTAGATTCAACCCTCCTGGCAGAAATTATCCAGCTGGAACAGGGTGTAGCCTTGTTGCCCATATCGGTTTGTAGAAAGTTCAATTTACATTATGTAAAAATAGCTAATATGCATCCAACGTATACAGTAGGTCTGTCCTGGGTAAAAAATTCCATCTCGTCAGCTGCCGTTCAACAGTTACGGGACTTTATTATTACTTACTTTAAAGAAAATAATGAGCACTACAAAATTTAATACCTTTGAAACGGGTTCCTGAAATGCTCGAAAAAACATAAAAATTCCCTAAAATTTTGTTGGAAAATATTTTAACTTGTTCATTGCCTCAACTTAGCGTAGTATTATAACGAATCAAAACTAAGTAAGTTAGTAAGATTCACTTTCACAATAAAACCAGGCGTTCTTCTTAGAAGAGCACCTGGTTTTTTGTTAGTTGCACAATAAGCGACCTGGGATTATATTCTATTATTTAGCAGGCAAATACCCGCGGAGCAAGGCTGAATACCCGCGGAGCAAGGCTGAATACCCGCGGAGCAAGGTGAAATACCCGCGGAGCAAGGCTGAATACCCGCGAAGCAAGGTTGAATACCCGCGAAGCAAGGCGAAATACCCGCGGAGCAAGGCTGAATACCCGCGGAGTAAGGTGAAATACCCGCGAAGCAGGATGAATACCCGAGGAGCAAGATGGAATATCCGCTATCGGCGTTATTCAGTAATACACAAAATCAGCTACAATAAGCAGATTTCTTCTAAGATTAATCGGAAAATCTATGTACGTATAGAAGTTAAAGAAAAAACTTGTTGCAAATATTAATTTTTTATTTTAATCTTTTAATATTGTGTCAAAAAAATAATATTTTTTCTTCTTATCAAGAGAGATGGAGGGACTGGCCCGATGAAATCTCGGCAGCGGAACTTAGTCATTAAGTTACTGTGCCAAATCCAGCAAGAAATGACTTGATAGATAAGAGGTGTATTTTCAATATAAGGCCTCTTCTTGTTCATTCAAGATGAGGCCTTTTTTTATGGAAAAAGGCTGATTTTAATTTTTTTGGAGGTAAAACAGTGAAGAAAGAGAATCCATGGGCGCTGATCCCATTTGTTGTTTTTATGATATTATTTATTGGTTCTGGGGTTATTACAGGTGATTTTTATGCCTTTCCTGTCATTGTTGCTATCACCATTGCAGGTGCTGTGGCTCTAGCCATGAATCGAAAAGAATCGTTTACGAAAAAAGTTGATATTTTTTGTCAAGGTGCAGGGAATTTAAATGTCATGATGATGGTTATTATTTTTCTCTTGGCTGGGGCCTTTTCAGAGGTTGCAAAAGGTATGGGGGCAGTAGATTCCACTGTTAACTTTGCTTTATCGGTCGTTCCGCAAAACTTACTGGTTGTGGGCTTGTTCATCATTGCCTGTTTTATTTCCCTCTCAATGGGTACATCCGTGGGAACGATTGTTGCATTAGCTCCAATAGGCGTTGGAATAAGTGATCTTACAGACCTTTCTATTGCTTTAGTGATGGCGGCTGTTGTTGGTGGCTCAATGTTTGGTGATAATTTATCCTTTATTTCAGATACAACCATTACTGCCGTACGTTCACAAGGCGCACAAATGAAGGATAAGTTTAAGGTTAATTTTTGGATTGTATTGCCAGCAGCGATTGTAACGAGCATTATTTTAGCAATCATTTCAATGGGTGAAACAGCACAAGTGGCGCATGTAAGCTATAATTGGGTTAAAATTGTACCATATGTTTTAGTGATCATTTTAGCGTTATCTGGGATGAATGTTTTCCTTGTGCTGGCACTAGGGATTGTCCTTTCAGGTGCTGTTGGCTTAGTAGATGGTAGCTATCACTTGATGAGCCTTCTGCAAACGATTGGAGAAGGCATGTCCGGTATGTATGAAATCGCCTTTCTTGCCATATTAATAGCTGGAATGGTAGAGGTTATTAAGTTTAACGGAGGCATTGACTTTTTGCTGCACCTTGCGACAAGTAGAATTAAATCGAAAAAGGGTGCTGAATTCGGCATTGCTAGCCTTGTGGGTTTAACGAATTTATCTACTGCTAATAATACAATTGCGATATTAATTGCTGGGCCACTTGCTAAAAATATTGCTGAACAATATGACATTGAGCCAAGAAAATCCGCAAGTATATTAGATATTTTCTCCTGTACAGTCCAAGGGCTTCTGCCGTATGGGGCTCAATTCCTTGCTGCCGCAAGCGTGGCCAAAATATCACCAGTAAGTATGCTGCAATACTCGATCTATCCCATTCTTATTGGTATTTGCGGAATGATAGCTATTTCTATCGGATACCCTTCAAAAAAGAAAGCCTAAAGCTCAAATAAGACCAGCAAAGCAAAATTTTAGCTTAGCTGGTCTTTTTCATCTCTTAAAGTAATGGTTTAGATTTAGAAGGATTACTTTCTTGCCTGTATTAGTGTAAACCAGTTGTTTCCGTTTAATGTTCCAGAAACGTTGTATACTGGCTGATAGAAACCTTTTGTGTCATACATATACGTTAGCTCGATTAATTCAATTTCAAGCTGATCGTCTTTTTTTAGAACCAGCTCTTCTTCTGTAACGAGTGCATTATACTTTATTTGAGGAAATTCTCCATTCTTTATTTGCTCATATACTTCAGCAGGGGACAAGATATCTACTTCCCGTGTAAATTGATTTCTTTGAACATTATAGGCTAATGAATATGCACGTCCATCTTGTGTAAGATCAAGAACTACATCCCCATACCAATAGTCGACATTTAAATCGGGACGATCTGGAAGATTCCATTCAAATTCCCCGTTTTCCAGTACAGAAAACTCTGCTTCTTGAGGGAGGATAGAAAGTTCGTCCATCAATGCCTTCGCCTTATCAATCAAGTGTTCCTGACCAGTCGATGTCGCTTGCTGCGAATAATTATTCGCTGTTAACGACCAATTCCCCATTGAACTTATAAATAATGTATATTGCATACCTGCTTTGTCTTGCAATAAAATTTCTCGGTCGTCTTTATAATTCTTTGCACTCAACTCCGATAACCCTAATTTATCTTGCAACAATGTTTCAACTTCTTCATTATAAATAATTTTTTTATAAACGGGCGCAACAGTAGGGTTTGAGTCTAATTGCAATGAAGTAGATACATGAACACCTGACATATTGGATTTTGTATAAGCGTTTATTGGCAGATGTCCAAATTCTTGTTGAGCATATACCAATGACATCCCAATAAAAATCAATCCCATGATAAGAGGGATAGCCAAAGTTCCAACAAGACTTTTTATTTTTACTTTTTTGTGATGAACAATAGAAGCCCCTAGTCTGTATAATTGGTATCCGATAACCCCACCAAGTGAGTTGTTGAATAAGTCATCAAGCTCGAAAATCCCTGCTCCTGTAAGTGTTTGGTATGTTTCAATTGAAAGTGTAGCACATACGACTACAAGGAAAAGCCTCTTAAAAGCTTTAAATTTAGAGAAAAGTAAGGGTAAGAAAATCCCAAGCGGCACAAACATTAATATATTAAAAATACAATTTTGAAGATCACGTAACGAGTATTTTTTCCAGGCATCGATATAACCACTGAATGGTTGAAGATTCATCTCTAGGAAATGAGAAGAACCACGTCCAATAATCGTTAGCTCACATACAAATACGATATACCCAATGAAGAGTGCGCCAAGCATCATTTTAGTAATACTTAGTTTTTTTCGTTCGGATGGTTGTTTTTTATAATAAACGAAATAATAGAGGGCAATAAGCAAAAACTCAATGCCAATAATAATGATGACGGGCAACATTAAAATTCGAATATTAATAATAATTTCTGTTACTCCCAAGATAAAACGCTCCCAACTAATTGATTCTGTTCATGGTCCACACACATAAAACATGTGTTGACTGTCGACCTTCATTATTGTAAATGGCAATTATTAATAATTATTGAGAATATTTATGAAGATTTCTTAAGATTTTTTCATCATATATGGGGAGGGGAGAGGGGTAATCTTGAACACCTATTTTATAGAAACGTCAAATGAGTGTTTTTATTTTAATAGTGACATTTATATTAATAAAGGTTTAATGAAATCATAGTATTCAAATAATATTTTCCTAGGCCATTATGTATATTTATCAATGATTTATAAGGCTTCAGTTGTAGTGTCTTGTCAGTCCATATAATCAAAAAGAGTATAAACAATTGTCAGAAAATATCAATATACCCTATAATAAAATAAAAACTGAGATAAGAGGTGAACTTATGGGGAAACCAGTAGATTACAATCTATTTCCGGGTTATCAAAAAACACATAATTCCAGACTTGATGAACTAAAAGAAGAATTTATCGAGGAACAAGAAAAAGCAAAAATAGATGGACATATATTAGAGTTTGAAAAAACTTCATCTGAAGAATTGTCTCAATAAGCATCTTTAAAAGAGATGCTTTTTTCTTTGCTTCAACAGGTGAAGAAATAATTTAGGGTCACCGGGCTTTAAAGTGACCCTAAGTAACAAATGGGGAGGCTGTGACGGTCAACTAGCGTCACAACCAAATAAGTGCGTGCGATACACTCCCTATTAATTTGTGTAAAAAAAGGCTACTTATACAAAAAAATGTCCCTTTTATGTTGTGAATTTTTAGTAAATCACTTTAATTAGACAAGATCAAAGGTTTTAACCAAATTGGTTTCCAAGACCAAATTTAAAAAAATTTACGTTTGGACTAGACAAATATAATTTTTTGTTATATAGTTAAGTTAATAAAATCGTGCGTAAACAAACAATGAATTCACATATTACAAAGAGTATTCGTTTTTTGATTAATACTTTTTGTAGTATGTGTTTTTTTTTAAAGTATTATGATTTTATTTAATAAGTTTAAAATGGAGGTCATTGATTATGACACAAGGTACAGTAAAATGGTTTAATGCAGAAAAAGGTTTTGGCTTCATCGAAGTAGAAGGCGGACAAGACGTATTCGCTCACTTCTCAGCAATCCAAGGTGAAGGTTTCAAATCACTTGAAGAAGGCCAAAAAGTTGAATTCACAGTAGAAGAAGGCCAACGCGGACCTCAAGCTGCTAACATCGTAAAACTTTAATTCTTAAATGAATGAAGAAAGAAAACCACTTGTTATAGAGTGGTTTTCTTTTTTATTTCAGAGAAATTTGTTCAGAAATTGTTTAGTAAGATGTGTTAAATTTTAAATGTCATCGTAATTCAAGCCCGTTGCCTTAATTGGCAATGGGTTTTCTTATTTTATTTATATATATAGCTTTCATTTTTTAGCATAATTACATGAAGAACCAGATAAACTAAAAAGAAAATTGAGCAAAGGGGGATCGTTTGGATGGACGAGGCAGCTTGGCAAATAATTGCTAAACTAAAACAGGAAACTTACGAAGTAGATGATGTTAAATTTAAAATGACTTCTACTGAAGAAGGAGATGTGACGGTTATTTACTTTTCTTCTTTAGTGGAAAAGATGACCATTCAAACGATGGTTTATATCCCTTTAGCCAATAATATTAAACAAATACATCAAATTTCTGAATATGTGGATTCAAAGAAAATTAGTGAAGCTGTCAAAAAATTAAATGCGGGGCAAACGCTTTTATATTTTCATGAAACGAACGGATTGGTAAGTGTTGATACTTATAGTGCACCGACCAGGGCAATTGCTAACACAGAAACAGAATCAACTGTTATTGGCCCACAGGATGCCTTTACTGAATCGTTAGAAACGAATATTTCTTTACTGCGTAGGCGCATTCAAAGCCCTATGCTAAAAAATGAAAACCGTATCATTGGTTCCGAGGCAAATATAAAAATTTCTATTATGTATATGGAAAACATAGTCAATGAGAAAAATTTAGAGAATTTAAGAAATCGAATCGATCAAATTGATTATCCTTTAATTACTGATGTCTCAGTCTTGAAACAACTAATTGAAGACAATCCTTTTTCACCATTTCCACAATATTACATGACCGTAAGACCCGATAGTGTTTGTCGCTATTTAATTGACGGCAGAATTATTGTTTTTCTAGACAATAGCCAAACTGCGATTGTTTGTCCAACATCATTTTTTGAGATGTTTGTGTCGGTTGAGGATTATTATAACCGATGGACGACGGCTTCATTATTAAGAATGTTACGCTTTTTTGGCTTTTTCCTTACAATCATGATTACGCCGATGTATATATCAGCCTTAACTTTTCATCCGGAAATTTTACCATATGAATTATTATTAAATCTTCAGGAATCGAGGAGTAAAGTTCCATTTCCACCTCTTATAGAAGTGTTGTTTATTGAACTGATCGTTGAAGTTTTACGAGAAGCGGGTTCTCGAATGCCGACAAAGGTAGGGCAAACAATCGGTATCGTTGGCGGTATAGTTATTGGAACAGCTGCAGTGCAAGCTGGTCTTTTAAGTAATATTCTTATTGTATTAGTAGCTACATCAGCGTTACTATCCTTTCTTCCCCCTATATTTTTAATGAGTAATGCAAGTCGATTTGTACGATATATTTTTATCTTATCTGCCGGACTGTTTGGCTTGTTTGGACAAATGCTCGCCCTTGCATGGCTAATCCATCATTTACTAAGCTTAAAATCTTTAGGCACTAATTTCATGACACCTGCTATACCACGTAAACCAACTGATTTATTCGATAGTATTATTCGAGCTCCAATAGACTATATAAGGGACAAGAAAGGTATTTCAGGAACAAAGAAAAATTGAGCAAAACAAAGACCAGGCTCTCTAAATGAACTGCACCCCGTCAAGTAGACAGTGGAAATAATAAAAAATGTATTAAGCGGCTTGAGTCCTGAATTCTAACGGACTCAAGCCGTTTAATCGTTTCTGATAACGATAGTAATTATAAAAATGAATATACTCATCAATCGCTAGTTTTAACTCTTCATATGAATCGTACTTATGTAAATAATACTTCTCACACTTCAATGTGCCCCAAAATGATTCAATTGGTCCGTTATCAATACATCGACCAACACGGGACATACTCTGTGTCATATTGGCTGTATCCACAATTCGCTTAAATTCCTTCGATGTATATTGAAAACCTCGATCACTATGTATTAATGGCTGTTCGCCTGATTGTAATGATTGAATAGCTGATTTGATTGTTTTGAAAACAAGGGAATTATTATTCGAATGACCTAACACATAACTCACAATTGAACCATCATATAAATCGATAATTGCACTTAAATAAGCTTTTTTCCCGTTTCCATACTTAAACTCTGTGACATCTGTACACCATTTTTCATTGGGCTTTTTCGATGTAAATGCTCTATTTAATACGTTCTCCGCCACATGATGTGCTGGGGATTTACGATAAGGCTTGCGCTTTCTACGAATAACAGACTTCAATCCACTAATCTGCATTAAACGATAAATACGCTTTTCGTTAACCATCGTTTGATTATTTTCTTTTCGCTGACGATTGATTGTCAACGTTGTACGACGATAGCCGTAAATACCATCTACTTGTTGGTAAAGGAGATGAATGTCCTTTAAAATGGCTTCATTTTCAACTTCTCTGTTAGAAGGCTTGCGACTTAACCACTTATAGTAAGCTGCACGCGAAACATCAGCTATTTCACATAGTAAAAGAATCGAAAGTTCTTCCTCTCGATGTAAATCTTGAATCGCTAAATAGCGTTGCTGTAGACGTATTTGGCTTAACGATGCCTCCTTTCGATTTCCTCTAACTTTTTTAAAAATAAATTTTCTGCACGTAAACGTTCATTTTCACGTTCAATACGTTGAATCTCTAATTTCAATTTCTCCTCAACGGTTAATTCGACTTCATCTTTTGTGCGACCACGACGATCACGTAATCCCTCTTCACCATTCGTTTCAAATTTCTTCGTCCATTGATATACCTGTTGATACGAAACACCATAGGTATGCGCTGCCAACTGATAATTTTTCTGGTGCTTCAAACAGTACTCGACAATCTCAATACGTTCTTCAAAAGTTGTCTTTCTTCCTTCGGTCATAGCTTGACTCATTCCTTTACCTGAATCTTTTATTTCACTATGACTAGTATACTTTTTTACCCAGCTTTTTAAAACGGAGGTACTGCTAATCTCGTATTTCGCCAACACCTCCATCTGTGAATAATTTCGTTGAATGTAGTCCTCCACAGCCGCTAATTTTAACTCTTTTGAATAGAACTTACATGAAGTAGCTTCTTGTAATCCTTCACGTCCACCTGCCTCAAATTTCATTTTCCATCTATGAAAAGTTTGATGATCTATTGAAAACCTTTCACACAATTCATTGATAGAATAGTGACCTTCTTCGAACAATTGAAGGATATATAGTTTCAACTCGAGTGAATGTTTGCTTCGCCCCATAAAAAATACTCCCCTTAGATAAACAGATTTTATTTTTTCATCTGTCTACCTAATAGGGAGCATATCAAAAAAAGGAGCTACTGGTCTTTTTTGAATTAATAGGCATATGGATTTTCTCTGTGAAGTTGCCAATACAGTTGAACAAGTTGTGTTTCATACTTAAAATGTTGTTCGTAAAAATACATATGTTTCTCTGGATCAATATGTTCATAGTATTTCGCTAACGTACCATATAAACTTACTTTTTGAAGCAATTGTGCTAACCGTGGATCCATTTCATTCCGCCCTTCTTTGTGCTCTAGACTTAACATATGTAAACCCATGAAGTATTTCTGGGCCTGTTAGAAAAAAGAAAGGGAACGGTACTCGATTTAAATTTGAAAGGTTGTAATATGACAACGTTAGGTTCTAGGAATTTTAGATAACTTTATTACATTAAAAATAAAGCCTATCAGTCCGCAAATAAAGAAAACATAGGCTACGAGAATGGACATAGCTTCTAAGTTGTTTGTAAAGATTCGATATCCTCCTAAAGTAAGTAAAGCCAAACTAGTAACCGAGCCAAGCAATGATTTATTCTTGCCAGACAAAAAAACACCCCCAAAATAATGATATATAATATGTTAACACGGATTATTATTTAAGTTAACATATAGGTTTTTTTTATGAAACTTAATCAGGTGTATCGAAGCCCTTACTCAAATGGTTTAACTAATTTGTTTCCGCCTTTTTTAAAAATATCTGATAGGCTTCATATTGTTCCTTCAGTTGTAAATGGGCTTCCTCACGTTTTTCTGGGGTTCTCGCTTCTATGTAGGCATTCAAGCATTGAAGATATTCGTTCTTTATATTGAAATCCTCCAAAATATTGTTCTTTAATAGAGGGCTCCATCTGTAGACCGCCACCAGTATGATTAGCAACATCCGCAAATGCATCATATAGTAGCTCAAATAGTTGTGCTCGTTGTTCTCGAGTATACTGTTCACCTGTTTCCTGAAATAATAAAATACGTTCAATTGGCTTTTGTATGATATATAGTTGTCCATAAAGTAGTGATCGATAACTTTTTATTAGTGGTGTTGGTGTAAAGCATAATCCCAATCACCATCACTACTTAAAAATCCTCCTATATATAATATGGCACTTCTATAATTTATTTGCATCCTTAAAAGGTAAATATACTTCGGCAGGGAGGCAGTACTATAATTGAAGGATAACGATCCAAATATCAGTCATATTGCCTTCCATAAAGAATTCATTTTTCAGTAATTTATTCGTGAAGTATCGGTAAATATTAGGGATTAGATGTAACTGATTTTTAGACAAATAAAACAAAGATCTTAAGGGTCACTCAGATAAAAGTAACCCTTAGCACCAAAATAGGAGTGTTAGGCTAAAAGCTAAACTATATTTACCTTTCTAATGGAGTTCTGGTTGTGATTGTACCAGTATGAATTGGGTTTCGGGTTAACGAATCTTAAGTTACTTTATACTGACCGGTGTCTCTTAGGTGACAGTTTTAAGGTAAAGATTGATCTATCCATGAGGATTAAAGTGTTTTAATTATGTTCATGAATTGCCATTATTATCCGAAAATAAATTTAGAAGATTGCTCCATTTGTTAAAGCAATATCATCTGCAAGTTTATAGAAATATCTATTTTTTATTGGGAGAATAACTTCTTCTTCAGGAATAACCTCTAAAGGTGATTCATTGGAATCTATGTCAATAGCGTTTATACGGTGCCGAAATACTCGATTATTTTCACTGTGGCAAATAAATTTTTGTTGGTCCAATTTTTTCATCTTTCCTCACCTCCCTTTTTAATATGTTGTGGACCCTGTAAATTATAGGTATCTGTTACAAGGAAAAAATCCCCAAGAGAATACATCTTATCCTATATAAATATTTTATGAATAAAGATTGGAAGGCGATTGGTAATATGTCTATAAAGAAATGATTTCAACCTTTAATGAATGTGATTTTTTGTATAGCTTAAATAATTGAAAGTATAATATGAAATTTGAAGAAATATAAGGAGATAGATTTTTTTCTTGTTACTGATCAATACAGAAAGGGGATAAGTCGGAGGTAAATGAATGAATAGGAAAGCCCTATAGCAAGCTATAGGGCTTTTATGATTTTAACTGTTAAAATCTGATGGGAAATTAAAGAATTTCTGTTAATTCTGAGTGCACAAGTCTTTGGGCAGTAATGATAACCCCTGAAGCAGTTCGTCCGTAAACACTATATAATCCTCCTGTTTGGTTAGGAGCAATTTCAACTTCATATTGAGCCGAATTTCCTAAACCTGGTGTTACAAAAGCAGAAGCGTTTGCACCCACGCTAAATGGAGTTGTTGATATAAGGTGTCTTGTACCGTTTAGTCTAAAAACTCGAACTACGCCAGTAAGTTGACCTCCAGTAAGATTGAGAATTTTGACACGAACGCTAGTTGCATTAGCTGGTTGATTTCCTGTATTTTCTATTGGTCCAGTTGTTAATGGCATGTAATTTTCACCCCCTCCAATGTAAAGATCTATAATCTGCAGATTACCTTTTCATAATATGTAATAGGTTGTTACTTTCCTTGGTCGTATTAATCATATTTCCAAAAAATAAAAAAATTGTAGAGATGAATTAGTAGATATTTTTTCAATAGAAAACTTATAAACAAAGGTGTTCTTATATACCAAGGCTTATTACATAGTAGAAATATCTATATCTTTATAAGAACTTAAATTGGACGTTATCAATTCAAATACTCAAAAAAAGGAATAAGACATAAACATCTATTTCCTGCTCTATAGCTTGTCATTTAGTTTTTATTCATGTTTGAACTCAAGTGCTACTGTTCGTATCGTTTAATTATCGCGTATAAGTAAGTGAATCAAATTTATAGCACAGAAAAATGCACAAAAAAGCCGCAGCGTCAGCAAACGCCACAGCTTCCTGAAGAATTTATGAAACAATATGTAGATAACTGCTATGAATTGAAATTAGGTTTTCATTTCAGCCATATCATTCATTGTTTTTATACTAAATAAATATTTAACAGATGAAAGATCAATAGAGAACTATTAAGGGCCACCTTGTAGTGACCCCTAAGTAACAATTCGGGAGGTACCAAGTTAAACTAAATTAGCTTAACACTACTATTTATATGATTCGATGACTTGGGTTTTATAGTTTATTGCCTTTAGTAAAGAAAAAACTATAAAAACAAAATCGTTCCAATTAAAAGGCTGGTATTTGTGAAAGATGTCCTGATGCCTTTTAGTTAGTGCATGCCACATTTCCCTATGGTTTCGGTTATAAAGTGTTTTATTCAGGGAAGAAAGGACAACTTTTGCAGAGAATTATTCCAATTTGATGATTTTTTGCTATTATTAGAGTTGGAGGTGGTTATTAAAATGTATAGTAATACAGCAAATATGCTTAAACAGACTACAAATCTTATCAATGCGTTGATTAAATTAAAGCAAAATCTAACTTTTGTGAAATCACATGTTAATAGCGATAAAACGCTGGCCATCTATTTCTTAAGTAATGCATATAGTGACTTTAATTTATTTAAAACTATTTATTTATCCGTAACACCTGGTGACCAAAAAATTGATGAATTTTTACAGGAACATGAAAAATTCTTTCTGGAAGTAAATAAATACTTAGAGCTTTTTAATGATGATAATGTTATGGAAGATAAACTTCATAAGGAAGTCATGTTTTCAATCAACGAAACAGAAAGGTATTTGTTAAATTTATTAGATATGTATAGATAAATCAAAATGCCCAGGTGCTGATTTTAATTAGCCTGGGCAAAATAGGTTAAGAGATTACTTTGAGCATTCGTATTTTTCCTTAAAGAGCGGGCTTAATTCGCTCCATACATCAAACTTATTGCCATTTACATCATAAAAACAAAGTTTCTCCCCGTATGTCCTCTTTCCTCAATTTCCCCCACTCTAATTTGTTTTTCAATAAACTCCCGATGTATAGCTTCTAAAGCATGTAAACCATTGACTTCAAAAGTTAAGGAAAAATGCTCATTGCCGTAAATATCATAAAAATTGGCGCTTTGATTTTCCTTAGACTTAACTAGAAATATACTTTGGTTAGCAAAATTAAGTATAGCCTTGTCTTTATCTTGATAACTTAATTCCGCTCCTAGTTTGTTTACATACCATTCTGTTGATTGTTCTACACTTACAACTGGAATATAGGTGGTACCTACTCTTAATAATTTTTCACTCAATGATTGTTCCTCCTTTTAAAAAGGAAAATTCTGATAATACAAGAGTAGCAGATGCAACCATTTTGAGCAAAAGAGAGTGTTTCTTCGCATTTATGAAGCGGCAGCAGCCAATTAGAAACAAGGTATTAGTTCATTCCATGCAGAATATATTGATAGCACGCTAAAGGTAAGGTGGGGACTGCAATGGATAAACGAGTTTTATTTGACTTTGAAATTGAGTTTACAAACGGGGGTGGAATTCAAGGGCAGGAATTCCGTCTTGATATTGATGGTGATGACATATCGGATGAAGAGTTAGCTAAGTATATAGTAGAAGATATGAGGTTATTGATGGTGGGAAAAGTAAGAATCCTTAATAAGAAAATTATTAACGAAAAACATAAACGAAGTCCTACTCATGAATAATATTACTATTGTTATAGAGGACCTAAATATTTTGGATTATTTTCCTAAGCAATATGTTACTTTTAATTAGTAAATGTTAGTTTTGGTGAAAAAGGGGAGTTATGAGGAATATGGGGTTCGAATTTAAAGATTTTCCAAAAATAGAGACAGAACGCTTTATCTTACGAAAAGGAAACGTTGAGGATTGCCAGGATCTTTTTGAGCTTTATTCCGATGAAAATGTAGTCAAGTATATGCCGTTAAAAGTATTTGATTCAATGGCAGATGCATTAGATGAAGTAAATTGGTACGATAAAATTTTCAAGGAACAAATTGGCTTAAGATGGGTAATCGAAGACGCTAAGTCTCAAAAAGTGATTGGAACATGTGGTTATTTGAATTATGAAAAACAACATAACCGTATAGAAATTGGGTATGATTTAAGACCTGACTATTGGGGGAAGGGTATGATGCAAGAGGCTTTAAGCGAGATAATACACTTTGCCTTTACATCGATGGGAATCAATAAAATAGAGGCGAAAATTGAACCGGAAAATACATCATCAATAAGATTAGTGGAAAAATTGAATTTCTCCAAAGAAGGTGTTTTAAGACAGCATGAATTTGAAAAAGGGAAGTATGTTGATCTTGTCATCTTTTCACTTTTGAAAAGTGAATATTAGGAGGTCTAGAAGAGTCACACGCGCAATGAAGTGGGGCTTTTTCTTTTGTTTTGAAACTGCCACAAACATAAAAGCCGCAGCGTTTACAGACGCTACGGCTCGAATTGGTTTATGCCCTTATGTTTAGGCTAGTCAGTTACAAGCATTATAACACATTGAAGACGAAAGACGTTAATTATAACTTAAAGAGTTTGCCTATGCAGTTCTTTTTTTCTGATTGAACTAAGTATAGGCTTGTTGCACAAGAATTTTTCAAAATTAGAAAGGTGTATATTAGAAAATAGCGAATTAAAAGTGTATTACATCATTAAAGGAGGAAGTATTATGACTACACCTGACTACAGAACACCAATTAAAAACCAAATCGGTGGTGTGTTTATTCCAGTTCGTAACCTAGAGAAAGCAAAAGAATGGTACAGAAAAATTCTTGGATTGGAAGGAGGAGAAGAATATTTTGGACACGTATTCGTGGTACCGATGGAAGGTACGGCTGGATTAATATTAGATGCCATGCCAAAGTGGAGAAAAGAGGATGGTGATATTTCTACTTACCAAGTTCCAGCCATTCAATTTTTAACGAATGATATTGAGGCTGCTTATCAATTTATGCAGGAAAATCATGTGGAACTTGTTACAGAGATTCAGGATCATTTTTATTTTGTATTCAAAGATTTAGATGGGAATTTATTAATGATTTGTAAAGAAGCATCTTAATGATTGTAAACGATTGCTTTAATGAAATTTAAGAGTATGTCTTATCATAGAAAAATAAACTCGGATGTCGGTCGATGAGATGAGGTTTAATTGCTAAATGTTAGGACTAACGACCGACCATCTTTTGTAGTCCTTCTTAACAAATACAGATAGAGGGAATAGCATTCATCTACATTCGGGGGGATTATCGAAATTAGAAAACCTTCCATTATTTTGATATTATAAATATCAATGCTAGGAAGAAGGGGATTTTTCTGAACTCAAATGTGTCTATGTTGGTTCAAACTATATTAAATGAATATCTTACACGATTGAATAAACAAATTCCAAATACACTGGAAGGGTTATATTTACATGGTTCAATTGCTCTTAACGCGTATAGCGAAGGTTCTAGTGATATTGATTTTATCGCAGTGATAAACAGACCTTTAACTGAATTAGATGTGAAAGAAATAGCTAATCTGCATAAAGCTTTGAATCAAAAATATAAGGGAACAGTGATGGATGGATGTTATTTATTAGTTGAGGATGTTGGAAAAGACGAGTCGGAGATAAAAAATTGTTTATACGTAAATGACGGTAAAATTAAATGGAGTAATGAAGGGGTTAATCCCATTACTTGGTGGATTCTGAAAAATAAAGGAATAACAATTTTAGGCACAAGTATAGATACATACGACTTCAATGTAAATGACAAAATTCTAAATGACTACATATTAAAAAATATGAACACCTATTGGGCAAATAGATTGAAAGCTAGAAAAAAATATCAATCTATGTCAATTCTGTTACCTAATAAATTAATTGATTTAGAAGTTGAATGGTCAATTACAGGGATGCTAAGACAATTTTATACATTGCAAGAACGTGAAATTGTTTCAAAAGTTGAGGCAAGTAAATATGCTTTAAAAAAATTACCTGAAAGATGGCACAATATTATTAAAGATGCCATAAGTATTCGAGAAGGTTCAAACATCCGTTATTACAACTCAAAAAAACAACGTATTAACGATATGATTCAGTGCATGGATTACATACTAAATACGAGTAATGCTAATCATAATATCAAATTTTAAAAGTCTGTACTAGCTTTTGAAAGTGAATAAATCTATCAATTTCGATGAAGGGGGATAACAAGCAGCGCGTGCGGTAGTTTTTTGCTGCCAGATATCCCTTTTTAATTATATGTAAATGAGGGGATTACCATTGGACTTTGTGGTAACGAAATGTAGTTGTGGAAGGTCTAATTGGATTTTAAATTAAACAGGCGTGGAAGATCAGAAAGAGTAAGAGCATATGTGAGAGAAAAAGGAATCCTACCCTCATTTGACGAAATAATAACTTGCTAGTATTTTATTTTTCAACTAGGAGGGGTTTTTTTGCAATTATTTTTTAAATATAATTGGATGGTAAGAGAAGACTGGTTTCGTTGGTGTGAAGAGTTGAGCGAAGAGGAACTCCTGCAAAACAGAACTGGGGGAATGGGTAGTATATTACATACACTTTTCCATATAATTGATGTCGAATGGAGTTGGATCCGTATTTTACAAGGTAAGACCGATTTTCAGGAGAGCTTTGACGACTATAATAGCTTGGAAAAGGTTCGTCAATTGGCATCGGCATTTCATGCAGAGGTTGAAAGCTTTGTAAACCAATGGGATGACAGTATGGAAGAGCGTTTACTTCATAACACATTAGAAGACGGAAGAATTGAAACACATACATGGGGTGAAATCGTTCGCCATACTATAGCACATGAAATTCATCATATAGGCCAATTATCGATATGGGCAAGGGAAATAGGGAGAGCGCCTGTTTCTGCAAACTTTATTAGACGAGGACTTTCCTCGGCATTGCAAGCTTCAGCAGATGGTCATAGTGAATTAAAAAGGTAGTGTGCTTACAAGTTGTATTTATAGGTTCAAACCATAACCTTCTAAGCAGTTAAGAGAATAAGTGATGTTTCAAAATTTGAAGGAGTATGGTGATAATGGAAGAAAAGAAAATAACCTGGTTAGAACTTTTTTATGACTTGATATTTGTAGCGGCTGTTTCGACTGCCACAAATGTATTACTTCATGTTGAAAAGGGGGAAATTCGCCCGGAATACTTTTTGAAGTTTGTTTTAATATTTATCCCTATCTGGTGGTCTTGGGTAGGACAAACATTGTTTATTAATCGTTTTGGACAAGATTTTTTATATCAGCGTATTTTTACAATTTTTCAGATGCTATTTGTCCTTATTATGACAGCCAGCTTATCGGTTAACTTTGATGAATATTATCTGTCGTTTCTTTTTGGCTATATTGGGTTAAGAGCTCTAACAGCTATCCAATATTTGGTTGTTCAACGTTTTGAAGAGGGCGATAGGAAAAAGGTAGCGCAATTTTTTGGTACACGTTTTTGGATTGGCATCATCATCTCTTGTTTTTCTATATTTTTTGATTCATGGATTCGTTATAGCATTTTGTATACAGGGATTTTAGTTGATATCCTGGTGCCTTTTTTGGGGCGTAAATATTTGGTGAAAGCTCCGTCTTATACGTCTCATTTATTAGAACGCTTTGCTTCATTAACACTCATTCTTTTCGGAGAATCAGTCGTTAGCACCCTTTATGTGCTGCAGCCTCAAAAAGGGGATTGGGATGCTATTTTATTTTCCCTCATATCGTTTATTCTTATAGTTTCAATGTGGTGGCAGTATTTTGAAAATGTTGAAAAGAAAGTTGACAAATCGATCAAAACATCAGGCCAAACCATTATTTATGGGCATCTATTCATATTAATGTCTTTGAGCATGATTGCTGCTTCCATTAAACTATTGTATCTAAATGAGGTTCATTATTCATTTGATTTATATTTTATTTTCGGTTCCGTATGCCTATACTTCATGACAACTACTATTGTTTTTCATCAATACAGGTTTAGTCAAGATCGTTTAAAACTTTATCATTTAGTATTATTTATAGGGATCTTAGCTTCCTTCTTTATTATTAATTTGATTGTAGAAGTGCCAAACGTTGTAATTATGGGAGAAATGACGCTGTTTTTTATCATCTATGCTAAATTAACAACGACTTGAGTGAGACTAATAAGTGGATAAAATGGAGTAATCTTTCGTTAATTGAGTGGCTATACATAATAGACATGATGCAGCAGATTATCCAAGCTAAAAACACTCTATTTGAATGTTTCTTCAAAATAGAGTGTTTTTCCATAATGTTTAATTTAAGAAGGGTCACCTGGGATAGTAGTGACCCTAAGTAACAATTCAGGAGGTCCCTGTTAAACTAATTTAGCTTAACACTACTATTTATATGCTCAGCTACATTGGGTTTTATAGTTTATTGCCTTTAGAATAGAAAAAGAATGATTAAAATATTGTTTAAAAAATTCATAAATTATCCTACCATTACGTTGCAAAAGAGTCACTACCTCAATGCTTTACACACCAATTTATCGATTTTTGTAATAACTCATTGGGTTGGAATATAAAGGATAACATAAAAAAGCTGCAGCATTTACAGACACTACAGCAATTTACTAAACAATATGATTAAAAGGGGTCGAAGTTATGAAATTTGAAGAACTATATAATATTGCAAAAAGTGTCTTAAACCCAAAGCAAATTTCAAAAAATTCTTATGCAGGTTCGGTTGCTGCAGCCATTTTAAGTGACAATGGTAAGGTCTATAAAGGGGTATGTATAGATACTCCTTGCTCCATGGGATTTTGTGCAGAACATGCAGCAATTGCTGCTATGATTACTGATGGAGAAAGTAGAGTAAAAAAAGTTATTGCAGTTTATCAGGATGGAACAATAATACCTCCATGCGGAAGATGTAGAGAATTCATTTGTCAAATTCATGACGATAACTATAAATGTGAGGTAATGGTAAAAGACAATACTGTCCTTACTATAAACGACTTACTTCCTGTTCGTTGGGAGTAAATATATTGAAACAATAAAAAAGGGTCACTTGAGTTGGAAGTGACCCAAAGTAATAAATGGGGAGGCCGTGACGGTCAACTAGCGCCACAGCAAGTGCGTGCGATACACTCGATATTAATTTGTGCAATTTAGGGTTACTTATACATAAAAAAACTACTGTAACAAAAAGCCCTACTATCCAAGCGTTTTAAGAAGCGCTTGGCTTGCATGCACCGAATAACTAACCATGGGAAGCTTTCATCTTAGGATGAAGGCTTTTTTGATGGGATATATTTCATATAAATTTTAAATGGTTTGTAATTAAGTTTAGGATGTTTACTGGATAAAAAAAGCGAACGAATGCTCTTTGTTTGGGAGCTTGGAATAAGGAATTGAATAACGGATTAAATGCCAATCACCATGAATAATGTTAAATATAGGCAAATGCATAGCCCTCAAGCCTAATTTAGCATAACCTATACCGATATCGAGAGGAGGAAACATTATGCGCGATTATTATGATCAATATGACAGAGATAGATATGATGATGACTATGAATATGATTATGACAGTTATGGGAGACGTCGTAGAAGAAGACGTCCACGTTATCAATACCCATATTATCCATTCTACCCATTCTATCCATTCTTTCCGTTCTATCCACCATACTATCGCCAACCATACTACCGTCCATACGGCTACTAATATAAATAAAAAATCGCTCTGCGCAGTTTAAACGGATGAAGGGTTTCTTTACCCCTAGTTTATTCATATTATTATTTAATAAAGTTTTGTTTAGAATTTATATGATCATCTATTCGTAAAAGATTCCATCTTGTTTCCAAAAAAGTCTAGGTATTCAATTTGAGCCTAGACTTTTTTCATTTAAGTTATTTCAAATTGTATGTAGAAATGTTGTTAAAGGTGCTAGAGTATGGAAATAGTAGCGCCATTATGTTTTTTAATCAAACGTAATCAGACAATGTCATCAAATGATTGATTACCCACAGGATGAAAAGAATACATGTATTAATTTCAATGAAGAATGTGAATGGCTATCAAATTAAGGTAGCCTTTTTTATTTCCATAATTTTTATCTTGTCAAAATACAAACATTTGTTCTATTATGTATACAAACAAGTGTTCCTGTATAAAATAACAAATAGGAACATTTCGCGTATTAGGAGGAAACTTTGATGAGGGAACAACTGATTAAGGCTATGCAACGTAATCAATTGGTAAACATGATGTATGTATCTAAAAATGGGTCTGTAACAAAAAGGCGAGTAAAGGTTATTAAAATCGTTGGCGATTCATTCCAAGCATTTTGTTTTACAAGGCAGGCAAAGCGTACTTTTTTAATCAGCAATGTTCTAGCAGTTATTCCTATAGTAAGTAAGGGGCGTGAGGTTGTATGAACTATGAGGGTATGCCGAATCGACCTATTATATGCATCGATATGAAGAGTTTTTATGCAAGCTGTATTGCCATGTTAGAAGGGTTAGATATTTTAAATGACCCAATTGCAGTCGTGGGTAATTTTAATCAACCAGGCAGTGTTGTGTTAGCAGCATCCCCAGCAATGAAAGAGCGATTTAAAATTAAGACAGGTAATAGACGTTATGAAATCCCTCAACATCCAGATATAAAATTGTTTGAACCAAAAATGAGTTTTTTCATCCAGATGTCGATGACTATTACAAAGCTAATCGCTAACTATGTACCAGTGGACGCCATACATGTTTATAGTGTGGACGAAAGCTTTGTGGACTTAACTGGCACAGAAAAATTATGGGGATCTCCTGAAGAAACAGCGAAAGAAATTCAAAGAGCAATTCTTGATCAATTTAATGTGCCAAGCGCTATAGGGATGGGGCCCAATATGCTGATGGCTAAATTGGCTTTGGACATCGAGGCAAAGAAAACAGGCTTTGCTAAGTGGACTTATGATGATGTGCCAACAAAATTATGGCCTGTACGACCTTTATCAGAAATGTGGGGCATAGGTAAGCAAATGGAAGCCAACCTAAATAAGATGGGCATTCAAACAGTAGGTGGATTAGCTAATGCTGATTTAGATGAATTAGAAAAACGCTTTGGCATTATGGGCAACCAATTATATCATCACGCCTGGGGAATTGATTTATCTAAACTGGGTGAGCCATTAATTACAAACGGAGCTTTAAGCTTCGGTACGGGACAAATGTTGATGAGAGATTATCACACACGAAAAGAAATATCAGTCGTTCTCTTAGAAATGTGCGAGGATGTTATGAAACGTGCAAGAGATGCCGGTTTTGTTGGCCGCACCATCAGCTTAGGTTTATCGTACAGTCGTAATGCGATGACGAAGGGATTCCACCGTTCAAGAACGATTGCTGTTCCAACAAATGAAACACTTGAAATGTATAAAGTCTGTATTGAATTACTCGATGAGCATTTTGCAGGGGAGCCAGCTCGACAGCTTTCTGTCCGGATATCCAACTTAGAGCGAGAGCATAGTATCCAATTAGATTTATTTGACGAGCGAAAACCACAGCGGCAATTGATTGGACCAACAATGGATGCAATACGTAATAAATTTGGGGCGACAGCATTATTACGAGCGGTATCATTTACAAGCGCTGGTACTGCTATCAGCCGTGATCGCTTAGTTGGTGGACATTTAGCATAGGAGTGATTGAATGATAAAGGACAGAGGAACGATAAAATGGGCAGCCATGATGATGCCAGAGCATTTAGATTTTCTCAAAGAATACAAACAAGATGTTACTGATAAGCCGAGAGAATTAGCTGAATGGGAACTAGAAGAATTACAACAAACAATGGATCACGCTTATCGTCAGCAGCTAGATGTCAAGCTAGACGTGTGGACGGCAGGTAAAACAACACAATGGACAGGAATTATTAAAGCGATTACTACTACAGAACTCATACTCGAAACATTACTTAAAACGAAAACAATCCCCATTCAAAGTATAAAGTCAGCTCAACTAGAAGCTGATTATTATGATTAAACCTGAACAACGCCAGCTGTTACACAAGTACTTATTAATAGAACTAGCGGTAAAATCATTGCAGATTGATTATCAAAAAGCAGAACAGTTTAAAATGAAAGTTGTCTTTCTTCCATTGATGGATGCGTTATTAAAGGATTTACGCCAAGAGTATTTTGACCTCAAAAGACAGCTTGCACAGCAGCGTATACGAGTGGTTGGCTGGCATCGTGTGGATGAATATTTTAGTGATGTGCAAGTTGCAACTACGGGTAATGATGTCGTCCTCCGTTATGCAAATCAGGCGTTGAAAACACAGGTGGAAAAATTATTGATTAATTATATAAGGAACAACCAACAGGTTCTCGAATGAGGCCTGTTTTTTGAATAAGGGACATTTGAAGCCTGTCTTCATTCTTGATATAATCAACTATTCGTTTGTAATAACGCATTATACAGTAAATTTGTCAAAGGAAAGCGAGGTTCCAATATGAAGGCTATCAGCCAAGAAATCCAAAATCAATCTATTAAATCTCTGGAGTCGACGTGTAATAAACTTGCAACTGCTTATCAACGTATGACAGAAAAAGGGGTTAACACCACTCTTGTTAAAAAGAGGCTAAACGCTGTGAAAATGGGTTTAGAAAGCCTCAAAAATATTTGGAATGGGGAAAACTTTTCTTATGATGAAGAAGCCATATTGATTTCTAAGAAAATTCTAGAAGATATCATGCCATCTATCGAAAAGCAGATCGCAAAAGCAAAAGAAGGTAGTTCTCAAAAAACATTAAATGACCGACGTTTAACTGCACTTAAACTTGCAATTGAATCATTAGAAAAGCGTTTATCGACAAGTCTAAGTGATTAGACAAGATAATTAAGAAGTATCTACGACAAATGATAAGGCGCTGGAATATTTTGTGATAATATTCAAAAGTAGAAGGAAATTGTTATGGACCACAAATTGAGAAACAAATGTGTTCCTCGAAATTTTCTTTTACCCAATAATCTAGGCTATTAAAAAAACGGAGAAAAGCGATATCCACTGAATTATTTAATGAAATTGCATTGAAAGCGATTTGATTCCATTGTTCTCGATTAACTTTGTTTGGACCAAAGTAATTAAAATCCGGTAAAACTTCTTCTATGTATAAATGCAAAACATCAAAGGCTTCTGTTGTTAAAAAGATAGAAGATTTATGCCAATGTTCGTTTTTAAAATCACCTCGCATAAATTCAAAAACATCACGCCTTCCATTTAGTTTTTCTAACGTATTTATTTCCATTTTTTATACCTCATGATTAAATTATTTAAAGCAAAGAGTGAATCTAACCTAGATTCCTAGAATTTCTTGCATGTTAAAATATACCACATTTTGCATAACCGTGTTCGTGGCAGGACATACACCGCCGAAACATAGAATTAAGTATTTACAATTATTTCCTAGTTGTCTTTTTTGTTGTATGATATTTGAAGAAGGGTGAATAGTATGCTGAAAGTTTTACAAATTGTTTGTGCCATCATAACAGTCTTACTTTCGTCTTACCTACTTATAACACATAATTATAATCTAATTTTTTTAATGGTATTCTTTTCAGGTTTATTCATGTTAACTAAAGGAATTGAAGCATTTCATAGCGAGAGAAAAGTTTACGGTTGGTTACTAATCTGGCTATTTTTATTTGCGGTATATATATCAATGTATCAATTCACAGCTTCGCAATGATCTACATAAGTTGGTGGTTAATATTTCTAATTTAGTCGACTTTCCATTTAATTTAAAAATGTCGGAAATGCACTGCTTTCATATTAGGGGTGATTTTTCTTAGTCAACATTCCTGAAACCGCTCTATACTGTGCTTTTTGAAACGTTAGGAAGGGGGCAATGAAAGAATAAGTGTATTTCCAATGATAGGGTTCATATATATGTAACCACAAAAATAATGGTTCCAAAATAAATGAGAATACAAATGCATTTACGATTGCGGCAATTAGAAAAGATGTCCACGTTTTGAAACACTGGTAAATCAACATATAAATGATAGGCATTTGAAGCCGGTGGATTTCAATAAGTAAATGTAAAGGTATGATTGTTATTGGAGATTGTCCTAACCCCTAACCAACCGACTTATTATGGAAGTCGAACATCCAAGAGAATTGAACCGGTTTCTTTTATGTAAAAGAAAAATAATTATTAAAATAAGGTTCATTTTTTGTTGGTGAAGGAATGCTTTTTCACTAATGGAAGAGGCCTAAGTTTAATAACAAGAACGTTCAGTTAACAAAGATTTAGAATTAAATTAAAAATGTATATTCATTGTGGGGATTCTTCAGACTATAGACAAAGTCGATTTTTTCGACTTTGTCTATTATTTTTAAATGCTGAATGGAGTACTCTCATTTTCACTTTCCTATTGTTTGAAGCTAGTTATGTCATTATCTCATAGCCTTAAAACTGAATATAAGCCTTCATTGATTTTAACAGTTAAAATCTGTTTAGATAATTAAAGAATCGGTGTTAACTCTGAGTTTACAAATTGTTAGGCATCAATGATTACACCTGAAGCTGTTCGCCCGTAAACGCTATATAACCCTCCTGTTTGATTAGGCACAATTTCAATTCAAATTGAGCCGCACAACCTACACTACGACATTTAATATGATTAAGATCAAACAAAGTGGGTACATAACAATCATAGATATATCAAGGAAGCCTAATTTTTTTATTAAATACCAATCCTACAATTAAAGTCTTTACTCCTTATTCGTATCATATTTTGAAGGTCCATAAATATTAAAAGTGAGGTTGCATATATCCTTTTTAAAGACGTAAACTATGTTCTAAAAAGCACAAATGATTTTGGGCATTTATTGATTAAATCTTCATTAGAAGTTGGATAATTTCAAAATATAATTGTAGGAAAAATGAAGAAAAGAAGGTGAGACGATGTTCGATCAAATTGCATATATTATTTTTAGAGCCCTATTAATTCTAACAGTTTTGGTTGTTTTTGTTGGAATTGCACTTGGGGATACTATAATCAGGAAAAAGTAAGACTGGATCCAAATAGTTTCTTTAAAGATCATATTGTGTAAATGTTTTGATTTTGAAAAAGTTCCAGAAGGGATAAATAACCAGGCGCTCATCTAAAAGTGAGTACCTGGTCTTTTCTCATTTATAGTATAGGGAAATTATTTAGTGGCTGTAGGGAGTTGCTGTACCGCAATCGGGCCATTAATGATTAGATAACTAATACATGCCTATTGGGTATTTATGTTAAAATTGAATAATGGCAGGGGGAGATTAAATTATGGATATTATCACATTCGGTGAAAAGAAAGAAGATATAGCATACATAAGGAGACCAGCTGTTTATTGTTTAATGTTCGATAGTCATAAAGAAAATTTAGCGATTATTCAAACAATTGATGGAAAGTATTTTCTTCCAGGCGGCGGAATTGAAAATAATGAGACTCATGAAGAATGTTTAAAAAGAGAAGCCCTTGAAGAAATGGGGATGGCTATTGAAATGGGTAATTATGTAGGGTGTGCCAGAAGATATTTTTATTCCACAAATGAAAATAGGTATTATCTTAGCGAAGGTTATTTTTATTTATGCGATATAGGGATGCAAATAAATAAAGCAACGGAAGAAGAACATTTCCTTAAATGGATAGAACCCATCGATGCAATGGGAAAATTATTCCATGAACATCAAAGCTGGGCAGTTAATGAAGCAATAAAAAATCAATTATAGTTGATAAACAAAAGGGCTTCTTTTCGGAGGTTCATATTTAGCTTGGCCTAAAGCAAATTTAGAAAAACCTATTGTGATGTCCGTGATCATATATACTTATTCCAGAAACGGGCGCAATAGTGAAAACCCTTAAGGAGGTAATGTGGTGAACCCGCACAAATTATTAATAACTCAGTATAATCCAAAATATGCTGAACAGACAGTGAGAATGTGGCGAGAAAGTAAGGAAAGGGCTATTGGTCAGAAAGAAGCCCATAGCTTTGAAAATCATATATACTTTTTAAATCATATATTACCTGAGCAGTATCAAATAGATGTAGCGTTAATTGATGACAATGTAGTTGGTATGATTGCCTATAATGAAAGGGAAATAAGCCAACTTTATATTCATATTGATTATCAAGGATTCGGTATAGGTCAAACATTACTAGATAAAGCAAAAGAACAATCAAGTGGGAGATTATCATTATATACATTTGAAGTAAATGAAAACGCTCGACGATTTTATGAAAAGAACGGATTTAAAATCATTTCTAGAGGGCACGAAAATGAAGAAAATTTACCAGATATTCTATATGAATGGATATCTAATAAATAATGTATGGAGATTATAGGTATTAAAATGGTTAAGGAACAATATCATTTTATTCAACAATCAGGCGCTTTTCTGAAATTAAGGAAAGCGTCTTTACTCATGGAAAGGGCATATTTTTGAATAAAATTAGTTATTTAGATGTCACGACCATGAATACTAACAATCAATCATACCTACTGAAGTAAACAAAAGAAATTATTGATTAATAGAAGGTTCTAGGCGATGTTAGTGAGCTGTAGATATTCCTTAAAGGCTTGAATTGGATTCGCAAAGTTTAATATGACGGTTTTTGTTTTATTTTAGAGGGAAAGGGTAGAGGAGACAACATGTACTTCTTTTTTTATGGTATTTATATAAGTGGTTTAAATAATTTTGTTCCGTTCCATAATAAAAATACGGAAGTGTAATGACCATTGCATAAACCGCATGGCGACAAGTAGATACAATGTTTTTAGAAATGAAAGAACGGAGAGGAATCACTATTACTTTTGATTTTAGTTTTCTGGAAAACTAACTTGGAGAGACAAAGAAAATATCTATGTCCATGGCCCGCAAAAAACATAAATAGGGAGGTAGAACTTTAATGATAAAAGTTGGTATTTTGGTTGGTAGTCTTCGGAAAGAATCTTTTTCAAAAAAACTTGCAATACATGTTGCATCTTTATTCCCTGAAGGATATAAAACAGAATTTGTCGAAATAGGAAATTTACCTTTTTATAATCAGGATTTTGATGATGAAGACAATGCACCTTCAGAATATACGGCTTTCCGTAACAAGATGAAGGAAATTGGGGCTGTTTTATTCGTAACTCCTGAATATAACCGTTCTATACCTGCAGTAATAAAGAATGCATTGGATGTGGGTTCTCGTCCTTATGGAGCAAATGTATGGGATGGCAAACCAGCAGCAATTATCAGCCAATCACCTGGTAGATTGAGTGGATTTGGTGCTAATCATCATTTACGTCAACCTTTAGTATTCTTAAATATGCCAATACTACAACAACCTGAAGCTTATATTGGAAATGTGGCTGATTTACTAGATGAAAACGGTAATGTGAAAGATGAAAGAACGGTTAAATTTTTACAAACCTTCATTGATGCATTCGTAGATTTAATTAAAAAACATAGCAAATAAAAAATAAGGCAACGGAATCCTTTCCTATGCCTTATTTTATTGTTTTCAGAAGAAAGCAACATCATTTCTAAAGTAAATTGCTTACGTCTCCAATAAAATATACATACTAATAGTTGAGAAATATATGAATACGTGTCTATACAATTGACCATATTAAGTCTGCAAATCAGGGTTCTACTAGCCTTTTGCAAGTTAAAATAAAGGAGGAAAGCAACAGAATGGCTGACTTGTATACACGTTTATCAAAAGATAATGCAGCCTTACTTTTAGTCGATCATCAGACAGGATTAATTTCTGGTTTAGTACGTGACTATGGGGTAGATGAATTTAAAAACAACGTCCTCGCACTTGCACATACCGCGAAGTTTTTTAATTTACCTGTCATCTTGACCACAAGTTTTGAAAACGGACCAAATGGACCACTGATGCAAGGGCTTGTTGAGTTGTTTCCAGATGTGCCTAAGATTCCACGCCCTGGACAGATCAACGCCTGGGATAATGAGGATTTTGTCAATGCAGTTAAAATGACTGGGAAAAAGCAATTGATTATTGCGGGTGTTGTAACAGATGTTTGTGTTGCTTTTCCTGCATTATCAGCGCTTAACGCAGGCTATGAAGTATTTGTCGTAACGGATGCGTCAGGAACTTTCAGTAAACAAGTTGCAGATGCGGCATTAATGCGTATGGCCCATAGTGGCGTACAACTGATGAACTGGTTTAGTATTGCCAGTGAATTGCAAAGAGATTGGCGAAACGACATCGAAGGTTTTGGTGCTTTACTTGCAAGCCAATTACCTGGCTATCAAAATGTTATCGGAAGCTATGAAGGAGCTCAAAAAGATTACATTAACCAGAAAAGATAAAAGGGAACTACAAAGAAACGCGAATTCACTACAACTCCGCGTTTCTACTCCCTACATGATTTACCTAATTATTGGATATCGATGTAAGTGTTAATATCAAGTTTGTATAGATCCTGCTTTTATCATGAAAAAAATTATTGATTACATACTTCAAAATTTTAGAGAATCTGTTCGGAGACCGAATGGTGGATAACCAAACAAAAAATTTAAACAATGTATCAATGATGTTTCTCTAACTGTTTGGTAAAATGAGCATCAATTTCAAGGGGGACACACAAGATTTTATAAAATGGATTGGCATGATTACTAAATACAGATAGTGGTCAAATTTTACAGGGATGACTAACGGAGCAGAAGATCAATTCATCTGTTAGAGCAGTTGATGACGTTGATAAAACGTAAATATTTCCAAAGCGCATACCCCACATCCTGTTTTGGATGGGGGTAAAATATAGTTTATTGTCTTATCTAATGTCCTACTCTCATTTTTGCATTAGCTTCTTTTGTTTCATCATCTTCAGCATGTTCCGACTGTTGTTTTGGTCTACCAAGGATTGTTCCTAAAAGCACACCTGCTAATGCAATCCCAGCAGCTAGAAGGAATGTGTCACCATAGGCAGAAAAGGTAGCTTCCATTGGGTCAGCTATTGTTTTCATATGAGTAGTAATTTTTGACGTTAGAAACCCAGTCATACCTGCTACTGCAAATGAAACCATTACTTGTTGGGCCGCTGTTGTTAATGGTGTGACGCGACTTACAAGATGTTTGGGAGCAGATTGAAGAACATGGGTATTAATTGCCATCATGGATAGTCCCATACCTGCTCCAATCATCACTAAACATGTAATGATAAATCCTGTAGTTGTGTCCATAGAAATTCGGGAAAGCATAACTAGCGCTGCGGTAATAATAGACAAGCCAGTTATAGCTAAAGGACGAGCACCTATTTTATCATATAAACGCCCTCCAATTGGCATCATAACACCCGATGAAAGAGCTTGTGGGAGAAGAATTAAACCAGTAGCTAATGCACCGTAACCTCTTACTGTTTGTAAAAATAACGGGACAATAACCATAACCCCAAATAATGCGATTTGAGAAATCCATGAAATCACAATTCCTTTTCTAAAGTCAGATGATCCAAAAACTCTCAGCTCTAGTAAAGGCTGCTTTTGACGAAGTTCAACAATTATGAATAGAATGAGAGCAACTCCACCTACAATTAATCCAGTAAGAGTTTCTATTGAAGTCCAGCTTTTGCCACCTTCACTCACTCCATAGGCTAGCATTGCGAATGCGATAGGCGCTAATAGAATCCCTAAATAATCAAGGGATGCAGCGGTCTTTCGTTCAACATTCGGTAAAAATTTCAATCCAACCAAAATTGCAATAATCCCGATTGGTAAATTAATAAGGAAAATCCAATGCCAAGTAACGTATTCAACTAGATATCCTGCTAGAACAGGTCCTAAAGCAGGTGCTAAAAGCATCGGAACCCCAAGTGCCCCCATTACAGACCCAATTTTATCCGAAGGAGCGAGTTGGAAAATAATGGTCATTCCTATTGGTGCTACCATTCCTCCCCCAAGTCCTTGAATAACTCGATAGAGGATAAGCTGTTCAGGAGTTTGTGCAACAGAGCAGAGAACGGATCCAATTGTAAAAAAGGTAATTGTAATTAAAAATATCTTTTTTGCTCCAAATCGGTCCGTCATCCAACCAGCTAAAGGAATGACAGCTGATAAAGCGAGCGTATAACCTGTTAAGGACCATTGCATGGTCGAAACATCAGATTTAAAATCTGTCACTATGCCAGGCAAGGCAACATTCATCGCCGTACTATCAAGAATTACCATCATCATACCAACAATGACAGCTAATAAGGGGCCTATGATGGTTCTAATAGAGAATACTTCATTGTTATTTTCTGTTTTTACTGTCATACGATATAAATCTCCTTTTAGAGTGTAGATATACTGTTAATATCTTGATATCATAGGTGTATTATTAAGTATCGAACAATTTAAGAAAACAGGTTCAGCATGTCAGATAAGTTAAAAATAGTAATGATAGTTGCCAGTATCGCCAGTATGAATGCTGGAATTGCCTGAGTGATAGAATCCTTTGCCCTAATATGCGTCATCACTCCACCAAGCATCGTAATCGCAAGCCATAAGCCAGTTAATGCTGTTACTCCAGGATTCCAAAAACCGATAATTAAACCAGCGGCCCCAATTAGTTGTACCAATCCAGTAATCACTCGGAACCATTGAGGTAGGTTAAGGTGCTCGAATGTTTCTACTTGCTGTTTATTACCAGATACCTTCATAAACCCAGTCAACAAGAACACTAAGGCTAGCAGGCTTTGAAGAATAATAGATATAATTAACAAGATAATCCCTCCAATATATTGTTTTTTTTTCACAATACCCTTCTATGGTACAATGATATTATAGGGTATTGATTTAGTGAGCTTACTCAATATAAGTTTACTCAAAATGAGTTTATGCGATTAATTTAAAACTGTCAAGGAGGAATTTTTATGACAAATCAACATTCTTCAAAAACATCTGCAGTAGAGGGTATTCATGCGTTAATTAAGACTTCTCATTATATCCAGAGAGAATTTGAAGCACATCTATCAAATCTTGACATGCCGTTTCAAATTTCAGGACCCAGACTTCGTGTTTTACTTGCTGTTTCTGAAGTAGAGAAAATACGAATGAGCGAGTTAGCAGCCAAATTAGGGGTAAAGGCCCGAACGGTTACTGACTTTGTAGATGCATTGGAACAGGATGGACTTCTTGTTCGGATGCCTGATCCAATAGACCGACGAGCTACTTTGATACAATTAACTGACAATGCACAAATGCAAATTAAAAAAGTACGATTGCTTGAAGAAGAGGCAGCAGATATTTTATTAAAGAATCTGACTCAAGAGCAGCGACAACAACTTATTGAACTACTATCCAAACTTACAAATTATAATGAAGTTCAATGTTCATTAGATGACTGACTTAAAAGAACCGATTCCCCTTGAGACAAGGAAAATCGGTTTTTTATATATTAATAAATACAAAGGACCATATGAATCCTATAGTCATGTTTAATGTTAATGCTTCAATGGGACATGATATTGGAGTTAAAAAAATTCTCTGAACGAGTAAAATGGAATAAGGGTTTTTATTTGAACAATAGGGATTTAGAGGTGATTAGTGATGACACTTAAATGGTTATGGATATTGGTTATTGCGTTTAGCGTACTAGAATGGATCTCAATCCCATTCATAGGAGCATTTTCAGGAAAACTATATCGATTAGTTGATGGTATATTAATAATAGCTTTTATTATTTACCCATTATTTTTCATTACTTCTCTTTTACTATTACAAAAGGGAATTAAAAAAATTGGTGCAGTGATTTTGCTTATTCCATTAATCGTGTATGCACCCTTGCTAATAGGTCTTCACCCGTTGCTTAAATAATGTATTACTATTGAACTAACGGATGATTTAGGTTAAGAAGAAAATATGCTAATGATCTTTCACAATCGGGCGCTTTTCTGAAATAAGAAAGCATCTTTCTTCATGCAAAGGGCCATTTTGTGGCAAAAAAATTAACTGCAAAGGATGGATATTATGAAGATAATCGAGACGGAACGATTATACCTTAGAGAGTTAAAAATGGACGATTGTAACGAATTATCAAAAGTGCTTTCTGACCCAGAGTCTATGCAATATTACCCTCATCCATTTACCCAAGAAGAGGTTAAAAATTGGATCAAATGGAATGAGAAAAATTATAAGCAATATAAGCACGGTCTATGGGCAATTGTTTTAAAAGAAGGGGATACATTTATCGGTGATTGTGGAATAACAATGCAGAACATCGATGGTGTAAGGTTACCTGAAATTGGGTTTCACATTATTAAAGAGTATTGGAATAAGGGATATGCCACAGAAGCAGCGTCTGCTTGTAAGGAATATGCATTTAATGTTCTTGGCTATTCTGAAATATTTTCATATACGACCTTAAAAAATATTCCATCACAAAAAGTTGCGGAAAAAATCGGGATGGAAACTTATAAATTTTTTGAGAAGAATGGTGAACAACAAATCGCTCAAGTTGCATACAAAAGCTTATGAATAGTTAGTATCCCATTAGCTATTATGCCAGAATAGGGCGATTCCTGAATGAGAAGTTCATTTTGGAGTCTTTGGAGTTAAACTTAAAATTTGATTAAGATACTCATGTAGAAATTGGGTGTCTTTTTTTAGTATTTTATTCGTTAGATAAAAGGTTTAGTAAAATGCTAGTTGTATAGATGATATTAAAATTGTAAAATGATGATGGTACTATAAAAACCGAATCAGTACCAAAAGTTTAGGGGGCGGATTATGAAACAGAGAATCTTAACAGAAACAATTCACCAAATTCAAACGAAGGGGTTTACATTTACAATTAGTGACTTAGCAAAACAATTAGCTGTGAGTAAGAGGACAATCTATGAGTACTTCTCTTCAAAGGATGAGATAGTAGATGAAGTTATTCGTAATGTAATAGAAAGTATTCAAGAAAAGGAAAAACATATTGCTGAAGATGATACGTTACAAACAGTTGAAAAAATAAGACGCATCTTAATTTGTATTCCACAACAATTTATATTCATAGATGCACATTTATTAGTAGAACTAAAAAAACACCATTATAATCAATGGTTGAAATTAGATCAGTTTTTACGTGAAGGTTGGTCTACTGTAATCCGATTAATAGAAGAGGGAATGAGAGAAGGGAATATTAGACAAATTAATATTCCGTTTTTTATTGAAGTATATTTAGGTTCACTCAATCGCATATATGATCCTTTGTTTATTGAAAAGAGTAATTATACATTGAAGAGTATGCTCGAATCTATTATGGACATGTTGCTGTATGGAATTGCTATTTCCAAATAGAAGGAGGGAGAATAATGCAGTGGATTTATTTAGGCTTAGCGATTTTATTTGAAGTAGCCGGTACAACTGCGATGAAGCTATCTGATGGACTGACGAAATTCGTCCCAAGTATTCTTATTTTTGTGTTTTATATCGTATGTTTTTCATTTTTGTCATTTGCATTAAAGGGGATGGAGATGTCCGTTGCCTATGCGGTTTGGTCAGGTATGGGAATTGTTACGATTACAATAATTGGTTTCTTTTATTTTGGAGAAAGTATCAATGTAATTAAGATACTAGCGATTCTTTTTATTTTAATTGGAGTCGTTATCTTAAATTTTAATAGTTCGGCACATGAAGAGAAAAACAAAGAGATGGTGGAGGAACGTGTAAATTGAAACGTTTAAAATATTTTTTCCTTATTACTGATATTGGGTTTATTATATATTGGTTCATAACAATTTTTCATATGATTCCACAAGAATATTTGTTTAAAGATTATCAAAATCCTATTTTGGTTGCATGGAACTGGTCTTTTCTACCTTTAGATTTGTTAATCTCGTTGACTGGATTTTTAAGCTTGTACTTGTACTCGAAACAAAAACATATTTGGAAACAATTTGCTTTTTTATCATTAATTTTAACTTTTTGTTCAGGGTTACAAGCTTTAGCATTTTGGACAATCCGTTTAGATTTCGATATTTCTTGGTGGATTCCTAATTTATATTTATTAGTTTATCCATGCTTTTTCTTTAAAGGTATTTGGAGAGAGTGTAGATCGTATGAGACTAACACGAGATAATTGGGTAATTCAATAGGTATAATCGTAATTTGTTATATATTAATTTAACTTTTAATTGGATAACCAATATAATTAAAATATTTTATCTAACAACGACCAGAGTTCAATTTGAACGTTAAGGAAGTTAGAACTTATTCAATTAACGTGGGTTTTAGTAAAATAACAGATATCCATTTTTATAGCTTGTTCACCATTTCTATATTCAACAATCGGGCACAGTTCTTTTGTAAGGAATGTGTCTATCTTCATTTAAAGAACCCTGTTGAATTACATTCAATTTCAGAGAATTGGATATTTATGTTAAAATTTTATAAAAGTAATGTTTCAAAGGGGGATTTAATGAAGAAGTATATAAAAGGTTTAGTACCTTGGATTTATTTGATGTTGCCTTTCTTTGTACTATCTGGCTGCAATGCTCAAAAAGGTGGTAATAATTATTATTTATTATTGATGGGTGAAAGCGAAAGCTGGAATCTATGTTATGAAATTGTTATTACACCAGAAGACTTTAAAGCAGGACATGGGATTTTAAATATGAAAAACGTCAATGAGTATATTACAGATTCCTTCCACTTTGAAACGCATGTGGTTATAGATAGTGATGATTCAGTGGTTCATTCTGATTCAGCTACTGGTGAGATGAACATAGCAGAATATACAACTGGTGCTATTAAAGGGCCATACCTAAATAAAAACGGTGAATCTGTTGCACTTAAGGATATAGATGAGATTTATGTGGTCGTTGAATGGTGGGATATTAGTAAGAACGAAAGTATGAAAGAAAGAATAGATTTATTTAACAAATCTACAAAAGAACAGTCCTTCTTGAACTAATTAGATCTTCAACAATCGGGCGTTTTTCTTTCTTTCAAATGCAATAGATAATCAATAGTTTTATTGAATAAAAATCCGGTTTCCTATTTCATTGTACGGAAAAACTGGTTGAATTGGAACTCACAACTTAATAATATATAATGTTATACTCATACTGATTAAGAAATGGAAGGAGCATTATACATGTGTTGCTCATGCTGTCCAGTAGTAGACAAATCCCTTATCTGAAAAAGAAATGATTAGATAAGGAGATGGAGATATGTTAATTCAAAATAAAATTATTCAAAGTGTTAGAGATAAATGTATTGCAGATGAGTTTGTTTCAGCATGTATGATGTATGGGTCTTTTACAAAAGGTGAAGGAGATCAGTATTCTGATGTTGAGTTTTATATATTCATTGAAGATGATAAGATGGAGAAATTTAGCTCTAGACATTGGGTTTCTGAAGTTTATCCAATTCACTTGATCTTTTACAATGAGTTTGGAACAGAGGTAGTGATTTTTTCGAATATGATTCGTGGAGAATTTCATTTTCTTCCTGTCTCAAAAATAGAAATCATAAAAAGTTTTAAGCCTACAGGACTTTTTCCCGATCCTGAGTCTATGTATATTTATGATTCTACAGAGCAATTAAAGCCTTTACTAGATGATTTAGGTGGAGCTGGACCAGACCGAATGACTGATGAGAATGTTAACTTCGCTTTTAATAACTTCGTGAATGCTTGGTTGATGGGTGTAAATGTTATGAGAAGAGGAGAGTTAGCACGTTCTCTGGAGGCTTTAACCCTTGTGCAAAGGTATATACTACAATTAATAAGGGTAAAGGAAAATACGGTTGAACGATGGTTAAATAGTACAAAAAATTTAGAAGAAGATATAAGTACAGAGTCGTATAAAGATTATGTATCTATAACCTCAAAATTAAAAGAAAATGAGATAGAATTGGCTTATAAGAACGCGTTGAATATAGTTGAAGCTTTGAATGAAATGCTAGGTTCTCTCTATAAGGTTGATGTAGACAAAGATCTAATTAGTAAGCTATACAGCTATCTCAATGAATAAATGAAGTATGAAAATTCACTGTTTATAAGCAGATAATTTTTCGGCTAACAGACGCTTTTCAATAATACGGAAAGCGTCTTTATTCATGGTTTGGACCAAATTTGTGGATGAACGCGTAAAAAGGGATTAAACTATTAGTTCGGCCACTCAAGAACAATTCCGAGCACTAACTAATTGAATTTAAAATCACATTTTTTTACCAAATATGGATGGTTATAAATATATGGTAATTATATCCATGTTATCTTTTGTATTGTATAATCAAACTACAATATTTAAAAGGTGATGATAAATTTGCTAACAATATTACAAATTCTTTTTTCAATCATAGTAGTATCACTCTCAACTTACTCAATTATCACAAGTGATTATCAGTTGAGTTTCCTAGTGTTATTCTTCTTAGGATTATTGATTTTAGTTCTTGGAATAAAAGAATTTCAAAGAGAGAGAAAAGTTTCTGGTTGGTTCCATATTGGGGTATTTTTATTTTCAGTATTCGTTTCAATTGAAATCTTCTTTAAATAAAGGAGTGGTTATCCTGTGAACTTCACCCACTTTCCATAATTTCAGTCAAACTTTGCTGATTTAGCAGATACTCTTACTCTAACAATTGAACAGAATCACGAAAAAAGGTTAATCGAAAAATTTAAGAAAGTCAAATTAACGCACCCTAATTGGGTGTTTTTATTTTGCCCTGAAAAGTGAGTATCAAGCAGTTTCCTCCCCCTTTGACTGCTAGGGCAAACGGTACTTACTTTTGAGAGTGAAAATAAATTGTTTATTATCTATTGACATGGAGTCAACTCCATCTTTTAAGATGAATGAAATAAAAAGAATGGAGTGATGGAATGGTAATTGTCACAAATATATTAATTGGTTTATACGCAGTTTTAATAGGAATAGCAGGGCTAAAAAAATGGAAAGAAATCGGATTCCAAGTACAAACGTTTTTGTTTATTACCGTATCAATTAGTATTCTTTTAATATTATTTATACCAAACAAAAACTGGATGTTTATGCTGTTGATACTTGCATTTATTCTGTTACATATATTAGCAGTTACTGAAGGGCTATTAACAAATGGACGGATTAAGTATAGCCATCATATCGTTCGTTTTATATTCCATTGTATAATGGCCCTAATGGTTTATAAATATATAATCTAGAAGGTGATAATAATGAAAATTTCCGAATTTGCAGTATGTACAGGCCTTAGTAAAGATACTATCCGGTATTACGAAAAAATGGATTTATTGCATCCAGAAATTAAAAATAAGCAGCGTGAATATAATAAGAAAGACATTGATATAGTTGAAACAATCCTTAAACTTAAACAAACTGGATTTTCACTCCAAGAAATCAAAATCCTTTTTGAATGGTCGGGAAATACTGATATAAATAAAAAACTCACAAAAAAAGAAATACAAAATCTTCTTGAGATAAAAGTTTTATTCCAGGAAAAGTATGAGCAGATGTTACAAAAAGAACATCAGATTAAACAAATAAAACAAGTATTACTAAATACTGATAACAAAATAAATCAGCTATTAGAGAAAAATAAAAGATAAATTTTTTTAGACATAACGATGTGTCGTATAGAAATTTGTTTTAATTTCTAAGCAACTAGCATAATGGGGTGATTACATAACAAACAAATGATGGAGGTGGTAGTGAGTGTATGAGATATGGCTAGACCAAGAAATCCGAAATGTTATAAAGCGTTTCAAATGTGGCTTGAAAGCAAAGGGCAAATGCTCCTAAAGGATATTGCAGAACAACTAGAATTACTCGATTCGCAAATACGTAAGTGGAAGAACCAAGATAAATGGGATGTCCATATGAAAGGTAACGTTACTAAACGAAATAACGCAAAGAGCCATGGCACACCAAGCAAAATCAGAAAAGGATGATGATATAATGCGATTTACTAATGAAACATTTAAAGCTGCAGTTCGAGGATTGCCTCAAACAAGCAGTAGACAAAAAGCTTATTGATAAATCTCATTTTAACGGTGAGTAGCATTAAACAACAAAGGCCCGTTACCAAAAAAGAGCATTAGGATATGAGGCAGAGAATCCGTATGCAAACGATATTATGGTTACCGATTATGATAATATCGGCATGCCAAGAGGTGGAGGTATTAGTGATCCAACACCTAAACAGGCATTCAGAAACAAAAGCATATTACCAGAACGACTAGTGAGAGAGTACCAAAATAAGATAGCATTCATTGATAAAAGTTCTAGCCATCTTAAGAGAGAGCGAGAAATTACTATTTTACACTGGAAGTTATCAGGTATGAAAACGAAACATATTGCTGAACTAGAGGGGATTACGGAACGACATGTACGTAGGATTATCAGCGAAATGCCAAAAGAATGTCCGAAATGTCTGTTGTTTCATAGATTTACCAATTTAATTGTATACTGTGAGGGAGGACGGCGCGGTAAAGGTTTCCTCCCCTGGTATTTACCAAAACCTAAATATTAGGGAAAGACAGACCGACGACTGACCTGCGCTGAATAAACTTGTTCGGAGCGAGACATACGTGGCCGGCACATATTTTTAAAGAGATAAGGCAATGCCCCAACTTACGTGTTTTGTTAAGAATAATATGTATAAAAATAAATCATTCCCTTGTTAAAAAGATCACTTAATATAGTGGTCTTTTATTTAGTTAATAAAAGCTAATTAATACATATAAGTTTAGTAAAATTGTCTATTTCATTTGTCCCTTCATTGAATAATGTAATAAAACAAGGAGGATGATAAAATGGGTTTCGACAGTTTCAATAGAAGTGAAAAGGAACCAACTAATAAAAGAATTAGCAGAATTCATGATGATTGCGAAGAAAGGTGTAATGACAAAAATATCCATCAAGGAGTACAGGTACCACAACAACCTGTAGGTATGGGGCTTCCAGGGTCTGCTTATATTTATGATACAACTTTACAACTAACTATCCCGAGTAATGGCCAAGTTACTTTTAATACAAATGGCAATATTACACCTGCAGGGTTTGTAACACATGTACCAGGAACAGCACCTATCATAATAAATCAAACGGGTACTTACCTTATTACCTATGAGTTGAATGTTGGAGGTGGCCCTAATGCATTTGCTCTTTTCAATGGCGACAACCAAATAGCTGGTTCCAATTATGGAGACTCTACTGGTAACTCAACGAAAAATGGTCAAGTAATAACAACTTTAAATGCATCAGATGTTCTTACATTAAGAAATATTAATGTCAACCCAGTTACTTTATTAAATAGCATTACTTTGGGCACACAAGTTATCAGTGCATCTATTGTCATTTTAAGATTAGCATAATGGTTTTATTGCGAGTCACATCTAATAAGGTGTGGCTTTTTGTATTTATAGATTAATTTTGTTTTTACAGTTTCGAATTTTGAAAGGAGTGGTTTATATGTGAACTTCGTCCACTTTCCATTTAATTCAGTCAAACTTACTACATCAACAAAGTGCACGGAAATGCACTATAAAACTAGAACACAATTACGAAATAACGGGGTACGCTCTGCCACGATGTCAAAATTGAGTGACCATTAAATACTTTATCCCAGTAGACAAGCCTTATCCTAGCACGGTAAGGCTTTTTGTATCAGATTTATATTACATAACTTCTTTAATTTAACTTAATATTTATTAAGAGGTGAGGAGATGGAAAGAGAAAATGAAATTGATAGTGGTAAAATTTCAATACTAGTACCTATTTCTATTGTAGCTTTTATTATTTCGATATTAGCTATATTATTCCAATCAATACTAGGTGATAGTCAAAATTTAGCTACCATAATAGGTGGTTCATTAGGGATGCTTGGTGGAATTGTAGGGGTAATAGGAGCTTATATTGTTGCAAAAACACAAATTGATTATCAGGCCAAACAAGTTCTACTAGAAAATAAAAAGAAAGCTAGACCTTATATTGTGTGCAATGATTTTCAAGCAAATGTTAAGTTACAAGGGGTAAATGTTCATCAAGATTCAAAAATAATAGAATTTGATTACTATGAGAAGTTAAAATTAATGGCTAATACACTAAGTGGAGGGAGAATAGGTTTCTTTCAACTTAAATTCATTGGGACACCTGAAGTCATTTTAGAATGTGAGATAAAACTGTATTTAGATAAAAAACATTACAAACCACATTTCTACGAAGCGTATTTAGATCATATGAAAAATGATGTAGAAATTTATATCCCCATTCCTTTTGCAGAGAATGTAAATGGACTTCAGGGAAAACCAGAAAAATTAAAAATGTACTATACAACTACAGAGTATGAAAAATTTTTATACATATATAATTTTAAAGAAAACTATGAGCAATTATACCAAGTCGCAAAAGGAAAAGAATATTTAGTTAAACAAAGAGAATTTTTAGAGACAAGTTGGATACTGCCTGGAAAAAAGAGAAACGTTGGAATATTTAACATGTCTATTCCTGATTCATTGCGTAAACAACTAATTCAAGAAGCAAATAAGGAGGGCGTATCATTTAATCAATATATTATTTATAAGTTATCGAAATAGGAAATATGAGTCACGAGTATGAGCGTGGCTTTTTCTTTTGCTTTGAAAACTGCATCAAACAGCCAAAACACTTTGTGATTAGAGGGCAGAGTTTGGTGTGGTTTTGAGAGCAAAAAGTTATTACATATATTTCATCTTCTGGCTTATGATTGTGTAGGAGGTGATTAATTTGAAGTCAAGTAAATTTGAATTTCCAACAAAAAAGGATATGACCTATTGGATTCTTATTATAGTTGTCTTATTGGTTTGTGTAAGTGTGTGGAAAACTGAAGATTCGGCGAGTTTAGCTGGCGATTTATCCTTAGGAGGAACTTTGTTATCTATCTTCTTAGCAATTATTGCTATCATTTTTTCATTTATACAATCTTCAGATGCCAATAGCCATAATAAAGAAATGATTGGAAAAATGGATTCTTTAACAAATAGCTTAAAGTATCTTAATGATTTAAATAATGAAAAAAACCAGGAAATAGAACAAAAAAATTCTGATTTGAATGAACTTAAATCTATGATTACAGAAATTGCTGATGAAGTTAAAAAAGGTGGTCAACAAGCACAAAATGATCAACTAGATAATAATAAGTGGGCTATGCTTGTTAGGAAAATCGAGGAGACGCAAAAGAATGTATCAAGTAGTAACTTAGGTGTTCAAATCACGGTTTCTGGTCCACGAGCGTTATATAACTTTTTGTTAAAACATTTTCAAAAAGATGAATACGTCCCGCTAAAAACATTAAGAACTATGTTAAAAGAAACCTATAACCTAAATAATAATTCTGATGAACTACTAGAGGATTTGGAAACTTTACAAAACGAAAATAAGATAACTATATCTAATAAATCAAAAGATGAAGCTTTTATTCAAATTAAATAGGTATCTGAAAGTCGCCAAATTTGGCGACTTCTTTATTTTACAAAGCAACTAGCATAATGGGGTGATGCCATTGATTGAACCAAAGTTAACAGTGAAGGCTTTTGCTGACTTTTAAGAGCAAAAACTTGTTACATATATTTCATCTTCTCGATTATGATTTGGTAGGGGTGAAGGAATGGTAAATATTTTAGATTACATTAAAGATATGTCTGGAGATAACTATGAAATATATAGTGTGGAATTTGATAAATTATATCCGCAAATTGTATTTCAAAACTTGAGAAACAGATTTACAGGTATGGAGCTATTTAATGGTGAATCAGAGGTTCATCATTGGATGACTCAGTTTAATAATAAAATTTTCGACATATCAGTTAATTATGTACAAACTATGCTTTATTTTTCGAAAGATGCCAAAGGTAATTTAGGAAATCAATATTGGTATTCTTATTATGCTGAGTCACTTACACAAAGAATATTTGGAGCATATGATTTACTAATGCATGTAATTAATGTTAAATATCTGTTTAATATAACACCGGGTCCTGGATTTAATAGCAAGGTAAGGAAGAAACTAAAGAGCAAGAATCCAGAGCTTTACGCTGAACTTAAGAAAATAATGCGTGATGAGGAATACTTCCAACTCGGAGAGTTAAGAAACAACTTTACTCATAATAATAGCCCAACTAACCTAACGTCGGGTGTTGAAAGGAAAGATGGAATAATCACAGTTTCTCAAGGTGTGAGAACAAGTAATGATGATATTTTGAAAAGCATAAAAGAGGGTTTAAGTCATTTAGAAAGAACAAAATTAGCTATTGAGAAAGCACTTTTCGCAACTAATTAATAGTTGCGTTTTTTATTTTACAAGGCAACTAGCATAATGGAGTGATTTACAAAACAAACAAATGACATGGAGGTGGTGGTGTATGAGATATGGCTAGACCGAGAAACCCGAAACGTGATGAAGCGTTTCAAATATGGCTCGATAGCAAAGGGCAAATGTTATTGAAGGATATTGCCGAGCAATTAAAATTATCCGATTCACAAATCCGAAAGTGGAAGAACCAAGATAAATGGGATGACCATTTGAAAGGTAACGTTACTAAATCCAATGGTAACGTTACTAAACGAAGTCGAGGGGCTCCTGCTGGTAATTCAAATGCTAAGGGGCATGGTGCACCAAAGCAAAATCAGAATGCAACAACGCATGGTTTCTTTGCAAAGTTTCTACCCGAAGAAACACTTGAAATCATGGAGGCAATGAATGAACGTTCTCCAGCAGATTTAATATGGGATCAAATTGCCAGATGAAAACTCATTACCTCCAATTGGAGAACCAGGGGATGCATACTTAATTAATGGTGACTTATACGTGTGGTCAGATACCACGAATGACTGGACGAACGTTGGTACCATTAAAGGTCCAAAAGGAGATACAGGTCCTCAAGGACCACAAGGTGAACAAGGCCCTCCTGGACAGGATGCCGATCTCACAGAAGTTAATCAAGAAATAGCAAATATCAAGCAAACGGTCACTGATAATAAAACGGAAGTTACTGAACATTTGGGACAAAATGTACTATCTGAAGAAGGTAGTCATGGCATCCGTTATTTTAATGGTGAACTAGCTGTTAAAGACGTTCAAGATCAATGGACAATCGTTGAAACAGGAGCAGGAGATGAACACACTAAGGATTTAAAGATACACACGCCATATGTAGTCACTACAGGCACACCATCACTTTATGAAGTGAGTTTAGACCCTTCAGTTACAGCGCTTGTTGAAGGGATGTCTTTAGCTATCAAGATGCATGAATCGAATGCTGGATTTTCAAAGCTTAAAGTTAATGGGCTAGACGAAAAATATATAATACTGAATAGTGGAGGTCTTGCACCGAAAGACTCTTTGAAGAAAGATATGGTATATACGCTTAGATATAACGGTTCGTACTTTATTGTTCAAGGCAATGAAATTAAACCTCTAAAGAAAGTACCTATAACACCATGGTCGGGTTGGAATAATTTTAGCACTTACGGATTATATGTAGCGAAAAATGAAAGAGATCAACTAGTATACGTTAGAGGAGCGTTACAAAAAACATCTCAATCTACACAGATATTGGCTCAGTTACCAGAGGGCTATAGACCAGAACTTGGTGAAAGGGTTGCGGTTTCAATTGTAGCACCTGTGTCGGGTACTTATAAAAATATTAGTGGATTCCTTGAAGACCAAGGTATGTTAATGGCATATGTTCTTTCGGAAATAACTAGTATTACAAACAATTCGTATATTTATTTTAACTTTTCATTTATTCATGGAAACTGATAAAGGAGGGTGGTTACCTTGCAAGATACAGAAAACACTTTGAAATTCGTATATGTTATTGATGCTCATGGGTTTATCATCACCTCTAGAGTTGTCGATACAACTGTAAGAGACTTTGAAAATAATGAGATTCCTCATACAATGTTACCTCCTGTTCACAAACATAAATGGAACGGTAGTGAATGGGTGGAAGGCGAATCGGAAGAAGAAAAAGTAGAACGTGAATCGCAGCAATTACTTGAATCATTAAAACCATCTCCAGTAGAACTAGCGGATGCAGAACTTGAAATTAAAATGTTAACAATACTTACAGACTTGGGGGTTGTACAATGACGGAAGAAAAACATCTTGAAGGATTAACAGAATTGAAAAAACGTTTGGTCAAAGCTTATGCTACAAGCGTCATGGGCGAAGTACGTACAGTAGAAGATGTTAAGCCAACAGAGCTGCAACATTACGTTGAACTAGAAATTGCAGAGCGTGAAATTGCAGTGTTAGCAAATTCATAATGGAATTCCTTGTAATAGTAATTAAAGAAAGGGGAATTTGTTAAATTTTTTAAAATAAGATATCCTCTTATAGGGGGAGAATCTAATATGAGTACATTTGATGAATTATTACCGTACGTGACAGTTCGAATTGAGACTATTATCAACAATAAACCAATTTCAACAGGAACTGGTTTCTTTTATTTTTTCTGTGACAATCTTGATGTAGAGGGCGGAGGGACTCACGCTGCGATAGTGACAAATAAACATGTGATAGAGGGTGGTGAAGAGCTAAGATTTTTGTTTAACACTACTGACTCGGAAGAGCGGGATGAAAATGGCGATCGTATATTATCAATACATCCAGTAAGACTACCAATTAATGATGATACGATTATATTACATCCAGAAGAAGATATAGATTTATGTGTGATTCCTGTTACACAGATTTTTCTTCAACTTGCTGAAATTAATAAAAAAGTTCACTTTTATCCAGTGAATAAAAGAATAATAAAAACTGAGCGTGAATTAAAACAACTTAACACTATACAAGAAGTAACAATGATAGGCTATCCTAATGGATTATGGGATTCACACAATAATTTACCATTATCACGAAGAGGAATTAATGCAACTCCTATATATAAAAATTACAATGGAAAACCAGAATTTTTAATTGATATAGCTTGTTTTAGTGGTTCCAGTGGATCGCCAATTTTTATTCATGATTTAAATAGCTATACCGAGAATGGTAAGGTACAATTCGGCTCGAGATTAATATTTATTGGAGTTTTATATGCTGGTCCTATATATGATAGTTTAGGGGAAGTTATTATTCCTACAAGTCTAAACAAAGTCTATACTAAAACAAAGGGAATGTTAAATTTAGGATTAGTAATAAAAGCCAGTAAATTGGACATCTTTAATGATTTAATAGAAGCTAAATTTAGTAATGAAAATTAAATAATCGTTCCATATTGTTCAGTAAGCGCTACTCAATTGAGTGGCGTATTTTTATTGAAAATTTTACTATAGCTAACCATAGAATATTTAAATCCAGTTCGGAAACAATATCGCTAAAAAAGGATGAGAAAATGAAGCGAATTGTTTTTATTGGCGTACTTTTATTATTTACAGTAGGTGCTTTTGTAAAAGTTTCTGCTCTTTCTTCGCCATCAATTCATATACTAAAAGTTGATGACCACCAAGAGTTATCGATTATACAAGCAATTGAATTAGCCTTTCCTTCAGCATTGAAATGGAATAAAGATGCTCAATTATTACAAGCAATAAATATAGATTTGGATAAACCAGGGAAGGCAATCGGAAGTGATGGTAAAAGAAAACATTGGAATATTTCATTTGGAGTACCAGATACGAATAAGTATTTCTTAGTTACCATTCACGATGGAAAAATTGATATGGTCAATGATTTAACAGGAGAAGGTACATCTCCCTTCCCTAAAAAGGAGTTTGTACTAATGAAGGATGTCAAATATGATTCACCGGAGTTGCTAAAAAGAGCATTAAAAATAGGTGGCATCTACCCTGGTAAAGAATGGGCGAAAGGTTATAACTTTATTCTTAGAAAAGACACTGAGAGAAATATTAACTTGTTACAAGTGATAGGTTGGAATAGAGATCAAACAGAAATGAAATCAGCTCCCTTTGATGCTTCAACAGGAAAGTATATACCTTAGATTAACCAGCGCTACTCACACCGAGTAGCGTATTTTTATTGTGAAAGAAGGTGAAGCGATGCTATCAATCACTAACTATGAAGGTACTTTAACAGAGGCTTTGGTATGCAGAGGAAAGCCGGTTGTAAGGAAAAACATCGATGGAGTATTTGAACTGACATTGGATGCAAGTGAACGTGATAACCCACATTCATTTCATTTGCTTGCAGAGGAAAGTATTATCGAGGCTGGCGGTTTCCAGTTTCGGATAAAGCAACTACACCGAAAATCGAGAGGGAATGTAAAGTCAATCCTTGCACAGCATATCTTCTTCGATAATATCTGGCGCAGACAAGAGGGCACCAACGGAGGACATAAAACCTTAAATGAATTCGCTACTTTTGCATTGCGGAATACAAACTGGACCTTCACAAGTGATTTTGACGAAGATGGCTATATCGAGGCTTTCGGGAATGACAATATCGTTAAATTAGTGAATCAAATCTGTGAAGCATTTGAATGTGAATATGAGATCACTTCAAACAGCAACATCCATTTCAGCAAAATGCTTGGCCCAGATAACGACTTCGTCTACCAATATGGCGACAACATTATTGAATTATCTAAATCGGTTAATACAGACAATTTAAGGACACGTATCAGTGCCAAGGGTAAAGATAATTTAGTTGTCCGATACACATCACCACAGGCTGCTAAGTGGGGTATTCGTGATGCTGATGATATGAGCGATGAACGGTTTTCTGATTCAGATAATTTAATGGACAAAGCCCGAAAGTCGCTAAAAGATCAGCCAGAAATATCAATTTAATTGGATTCAATCGAGTTGTTAGATAAACAGCTTGGGGAGCGTATCTGGCTAATTTACGAGCCATGGGATTATGAAATGCAGACTCGTATTTTAGAGGTCACTCAAGTTATCGATGAAGAAACAGATGAATTTAAAACAGTAGCTGTTGTGATAGGTAATGCCCTACCTCAAACTTTATCTGACGAATTGACCGAAACACAGGAAATCTTAAACGAATCAATTAAAGAGTACCGTTCGGCCATAACTCAAACTGACTCGAACATTCGATTAGAAGTGGAACGTATCGATAAAAGCATTGCAGCAATTGATATTAAAGCTGACAACATTAATTTGAGTGTGAACAATCGTATTACTAGTGAGGTGGCCAAACTCAATATCAGAGCTGACAGTATAACGGCAGAGGTTTCCAGGGTAGAACGTAAAGCTGACAGTACTCAAACGCAGGTATCATCTTTATCTATTGAGGTTGGACAAATAACAACTCGAGTATCAAATGTCGATTCCAGACTTGGAACAGCTGAAAGTAGCATTACGCAACAGGCATACCAGATTACTCAAAAGGTAAGTAATACTGATTACAACGGTAATACAATAGCCTCATTGATAAATCAAACGTCAACAACGATTACGATTCAGGCTTCTAAAATTAATTTGGTTGGTGCTGTAAGGGTTCTTTCCGATATTAGTGGTAACTTAGGGACGATCTATGCTGGAAGGATAGAAGGTGCAACAATTGATATTAGTACTGATGCTACAGTAGGGAACAATTTGTATTTAGGTAAAAGTGGTGGTTTTAAGTCACTAGTATTTAATAACTCAAACCGTATCAACAGTTCTGGTTATGGCTTAGAATTAAATGCTCAAGAAATTAATTTGAGTTCTGCAGATATAACAATCGGAACAGGTGGTGGGATAACAGATTTTAATGGGACTGTAGATTTTTCATATGCAACTGTTCGAGGAGTAGCAAGAGCTAATTCGTCGGGTATAGGAATCTCTTATTCAAACGGAAGATTATATGTGCAAGTTGACGGTTCAACAAAAGATTCTGTAGCACTAACATAAAAGGAGAATGATATTATGGATTATCAAGTACAACTAAACAATGGACAAGCTATTAATTTAACAAATGCGGAGTTTGATGCAACTGCTTTTACAGCCACATTAAATGATCAGAAGATTAACTTCGTGAATATCGGTGGAGCAATCATTAACAAACACACTATAAATAGTGTGCTGCCAGTAGCAGCTACACAAACAGAAACGCAAGCGAAGGCTTAGCGTTATTTTTTGTCTAAATTAAGAGGGAATCCTTTCCTTTTGTCGAAATCTAATGTAGATGAAAGGTGATGTTTAATGATAAGTGATGAAACTCTTAGAATATTGATTCCTATTATTACTTTTATAGGAGGTATAATATTTACTTTATTAAATACTAGAAATCAAAGAAAGTTATCAAATAGATGTTACCCAAGCATCACTGAAGCTTATTTCCCTTTTGATTTAAGTAAAATAAATATAGATTCAGGAACTAAAATGTATTACTGTGGAGACTATGCTGATTTATTTAATTCTGATGATGTAGATAAAACATCAAAAATTATATATGTGAAATTAGCAAATTTGGGGCCAGGTCATATGTTAAATTGTAATATCGATGTAAAAATATCGACAACAGACTTTAGTGAAGAATGGGACATGAATTTATGTGTTAATCTTATACGAAAAGATGAATTGATATTAATACCTACTGTAAAAGAAAGCATGCTGGATAAAGAAATTATTTTAAAAAGTATTGTGATTGAGTATTTAACTGCATTTGGTGAGAAAATGAAATACACATATTGGGTAAATAATATTGAGAAAGACAAAACCATAATCAAAGATACTTTACAAATTATTAAATATAAATGGTTCAAGAAAAAGGTATACAGTTTCAAAGGAAAAAGTAGCCTTTTTGTATTTATTAATTTAAAAAAGGATAACTAAAAATATTTGAGACTTTTATTAGGCTATGAGACTAATCGAGATGGGCAAAGGTACACTGTACTGATTCTCGATGCTTCTCATGGCTTTTTATTTTAAATAGGGCAAAGGATTGGTGATTGAATGGATATAGTATCCGCAGTAACAACAGCAAGTCATATAGCAAACTCGCAGGTTGTGTGGTCGATTTTGTGTATTTGCTTAGTAGTGTATGTTTTTTGGAATTCAGCAAAACGAGAACAAAAACTAACGGAAAATTTAGAAGCTTTAACAGCAGCACAAGGTAAGCAAGCAACTGCAATGCAGGGAATTAGTCGTAGTTTAACATCTTTAGAAGGCAGTATGGACCGCATGGAAAAACATACTTATAAAAACAAAGAGAAGGATGATGAATAATGGATTTAACAAACATTTTTATGATTGCGATGATGATGGTAGCAATTGTCTTAGCAGTTTCAGAAATACTAAAAAAGACATTTAATCTTAATACACAATACATGCCAATCACATCGGTAGTGATTGGTATTTTTATTGGTTTGGTTTTATGGCCGTTAGCTGAATATCCAATGTATGTCATGTTAATGGCTGGGTTTATTGCAGGATTAACTGCGTCAGGTACATTTGATTTGTTAAAGGCAGCAAAAAAAGAAGGTGAGCAGTAATGGCTTACACTTTTAAACAAACCTTCTTACTAGCAAGCAAATATTCAATCAAGGCGCCATACACCATGGTGCCTCAATTTATTACAGTGCACAACACAGCCAATGATGCTACTGCAGCAAAGGAAATTGAATACATGATTAATAACAATAATCAGGTGTCTTACCATGTTGCTGTGGATGATAAAGAGGTTATTCAAGCAATTCCTTTTAACCGTAATGCTTGGCATTGTGGTGATGGTGGAGGTAGCACCGACCCTAATGCACAAAAAAAGGGCAATCGTATTTCTATTGGAGTAGAGATTTGCTACAGCAAAAGTGGTGGTGTTCGCTATGGAGTGGCAGAGGAAAACGCAGTTCAATACATTTCTAAGCTATTAAAGCAATTTGGTTGGGGCATTGAGCGAGTTAAGAAGCATCAGGATTGGAACGGTAAATATTGTCCACATCGTATTTTAGCAGAAAATCGATGGGATAGTTTCTTGAAACGAATTGAAGAAGCAATGAAGCCGATGGAAATAGGAAAACCAACAGAAAAGGATGATGACACAATGAAATTCACTAGTACAACCGCAAAAGCTGCAGTACGGGATTACATTCAACAAACAGTCGATAAAAAGGTGATTGATAAATCATGGCTTGAGAAATTCGAAAATGGCACAATGACAAATGGCGATTTTGAAGGACTAAAAATCATCATTGCACAGCGTAGTAATTAAAATGTAATGACCAAGATAGCTTAAATGAACTGCACCCCGTCAAGTAGACAGTGGAAATAATAAAAAATGTATTAAGCGGCTTGAGTCCTGAATTCTAACGGACTCAAGCCGTTTAATCGTTTCTGATAACGATAGTAATTATAAAAATGAATATACTCATCAATCGCTAGTTTTAACTCTTCATATGAATCGTACTTATGTAAATAATACTTCTCACACTTCAATGTGCCCCAAAATGATTCAATTGGTCCGTTATCAATACATCGACCAACACGGGACATACTCTGTGTCATATTGGCTGTATCCACAATTCGCTTAAATTCCTTCGATGTATATTGAAAACCTCGATCACTATGTATTAATGGCTGTTCGCCTGATTGTAATGATTGAATAGCTGATTTGATTGTTTTGAAAACAAGGGAATTATTATTCGAATGACCTAACACATAACTCACAATTGAACCATCATATAAATCGATAATTGCACTTAAATAAGCTTTTTTCCCGTTTCCATACTTAAACTCTGTGACATCTGTACACCATTTTTCATTGGGCTTTTTCGATGTAAATGCTCTATTTAATACGTTCTCCGCCACATGATGTGCTGGGGATTTACGATAAGGCTTGCGCTTTCTACGAATAACAGACTTCAATCCACTAATCTGCATTAAACGATAAATACGCTTTTCGTTAACCATCGTTTGATTATTTTCTTTTCGCTGACGATTGATTGTCAACGTTGTACGACGATAGCCGTAAATACCATCTACTTGTTGGTAAAGGAGATGAATGTCCTTTAAAATGGCTTCATTTTCAACTTCTCTGTTAGAAGGCTTGCGACTTAACCACTTATAGTAAGCTGCACGCGAAACATCAGCTATTTCACATAGTAAAAGAATCGAAAGTTCTTCCTCTCGATGTAAATCTTGAATCGCTAAATAGCGTTGCTGTAGACGTATTTGGCTTAACGATGCCTCCTTTCGATTTCCTCTAACTTTTTTAAAAATAAATTTTCTGCACGTAAACGTTCATTTTCACGTTCAATACGTTGAATCTCTAATTTCAATTTCTCCTCAACGGTTAATTCGACTTCATCTTTTGTGCGACCACGACGATCACGTAATCCCTCTTCACCATTCGTTTCAAATTTCTTCGTCCATTGATATACCTGTTGATACGAAACACCATAGGTATGCGCTGCCAACTGATAATTTTTCTGGTGCTTCAAACAGTACTCGACAATCTCAATACGTTCTTCAAAAGTTGTCTTTCTTCCTTCGGTCATAGCTTGACTCATTCCTTTACCTGAATCTTTTATTTCACTATGACTAGTATACTTTTTTACCCAGCTTTTTAAAACGGAGGTACTGCTAATCTCGTATTTCGCCAACACCTCCATCTGTGAATAATTTCGTTGAATGTAGTCCTCCACAGCCGCTAATTTTAACTCTTTTGAATAGAACTTACATGAAGTAGCTTCTTGTAATCCTTCACGTCCACCTGCCTCAAATTTCATTTTCCATCTATGAAAAGTTTGATGATCTATTGAAAACCTTTCACACAATTCATTGATAGAATAGTGACCTTCTTCGAACAATTGAAGGATATATAGTTTCAACTCGAGTGAATGTTTGCTTCGCCCCATAAAAAATACTCCCCTTAGATAAACAGATTTTATTTTTTCATCTGTCTACCTAATAGGGAGCATATCATAAATGCCGTCTTGGTCTATATTTATTTTTATTCTTCTTCATTATTTTCAATTATCTGATCCGCCTGTAAAAGATAAGGAATCTGGATCCCTGATATACATTGCAATAAAAACACCATCTTTTTTATATTTAACTGCATGGTATGCAATTCCATCTATTTCTCCATCTCCTTCCTTTTCAATTTTCCACCCATTCTTCCTTATAATAAGTTTATAATCGATTGGTATTTTTCTACCAGAAACACTATCCCATGTTATTATATATGAACTTAATGTACCGACTTTGCTTTTAGATATTATCTCCACATCTTTTGGTACTGGAAAACCATATAAGAATTCTTCTTTTTCATATCTTGAGTCTATAATATTGGTATATATATAAAATGTTCCTACAGCTACTACTAAAGCAAGTGCAATGACTATTGCTATTTTTTTCACTTAAATCCCTCCTCAAATTTTATTATTACAACTATTTTCCTTTTTTAAGAGTCTTATTAAATGTATGTATACATAAATTACAATAAGGCCCAGGTGCTCAATTAATTTTGAGCCTGGGCTTTTTTTGTTTTACTTATTGAGCTTTTTTATCAAAGAATAAATTTAAATCTGTTTTGTCAGTATCTTCAGCTAAAGCTGCGTGTATATATTGGTTTAATTCCTTTATTTTTGCTTTTTCAAAAAATGGCACACTTATGTAATATGGTGTTCCTGATTTCTCTATGTTTAATATCGTTTGAATGCCACTACCAGCAATTCCGACACCAATAATTAGCCAAATTAAACCACCGAAAAAACTTTCGCCTATAGATGAAAGTCCAAGTAAAGCTAGAAATAATCCAATAATTATTGCTTTAAGATTATATTTTGAAGATAACATTGATCCAGAAATATTCTTCAGAGGTATACTTTGTTCATCTTTACCTGCTGGAATAAATCCTAGAATTGTGTTTGATAAATTGGTTTTTACAAATCTGTTATCAACTTCTACGGCTCCTTTCACCCAAAAAAATAATAGACTGGTTGAAAAACTTATTTTCTTCATGTGATAATTTCCCCTTTTATATATTATTTGTGTGGCTAAATATGACTATACCAAATTACCCAAAACATGTCAGTAAAAATTTTTATGAAAAATAGACCAATGTGATTAGTTATTTTATTAACTAAGTAAACCCAGGACTCATTTTATTTTGGTTTAATATTCATTCCACAAATTGATACTTGTCAAAATACAAACATATGTTCTATGGTGTATACAAACGAATGTTCTGTAAGGAGAGGTTAAAATGGCAAAAACAAAAACACCTACAAAGAAAAAGGAACCTAAGCACCCAGATCGTGATGAATTCGACTTAGAGGAAATCGCAAATGCGTTAACTGAAGCTATGGAAGAAAAACAAACCAAAGTCTTTAGTATCTATAAACATGATGAAACTCTAGAAGGTACAGTCACAAAAATGGATGTAAACACAAAACTAATCCATATTAAAGATAAGTACTACAACATTCATAAAGTACATTTCTTAGATATTTTAAGTATTTTTGATACTGAATATTAGTGGAGAGTGATTTGTGATGCTACATGATCGTGGGAATATGAAATGGACATCAATGATGCTACCAGAGCATTTGGTGGAGATTAAGAAGTGGAAAAAGGAACAGTATTTTGATAAAAAGCGTGAGTTGACTGAATGGGAGCTTGAAGAGATTGAGCAAACTATCCAGCGTGCTTTTAAGATGCGAAAACTAATCAAATTAACACTGTGGGACCATAACAAGCTACATGATGAAATAGGAAAAATAACAGGAACAGATTTGTGTAGGAAAGAACTACTTTTAGATGCTGATTTATCAATAAAGCGTATTAATTTTGATCAGATACAAAAAGCATCATTGGTAGATACAGATGATTAAGCCTGATGAACGTAGAAATGTACATGAATTTATCCTATTGGATATGGCAGTAAAGTCTTTACAGAATGACTACGATACACTAGGGAATCTGAAAATGGCTAAGGTCTATATTCAAATAGTTGATGACCTATTAAAAGTTATAAGGCCTGATTATTACAACAAAAAGCGCATGTTAGCGAAACAAAAAATAGAGGTAGTCAAGTGGATTCACATTGACCAATATTTTAGCGATGTTGTGGTGAAAAATCCTGGAGAAGATGTAGTACTTCGATACGCAAAACAAGCTCTAAAAACCCAAGTTGAAAATCTAATTTTTAACTATTTTAAAGGAGATAAGTCATAATACAAAACAAAACTTTCAATAAAGCTTAACCCCGTCTAAGTGAGGACGGGGTTTACACAAAAATAACAACAAATTCTTTTAACATTTAAGTTATATTCAACAATCGCGCCCGATTGTGGAAGAAATACTCTACAAAATAGTTTTTTTATCCTCATTGTCCTATTTTAAAACTGTCTCGGCTGGGGTAAATGCTTCCCATTGATTATATTTCGTTGTTATTGATGAAATAAACCAATACTCTTTAAATGGTTCTAAATTCTTCTCCACGAGTATAATCTTCTCCCCACCACCAAAGTCTCCATATGATGCCCATAAATCGTATTTAACGATGTACTGTATTTTTGATTCGCTGAGCTTTTCTACTTTAGTAAAACGAAAGTTACTAACCGAAGGGTTTGACTGACCTGTTATCCAGTGAGTTTGCTCGAATTTACTCTTGATTGCTTTCGAAGCGCAGGGGACAACATCGCATATTGAACAGCACCACTTCGATTATTTACACCTGATATCCACAATTCAACAGCTTCTTTTGGTTCGGTTACCATCAAACCAGTCATAAAAGACATTAACTGGCTTTCTAAAGGAGTGAGTTGTTTGCCTTCAGTATTCTTTTCCTCAAAGGAAGGAGGAGTATTGTTCGATTTTGCATTTACTGTTCCATAATACAAACCATAAATTAATATACTAAATAGAACCAAATGAAAAGGTTTACTTTTATTCACTTCCATCACCTTAAATTATATTTAGGTTTAGTATATCCAGTTCAATTACAACATTACCCATTCAAGTAAATGGCCCTTTTCATGGAAAAGCACAATTCTTGCTGCAGAATTGCGCCCGATTTCGGTATAAAAAAATTTCACCTATTGTTGATATTGCAATAGTTTTCACTTATCCATGAACGCAACTTATCTGCATAGAAAGGGCGTTCATCTGGTTCAGTGTAATAACCTTTGGTTAGGTATAGGTTATCGTTTTCATACCTTGGATAGACATGGAGATGATAATGCCACACATCTTGATTTCCAGCAGGTTCATTATGTTGTCGAGTAGAAACTCCATCACAACCATATGTATTTTTCATGGCAAACGCTGTCAATTGAGCAGCACGATGAATTTCAGCAGCTACTTCTGCTGGAAGCTCATATATATTCTCGAAGTGTTCGTTAGGAACAACGATAACATGCCCCATGTTATTAGGCCACCACTTGCTTGCGATAAACGCTGTTACATATTTATTCTGATAAATAATGTCTCTTTGTTTAGTTCCCTTATTTGGTTTTTCTTTACCTGATACTACCCGACAAAATGGGCATTCGTACGCTTCTGGTTTATGTGAATATAATTCCATATCTCGTTAGCACTCTCCTTAGTTTTGAAAACTCTGTTCCTTTTACTATCCTTTAAAACTTATAATAATCATCTCAAATATCCATTATTTCTACAATTAGTTATTCAGCAATATAGCTCTTAAACTGAATAAGACACATTTCTTATAAAAGAAGGTACTGCACCCGATTGTGGAAGATCATTTCATCTAAAATCCCAGTAATTGAAGTTGAGGATTGAGAACAATTTTACAACGTCTCTATATACAGGTTTTTATTCAGAACACACAACGTTTTCTACAAAAAGTTTTACTGGGGCTATCTTTATAAACCTTTGCATAAAAAGCTATATAAATGCTTATAGAAAAAGCCAAGAAACGTTAATTTCACAACATTCGCGGCCTTTTAATGTGTTTCCAAATCTTACGTTTGGGAACGTTTATTAAATTTATTTTGTATGCATAATAAATCCTTGTTTTACTATTGATTATGATAGCTGCTGCATTATTATTAAGAGTTTGAACTTAATGTAATAATTTCAGACTCAGCACCTTCAATTATAAGGTTTATTTTAGAAGAAGAAGGTGTTTTAGTTTCTTGTTCAACGGCATCTCCACTAAAATAATTCCCCTTATCATCTAACCTTATGTTACCTATGCCCCAACCTAAAAAATCGGGACTTTCTACAAAGAAATTATTTTCTTGGAGTTCATCTAGTTTTTCTCCCTTATACTGAACCCTTATACTTTGCCTCTCATTTCCCCAAAAATCATATGAAGTAATTAATTCTCCACTCCATTTATCTCCCTCTCCTTTAAAGACGGTACCACTTTTATCATTATTACAAGATGCTAACAATAACGAGAAACTCATAAATAAAGTCCCAATTAATATCTTTTTCAAATCAAAAACCACCTTTACTAATTTACCCAATATATATAAGTTCTACCAATAATAAATAAATCCTTCTACAACTATTCTGCGACGTTAGTTGAATAAAAAAGGCCCCAAAGCGTGTTTGGTAATCTTTCATAAAAGAATGTTATTCAATAATATGGCCCGTTTGTTGAATAAACACCATTTAAATTAAAAAGTCAAGGAAGAGTAGTAATATAGAGGCCATCGTGAAAATTTTAGATAAAGATAATTATCTCCCAGTGAACCAATCTAAATGATTACCACCAGTACCTTGATTTACATGTATTTTTGTCTTGTTTACCGTGAGATAATGGTATATGAGAGGGAATAGGTAATGTTATTTACTCCAATTAAACCAATGTTACTTCATATGGGTAATAATGATGAAATTAATGACAATCCGGAATGGATTTACGATATAAAATGGGATGGTTGGCGCATCCTTTTGCATAAAGAAGGAGATAGGCTTGAAGCTTTTACTCGACATGGTAACAATGTGACAGCTAAGTTTCCTGAACTTCAAATTCAGTCACATAAAGCAATCATTGATTGTGAGGGAGTAGTGTTAAGAAATGGTGTATCTGTGTTTGATGACTTCGCTTTCGGGGTCGACTAACAAACACAAACAAGATCGAACAGGCTACTTTATCGCATTCGGGAACTTTCATTACTTTTGATGTACTGGCAACTGATAAGACTCTTACAAATAAACTGTTAGTGGAACGCAAAGAAATCCTTTCATCAATGATTGAACCATCAAATAGTTTACTTGTCACACCATCAATTGTGGGCAACGGTAGCAGTATCTTTCAATTAACAAAGGATAGAGGTATGGAAGGTATCGTTGGAAAGCGAAGTAATTCCACATACAAAACAAATCACCGTTCACATGAATGGTTAAAATATAAACATTTCAAAATTGCGGATGTTGTGATTTTTGGGTACAAAGAGAATCCTTTTACGATGTTGGTGGGCAAACGATTAAATAACGGTAAGTATAAGCCACTCGCAAATGTAGAATTTGGATTCAAGCCAGAGGAAAAAACTGCATTCAGAGAAATAGCTAAACAAATCGTTACCAAAGTAGAACAAGATATGATGTGGTTGGAACCTAGACTGTGCTGCAAAGTACAGTATTTAGAGAAAATACATCAGGTTCTTTAAGATTGTATCGTTTAAAGGTTTCGATTTCGATAAAGTTCCAGAAGCTATAAACTAAAACCAGGTGCTCGAATGAGTACCTGGTGTTTTTTAGGGTTGTTTTGTAACTGCTCGTGCACGTTTATTTAATTATTCATAAAGTGGTACCCCACGGTACCCCAGATAGTACCCCACTTAAAAGTGTTTATATGAGTTTATATGGATTTAAAATTCATATTAGAAAAATTAATATTTATTTTAAATATCAAGAATAGCATCCCTCTATTTTTCTACGTTCCAATTTCCTTAGAGCAAAAACCCCACCAAATCAACACTTTTACGCTATAATGTAGGACGAGGTGAAGAAAATGTTTGTGAGTGAGAAACAGATTGAAATACGGTATGCAGAGACCGACCAAATGGGTGTGGTGTACCATGCAAACTACATCATTTGGATGGAGATTGGACGCACACAGCTTGTAAGTGATGCGGGCTTTGAGTATGCCGCTTTAGAAAAAGATGGCTATGTATCACCAGTAATGGATTTATCTATTTCGTATAAGGCAGCGATGCATTATGGACAGGTGGCAACTGTGCGCACTTGGGTGGAAAAGCATGACCGTTTACGTACAACCTATGGCTATGAAATTTTACATGAGGATGGCACGGTAGCAGCCACTGCTCAATCCGTACATATTCTAGCGCATAAGGATACATTGCGTCCGGTATCATTAAGTAAAATTGATCCTGCTTGGGATGCCAAATATAAAGAAATTGCTGTTGAGGCAAAATAGGAGAGCAACGAATGGAAATGTTTTTAGCGTTAGGCGCGATTTTAGCGTGTCTAGGTGTTGTTTTAGGTGCTTTTGGTGCACATGCACTGAAGGATAAATTTGCATCACCTCATTATGCTGCCATTTGGGAAACGGCTGTGCAATATCATATGTACCATGCTTTAGGGATTATTGGGCTAGGGATTCTATCTAATGAGTCTCTTTTAGGAAGTACTAGCCTGCTTTCTTGGGCTGGATATCTTATGTTTACAGGGATTATTTTCTTCTCTGGTAGCTTATATGTGCTAGCAGTGACAGGTGTGAAAAAACTTGGTGCGATTACACCTATTGGTGGGATGTTATTTATCGTAGCTTGGGTGCTTGTTGCGGTAGCAGCATTGGCTTAAAAGACGTAATGAAACGGGATAGTTCTTTATGATTCATATCATAGGAGCTTCTCGTTTTTTTACTCTTTCATACGATAAATGAAACAATTTGTCCGATAATGCGTATTACATAGTGTTTGTAGATGATAAAATAAGTTAAATATCAAGTTGAAGGTGGGAATTATATGGGTTTATTAAAAGCTGGGGTTGGCGCATTAACAGGTGTTTTAGAGGATCAATGGCGTGAATATTTTTATTGTGAGGCATTATCCGCAGATATCCTTGTAACAAAAGGAATGAAGCGTAATTCGAAACGTGGATCAAATAAAGGGAATGACAATATTATAAGCAATGGTTCGATTATTGCTATCAATGAAGGGCAGTGTATGATGATTGTAGAGCAGGGGAAAGTTGTAGAATTTTCTTCAGAAGCAGGGGAATATGTCTATGACACATCAACAGAACCTTCGATTATGTATGGCACAGACTTATCACAGGGAATAATGGAAACGTTCAAGCAGATAGGTAAGCGTTTCACATTTGGAGGAGAGCCTGCGAAAGATCAGCGAGTTTATTATTTTAATAAGAAAGAAATTGTTGGAAATAAATATGGAACCCCTGCACCGATTCCCTTCCGTGTGATTGATCGCAATATTGGCTTAGATATTGACATCGCAATTCGCTGTCATGGGGAATATTCGTATAAAATTATTGATCCATTATTATTCTATACAAATGTTTGTGGTAATGTGGAACGTGAATTTACACGAGATACGATTGATAGCCAGTTAAAATCAGAATTAATGACGGCATTACAGCCAGCCTTTGCGCAAATCTCTGCAAGTGGTGTTCGTTATAGTGAAATACCGGCTCATACTGTTGCGTTAGCAGAGGCACTCAATAAAGTGTTATCTGAAAAATGGCTTGCCACACGTGGCTTAGCTGTTGTGTCATTTGGGATTAGTACACTGAAAGCTTCTGAAGAAGATGAAGCTATGATTAAACAACTTCAGCGTAATGCTGTAATGCGAGATCCAGGAATGACGGCTGCTCATTTAACAGGGGCACAGGCAGATGCGATGATTGCGGCTGCTAACAATGATGGGGGAGCTATGGCAGGATTTATGGGCATGAACATGGCTACACAGGCTGGTGGCGTTAATGCTAGTCAACTCTATCAAATGAATGAACAAAATAAGCAAGCCCAAATGGCTCAAGCTGCTATGCAAGAACAGACAGCGAAAGCACCTAGTGCATGGACATGTGCATGCGGTCATGAAAATACAGGGAAGTTCTGTTCAGAATGTGGTGCAGCAAAACCAGCTGATGAGGGTTGGACATGTACGTGTGGAGCGGTCAATAAAGGGAAATTCTGTAGTGAATGTGGGATGAAAAAACCAGCAGGTGCTTTACTTTATGCTTGTGATAAATGTGGTTGGACACCAGAAGATCCTTCAAATCCACCGAAGTTCTGTCCGGAATGTGGAGATGTTTTTGATGAGAATGATGTCAAGTAAGGAGATGATGGCCTATGTCAATGCAAGAGGTTGAAAATGCCAAACAAGTGAAGCTTGACTTTGATGCTGAATGTCCGTCCTGTAGTGCATCGATCGAGTTTAATCCTGCAACAGGAAAGCTAACTTGTCCTTATTGTGGCTTTGAAACGGAAATTGCTACGCCGGAGCAAGAAGAGGAAAAAGTTGCCCAGGAAATGGACTTCTTAAAAGCAGAGGAACGTGGGAATTTTAATTGGGGCGTGGAGAAAAAAACAGTCATTTGTAAAGCGTGTGCAGCCGAAACGATTTACGATGCCTTGCAGGTAGCTGACAGTTGCCCTTACTGTGGTTCCAATCAGGTTATGGAGGCTACTGCTGATAATACGTTAGCACCAAATGGTGTATGTGCTTTTGAAGTAACGGATAAGCAAGCAGGGGAACATTTTCAAAAATGGATCAAAGGCAGATGGTTTACACCGAAAGCTGCTAAAATTAGCGCAAAGCCTGATGCCTTTAAAGGGGTTTATCTTCCTTATTGGACATTCGACTCCAAAACAAGCTCTAGATATTCTGCAAGATATGGACGACATCGAACAGTTACTGATAAAGATGGGAAAACTCATACTGAAACAGATTGGTATTCGACTAGTGGCTTTTATCAGGAATTTATCGACGACCACTTAGTAAGTGCAACAACACGTTACGATCGTGATATGATGCGAAAAATTGAACCATTTAATCTTTTAAATAATAAGGCTTATAAACCAGAATATGTAGCTGGATTTTTGTCAGAGCGTTATAGTGTTGGCTTGCAGGATGGGTGGAATCAAGCTAAAAGTGAAATTCATGATCATCTTCACGCGCAAATTTCCTCCAAAATTCGTTGGGAAAATAATGCGGATGTTGTATCAAATCTGCGTTTTTCCACCAACCATGATGATATTACATACAAATATCTAATGTTACCGATTTGGCTGTCTTCTTTTCGTTATAAGGAAAAGGTTTATCGTTTTATGGTCAATGGACAAACTGGGCGAGTAGGTGGAGATGCCCCTATTTCACCACTTCGTGTAACGATAGCTGTTATCATATCATTAATGGTGATAGCAATGATTTGGTATTTCTTTATGTCGGAATAATGACTAGCAGCACTCCTTTTTGGAATGCTGCTTTTTTCATCGATCCATCTTTGCAAAATTGATGACATTTGCCAAAAACCATTAAATACGATAGGGACTCAGCCGCAAAATCAACATAAAATTGACTTAAAATACTAGGTGTATGACTGAATTATGTGGAATGAACGGGCTATTCCCCTGCATTGTCATGGCCGTTTTATTAGTATGTCGCATAAATTATAGTGAGAGAGCAGCCTTGAAACAATGACATGTAGGTTTGTGTGAGAGCATAGAAATGATAGAGTAAAAATACAGCCTCCTATGTCTAAAAGTCATAAGAAATGGTGAAAATCGAACAATGGCTACAACTAAGCCAATCTAAAAAATTTAGGTTAGATTGGCCAAAAATTATGATAGGTGAAGTTGCGAATTTACTTTAAACCACTTATTATACAGACAGAGAGCATTTTTTTAGATATTAATGGTATGTGTAATGTTATTTTTGAATAACTATAAAAAGTTATTCATAATGGAGGTTTCGATGATGGACGCAATTGAAGTGTTAACAAATTTAGATCAAATACATGGGTATTATCAGCCGATATTTAGCGCAGATGCGCATACGGTGATTGCCTACGAAATTTCCGGACATCTACAAATTGAAGGGCAACAAATTAATTTAATGGACTTCGTTAATAATGAAGATATTCCAGAAGAATATCGAATTGATATGGAGCATAAAATTTTACATGCAGCCTTAGCCAAAATTGATGAAATTGCATCAGATATTGATATTTACATTCCAAGTAATCCTAATTTATTGATGCAAGATTTTGGTGAAAGTCATTTTAATATAATCCAGCAATATATAGGAGAAGAAGATTTACATCGAATCGTTATTGTTGTATCAGAGCATCGTTTTATGGGGGATATAAACAAATTACACCATGCCCTTCGTTATTTTACGACGTTCGGCGTGAAAATTGCTGTGCAAGAAGTAGGAGCGGAAAGTCATTTAGAGCACATTGCGTTATTGGCGCCACATATTTTAAAGGTCAATACACGTGATTTAAATTATGATTCCTGGTCAGCACAATCGGACATGATTTCTGCCATTGGCAGCCTTGCTTATAAAATAGGGGCCAATCTTTTATTTGAAGATATTGAAACAGTGTATCAGCTACAATTTGCTTGGAAAAATGGAGGTCGCTACTATCAAGGGCCATATTTAGCAAATCCTTCAATGACCTTTGTCGATAAAGACATGTTAAAGGAACGCTTTAAAAAAGAATGCCAGCAATTTATTACGTCCGAAAAGAAAATGCTAGAGGCGCAATTTTTGCAGCTAAAAAAATTAAGGGATGAACTAGAGGCGATTGTTCACCGTGTCAAACCAACGAGTGACAATGTCTCGCATTTAGAGTATTTAGCTGAACTCCTGGATAACTACTCCTTTAGGCTATATATTTGTAATGAAGATGGATTCCAGTTAACGCCTAACGTTATGAGAATTGACGGCAATTGGGAATTGCAGCCACGAGCAATTAATAAAAATTGGAGTTGGCGACCGTACTTCCTACAAACGATCATTAAAATGCGCAATGATCAAAGTGGAGAGATCTCAGAATTATATCGTGATATTGAAACAGGAGAAATTACGAGAACATTTTCAATCGCCATCAACGAACATGAATATTTGTTTGTTGACCTTTCTTATGATTATCTTTATGAGCACAGTATTTTCAGATAAGCTTACAAATCCTAATATATCAATGGTTGTGGGGTATAACTTATGATTGTACCCCACTTTGTACACCAAATTTGATGTTTAAATGATTTATTTGATTTTAATCAAAGATGAAAGTACTTGAGTTGCCTTTAATTCCTCATCAGCGAGGGAATGAGCATATACCCTCATCACCATTTCAGGAGTATCCCCAATGATTTTTGCAACTGTAGTTACAGCGGTTCCCTCTGCAATAATAATACTTACAAATGTATGGCGAAGTATATGGGACGAGAAACGCTCAAAATTATGCTTCTTTTTTAAAGCGTTAAACATTTTAGATATATAATTACTGCTAATTGGTTCTAAATTGGCAGTAATAATTACATAATCATTGATCTGACCCCATATTCATCACGTGTTTTTGTTATAGATATGATGTTTTGCATAAAATCTATATCTTTCCACGTAAGGCCAGCCAATTCACCTTTACGCATCCCTGTAGTTGCTAGTGTAAGCAAAATAACATGAGTAAAGCAAAATACGGGAACAAGAAAGTTATACACGACGGAGTTATATTCGATTCAGCGATAGAAGCAAAATATTATGTTCACTTGAAGCACTTACAAGCACAAGGTATTGTGACATCCTTTGAATTACAGCCAAGGTTTGTGTTACTGCCGAAGTTCGAAAAGAACGGAAAGAAATATCGCGATATTTGGTTATAACGCTGATTTCACAGTTCATTATGTTGATGGTCATACAGAAGTGGGTGACATAAAGGGAATGGTTACACAGCAATTCGAATTGAGGAAGAAGTTGTTCGAATACCGTTTTCCTCACTAATTAAAGCTTCTGACGTATTCAATGATTGATGGTGGTTGGGGGATAACACATGATGAACTTAAAAAGGCTAGGAAAGCAGGACCTGAAAGAGAAGCAATTAATGGGTAGGTGATATTGAATGGCAAGGAAAGAAGTAGAGTTGATACATCTTATTCACTGTCGAGGTTCATGAATCAGTTAAAGTTGATTTCACAATAAATCAGATTGGAACCTTCATAGCTATGTGGAATCAAGGATATCCAATTAACGAGATTGCTCAGAAACTTAACGCAAGTAAAGTGAGTGTGGCTTTGATTGCTATGGACCTTGAAATGGGCTGGAAGGATTGGGCCAAGGGCTGGTGGGTTGTTAGGGAAGAGGAAAGTGGTTAGTTGAAAGAAAATGTGCAAAAAAAATTTTGAGCTACTTAGTGAATTTAGATAACTTCTCAACTTCTTCAGGAGAAATATTTTTAACTTTATATGAAATGACTGCCTTATTTGAAAACACTTTATATTTTTCTGCAGATTCACCAGGCGGTATACGAAAAGTGATGTTAATTAGTTTAAATGGTTGATCGTGGGCACCTTCAAAGGAAATAACCCTTAAACTAACATCATAGTAGTCGTTTTGTCTATTTTGTTCAATTTTTTCAATTCTTGCATAATCGAATAATTGATTATCACCATATGAAGACATTGTTTCAAGAATTGGTAAACCTAATTCACGTAGAAAGGCTAACTCAATCACACTTGGGGGTTGGTTTTTAGGGAAATACTGTATATCTGATCTAGCAAAAGTAGAATTTATCCCTAGGGAACTTATTAAAAATAACGAAATGATTATTATTTTTCTCATAGAAAAAATTCCTTTCAGTATTTGTTCAACAATGAAAAATACAAAATTCTATAAAAGGTTAAAAATTTTAATGAATTATTCTGGTGGATATTTATAAGTCTTAAGGTGAGTGTGATTTATCAATTTAACCTCAGGACCAACAGTTATTTCATAGGTCATTCTATCTTTTCCTAATGAAATATTATGTCCGCCATCTGTAGGCTCAATTTCAAATGTAATTTGCAGATCAAAGCCTCGGAAATGATTTCTTTTTGTTTCAATTAATTCAATTTTCCAAGGAGTAACAAAGGGTGAAACAAATCCTTTAAAATCTTCGGATAATAATAGCTTCTCAAATCCTTTTCAATATAAGGAGTAAGAATGAGCATGAGCATATCCTGTAATCTAAGGTCGTTAGAATCATGAGTAGGTCCATAAAACCCTAATCCTGTACTTGGTAGGAAAAATAAAGCAAGAGTAATTAATATTATAAAAGCAGATAAGCCTTTTTCATTTATAAAATAATACACCTCTTTTAAATATTGTATAAATTTATTATTAACCATCCATTTAAAAGTATGTAGTTAAAAGAGAAGGTAAAAAATACTTGAGATAATTCAACAGTAGTTTACTGCACAATATGAGTAAAGAAATTATAAAGGGTCACTAGTTTGGAGTGACCCTAAACAGATATTTTATTTAAATTTTTTTGGGTTATCAACTTTGATTGAAGCAACCTCTCCACAGTTTTTACAAAAAGTCATAAGAAGTGATGAACCAAAAGTCATTACTGATCCGATTGGTCTTATATTACCCTGGCTACTACTACCACCAACTTGACCGGTTGTAAAGGAATCACTACCACAAGCCTTACAAACCAATTTATCACTTTCCATAATATCACCTCAATATGTAATTTGTGTAAATTATAACATAGAAAAAGCTGCAGCGTTTGCACACGCTACAGCTCGAATTGGTTTATGCCCTTTGAATAATGGCTTAGTCATTAGCATTATAACATAACTTAGGAGGGCAATCCTATGTTAAAAGGGCAAATAACAGTTACGTAAGAGAATTTGTTACAGTGGATTGAGAATTATCGGTGGATGGTAAAAAACAATCGAGGAAGCAAGGTAACAAGTAGTGAAGGAAAATAACAATAGTTACATTGGGGCGAAAACCGCTATGTATGGGATTGAGGCAACTCTACAAAAGGCAAGTGGTGGGACAAGCGATCCAGTGTATACACTATCAGATCCAGTGTATACACTATCATAGGAATAAATTTCAATATTAAGCTAGTTCAACAACGAACACAATCATGTTGCTATTTTACCTAAATTTATCTTTCTTAATCATAAGTGTTCCTTGTAAGATTGAGCTTTGGCATATAAGTACTTCCGCCTGCTACCATTTCTTTTGTTTCAACATCATAAATTGCATAATTACCTCTAAATTCTTTTTCTGTGTCTTTAAAGGAATAAAAAAAATAAACTTGTCTATCAGGACTAACGGTCTGATGATAGTTAATATCTATATAAGGGTAGGTACTAAGAATATTTCCATCAAAAGTTATATAATTTAATCTTTCTACCTCATTGAACAATAATTTTTTTCTAACATTTACAGATGCATCAGGCATTTCTTTAAAAAGAACAGTATCCAAATGCCATTGTTGTTGCTTTGGCTTCTGCTTATATCTTTGATAAACCTCCTGATGTATAGGATACTTTAGGTTCCTTAATGCCTGGTAAAATTCATCTACAGTTTCATTAACAACTTTTTCCTTATTTGCAGGATATAAATATTCATTATTATCTGAAGGATTAGTTTGAGAATGAACAGGACTTCCTAATAATATAGAAAAACTGAACAAAAATATAATCACAAACGAACTAATTAAGAATGGATTTTTCATTTAAATTACTCCTTTTTAGAAGTAACGTACCCTAAATGTTCTTTAACTATCCTGCTCCGTTAGTTTAAGTGAGAAACTTCCCCATCTTACTCTATATTTCAACAGTAATATCGAATTTTATTGAAAATGTTCTTCCACAATCTGGCCTTTTGATGAAGAAAGACGCATTCCTTAATAAAGAAATGCAAACCCGATTGTTGAACATCCTTTTTTAACTACCCCTAAAGTAAAACTCAAACTTTCATTTGGTAATGACATATTAAAGCATGATTTATTCACGAATCTTACCTAGTAAATAGTCTCGATGCTTAAAACTTAAATCATAGTATTTAAAAGTATCTTCGTGTATTTGTTTCAACACTTGATTAAAAACTCGATAGGCAAAATCGTATTGTGATTTTGTAATCCAATTATTGTGTAGAGCCTCTTCTAATTCATCTTTATCTTTTTCAATGATTTCTCCAGTTGGTAATACAACAATATCTAAAAATAAGTCCATCATATAGGGTTCTCCATTCTCAACGCCATTTCCATATGTGATATCTATGTACCACTGAATAATTTCTCTATTTTCATTAAACATTGATGTAATAGCGAAATTTTCATTGAGTGGTAGTTGTTGTAACCATAAGTAATTGTTATCAACAATACAAACCTTTTTAATTAAATATTCAGTTATTAACGGCTCTTTTACTTCATTCATTTTTATAAGAGCAATAAATCCATTAAAATCTTTGTCATTTCTCTGCTCTATAGAATAGTCGCGTTGTATAATTCTAGTCCAATCATTTCTATGTAAAAAACGCTTTTTCAAAAGGTAATCGCTCCTCAATTAATATTATTGGTAAATTATAACATTAATTGAGTTTAAAATATATATAACATATCCGTAGAGTTTTGTACCATTGCATAGAATAATATTATTCAACAATCTGGCCCGATTGTTGAATAAGTGTAAAGATAATCAAGTTGTTTACTTTTTAAACGCATAATAGTTCAATAAAGCCTATTACTCAACTTTTATACATCCGACTTACTCGTTTTGGACTTAATGATACATTAAACTAATCCTCCCAATAAAAAATAGCATCCATGACTAAATACTCTCTAGGTTCACGATAAATTGTCGGTATTTTTGTTTGAAAAGACAAAGGTTGATTCATTTTTTCAGCTTCTAATAGTTCATAATCAAACTCTTTTAAGGCTTGTTTCAATTTTTCTGCAATTGTTTGGAATTTCTCGCTCAAATCTAATAAATTTGGACTAGCAAGCAAAGAACCATATGCCCCACCAACTACTTCATTCGTTTCGATACGAATTGTTTTATATCTGTAATCTTCGCCCATGATTGCTACAGGTGCTAAACGACAAATATCAATAATAATCCCATCTTTCTTTATCTCTCGATGACCGTACTTCTCTTCAACGACTATAAAATCCTCTTTTCGATAACAAAAAAATTCAACAAAGGAGGCGTATCCACTGCCAAAATGACTCCACTCTGCTTCACATACTAAATTAGGAATACGGTTTATTCGATGAAATAACCGTCGGATATGGGCTTCAATTTCTAGTTCATTATTTGTATTATAGGGGAACTTGTTCCCGACGATCTTTCCTACAATTAAGCCTTGTAATTGTTCGTTAGAAAACATGCATAAAACACCTCTCATTTGATTATGCCCGATTTACAACGAAAGGGCACATTTCATACTCTGAAATACGCCCTTTAATGGAATATAAACTTTATTTTGTGGCTTTTAAGTGTGTTTACAAACTTGCATTTGGAAACGTTATTAAGCTTATTTATGTATACTTTATAATTCCTTGTTTTATTAAAGCACCCGTTAACCATTCACGAAGGGCAAAATTAGCACGTCACCACAGAAAATGAAAGATGGATAAGTTCTTTCATGGGAACTTAATTTCGTTATTTGCGAGTTTAAGGTGTTTCTGGTCAAATATAGCAATATTTGCAAGTAGGGTCGCTACATTTTGTTTCAGATTCCACAATAATAATCTAAAAAGTAAGTGGTGTACCTTTGGAAGAAGTTAAGTTAACGAGATATAAGTGGAATCAATAGTTGTTACAGGTGAATTTATTGTTGGATATTTATGTTAAAATTAATTTTGAAGATTTTGAAGGTACTTAAACTATTGATGAGGGGGGATAAAAATGAATATTTATTGGTTAGGTGCAGGGCTTTTTCCTCTTGACTGGGAATTTTGTTTTTTTACAGTTTCAGAATACAAGGAGAAAATAATTGAGAAAAGAGAGAGCAACCCTGAATATTTTGATATGAAAACAGGTGGAGTGGACAAATTGTTTGCCCTTATAGATCAACGTGTGACGTTTGCTTTAAATAACTTTAGGGAGGAATTGAAAGGATATAGTGATGAGTTAAGATGTCCTGCCATGATTACACCAATTCCTAGAGGGGATAATAGTAATGGTGCAGATTTTATCATAATTTTAAAACGTGATGAAGATGGAGATACAGCAGTTTACTCTCCTTATCCTATTTCATATTTAGAAAATTAAGAGGGCATGGAAAGGTTGAAGGTAAGAGGTGGTAAAATGAAGTTCCATTTGTTAGAAGAGGATAGTCTTAGCCATGAATATCCAAATAGTTCTGATTATTGGGATGAAAACAGGGTTATTTCAAACACGAAAGCAGAAATCGATGGACTTATTATGTTGATTTTAATGCAAGTTTACAGCACCACTTCCTACTGGATAACAAGTTTCTCCTAACCTATTTATATGCTCCAACTTATCGTTAAAGCCAACTTTATATAATGTATACAAGTCATTCATTTTGAGTGGCTTTTTATTTTTGTCTTTATTTTCCAAGCGCTAAGAAGAGTGCAGGGAACTAAACTGCTGAATTCTTATCTATGGTAAAAAAGACTAATTTTTTAGTTCAACGAAATTTTTTAGCTAGGCTCTGCATACTCCACGATAAATGAGAAGGATTAGTATTTTTGTGACAATTTAAATGAAAAAAAAGATTGTAAAATAACAATTCGTGATTTATATTGGAGATTATGATTTTTTTTCTAAATCTCAAAATCATAAACAAAATTCATTTTATATAAAAATTATAGGAGGGAAGTGAGTGATGAAGATGTATATTTATCCCCTATTAGTAGTGATTGCAGCAAGCAGTTTTGGTATCGTTTCAACGATTATAAAGCTGGCAATGCGTAGTGGTTTTACTGTCTCTGAGGCAGTAACAAGTCAGTTTTTTATTGGCTTTTGTATAGCAGTATGTATCTTCTTAGTTACAAACAGATCAAAATTGAGCTTTAAAGGTGTTAAAACCCTTATATATGCAGGGATTTTAACAGGGCTAACGAATATTTTATATGGTCATTCTTTGAACTTTTTGCCAGCATCATTGGCAGTAGTTTTACTATTTCAATTTACATGGATTGGTATGTTGATTTCTAGTATAACAAAACGACAACTTCCAAGTAGAATTGAATTCGTATCTTTAATCATATTGGTAGTAGGAACAATACCAGCTGCTGGTATAATTGATGTTGATTTATCCCAAATACCTTTCCAGGGGTGGTTATGGGGGTTAGCAGCAGCACTTTGTTATTCCTTATTTTTGTATGTTAACGGGAAAGCAACTGAAAGTATGACAACCTCTAACCGCTTAGTATTTGTTTCATTCTTTGCATTCATGATTACTGCCGTTTTCCAGTCTCCAGAAATTATTTGGAATGGTACTTTGTTTAACGAGGGACTGTGGATTTATGGATTGGCATTAGGGTTATTCGGCATGATTATACCGGTTTTCCTGTTCACAATTGCAGTGCCTAAAGTAGGATTAGGTATGTCATCAATATTGAGTGCTGTTGAATTGCCAATCGCGGTCATGGTATCCGTTATCTTATTAAGCGAAACGGTTACAACTTTGCAAATAGTAGGTATCATCACTATTGTTATCGGTATAAGTTTACCAACAATTCTAGATAAAGATAGATTGTTAAGAATCGGTAAAGCAAAATACAGAAAATCAAGCAAAGAAGTAGCAAAAGAATCTTCTATTTAAAGATTTACACGTGTTGGCAACCCCGTTATACAAGTACAGTTGTCACATTAAATGTACATTGAATCGGACAAGACAAGGTTTAGATAACAAAGATAATAAAAAACTCGTATTTTGATGAAAGATTGATCAAAATACGAGTTTTCTTATTTTATTAATAACAAATAGCTATGAGGGAAGTAAAGGATCTATCGCAATTTACCTTACCTAGCATACATTCATCAATGTGAAAATGATCCCCTAAATATCAAATTAAATGTCTACTTTTCTCTTTTTTCAATTGATTTTAATAATGTTAAACCAGCAACACTTATAAGCGTAATGCTATACATAATCGTCTTATTGGCTTTTCCCCAAGTAACTACCATTGTTGTAAGAATTAGCACTAGTAATATGAAGTAAGGTAAGTAAATTCGCAATTTATAAAACCCCTTTTTTCTTTAGTCTCTGAAAAAAGCGAAATTAACTAGATTCAATTTTTCATAAGCTAGGCGTTTGGAAAGCAATGTCTCTTGCAGTATTAATGATACTTAATGAAGTATGAAAGTGTGTATCCATATAAGTAGTTTAAATTTTCGGGAACGCTCAATATCCCCTGTGAAAAGACCAAGGTACTTAAATTATGGATTAGCACTTGACCGTAGTGTGATTAATGACAAGCAATATTTATTTAGCAGTCCAGGTACTCAATTAAATTTGGAGCCTGGTTTTTTAATTTTTAAATTATTTTTTTAATAGTATCTAATTTCGATTGTTATTGTAACCATAATAGTGTAAGATGCATACTATAAGTCATACAGTGTATGTCGTACAGTATATAAAATTGAGGTGGGTGAATGAGCACTTTATTGAATTCATTAACGACAGAACTTAGGAGGGGGACGCTGACATTAGCGGTATTAAGTCAATTACGAACACCACAATATGGATATTCACTTGTTCAATTATTGGAGAATTCGGGCATTACCATCGATCAAAGCACCTTATATCCATTGCTTCGCCGTTTAGAAAAACAGGAGTTAGTAACGAGTAATTGGGATACATCTGAAAGTAGACCGCGTAAGTACTATGTATTAAGTGAATATGGTTTAGACATTTTTTTGCAATTAAAACGAGAATGGATTAACAATTCAAAAGAACTATATGAGTTATTAAAAGGGGATGATGATAACGATGAATCTGATTGATATTTATATTCAAGAGGTCACTCGGAGGTTGCCCGAAAAAAATCGGGAGGACATCGCACTAGAGTTACGGTCAACTATTGGGGATATGTTGCCTGATGATTACAGCAAGGATGATGTAAAGGGGGTTCTTGAAAAGTTAGGAAATCCAGCAGCATTAGCAAGTGGTTATCGAGATCAGCCAATGCATTTAATTGGCCCACGCTATTTTGATGTATATCTATCATTATTAAAAATGATTTTACCAATTGCTGCTGTGATTGCGGTTATTTCGATGTTTGCTGAATACTTTATTGGTTTTGATGAAGGAGAAGCGATCATTAATGTTGTCCTCACTAGTATTGGTGAAGGAATTTGGAGTATCATCGAAGTAGGAATCCACGTCTTTTTTTGGCTAACAGTCGTTTTTGCCATTATCGAACGAACAGATAAAGGAAAAGATCCGCAACCATTGTCAGCGAGTTTAAAAAAATGGACCCCTGATGATTTGAATAACATCACGTATATTCCTAAGAAAAAAGCCATTACAAAGCTTGAAGTGTTTGGTTATTTAATGTGGACAGCGTTTTGGGCAACCCTTTATTTTTATGCAAACCATCTTCTAGGTGTATATGAAGGTGGGGGAAATGGACTTAAATTCGTAATTCCAGCTTTTAATCAGGATATTTTACTTCATTATTGGCCAATTGTTATCGTTGTCATTGCTCTTGAAATTGGGTTAGCTCTCTACAAATTGCTAAAAGGACAATGGACGAAAAAAATGGCCATCTTTAATACTATTGTTGAGCTTTTCGCAACCGTTGTTTTCATTGTTTTATTAAGCAATCCGAATTTAATGAACGAAGAATTTATCTCGTACATGAGTCATTTATTTACCACATCAACGAAGCAATTTGAAATATGGATAGTTGGCGGGGTAATCATTATATTTGTTGTATATGCGGCAATCAGTATATTCGATGGCTTCCGTAAGGCTAGAATCCGTTAATTCAATTTTATTTTGAAAGATTGAAGTATAGTTGATCTTTTTCTATAAACGTTAGATTGTTCAGAAAATGTTCAGAATACTATGTTATTCTATAAATGAACACGCATATTAACAAAAAACTAGGTACCTCCTATAAGAGGTACCTAGTTTTTTTAGCTTACAGGGTCACTTGGGATGGAGTAACCCTAGTAACAATTTCGGAGGTGTAAGGCTAATTTAGCTTTACACTATTATATATATGATGTATTCGTTATGGTTAAATAGTTAATTGCCTGAGAAATAATGAAAAATATCTTATAAATATTTGCGCAATTTTATTGAATATTAAGGATAGAAATGGTAAGTTGAAAATAACTTTAGGTAAAAGGAGGAGAATTCACATGAAAAAAAGATCAATTCGTTTTTTACGCATGGGTATTGGATTCTCTACTGCTGTTTTTTTCTAAAATTGATCAACAAGGGTGAAGTCTGCCCTTTTTTAGAAAAATAATAACCTAAAGGAGATCTAACTATGAAATCAAAACTAACTCGTAAAAATCCTATGCAAGTGCCAAGTCCTGTTGGAAAGTATAGTCATGTAACCATTATTCCTAAAGATGCAACGATGTATGCATTTTCTGGTCAGATAGGGGTTGGACAAGACGATCAATTGCCACAGACATTGCATGAGCAAATTGCCAATACGCTAAAAAATATTGAAATGATTTTAACAGCGGAGGGAATGGATGCCACGCATGTAGTGAAAGTAAATATTTGGGCGACAGAGGAGATAGATTGGGATTATTTCTATCAACAATGGGAAGCGATGTTTAATGATTCCTATCCCTCTATGACTATAGCCTACGTATCGGCACTAGGATTACCGGCCATTAAAATAGAAATTGAAATTTGGGCAGCTAAATAACATGAAAAATCGACAATATCCAATTGGGTATTGTCGATTTTTGGTATGAGTTTTAATATTAACGCAACATTCTTTTTAATTGCTTCATTTCATAATTTAATTCGTCAATTTGCTTTTGTAGTTTGTCAATGTCATCACGATTACTCTCATTTTCTTTCAATTCATCCTCTAAAGCAAGGCCAGCTGCAATGGTTGCTAGTGCATCACCAAGTGTTGTAATAGCTCCTGCAATCACGGCCAGCTTAGCTGCCTGACTCACAGAATCACTTGCCTCACTATTTCGATAGCCCTTGTTATTTTTCATACAATCCTCCCTACAAAAAAGGGTTTTATTTGCATAGTATGCAATGGGTATGTGGCAGGTGAAGCATAATGCTTGCTGCATATAATAAAAAAGGTCACTTATGTTGCGATAAGTGACCAAATAATATGGGGATGTGTTTCTTGCTGAAGATATGAGCAAAGATGGAAAGCGAGTAGGGTACATTACCAATATATGACGTTTAACGCCATGCTGATAGGTATTTATCATTGACTAAAAAATTAATCGATGTTTTTTCTTTGTCGTAGAGGAGGGACTGTCCAATAGGTACCCATTCGCCAGAGCCATTCCATTGGCCCGAAGCGGAAAAAGTGTAACCATCCTTTACTAAAGAGCAATTGGAAAACATAAATCCCTAGACAAATCCATAATGATTCGATGAAACGAAGCTGACCAATTAGATCGAATGCATGCCCAATGACCAGAATAAGTGCTGTTTGCCCTAAATAATTAGTTAAAGCCATCCGACCATAGGCTTTTAACGGTGATAATAGGCGCTGGAATAGAGGGCTCTGTAGTAATAGGATGATTGCTCCCATATAAAATGCTGACACTATTGGACTAATCTGTAGACCTATTAATGTAAATTGCTCTACATTTATGATATGTTCTTCTAATTGATCCTTGGACAATTGGTCGAAGTTGACGTTGGCTTCAGGCACATACTGCCATTGATAAAACCAACTAGCAATACTGATACAGAACATTACAATAGTTGCAAGCATCAATTTATTACGATGAATCGAAATATTTTCAAATAAACGATATTGACCAGCTGCTAGACCTAGTAGAATAAGTGGAAATGGCATCGCAATTTTTATGCCAAAATAAGCTGTAAGGGCCAATAGCAATAAACCGATAATTACATTGATTTCTTTACGCATTTTATAAAAAGGTAGGGCTATAAAACCAAAAATGGCATAAATGGTTAGTGCTTCACCAGGTTGAAAATAGAAATGGACAAGCCCCATAAGTAATAAAATGAAAAGTCTGCGGCTAAATAAGGCATAAGCTTTCTCGTTTCTAGCCATAGCACGTGAAATAAAAAGGTAGAATCCTACTCCAAATAAAAAGGAAAAAATAATGAAAAATTTACCTTCTATAAAAAGTGTTAAAAAGCGATTATAGGCAATATCGCTTGCTAGTGTAGGTGGTTCAATCCACATTAATGAGGGGATATTCACTAAAATAATACCGAGTAAGGCGAACCCTCTTAAATAATCTAACGTATCAATACGTGTGTTGTTGTCGGTTGGTTGCAACAGTCATCTCCTCCTTCATGATCAATTATAAGGAAGGTCACTAAAAAGTAATAACGATGAACGTTACGTGAATCTGACAAAATTGTCACTTGAAATTTAGATGTCGCGTTGTTCTGGATAAATCGCTAATAGGTCATGCGCCTGTTTTCGTATAAGTTGGATTAGTTCTTGTGGTTCTTTTACAATGGCGTGCTGGCCAAGACGGAAGAAAAGGGAGCTAATAAAATGAAGCTCTCCTTTATCGATCATCATCTCAATAAACCCCGTCCCATCACTTGAACGAACAACTGCCTTTTCAAGGTTCGGCTCACTTAAACATTGGCGCACACCCTCTCTAGTTAATTCCACATATAAACGAATAGGCTGTTGAGGCTCATAGTCACTCTCTAGCCATTGCTGCAAATTAATGGTAGAATCAGGGTTCTTATCGCTGACTTCTATGGAATGAATACGGTCTACTCGAAATAAGAGAATTTTTTCAAATGGTGCATGAAGGGCAGGCATATACCATAAGCCATCATGAGCATACACACCAATAGGCTGGACATGCTTTGTCGTGATTCCAGATTTTGATTCATATTGGATATGTAATTGTTCCTGGTTGATTATTGCTTCTAACACGTCTGTTAATAGTGGTGTTGCGATTGTTCGCTTAGGGTTCCAAAAGGCAATATAGGATTGAAGCGTATCTACCTTTTTTTTCGCTTCTTGCTGCAAGGAGTCATACAGCTTTTGAGATACAGATTTCATTTCCGTATTAAAAGGTAGATCCCGGTAATAATGAAGAGATTGAAAAGCGAAAAATATGGCTACCGCTTCTTCCTCTGTAAATAGAATAGGAGGAAGAAGCGTGCTCGAAAGTACTGTGTAGCCACCGTTTCTCCCTTGTTCCGCGTAAATAGGCAGGCCCATATCACTTAAATCTAACAGATAACGATGCACGGTTCGCACAGAAATATTAAAATCATCTGCAATTTCCTGCGCCGTAAATTTCTTTTTAGCACTGATATATAGCAAAATATCAATTAAACGTTTAGCTTTGGACATATTTTTTCACCTTTTGATTTAATCATGCCAGTAGTTGTCATGTTTTATAGTTAGTATAGACGTTGTACAAGTGATTATCAAAAAGAAGAGGAGTTGACATGATGTCACGAGAAATAGTGGTATTTATCGCAGCGAGTTTAGATGGCTTTATAGCTAAGGAAAATGATGATTTACAGTGGCTAGAAGAAACAGAGGGAGAAGGAGATAACGGCTATTCGGATATGTATCAAACCATTGATACCGTCATTATGGGCAAACGAACATATGATTACATCGTAGAGCATATCGAGCCTTTTCCATATACAGACAAGAAATGCTATGTGTTTACTACAACTCAAACGGAGAAAAATGAGCACGTTGAATTTGTCCATGAGGATGTTGTAACTTTTACTAAACAGTTAAAAGCACAACAAGGCGCAAAAATCTGGATGGTTGGTGGAGCCTCTATACTAGATGCCTTTTTACAGGAACAGTTAATTGATGAATGGATTGTTACGATTACACCACATTTGCTGGGATCGGGTATCCCACTGTTTAAATATCCACGTCCTTTTGAAGAGTTAAAACTACTCGAAACTAAACGATATGGTCAAATGGTGCAATTGCATTATCAGGTAAGGGAAGAGGCTTAAGGTAGCCTCTTTTTTTCATGGTTTTTGCAAAAATCAAAGACTTTATAATAAACGAGCATGGACAACCATGGAAGGACTTAGTGCATGAAATTCACTTCTTTGCCAGGAACCGTAAAGATGTTTCAACTCAAAACCGTTTTGCTGTAATAGTCTAGTCATTTCCATAGGATATGTGTAGCGCAGTAATATGGCATCTTCGAAAGTTTGTTGCCCTTGTTGATGAACAGCACGGCACGTTAATATTTGCGTGACAGGATTATATTCTTCACGATGGAACGTCTTTCTATTTTCACCGTTGCTAGTGATTGTTTGTTCTTTGTATTCATCAATGGCGGATAACTCATTTAAAATGGCATTTCTCGTATCAAAAAGAAATTCACCCCCTGGTTGTAAATGCTTCTTCACAGATTGCAATAAAGCATTTTGACTTTCATTTGTTAAAAAGTGCTGAAATGAATTGCCTGTCATATAAATAAAATTAGTCGTTATAGGTAATTGTAGTTGTGTACAATCTTGTAAGCTAAATTGGATTTGCACACCTCGTTTACTGGCTTTTTCGATCGCATGCTGGATCATTCCTTCATGTAGATCTACCCCAAAGACAGGAATACCCCGTGCAGCTAATGGAATAGCTATACGTCCTGTCCCGCATGCTAATTCGATAATGGGCTCTTTTTTCGTACCTATATAGTCCTGAATATAATGAAGATCGTCTTGATAATTAGCATAGAGATTATCATATTCGGTTGGGTCATTATATTTTTGTAAATTGTGCTCGAATTCATGGTAGAACATTTTTATCCTCCTATTTTCCTTTGCTAGAATCATTGTATAATAAAGGGAATATTTCTACAAAGATACATAGGGTAAAGGGGCGTTCGGGGATAATGGCAATTCCGCAAAAAATACATATCATTGGGTCCGTTGGCAGTGGGAAAACAACATTAGCAAAGGAATTAGCTAAAACCTATCACATCCCCTATTATGAGTTGGATAATGTTGTTTGGATTAGAAAAGAATCAGGGGATAGTATGAGAACGGAACAAGAAAGAATGGCGTATTTACAAAGTATTGTCCAGACAGACTCTTGGATTATTGAAGGAATTCATCAAGAGGAGTGGGTAATCCAGAGCTTTCAGCAAGCAGACTGCATCATCTTTCTTGATACTCCCTATAAAATCCGTATTTTTCGCATTATTAAAAGGTTTGTGAAACAAAAAATCGGTATTGAAAAAGCCCATTACCAACCAACTTTTTCGATTTTCTTCAAAATGTTTCGTTGGAATAAACGTTTTGAGCTAAAGGGTAAACCTAAATTTTTCAAACAACAGGGGGATGTATTGGATAAGCTGTTAGTGGTACAACATAAAAAGGATGTAGATAACTATTTCGAGCGTATCCTGTAGAAAGGATACGCTCTCTTTTTAAGCATTTTTCTTTGTGCGGGTGGTGCGTTTTCTTGGAGCGGGCTTCTTCGTTTTATCTAAGGAAGCCTGCAGTGCTGTCATTAAATCTGTGACATTATCGGGAATTGGTCGTTGTTTATCACTTGCAGCGATTGTATTCGTAGCTTTCTTTTCTTCGATTAGTTCTAGTAAAGCGTTGCGATAATCGTCAGTATATTTTTCAGGGTTAAAGGTAGTGGTTAGCTGATCTACAAGCATGAGAGCTGTTTCAAGCTCCTTAGGCACCACGTCTTGCTCACTAGGTATATTGGGCACGTCGCCAACACTTCTCACTTCATCTGGATAATGAATTGTTTCCATGACGAGTGCATTTTGATAAACTCGCACAACGGCAAGCTGTTCTTTTGATCGAATAATAATTTTCGCGATACCAATTTTTCCTGATTGCTCTAATGTTTTACGCAATAGGGAATAGGCTTTAGCACCGGTAGAATCAGGAGATAAGAAATAGGTACGTTCAAAATATATCGGATCGATTTCGGTTAATTGAACAAAATCAATAATTTCTACAGCCTTCTCTTCATTTTCCTTACGTAGGTTTTCTAAATCCTCTTGATCCAAGACTACAAATTTATTTTTTGTATATTCGTAAGCCTTAACAATATCCTCATCTTTTACTTCCTGATTACAGCCTTCACAAACCTTTTTGTAGCTAATAGGTGTATGGCATTCTTTGTGAAGCTGACGCAATTTAATATCTTTATTTTCAGTAGCGGCATGTAGTTTAACTGGGATATTGACTAAACCAAAGGAAATACTGCCTTTCCACACTGTATGCATGTTTGTCACCTCGTTTTTCTTACTATGATGTATTTTGCAGCTTTTTATGTATTGTAAATTGAAATCGTCAAACACTGTAGATAAAAAACAAAGTAGGTAGTGTTGAATGAAACCAATGCTTTTAACGGAATCAAACGATATTCCAAATGGGGATGAGTGGTTATATGAAACGAAATATGATGGTTTTCGTTGCCTGTTAATATGGGATGAACAGCCGATACTCATGAGCCGAAATGGTCGCAATTTAAACTACTTGTTTCCTGAGATTTTAGCTTTCTGTCAGCAAATATATGCATCTGTAAAGGCTTTTTTGCCATTAACCTTGGATGGAGAGATTGTTTATTTAAGCAATCATTATAAAAGTGAATTTGCAGTTGTTCAAAAAAGAGGGAGAATGCAAAATGAGGACGTCATAGAGGCACATGCAAAGACCTTTCCTTTTCGTTATCTCGTATTTGATGTATTAACTTTTAAGGGGGAGTCCCTTCACAATCGCTATTTAAAAACAAGGAAGGAGCAATTGGCGAAGTTTGCTTCAAAGGTACTATTACCGAGCGTCGACTTTGAGGATAGAAGCTCGATTCAAATTGTAGAGGGGGAGGAAGAGAGCGAGAATTTATGGCAGGCAATAAAGGTTTACAATGGTGAGGGCATGGTGGCAAAGAAGAAAACAAGTAAGTGGCTGGAAAACACTCGTTCAAATCATTGGTTAAAAATTAAAAATTGGCGATATGTGACGGTTGTAGTCACACAATATAACCATAGCAATGGCTTTTTTCATGGCTCAATTTATAAGGATGGTCAATTGCGCGAGGTTGTGACGTTTAAACATGGTATGACAGAAGAAGAGCACCAAACACTTGTTACATTTTTTCAGACCAATGGACAGCGCCAAAAAGAGTTATGGCATCTAGAACCATCTATTTGTATCGACGTTGCTTGTATTGATTTTGATGGTAGTAAGCTCCGGGAACCTAGATTTCATGTCTTTCGATTGGAACAAACACCGGAGGATTGTCAATGGCAGCACATGCAACGACAGCTTTTTCCGATTCCCGATTCTGTGCCTATTACTCACCCAGACAAACCTGTTTGGCCAGAAATTGGCATAACGAAGGATCACTATTTGTCCTATTTACAAAGCATGTCACCATATTTATTACCCTTTCTAAAAGACCGTCCTCTCACTTTAATTCGTTTTCCACATGGTGTGCCAGGCGAAAGCTTTTATCAAAAAAGTAAACCAGATAAAATGCCTAACTTTGTGGCAACGGCGGTGATGGATACGATTGATTATATTGTATGTAACAACTTAGAAACTCTGCTGTGGCTAGGTAATCAACTGGCATTGGAGCTGCATATTCCGTTTCAAACTTTCCAATCCATGTACCCGACAGAAATAGTTTTCGATTTAGACCCACCCTCAGCTGAACATTTTTCATTAGCTGTAGCTGGTGCACTGGATTTAAAAAATATCATTGACTATTTTCAGCTACAATCATTTGTCAAAACATCAGGTGGAAAAGGCTTACAGCTCTATATACCGCTACCAACCAACACCTTTACCTATGAGGAGGTTCGGGTGTTTACAGAATTTGTTTGTCGATTTTTATGTGAGCAAAAGCCGAATTTGTATACAATTGAGCGATTAAAAAAGAATCGCCATGAAAAATTATATTTAGATTACGTGCAGCATGCAGAGGGGAAGACCATCATTGCCCCCTATTCTACGAGAGGCAATCCAAAGGGCTTAGTCGCAACACCTCTAAATTGGGATGAAGTTAATGAAAACTTAAAACCAGAGTTCTTCACGATTCCCGCTGTCATAGAGCGCATGAAAAAAATAGGGAATCCCTTTCAAACATTTCGAGAGGTAGGGGAGAAGCAGGATTTTCGAGCTGTATTGGCTCAATTAAAACAATAATTTTCCTTATAAATTTTTTATCCAGCTTAGGACACGAACAATTTGAAATGGCTCCGCTACTGAAGGAATGAAACTCACAAGGAAAAAACATAGTGATCGGGATAAGCTTTAGAAAACCTTGCTCCTTTTTTAAAAAGGCTCCAATACTCATAACAAAGCTCAATAATAAACAAGCAAATCCAACAAACATTAGCCACTCTAACCCATGAGCAAGGAAATAGGCGGGACTAAGCAGTAAAACAGCAATGACAGTGAAAAATTAAGCAAGTTTTGGCCACATAATAAGTAACCTCCTTTTTCGTTAATTATAATACCAATTTATAGGAGCGAAAAGAAAGGCAGAGTAGGAGTCGTTTGAGAATGGTGATGATCACTTTGGGATGAGATATGAGCGTTTCGAGCAGAGTTACGATCACATTTGACCGAGGTATGAGCGTTTCGAGCAGAGTTACGATCACATTTGACCAAGATACGAGGTTTCGAGTGGAGTTACGATCACATTTGACCGAGATACGAGCAGTTTGAGGAGAGATATGATCACATTTGACCGAGATATGAGCGTTTCAAGCAGAGTTACGATCACATTTGACCTAGGTATGAGCGTTTCAAGCGTAGTTATGATCATTTTGACCGAGATATGAGCGTTTCAAGCAGAGTTACGATCACTATTGACCGAGGTATGAGCGTTTCAAGCATAGTTATGATCATTTTGAGCGAGATATGAGCGTTTCGAGGAGAGTTACGATCACATTTGACCTAGGTATGAGCGTTTCAAGCGTAGTTATGATCATTTTGACCGAGATATGAGCGTTTCAAGCAGAGTTACGATCACTATTGACCGAGGTATGAGCGTTTCAAGCGTAGTTATGATCATTTTGACCGAGATATGAGCGTTTCAAGCAGAGTTACGATCACATTTGACCGAGGTATGAGCGTTTCAAGCGTAGTTATGATCACATTTGACCGAGATATGAGCGTTTCGAGCGGAGTTACGATCACATTTGACCGAGGTATGAGCGTTTCAAGCGTAGTTATGATCATTTTGACCGAGATATGAGCGTTTCAAGCAGAGTTACGATCACATTTGACCGAGGTATGAGCGTTTCAAGCGTAGTTATGATCACATTTGACCGAGATATGAGCGTTTCGAGCGGAGTTACGATCACATTTGTCTAAATTACGAGCGTTTCTAGCAAAGTGATGATCACTTAAGCCTGCAATGGGAATACTCCAATCACAATGTCAAGCGCTTTTGACTCAAGAAGGAGCGCTTCAATCAATAGGATGATCAACCTCAGTCCCAAATAGAAGCGTATCCATCAAAGTCAAAAGCATCAAAATTCAAAGGAGAAACTTTACGTTCCTTTTAAAAAGAGGTGTCTCCTCATCATGGAGACATCTCTTTTTACTGTTATAGAGGCACTTGTGCATTGACTTTTTCTAAGTAATCTAGAATTCCCATTGACGACACAATGGTATCGAAAGGAATCGTTTGATAGACTGGATGATCTGTTGGAATGCCGTTTTCCTGTAAATAGCTGAATAAAAGCTCCTTTAAGCGAGCATCTAAATAGTGGACTTGCTCCTGGAAGTCGCTTGATGCAGCTTGGGCTTTTTTACCTTCTGCTAAAAAGAGGGGTGTCCAATAGCGTACTTGGCGATAAGCTTCAGCTGGATTTTTATAGGCACCATAATGGCCAAAATATAACTCAGCTGCTTGAAGTTTTTCGTACAACTGAATGGATTGCTCCATTGTTTCTGGGTTGTATTGGTTAGGCGAAGTGGATGGAATAATTAAATCAATTGCTTCTCCATCCATTTCAGGATAACGAACCCCGGTTGTATCCCCTACAAAAAGACCATTGGTAGCGGAATAGAGCATAGATACATGATGTTTCGCATGGCCTTCTGTATGATAGAACGTTAAATGGTGTTGGCCTAAATCTAGACGTTGCTCGTGACTTACTTCAATAATTCGTGCAGCATCAATTGGCACAATCGGATCAAAGAGGCGATCAAATTCAGCTCCATAGACTCCTTTTGCACTGAAAATAAGTCTGCTTGGGTCAATCATGTGAGCTGCCCCTCGTGGATGGACAACTAATTTTGCATTAGGACAGCTTTGCAAAAATAACCCTGCTCCTCCTGCATGGTCTAAATGAATATGTGTCACGATGACATAGTGAATATCCTCTAATGCAATATTTAACTCCTTTAATCCTTCCATTATGTAAGGAACGGATGGGCTTGCAGAAGTTTCAATTAGAGTAATTTTTTCGTCGATTAATAAATAGGAGCTCGTTCGTTGTTCCCGATTTAAATCATGTGTATCAATACAATAAAAATTTGATGCAATTTGTTGAACTCTACTCAATTCATTTTCCTCCTTTAATTTCAAAGATGTATAAAATATGCTTCAATATACAATATTTAGCTACAAAAAGCAGTAGTTATACTATATAATAATAGAAAATTAAACTGAATGTCCATTCATTTTTTAGGGGGATTACAATGGAGCATAAAATTCGTTACGACACGCGAAAGGTCCACCGTGTAAATTTAGCTATTATTTCAATCTTAGCTATTTTAATTTGTGGACCTCTAATCCTATCGAAAGGCATATTATTTTTATTTGTTGGACTAGCCGTCATCACGTTGGCAGTATGTAACTATTTATTGCCAATCAAAACCTATATTAAAGGCTTTATTTTTGGCTTAATTCCGTCTAGTGTTGTCTTTACCTTATTTTTGCTTGATAGCTTTTCATTAAACAAACATTATATTTTGCTTTGTACGGTGGCTATTATTGCCCTGTATTTTAAAAAGGAATTAATCGTATTCTTTGGGATCTTAACAAACATCAGTTTTTTCATATTATATATGGTTAACTCACCATCTTTACTGGGGCCATTTGATGATATCGTTGTTTTTGTGACACTTTTGGCGATTTTGAATGGAGTGATTATTGCCTTTTATTTAATTGCAAAATGGGGCAATGAGCTGATTGAACATGCAGAAATTCAGCAAAATGAGATGCAAGCATCCTACAATCAATTACAAATGACCTTTCAAGAAATTGAAAAAAGTAGTCAGGCTCTGGACGAGCATGTGACACAGTTCCAACAAACAATGCAAAGGATTTCAGGTTCAAGTAAACAAATATTAATCGCCACAGAAGATATTTCTGCCAGTATCCAGCAAGAGTCATCTAGTTTACAAATGATTCATGGCACCATGGGCGATTCGGTTCACTTTGTTAATGAAACATTGACCATCTCGAAGGATACAGTGGCAAGCTCTACTCAGCTTCAGCAAGAAGTATTGGCTGGGTGGGACAAAATGCAGGATGCGATGACACAAATGAGTGTGATGAGTCACGCGATGAGCTCAACGGCGGAAACGGTAAACGAGCTTCAGCATAGTTTGCAAACAGTGGATAGCTTGTTAAAGGGCATCACACATATTGCTCAGCAGACGAATTTATTGGCACTTAATGCAGCCATTGAAGCGGCTAGAGCAGGGGAACATGGGAAAGGATTTGCCATTGTTGCAGATGAGGTGCGTAAGCTAGCAGAAGAAAGCGCCGCTATTACTGTAAGCATTACCAATGTAACGAAAACCTTGTTTGAAAAATCAACGGAGGCACATCAGCGTTCCGAAGACGGTGAAAAAGCGCTTCAGTACGGGGAACAACTGTTACGAGATGTTAGTCATTTCTTCAATGTTTTAAAGGATTCATTTACGCAAACAAATACAGATTTAACTAGAGGAATGAATGAATTAAGCAATGCCATCAGACAATTCGAGTCAATTCAAAAGCAAATTGAAAAGCTAAATAAAATGACCGAGCAAAATGCAACGTCTACGGTTGACATATTGCATTCTGTGGAAGAAGAAAATCAGCTATTAGTGAAGATGACAGATTCAACAAACCGCATTCAGACGTTAAGTGAGACGTTAAAGTCATTAGTCATAGCTAAGGCTTGATCGAATTATTGAAATTGAAATAAATGGTAGGGTAAAATAATAATAGGATTAAACATCCTAGATGGAGGGTATAGAGTTGTTATTCATCAGTATTGTTTTATCCATACCGGTATATGGCTACTGTATATGGAGTTTGTATGATCCAGTGGAAAGCTTTTTATTTTTTGAGCGCTGGCGCTACAAAGAGACGCCAGAGGTTTCCGAATTGCAAATTAAATTAATACGCATTGGTAGTGTGTTTGGTATGGTGATTGTCACCATTTATTTAATTGTGGTAGCGGTGCAAACGTTCGCCCCTTCAGAACCATAGCCAAAATATCATGTAAGAATTGAAAATAAGGAGGTTTTCTATGAATATTCGTAGCTTACAAAGTTCAGATTACTATACTTTATCCCCGTTAATTAATGACTGGTGGGGCGGAAGGAATATGTCAGATAAACTACCTAAATTATTTTTCGATCATTTTACGAATACGAGCCTCATTATGGAAAAGGATGGCGAAATTATTGGTTTTCTAGTCGGCTTTTTATCGCAATCCAACTCAAATGAAGCGTTTATCCACTTTGTTGGAGTCCATCCTGATTACAGAAAACAGAATATTGCCAAAAGACTGTATGATGTTTTCTTTCATGTGGTAAAGCAATATCATCGAAATATTGTCAAATGTGTAACGTCTCCTATTAATGAAGTGTCCATTGCCTTCCATACTAATATGGGGTTTAGAATGGAAAAAGGTGACAAGACAGTGGATGCTATCTCCATTCATAGTAATTATGGCGGTGAAAATCAAGACCGTGTGTTGTTTTATAAGATCCTACCGTAATTAACTTTAGAGAATTTGCATATAGTCCCGAATAAGGGGGCTATAGATGTTTATTAATAGAATATTTTCTTTATGGTTTCTACTTGCATTTATTGTTTGTAGTGCATTTGTTTTGTTAGCAAATGCACCTATTCAATATGTTGAAAAATCAACTATTACTATGTCACGAACTAGTAATAATGAATTATTAAGTTATATTCAACAATATCATTTTTTAATTAGTGATATTTTTAATGCCCTTTGTAAAGAATCTTTTAGCTTTCAATTAGACTATGGTGTTCTGCCCAGCGGAAAGATTGAACTGCTAGTGTCCTTACCGGAAGAGATGGACATAGTGGCGAAGAAGAAAATGGAGGAGATTATGTTAAATTGTATCCAGAAAAATGATTTAAATCCAATCTCTTTTCAGCTGACATTGAAGGACCTTTATGAACCGGCAGCAACAGAATCGACTCGACTTAGCTATAATGACGTTATGGCTAATCTATTTGAAACGATGATTGATCAAAACTATGGTGACTTTAGTGTCGAGCACAGCATTACCTCAGAATCTATTCAAGTAATGATTAATTTAACGGAAGATAAAAATGCAGGGATGCAAAAGAAAGCTCAACAGTTAGCGGAAGATATAATTCGACAGCATCGATTTGATGTACAGGCATTTCAAATTGAAGTACAAAATAAGATTGCTATTCATTAGCAATTAGTCGAGCACTTATTTTCAAAGGCTGAGCAGACCATTGTGGTTTTGCTCCTTTTTTTGCTTAAACGTGATGGTTAAATAATTCTTAAAAAATGGAGGGGAAATATGAGTAAAAACAAAATTGCAGTCATTACAGGTGCGAGCCATCCACGAGATATTGGAACAGCCATTTGTAGAAGGTTAGCTGCTGATGGTGTACATATTTTTTTCACGCACTGGCATGCTGATCATAATTGGATTGGTGAATTTAAAGATGAACTTCTCAGTATGGGGATCATGTGTGAAGAAATGACAATTGATTTATCAGAGACCCAAGCAGCACAAACGATTCTTCAGACGGTCGAAGAAAAACTAGGCGTCCCTTCCATTTTAATTAATAATGCAGCCCATTCCACACAGGATGGCTATGTACAGTTAGATGCCCAGACGCTTGACCAACATTACGCTGTAAATATGCGATCAACATTTCTTCTTTGTGTTGAATTTGCTCGTCTTTTTCAAAAAGCCCATTTCACGTCTGGTCGAATTATAAATATGACATCAGGACAAGAGTTAGGTCCTATGGTGGGAGAGCTAGCCTATGCAGCAACAAAAGGAGCCATATCAGCTTTCACACGAACATTAGCGCAAGAGTTAGCTCCAATAGGAATTACGGTCAATGCAGTGAATCCAGGGCCAACCGACTCGACGTGGATGAATGATGAAATTAGAAAGTACCTGTTACCAAAGTTTCCGATGGGACGTATTGGATCACCTGAAGATGTCGCAAGAGTAATTAGTTTTCTTGCGAGTGAGGAAGCTCAATGGATGACAGGACAAATCATCCATTCAGAAGGAGGCTTTCTACGAGGGTAGACGAGAGAATTGAACAAGATGAGCGAGCCCTTGCAAAAGATGTATAAAAGGCATATAGAAATCTTGCGAACTACAAAAGGAGGAGTTTTCAGTGTTAGCTCAATCATTTGATCATGTGAAAAAATCAGTAGAAAATACTTTTCAAACACTTCATTGTACAGGAGCAGCTCTCGTTTTATTCCATAATAATGAATTACAAGTCGAGCAATATTGGGGGAAGCATTCAAATCAAGAAAATGCACGTTCTATCCAAGCAGATACCAAATTTCATCTTGCCTCATGCCGTAAAAGCTATATTGCGTTTGCGGTTGCCTATGCCATCTATCATGGGTATATTCAGTCATTGGATGATGAGATATCTTTGTATTTATTACCCGACCGCCAAAAGGATGTATACAATGGTATTACGATACGTCATTTAGTAACGCATTCACATGGTCTTGAATATATAGATGGGGAGGATGTTCAGACGTTTGCTCCAGGTACGAGCTGGGCTTATCGGGGTAGAAATATAGAGTTACTATCCGACATTGTAAAATTCTCCACAAAGCGAACGATTGCTGATATTGTCAATGAAGAGGTATTCAAACCTTTACATTTTTCCGAAACGAATTGGTATCATACATTTGATGACACCTTTGTTGAAGTGATTCGGCAACCGAATGACCGTTTTTGGTCAGCTTCTTCAAATTTGGATGGCAGTCAAATGAATATGTATGCCTCCGCAAGAGAATTCGCAAAATGGGGGTTACTTCACCTAAATGAAGGGAATTTGAATGGCAAACAAATGATTCCTCCGGATATTTTAAAATTAGCCACAACGATACATAGTCCTGCATTCTCCAATCCTGACCTTCCAGAAAACGGCTTCTTCTGGTATGTAAAAGGGTCGATGGCCAAGCGTTCAGAAATAGGAGCACTTGTACCAAATGGAGCATTTCAAATTTTGGGATACACTACCGTCACACTGCTTGTCATTCCAAGTGAAAAAATCGTGGCAGTTAGGGCTTTTAATAGTTTTGGCTCTCCAGAGGGGTATGATTACTTGGCAGATGTTCGCAGTTTTGGAGATTCTATTATGGTAGATTTAAATAATAATATCCAAAAAACCTCGAGGCTGTAGATATACAATGCCTCTTCACTTACAATAAATGTGTGTTAATATTAAACAATAATGGTAAGTGAGGGGAAAGTACTTGAAATTCAAATTATTATTTTCTTTTTTGCTAATATTGATCGTATTAGCAGGATGCACAAGCGAAAAAAAGTTTACTGTAGATGATGTAAAAAAAGTAAAGCTAGAATTACTAGAAAAGGAAACCCTTCAAGAAGGAATATCCTATACTATCCAATTGGTGAATGGCAGTGATTATACTATAAAGCAAAATAATGTGTATGTTTCTTTTCCTATTAAACACGGTGAAAGTGGCTATAAAGGGAATGAATATCATGTTGAAGCGACTGGAAATAAATTAAATATTCAACCAGGGGAAAAAATTACATTGACTGTTTTTATGCCATTTGAAGGCTTGGGTGATAAAACTTTGTTTGGTATAGATCATCCTGAAATTAAATTAAGAGGCTATATGGAAACCGTTGATGATGAACATCTATTTACTACTGGAGGATCCTTAATGAAGGATTGAAGCTGTTTCAGGCCATAAAATTTAGGGGTAGATAGCTTTTTCAGATAGTACAATAAAAGACTGAGAAATAGCCTTAAACTTATTGGCTCTTGGTTGTCACTGCGAGATGCCCTTTAAAGCCAAACCAAAACGTATTTTTGCCGTCACTGTTCTTTTTGATGCCCCAATTTGGTTCGATTGGCGCATCTTGCCACAGTGTCTTCAGTGGAGTATCGAGTTGATGCATGATTTCTTTTTCATAAGTCGACTGATTGGCTTTGATTTCTGCTTGTTTCGTAAGCCAATCCTCCCATTCTTCTTTTGATTTTCGTTCACGTTTTTGTGGTGATGCAGGTACTTTTTTCTTTGAAGGTTTCGCCGCATCGCGTGATTCGAAATTTGTAGCAGCGATGTTACAGCTCAGTAATGGATTAAGGGTAGTTGTTTTTTAAAAATCTTTACCGAAGACTCTGAGGGAAATAATAATAGTGGTGGGATAGCCAAATACGATTTCAGTTTGGGGCGATGCTAAAGAAGCTATCCCGAAACTAATAGATAAAGGGATTTAATATCAATGACAACGATTGAAGGTAAATTTTAAAGTGGGAAATGATCAAAAAACCCCAGTTTAATACTGGGGAAGTGCTGGTTCGCCAGGTTTATAATTCTATAGGATATGAGAGCATTTTAATTGAGGGGTGGATAAAAACGGTTATTCAACACACCTGAATTATTTTAAAGGGATTCCAAGTCCTAAGGCAGAAGCAATAGTTACAAGAGAGGTAATAACACCAAGTATTGCAGTTAATTTCTCTAATGGTTTTTTAGCTTTCTCTTTATCTCCATTGTTTATGTGCGTTTGAAGTAGTTCAAAATGCGCTTCTGCAATTTCACGTTGTTCACCTGATAGGCGTTGAATATCTTCGTGAAGTTGTTTTAACGCACCGCTAATATCATCAGATCGGCTAGAGATCCCTTGATTCAGTGTACCGTTGTTTTCAATCGTGATATTACCTTTATTTTCTCCAAAAGTTAAACCACCATATTTACTAGATTCACCCATATAACCATCTCCTAAAATAATAGTTACTTGCCCGAGTTTCGATACTGTATCTAATAATTGACCAGAATTTTCTTTTTCTAAAATATCTATAATTTCTCTTAAACTCTCAGGTTTATTTTGTTTACTTAACCCCACATTAGCCATTTTGTTATTATTTTTTTTTTGGAAAAACTTTGTTTGAAATCTTCACTTAATTTAATGATTGGAATAGCGTTTAAAGGATCAAAACAATTTTCGGCCCCACAATACTTACAAGTAAGTGAATCCATATTTTCCAATTCATATTTATTGGCAGTTAAAATACTTCTACTACATTCCTCACAGTGGAATTCTAATTCTATAACGAGCGCTTCTTGTTTTTCTAATTCAGATAATTTCTCAATAACTACTCCAAGAGGTAAGCCAGTTATTTCTGCAATATAACTATGGTAAAATTTATCAACTTTACTTATAGCAATTGCCTCGAGTGCATTATCTATTTTTTGAGAAATTTCCCATGGTTTTAAATTGCTCACAACTTTTACCTCGCAGAATCAATTTTTCTCTAATATAATCCAATACATGTTCAGACGCAAATACATTGAACTTAAATGTCTTTGTAGTTACGCCAATTCGAATAGAATATTCTTGTACCACTCCACCAACACTATATTCAAATAGTATTGATCCTTTTTGTTTGGATAGATAAGGCTCTAAATAATTATACAATGGTAAGCCTCTTAACTCTCTAATGCTACCTAATCCAATTGTTTCGAGACCACTTAAAAGTAACAAAGAAAAAGGTGTTGTTTCTAAAATGCTGGTAATATCTTCGCTATTTAAGTTTTGCTCAAGAGCTGATAATTCACCATTAGTATAGTATTCATCAATTGCAGAAAGTATTCTCACAATGGATTTACCTTGTGTTTCTTCAAATGAATTTATTATTCCTGCTGGTCTTCCTGTAGCATCAATAAGCCTTCCTTGAAGAACATCAGCTAAAGGCTCAAGAGTTCCGCCATACTTCTGTAAGAAATCATACTGTTTGAATTCATATTCTTCATCTACAATTTTAGCTAATCCAGCTATGATTTTCTTTGCAACAGCTGAACTTGCTCGTACTTCTATTATTCCCTTAACTTCATCAATATAAACTGTAGTAATTTCATGTTTAATGTATTCTCTACGGTTGGTTAAAAAGTAATCTACATTAACCCCTGTTCTATGAATAAACCTTAAATAATATGCTTGTGAACCTTCGATTTCAGAAGCAGCTATAATAGTAGGTTCAATGGGAACATTTTCGCTATTTGGTGTAATTACTGTTTCGAAAGGGTTGAATGGCATTTTATTAATAATACTTTGTTTAAGTCCAGTTAAACCAGTTGGATTTGTAGTTCGATACCAAACTAAAGAAACGGGCCCAGTAAAAATATTATTACTAATCGTTGTAAGAACATCTCCTTCAATAAGTTCAAAAGCGTCCCATACTCTACTTGCTAATTCATTTACATTACCTGTCGCTTCTAAAGTCATATCACTACAAACCTCTTTAAGTAGAGTTTTGGTCAATTTATTCAAGTCTTGGGGGAAAATTAAAGATTTTATTGTATTCATTTAACACCCTCCAGAATTATATTCTTTATTCGATGAATGTATACCGGATATATTAATTAATATTATATGTTTTGAATACCCAAAAAATTACAAAATAGTATTAATAGAAAGGAGTGGTATGACTTGGAACGTGTATACGCCAAAATGAATAAAAATTATATAGTGTGGAACTTTCACAAAAAGACGAAATGACTTGAGCGTCAAGATTATCTAAGCAATTGGGGATATTTAGATAAGTAAGCAGGTTGAAAAGAAATCATTCTAGAACAATAAAAAGACACTCATTTTTGAAAAAAATGAGTGACTTTCTTCTATAATATTTAAAAATTTCGCGTGGGTATAAAGGGAAGCGTTGAATTAACTTCAATACATTAATTGAAAATCAGATCATGATTTTTCCTAATATTAAAGAATCTGTGTAATTCTTAGTTTACAAACCTTTGTTTAGTAATGATTAACACCTGAAGCTGTTAACTCGTAAACACTATATAATTTGATTTAATGATTCTTCCTAATCGGGATCATGGTATTGGGTGCAGATGTTTATTATATTCGACGACGGTGGGACTAAATTTTGTTCAGTCTTTTTTCTTCTACATTTTTGTGGATTGCTTAGCTTATATACATTTCATATGTTTAAAAAATGTCATCCCTGATTTTTAGTAGTGAGCCACAAATAATCATTCTACAAAAAATGAATAGGAGGGTTTATTTGAACAATAAATTTCCTCGAAAAATACATATCATTGGCTCTAATGGTGGAGTATCCAAAAGGTTGCTTCTTTTTATTTTGTAAATTTGGTATAATTATCAATAAATAGAATAATGTTCCGCGGGAGAAAATGATGAAAATTAATAAATTTGCACTGATATGGTCCTGTTGCATAATTTTATCTGGATGCACAACGACCTTAACTCAAACAGATGAAACCTCTTCTCAAGAAGAGTCGAAAGTAATTAAAAGTGAGCCAGCTGAATCTGGTACTGAAGAGATGAAAGGGGAAAATTTAAACCAAAACAAGAATAAAATCGAAGTGATTCGTGGTTATATGATTGACGAGCAAATAGTATCTCCAATTGGTGATAGTAAAACGTATTTTGAAAGCTATGGCGACATAAATGTGAAAGTACATTTGGTAAATACCGGTACTGAGCGTTTTGTGTATAGTATACGTGACATGGAAGATAGAAGAAAAATTGCTACTGGAATTTTAATGCAAAATGAAAGCTATGAACAGGTATTTGAACAATTACCGAAAGGATTTTATACCATTTCTACTGTTGTTCAAGATGAAGAACCTCCAATAGAAATTTCCTTATCAGTGAAAGTCGATTTGGTAGAGTATGAGTAAGTTGTTATATATATTGCTATAATTAACTTAAATAAAATGATTTTTAAACTAGTTTAAGTTTGTTCAATATGTATTATTTTAACAGGAAGTAGTGTGTGTTCATCTATACAAGAAAATCAACCTTCCCATGAAGTTTCGAAAGTATTTAAAGAGAAACCAGTAGTATCGGATATCACATAATGAAGTAGACAAGAACAAATTGGAATTATTCATGCTCGCATAATTGATGAACAGATTGCATCCACTATTGGTGAAACCTAAATCGTACTTTGATAACAAAGGGGATTCAAAGGTGAAAATTTACATTCTAAATACTGGTACGGAAAGCTTTCAATTTAGTATTAGAAATGTAAGTGATAAAAAGAAAATAGTGACCGGAGTATTAAATACGAATGAGACTTATGAAGATGTATTAAATGATTTACCAGAAGGCTCTTACATAATATCTTATGTAGTTGTAGAAGAAAATCCTCCTTCAGATATTGCTTTATCAGTGAAGGTCGATTTAGTTGGATAAGAGTAGGTGTAACAGATGGAACAGAAGAGACAAATGTTAAAGCAGATTATCATTTTATCGGTTTTATAGAATTTACTGATGATATAGATTGGATTATATAGTTGAAGCGTCATTTGATATTCCTTTGCCAAGACCTAAGTCTTTAAACTGTGGAAAGGAAATTATTTTAACATTAATTTTTTGTAGTTTCTTCTATAATAATTTATATACCTCTCTAATGAGGTACACTTTTACAAAAAAAAACGCGTATCGCAGTTTGTTTTTCAATCTGTACTGTTAAATACACATCGTTAGACAGGTATAGAAACCCTCATTAATACAAAACCTTGATATTATGCACATCAAAAAATTAAAAACATCAGGATAGAAACCAAGGTCATAAGTTATGCTTATCAAAAAAGATAATATTAATGTAATTTACTTATGAATATAAATGCGCTATCATGGGTATTGGAGAAAAGATGCTACACATTTTTAAAGCCTTTTCAAAAAGATAAATTAGGGGGATCCGCAAATGGCACAAGGTAATTTACACAATAGCCGTGCATCATTCGAAGTGAATGGTAAAACTTACAATTACTATGACTTAGCTGCGATTGAAAAAGCTGGCGTTGCAAAAGTTTCAAACCTTCCTTACTCAATCAAAGTATTATTAGAATCTGTTTTACGTCAATATGATGCGTATGTAATTAAAGAAGAGCACGTAAACGAATTAGCAAAATGGGGCAATGGTGCTGATCCAGAAGCTGAAGTACCATTCAAACCTTCTCGCGTTGTATTACAAGACTTTACTGGTGTACCAGTAGTTGTTGACCTTGCATCTCTTCGTTCTGCAATGAAAGAAATGGGTGGAGACCCAAGCAAAATCAACCCTGCTATTCCAGTTGACCTTGTAATTGACCACTCTGTACAAGTTGACAAATATGGTAATGCATCTGCATTACAAGCAAACATGGACCTTGAATTCGAACGTAACGCTGAGCGTTATAACTTCTTAAAATGGGCTCAAACTGCTTACAATAACTTCCGTGCTGTACCACCAGCAACAGGTATCGTTCACCAAGTAAACTTAGAGTACTTAGCTCCAGTTGTACACGTTAACGAAAATGCTGATGGCACATTCGAAACATTCCCAGATTCAGTAGTTGGTACTGACTCTCATACAACAATGATCAACGGTATCGGCGTTCTTGGATGGGGTGTAGGTGGTATTGAAGCTGAAGCAGGTATGCTTGGTCAACCTTCATACTTCCCAATTCCAGAAGTTATCGGTGTTAAATTAGTTGGCGATCTTCCAAACGGAACAACTGCTACTGACTTAGCATTAAAAGTAACACAAGTATTACGTCAACGTGGCGTAGTTGGTAAATTCGTTGAGTTCTTCGGACCTGGCGTATCTAAATTACCACTAGCTGACCGTGCGACAATCTCTAACATGGCTCCTGAATATGGTGCTACATGTGGTTACTTCGCAATTGACGAAGAATCATTAAACTACATGCGTTTAACTGGTCGTGACGAAGAGCACATCGCGGTTGTTGAAGCTTACTTAAAAGCAAACCACATGTTCTTCGATCCAACATTAGAGCCAGTTTACACTGACGTATTAGAAGTAAACTTAGCTGAAATCGAACCAAACCTTTCTGGTCCAAAACGTCCACAAGACTTAATTCCACTATCTCAAATGCGTTCTCGTTACAAAGAAGCAGTAGTGGCACCACAAGGTACACAAGGTTTCGGTTTAACAGAAGATGAATTCGCAAAAACTTCTGTAGCGAAATTCGCTGAAGGCGATGTAGAAATTCCAACAGGTGCTGTTGCAATTGCTGCTATCACTTCTTGTACAAATACATCTAACCCATACGTATTAATTGCTGCGGGCTTAGTAGCGAAAAAAGCTGTAGAAAAAGGTCTAACAGTGCCTAAATGGGTAAAAACTTCTTTAGCACCAGGTTCTAAAGTTGTAACTGGTTACCTTGAAGATTCAGGTTTACAAACATACCTTGACCAAATCGGTTTCAACACTGTAGGTTACGGTTGTACAACATGTATCGGTAACTCAGGTCCATTATTACCTGAAATCGAAGATGCAATTAAAGCAAATGACTTATTCGTAACTTCAGTTCTTTCTGGTAACCGTAACTTTGAAGGTCGTGTACACCCACTTGTAAAAGCTAACTACTTAGCTTCTCCACCACTTGTTGTTGCTTATGCACTTGCTGGTACAGTGGATATCGATCTACAAAAAGATTCATTCGGTAAAGACAAAGATGGTAACGAAGTATTCTTCGCTGATATCTGGCCATCAACTGAAGAAGTTAACGCAGTATTAGGTACTGTTGTTAACCGTGAATTATTCCAAAAAGAATACGAAACTGTATTCACAGCGAACGAAAAATGGAATGCAATTGAAACATCAACTGAGTCTCTATACACATTTGATGAAAAATCAACTTACATCCAAAACCCACCATTCTTCCAAGGTCTTGCAAAAGAGCCAGAAGCTATTAAAGGCTTAGACGGCTTACGCATTATGGCGAAGTTCGGTGACTCAATCACAACTGACCATATTTCTCCAGCTGGTGCAATCGGTAAAGATACACCTGCAGGTAAATATTTAATTGAAAACGGTGTTGCAATCCGTGACTTCAACTCTTACGGTTCTCGTCGTGGTAACCACGAAGTAATGATGCGTGGTACATTTGCAAACATCCGTATCCGTAACCAAGTTGCTCCTGGTACAGAGGGTGGATTCACTACTTACTGGCCAACAGGCGAAGTAGAGTACATCTATGACGCATGTATGAAATACCAAGAGCAAGGTACTGGCTTAGTAGTACTTGCTGGTAACGACTATGGTATGGGTTCTTCTCGTGACTGGGCTGCGAAAGGTACATTCCTACTTGGCGTGAAAACTGTTATCGCACAATCTTACGAGCGTATCCACCGTTCTAACTTAGTAATGATGGGTGTTCTTCCACTTCAATTCATGCCAGGTGAATCTGCTGATACACTAGGCTTAACTGGTAAAGAAGAAATCTCTGTTAACATTACTGACAACGTAAAACCACGTGAAATCTTAACAGTAACTGCTAAATCTGAAGACGGCACAGTTAAAACTTTCCAAGCTTTAGCTCGTTTCGATTCAGAAGTAGAAGTAGACTACTACCGTCACGGTGGTATCCTACAAATGGTTCTTCGCGCAAAAGCTGCTGAGTAATCATCAACTTAAAAAACCGATCTCTTAGGAGGTCGGTTTTTTTATATGATAATGAATTGGATAAATGTAAATATTCCTAAATTATTTTCCAAGTATCCTAGCATTTTCCTAACTATTTATATAGAATTAGAATGTAAGCCTTTTTACAATTACATAAATGGGGGATGATGATTATGACAAAGAGAAAACATAAACTTTACACAGCGGCCACAACAGCAATAGCCATTACAGCTTTAGCAGTAGTACCAGTTTCAGCTGCTAGTGCATTTTCAGATGTAAGCAAAGATTATGCACATTTTAACAGTATTTTAACACTACATGAAGCAGGCATTATTAATGGTTTTCCAGATGGCACATTTAAGCCATCACTAGACGTAACACGTGGACAAGCGGCTAAGATGATTGCAGGTGCTTTTGATCTTGCAACAAATTTAGAGAGTGCTGAAAATCCGAATTTTAAGGATGTAGACGCAACTAGCCCATATTACAACGCAATTATCACATTAGTTAATCTTGGCGTAGTACAAGGTTATGAGGATGATACATTCCGCCCAGATGAAACGATTACACGTGGTCAAATGGCAGTAATGGTGGCACAGGCAACAGGCTTAACAGCTAAAGGAGAAAGTCCATTTACAGATGTACCACAAGATAGCCCATTTGCAGAAGCCGTAACGGCATTATATGAGGCAGGTATTGCAAAAGGCGTTACTGCAACGGAATTTGGTGTAGATAAAAATGTGACTCGTGGTCAGTTAGCGACATTTATTGTGAACGCATTAGACTTACCGGTAGATACAATGCCTATACCAGATGAAAAAGATGAGCAGCCTCAAGAGGAACAGGTGACTGAAGAACAGCCTACTACAACAAAGGATAGTGCTGCACTTGAGGAATTATTTACCAAAACATTAGCTAAGCAAAAAGAGCTAAAAAGCATGAAGGCTACTATGACCATTTCACAGTCAGTAGAAGCTAACGATGGTAAGGAAACCATGAAAATGGATTCTAAAGGCAATATGAACATGGAAATTGTTACAGAGCCAATGCAGTTCTTTGCGGATGGAACAATGTCCCTAACAGATCCAACAAGTGGTGAAGCAATTAATTTACCAATTAAAATGTACATGACAGCTAAAGATGGTATGTATATGTATGAGGCAGACCAACAAGCTTGGGTAAAATTCCCGAAACAACTATTTGATGATGTACTTAGTCAAACAGGCATGCAGCCAGATGCAGCGGAGCAATTAGAGATGCTGCAATCATTTGCTGAAGACTTCACTTTAAATGAAACAGCAAGCCGCTACGAATTAACACTAAAAGGTTCAGGTGAAAAATTCACAGAGCTAGTAAAGCAACAGCTTGGTGTAATGGATTTAGGCATGGACGCTGATTTAGAGGCACAATTAGGCAATATGTCTTTTGACAATCTCACATACAAATTATTGATTAATAAAGAAACATTTGATGTAGAAGAAATTGCGATGGATATGACGTTAAGTATGAAAGTAGAAGGTAATTCGATAAAAACAAGACAGCAAACAACGATCAAATACCATGATTTCAATGCTGTAACAACGATTACCATTCCAAAAGAAGTGCTAGAAAGTGCAAAAGAAATAGATCTTAGCACAACAGAAACAGCACCTATAGGCAAATAATAAAAACGCTTAAAAAAGTAGGCTTAGTGCAAGCCTACTTTTTCTATGTTTAGCGAAAGCCCATTAAGTCTTTTACTTTCATTGTATTTTCGCTAGACGTTAGGGTTTCTAGTAAGCGGAAGGCAACATCAAAGGCCGTTCCTGGATTTGATGAGGTGATTAAATGATCTGTTTGTACAATGCGCTCATTAACAATGGTTGCACCGAAGTTTTCCAGTTGTGCTAAACGTTTACTCGTTGGGTGATTATAGGTCGTTGCTTGACGATGTTGGAGTATACCACAATTTCCTAATATAAGAGACGCAACACAGATCGTTGCAATCGGTTTTTTACGTTCGTCAAAATGCCGTACAACCGTTTGAAATTCCTCACTAAAGGCATCCTCATAAAAGCCTGCTTCCTCAAAGCCACCAGGGATCGCTAATGCATCAAAATCCTCTAATGTAATTTCGTGGAGCAATTTTTCAGGAGTCACTTTAAAATTCCATGTGCATTGCAGCTGTTCATGCAAACCGACAGTCACAACCTCAGTTGTACCATCACCTTCCCATTTATTCCAGCCAAGAACATCTGTAAAAACACTTGCTTCTACCGCTTCAAAGCCATTTGCTAATAGTAATAATATTTTTTTCATATTTATTAATCCTCCTTTTATTGCTTCTATTGTAATCAATAGGACGGACTGATAACAGAAGTTGTATAATGTATTTTAGCCATATGGCTTTATTTGAAAAGGTATTATGTGAAAAAAAGTTGATTATGAAAGGTGAAGTCTGATGGATCAAATTGATACACAAATTTTAAAGCAGTTACAGCATAATGCAAAAATTTCGATGAAGGAGTTAGCGACCACTGTCCATTTATCTTCTCCAGCTGTTATTGAACGTGTCAAAAAGCTGGAGGAACAAGGGGTAATCGAAGGGTATCATGCAAAAGTAAACATCAAAAAAATGGAGCGCACTATTCAGGCGATTATTTTATTTAAATCTATTGATTGTAAAAGTCTCTCTGCATTTTGTAATGCCCATCCCGATGTTCTTGAATGTTATCGAGTGGCAGGAGAAATTAGCTATATCGTCAAGCTAGCAACCTATTCAGTAGAAACATTAGAGGAATTTATAGATGCGGCTATGCCTTATGGTACTCCCTCTACCAATATCGTATTATCTTCAATGGAAAAAAAGGTGATTACACCATTTACTGACAATAATTTTGAATAAATGACAAAAAAAGCAAACCTTAAAGACATGAGCACCGTTTAAAGGGTAGAGAGGGGGAAACATGTTGCTAATTCATGAACTGGAAAAAATAATGGAACAGCATACAGAGAGACTTATCCGTCTTGCCTTTTACTATGTAAGAGATTTACAAAGTGCAGAAGATATCGTTCAGGATGTCTTTATAAAGTTCTACGATAATCAGCAGAACTATGAGGAACGTGGTGAGCTTAAGGCTTATTTATCGAAATTAGTTAGTAACCGAAGTAAAGATTATTTACGAAGTTGGACTTATCGGAGAATCCAAGTACAACAAAAAATTGCTGCCAAGCAGACAATCACAAGAAGGGATATGCTTGTCCGGCAAGATGAACAAACTTTGATTGAAAATGCAATCCTAGCTCTCCCATTCAAGCAGCGTGAGGTCATTATTCATTTTTATTTTGAAGAATTGTCTGTAGTCGACATTGCGCAGCTGATAAATATTCCTGAAAGTACAGTAAAAACAAGGCTACGTCGAGGGCGAGAGTTACTAAAGCTACAACTACAGCATGTTGAATGGGAGGTGCTTCTGCATGAGTAAAGTGGATATTCGTGTCGTACGGGATTTATCAGAAAGCAAAAAGCGTGTGATGGCAAATGTCATTCAGCATTTAGAACAGCGTCCTGTTAAAAAATCTACTAGACGCTGGCAATATGGGCTTTTAGCCATGATTTTGAGCGTCTGTATAGGATTGTTTGTATATTTGCAATACAATGATCATCAAAAACAAACTTCTATGATCCCACCAGTATTAGATGAACGAATTTTAGAGCTTCACTTACAAAAGGATGCTTATATGAATGGAAAAAATCGACTCTATAGGGCAAGCTTTGATAGTTTTTTATATCTTGAATCGACTTTTGCTTATGCGCAATCAATGAAGTTAATCCCCTCACGGGAGCAAGTAGATAAAGAGTTAGAACTGATTATGGAGGGTTTTAGCAATGAAACTCAGCCAACGATGAAGGAACGATTACAAATGCTGCAAATTACAAAAGAAGATTTTTCTGCAAAATATGCAAAGCCAATCGCTTATAAAATGGCTACAGTTAACTTATTAATGGAGGTAAGCAGAGTCGAATATCAAAATACAAGTGATCCAATCCGGATGTGGTTCGTTGAACAAAAAGCTATGAACTATTTAAAGCAGCACTATCATAAAGACGTTGCTTCTTTACAAGAAAAATATAGAATCCCAGAGAAGGAAAGTCAAATGATGTGGAAAAGAAGTGGAACAGTCTTAGCCATCAAGGAACATGAATTTTTAGTTGTCTCTGGCGTCTTGGATAGCGAGATTGGTCAATTATCTGTAGAGGAATTAGTGAAAAAACATAGCAATGGTACGTGGTTCCCTCTAGTGGATGTCCCGAAAACATTATCAGTTGGCGATCGTGTTGAAGTACAATATAGTCAGGCAATTGGGTATGATGGTTCTCAACCTATAATCGATTTTAAAGATATCGTGGGTTTGAGAATAGTAGAAGAATATTAATAAAATAAAGGCTACCATTCAAAAATATAGGATGCATAGCCTTTTCCTTTAATTTAAATTCCGTTACAATAGTTGTAATATTTTCCTTAAATGGAGGTGTTGGGTTGTTATTTGCTATAGTAGATTTTACAACAGCCTTTTTCCTAAGCTTACCTCTTCTACTAATTTATTTTAAGAGTAGGTCGCAGCAAGAGACTCCTTGGCGTTGGTCGTTTCCTCTATGGTTATTCAATTACCTGAGTATTCGATATTTCGTTTCAGATGGAGAGCTATTTTGGGTTGTCCTTTGCTGGCAGCTACTATTTTTATGGCCAATTAGTCTAGTAATATATCTTCATTTATACAAAAAGGAAAAGAATTGGTCGTTTTACATAGGTTTGAAGAAAAAGCATGTTGTTTTTGTGGCAGCATTAATGGCGCTATTTGCGAGCTCTCTCGTGTATTCACTTTTTCTGGCAAATCAACAGGTAGTTGCTTTTCACCAGCAGGTAATGCAAGAGCTCGAGGCCAGCCCGGATCGTCAGCTTTATTTGATAAACAATACGATTGCACCTTCCACACTGCTCGATGTAGCTGATCATATAGCTGAGGTTCGAAAGGGACAGGTTTATGCATCTACTTTGCCTTGGCGAAGCAAGGTTGTTGTGCATCAGGATAATTGGCAAAAGGAATTTACATATGTTCGTTTTTATAATGGTTGGAGGCTAGATGGGCTATACCAAGAAAGTAATTGGGAGAATCAAAAAGATTAAGTAAGGGGAGTCAACCAGTTGCTACAATACGTTTGAAGGAAGATGAGTTAAAGAATAAATTAATGACATTTTTTTGCGATGCTGGAGCAAGGATTAGAGCAAGATGAGGTAATTCAATTAGTGCAGAAAATGCCATCAACAGTAGTTACATTAAAGAGTCAATTAGCTGAAGAGCATTACAGAAACGCAGTATTCAATTACAAAACATTGCTAAAAAGCTTTTTTATCCAAACATATAATCAATCAAAATATGCGACCCTTCATCAACAAATCGCCACTTGTCTTAACGAGTTATCATAGGCGAAACATGATTGACAAACATTGGCTAATTTGATACGATGACATGCAATAAAAGCATACAAATTCGTTGATGAGAAAGAGTAGTGTTTCATTTTGTTCTACAGAGAGCCGGCAGTTGGTGGAAGTCGGTGTGCAGATGTTACATGAAAATCCTCTCTGAGAAGGTTAGCTGAAGAAAGTAAGCTAACCCGGGTGTCTACCGTTAAAAAGAACACGTATGATTGTACGTTGCTGAGTGCTATTGACCATTGTGTTAATAGAATTAGGGTGGTATTCGCGGTTAACCCCGTCCCTTTTCTTGGGACGGGGTTTTTTGTATGCCTTTTATACAAATTTGATTGTATAGGAGGAACTAATATGCAGGTAGAACAAAAGAAAGAAACAACGGTTGAACGAGAAACACGGATTCGAGCTTTGTGGGAACAAGAGGATACCTTTGCACAATCCGTAACCAATCGCGCTGGACAGCAGCCATTTGTATTTTACGAAGGACCACCGACAGCAAATGGTTTACCACACGTCGGCCATGCATTTGGCAGAACAATTAAAGATGTTGTAGCTCGCTATAAAACAATGCAAGGTTTTTTCGTTGAACGAAAAGCAGGCTGGGATACACATGGATTGCCTGTGGAGTTAGGGGTAGAAAAGACATTAGGTATCTCTGGAAAACAAGAGATTGAAAATTACGGGGTAGAGCGTTTTATCCAAGCATGTAAAAATAGCGTTTTTACTTACGAACAGAAGTGGCGATCCTTTACAGAACAGCTAGGTTACTGGCTCGATATGGATGATCCTTATCTTACACTAAGTAATGATTACATCGAGTCCGTCTGGCATATTTTAAGTCATGTTCATAAGGAAAATCGTTTATATAAAGGGCATCGGGTGTCACCATATTGCCCTAGCTGTCAAACGTCCTTAAGCTCTCATGAAGTGGCACAGGGCTACAAGGATATCAAAGATTTATCTGTGACAGCCATGTTTAAGCGACAGGATCACGACGAATATTTCTTAGGCTGGACGACGACACCGTGGACTTTACCTGCCAATGTTGCTTTGGCAATGAATCCTGCACTTAAATATGTACGTGTAAAGCATGCAAATAACGTATACATCCTGGCTAAATCACTTGTAGCAAAGGTATTTTCAGAGCCTATAGAAATAGTAAGTGAGCATGATGGGCATGAGTTTGCGGGTGTTTCCTATCACCCACCATTTTCTTATGTAAAGGTCGATAAAGGGCATGTTGTTGTCATGGCAGATTATGTGACAGAGCACAGTGGTACAGGGATTGTGCATATCGCACCTGCCTATGGTGAGGACGATTATAAAACAGTTCAGCACCATGGTTTATCCTTTATTAATGTAGTGGACTTGAAAGGGTGCTATACAGATGAAGTACCAGAGCTTGTCGGGCGATTCGTGAAAGATTGTGATGTCGATATTATAAAAATGCTTGCAAAAAAAGAGCTGTTATTTGCAAAAGAAAAATATGAGCATAGCTATCCACATTGCTGGCGCTGTGATTCACCATTGTTGTATTACGCAACAGATAGCTGGTTTATCAAGATGTCATCCTTAAAGGAGCAGCTTTTACAAAATAATCAACAAGTGACATGGTATCCAGGTCATATTAAGGATGGTCGATTTGGCAACTTCCTAGAAAATTTAGTGGATTGGAACATCAGCCGAAACCGCTACTGGGGGACACCGCTCAATGTATGGGTTTGTCAGGGTTGCGGTCATGAGGAGGCTCCAAACAGTATCGCAGCATTAATAAAATTAGCCAAAGGGGCTGTTGATGAGCAAATAGAGCTTCATAAACCATTTATCGATGACATTGTCTGCACTTGTCCTCAGTGTCAGGGAGACATGAAGCGTACACCTGAAGTAATTGATGTTTGGTTTGATAGTGGCTCGATGCCATTTGCGCAGCAGCACTATCCTTTTGAAGATGTGGCGACTTTTCACAATCAATTTCCAGCAAATGTCGTTATTGAAGGGATTGACCAAACACGAGGTTTTTTCTATAGTTTATTAGCCGTATCGACCTTGTTTACAGGGAAGCCACCTTATAAAAATGTCCTATCGTTAGGGCATGTGTTAGATGAGCATGGGCAGAAGATGTCTAAAAGTAAAGGCAATGCTTTAGAACCAGTTGAATTAATCGAGCAGTATGGAGCGGATGCTTTACGCTGGGCCTTTCTAGTAGATAGCTCCCCTTGGAATCCGAAGCGCTTTTCCAAGAAAATTGTATTGGATGCGAAATCAAAGCTAGTAGATACACTTGATCATACGTTTAAATTTTATGAAATGTATGCCACAATCGATGGGTTTACGTATGATGCCTCAAATACTGGTACACGGTCACATTTAGATCATTGGATTTTGTCTCGCTTACATCACACTATCCGAGTTGTGACAGCTGCCATGGATGATTACCAATTTACGCAGGCGACTAGGGAAATTGCCCAATTGGTGGAGGAGTTAAGCAATTGGTATATTCGCCGTTCTCGTGCCAGATTTTGGGCAAATGGGCTGACTGTAGATAAACGAGGAGCATTTAGTACACTTTACGAGCTTCTAACATCTATTTGTCAATTACTAGCTCCGTTTACTCCATTTATAGCAGAAGATATTTACCGACAATTATGTGGGAAAAGTGTCCATCTTGAAAACTATCCAATATGTAACGAGCAGCTAATGGATGTGAGGCTGGAACAAGAAATGACATTGGTGTTAACAGTAGTGGAACTAGGACGTAGTATACGCAATAGCCAGGGGATGAAGGTTAAGCAACCTTTAAGTGAACTCATTGTTGCAGTAAATGGTGAGTTGGCAGATTACCAAGTCTATAATGAGCTCATTCAAGATGAGTTAAATATCAAGTTCTGTAGATGGACGCATGACTTTTCAGCCTATGAACTTGTCTATTATAAGCTGAACTTTAAAACAGCAGGAGCGGCATTTGGTTCAAAGGTGAATCAGGTAAAAGACTATGTAACGACATTAACAAATGAAGAGAAAAATAAGTTACAGCAACAAGGGGCATTAGATATCGTAATTGAAGATCAACAGCTTACATTGCTGTCAACGCATGTGGTCGCAGAATCCGTCGTGAAGGAGCATTATATAAAAGCAGAGGATAGCACTTGTCGTGTCTTGCTCAATGTACAACTAACGGAGAGCTTATTACAAGAGGGGCAAATGCGAGAATTGATCCGTACAATTCAAGATGCACGTAAAAAATGGCAGCTACCAGTGGAGCAATATGTGTCGATTGCCTTTAATGGGAGTTCGGAAGTCTTATCTATCATCCAGCAGCACGAAACTTTATTACAAGCAAATGTGTTGGTCAAAGCTCTGCATTATGGTGTGGAATGGCACGAAGAAACATCGATAGATACAGCACTGTTTAATGAAAAGCTTACAATTTTTGTTGCGCTATAAGAAAAATGCTCAGGTTACCGCCTGAGCATTTTCTATGTATGCTACAGGAAGCCACTTGCAAGATAACAGGCTGTTGCCCATATAAAGATGGCAGAGCATTTATTAAATAATCGCATTAGTTTTCCAGAGCGATCCAGTTTTTTGAACGAGGCTCCCGTCAAAGTAAGTCCGAAAAACCACAGCCAGGAAATTAAGACACAGGCGAGGGTAAAAATGATTTGCTCTGTACCACTATATTTTAATGCGCTCGTCCCAATAACACCGATTGTATCTAATATCGCATGTGGATTGAGGAGCGACACAGAGAGTGCAAAGAATATTTGTTTTTTTACAGGCAGTGCTTCGCTATTAGTGGTAGATGACGGATTTGAACGCCAAATACTATAGCCCATATAAAGTAAGAACACGATACCAACCGCCATTAACGTAATTCGTAACCACTCAAATTGTAGGACAATTAATGATAAACCGAATACCGCTAGTAAAATCAACATTGTATCACAGATAGCTGCTGTCACACTTGCAGGCAATGCTTTGAATACATTTGGTTGTGTAGCACCTTGCGAAAAAACAAAAACATTTTGTACGCCTAATGGCAATATAAGACCAAATGCTAAAATGATACCATGAAGAAAAGCTTCCAACGACAATCCCTCCTTTCACTCTTCATTTTAGTTATGGTATAACTAAAAGAAAACGACCAATTGGATGGTTTTTTAGCCACCCAATTTTCTAGAATGGAAGGGGATGAATCATGAGCTGGCAGCCAAATAGACAAAGTGACTCCACGTTACAGCAACAAATTGTTCACTGGGTAATCGCTCAAGTGGAACGAGGGGACTGGGTGGCAGGGACAAAACTTCCTACCCAACGACAATTGGCTATGCAGTTTGAAGTAAATCGGAGTACAGTTCAACAGGCTTTGGAGGAATTAAAAGCAATAGGCATTCTTGAGGCAAAGATAGGCTCTGGTGTTTATGTCACTGACAATTCCTGGCATGCATTACTTCAGCAAACACAGCCGAATTGGCAAACCTATATCGAAACAAGTATTCATAAGCCAAATTACCACACCATCCAATTGATAAATGAATACGAGCAGCGTGATGATGTCATTCGATTAGGAACGGGTGAGCTTGCTCCTGACTTGTTACCAACTGAGGAAATGGAGTCTTCACTTAGAGAACTATCATTTCAGCCGAAAAGCTTAGGTTATTCTTCACCACAGGGCAATGATCAACTTCGTGCAGCAATCTGTCACTATGTTAAAAAAAGAGGAATCGATGCTGAGCCCCAACATGTCTGTATTGTTTCGGGTGCGCTGCAGGCATTGCAGTTAATTGCCGTTGGTTTATTAGAACAAGGGTCGATCGTATTTCAGGAACCAACCTCCTATCTAAACTCTGTCCATCCATTTCAATCGGTCGGTATGCAGATGATTGGCGTTCACCGTGATAATCAACTTGCCCAAACATTAGCTCAACGGAAACGAAAAAAACAAGCAGTCTTTTACACTATTCCTACTTTACATAATCCAACTGGATATGTTTGGACAGCACAGGAAAAAAAGCTACTGTATGAAGCCTGTCAAGCAACGCGAATTCCAATAATCGAGGACGATGTCTATCAAGATTTGCTTTTTGAAGCTACATCTCCACCGATTAAAGCAATGGATCGAAGCGGGCAAGTCCTTTATATGGGGAGCGTCTCTAAAACCTTAAGTCCTGGGCTCCGCATCGGCTGGCTTATCGGCCCAACAACCGTCATCGAACGACTGGCAGATATTAAAATGCAAACAGACTATGGCTCAAGTGCCATCTCACAGGAAATAGTATTACATTGGTTGCAATCAGGGAAATATGACAAACATATCGTAGGTTTACGCCAACAATTACAAGATCGAGCCGATTTTACAGAACGTATTTTGCAGGAAAAATTTAAGGATATCGCAAGTTGGGATAAACCAAAGGGAGGCTTCTATATTTGGCTCAAGTTTCATGAGCCTCTTGTAGATAAAGAGTTTTTTCTAAAGCTATTGCAACAACAAGTATTAATTAACCCAGGCTATATTTATGATCCTCAAGAACATCACCATATTCGATTATCTTACTCATATGCATCCTATGAGGAATTACAGGAAGGCCTACAAAACTTGCATGACTGTGTCGTCGACGCTATGGGAAAGTGAGATATTGAGTGAAATCGGTATTATTTTAGGGGGATTTGCTCCAATTAGGGTGCAAGGTGATCTAAAAAGCAGGAGAACCGCTCCAACAAGGATGCAAGGTGATCCAAAAAGCGAGGAAACCGCTCCAAATAGGATGCAAGGTGATCCAAAAAGCGGGAGAATCGCTCCAACAAGGATGCAAGGTGATCCAAAAAGCGAGAGAACCGCTCCCAATTCGATAGAAAGTGCTCCATAAAGAGGGGAAAGCGCTCCAACTAGAGTGAAAGGTGATCCAAAAAGCGGGAGAACCGCTCCAACAAGGATGCAAGGTGATCCAAAAAGCGAGGAAACCGCTCCATCTAGAGTAAAAGGTGATCCAAAAAGCGGGAGAACCGCTCCAAAATAGATGGAAAGCGCTCCACAATGAGAGGAAACCGCTCCAACTAGAGTGAAAGGTGATCCAAAAAACGGGGAAACCGCTCCAAATAAGATGCAAGGTGATCCAAACCGCGGGAGAACCGCTCCAAAATAGATGGAAAGCGCTCCACAAAGAGGGGAAACCGCTCCACAAAGAGGGGAAACCGCTCCAACTAGAGTGAAAGGTGATCCAAAAAGCGAGAGAACTGCTCCAAAATAGAAGAGAAGCGCTCCAAAATCGATAGAAAGCGCTCCAAAAAACGGGGAAACCGCTCCAAATAGGATGCAAGGTGATCCAAACCGCGGGAGAACCGCACCAAAATAGATGGAAAGCGCTCCACAATGAGAGGAAACCGCTCTAAATAGAGTGAAAGGTGATCCAAAAAGCGAGGAAAGCGCTCTAAAATGTAGGGAAGCCACTACAAATTGAGTAGCACGAAGTAACTAACGAAAAAATCTACAATTCCTTTTAATAATTCCAACCTGAGTCACTTCACCAACATAAAGAAAAGTGAATAATCAAAGCATTGCACCCATACATTTTAGAAGAATCATAGCGGAAAGAGGTGAACGTTTGGAGAATTTGCCACCAGGTTATTTTCAGGTGCCACAGCCTGTTAGGAGTGATGGAGCAGGAGGGGTGGATAAGGGGCCACGAGATATTATGCGGGATTTAGAAAATCCTGATATGCTGGTACCGCCAACGACTGATGCGGGGTTGATTCCTAATTTGCGCTTTTCGTTTTCGGATAAGCATATGACCTTAAATCAGGGGGGATGGTCTCGGGAAATTACGGTTCGTGAATTGCCGATTGCTACGACATTAGCGGGTGTTAATATGAGTTTGACACCTGGAGGCGTGCGTGAGCTGCATTGGCATCAGCAGGCAGAATGGTCTTATATGCTCCTTGGTTATGCACGCATTACCGCAGTCGATCAAAATGGCTGTAACTTTATTGCTGATGTGGGACCAGGTGATTTATGGTATTTCCCGCCAGGAATCCCTCATTCTATTCAGGGACTAGAGGGCGGTTGTGAATTTTTATTAGTGTTTGATGATGGGAATTTCTCCGATCTCAATACACTCTCGATTTCGGATTGGTTTGCCCATACGCCAAAAGAAGTATTGTCGGCTAATTTTGGTGTTCCTCTGAGTGCCTTCCAACATATTCCGAACGAACAAGTGTATATATATCAAGATAAGGTTCCAGGACCCATAGATTCACAAAAAGTACAATCTCCCTATGGCAAGGTTCCACAATCTTTTAAACATCGTTTGTTAGCTCAGCCTCCATTGAAAACACTGGGAGGCAGTGTGCGCATAGTTGATTCGACTAATTTTCCCATTTCAAAAAATATTGCGGCTGCACTGGTAGAAATTGAGCCTGGTGCGATGAGGGAATTACATTGGCATCCTAATAACGATGAATGGCAATATTACTTACAAGGAAAAGGACGGATGACTGTTTTTACAGGGAATGGTACAGCTCGAACATTCGATTATCGAGCGGGAGATGTTGGGTATGTTCCATTTGCTACGGGTCATTATATTGAAAATACAGGCACAGAACCACTATGGTTTTTAGAAATGTTTAAAAGTGACCGGTTCCAGGATGTATCCTTAAATCAATGGATGGCTCTCACGCCAACTGAATTGGTGCAAAGTAATTTACGGGTCGGCCCTGAGTTGTTACATGCCTTAAGAAAGGAAAAATGGCCGGTGGTGAAATATCCTGGTTTTTCCTATTATCCGAAATAGCAAAGCAGGTGAAAAAATTCTCACCTGCTTTTTGATTAATATTGATATTTTGTGCGTGTTAACAGCAAAATGGCGATAGCGGGCACTGTACATATGAGCATGGCTGCGAAGGATAGTCCAGGCGATAGTTCATATAAATAGCCTCCTAAAAACGTTAGGATGGCCGTACTTAAGCCCATGGCTAATGCAGAGTATAGACCCTGTGCATTTGGAATTTGTTCCTTTGGTAAGGTTTGTGTTAGATAACGAATAAATGCATAATGCGCTAAAGCAAAAGATAATGCATGCAAGGTTTGTGAGGCAATAAATACCCATACATTTGGGAACATAAAGATGAGTAACCAACGTAGGGAAGAACCGCTTGCTGCTAAAAGTAATAAAGACGAAGAGCGCCACTTTGTCAAAAACGTATCAGCTTTCATAAAATAGAGGATTTCGCAAATAACAGCAATGTTAATAATCATCCCCATATAAAATGGGTCTACATGTAAATCCTCTAAATAAATATAGCCATAGCTATAATAGGAGGCATGGGCGCCCTGTAGCAAAATAACGATGAATAATACTACAGGGAAGCCTTTGATACTCCATAACATTTTCATTGATAAAGATTTTGCGCGTTGATCTTTTGTTGGCACAACGAGTAATTCCTTTGGTGTTGCTAATTGCTGCATGAGCAACATGCCAATAAGACCAATAATCATGCTCCAAAAGATCACGTTTTTACCGAAAACCCCAGTCAGCATACTAATGATCAATACAGCAATGACAAAACCAAAGGAACCGTAGGAGCGGCTCTTGCCATAGTGAATATTGCCGTGCTGGACAAGTGTTGCTGCACTACTTTCGACAGCAGGTAACAGTGCCGGATAAAAAATACTAAATAAAATCGTCACGATTAATAATGCGATAAATCCTGTACTTGGTATGTAGAGTAATGCCGTCAGAAGAGCTCCTACTGCTAATATCGTAATGAGTCGTTTGTTGTTTACATATTTTGCAAGTGTTGGGAAGAAGAAAAGATTGGATGTTGCACGAGCAAGTAGACCACAGCCCATGACAACACTCGCCTGTGATACTGTCAGATGTTTTGCATCAACAAGCCATCCTGTCCAATAGGGTAAGAAAATGCCCCAAGTAATGAAAAATGTAAAGAAATTTTGAGAAAGCCATCGTTGATTGTTCATATATTTACCGTACCTCCATTAACTATGTTGAATAATAGCACGTTCACCGCTACAATAATGTGAGATATCTCATATTTTTTATAGGAGAGAGTAAAAAAATGCATATACTAACAGCTGAAGCGCGGAACCATTATCTTGAAAACTATCCGATCAATGATTTTTTCTCATTTGAAATTGATCCCTATCTGGAAGTCTGTCAATTTGACAAAGGAGAATGGATTTTTCAGGAGGGCTCCTTTCCAGATACATTGTATTACATGATCGAAGGAAAGGCGAAGCTCTATATGACGCATAAAAACGGCAAGGTTTCACTTATTGAATATTTGGAAGCACCACGTTTTATGGGGGAAATTGAATTACTAAATGAGGCAAGGTATACGAAGGGGATCCAAACCGTAACAAAAACCATTTGTTATTCGATTACACAGTCGTGTAAGGAAAAGTTACTCGCGGATGCTTTATTTTTACGCAGACTTTGTGTGTTTTTAGGGGAAAAAGCCACAAAAATGACGTCTAAATATACACAAAATCAGGCATATCCCTTTGAAAATCGTTTAGCAGCCTTTATCCAATTATCTGCCGACCAAGGTGTCTATAAGGAGAAACATACGGAAATCTGTGAGTATTTAGGGGTTTCCTATCGCCATTTATTATATGTATTGGCACAGTTTTGCGAAGAGAAAATTCTAGAAAAGAGCAAGACAGGTTACCATATAATTGATGAGGAGCGCCTTGCACAGCTAGCACAGGAAATTCAATAGTATGATGAAAATTGTTGATCATTCTTTAAAAAGTCGTGCTTAGAAAGAGGAGTAAAGCGATCTATAATTGAAGGGAAACGCTTAAAATGAGGAGTAAGATAATCTTTAGCCAGAGAAAACGCTCGCACATAATTTTCATTAATGTGCTCAACCTAAACAGTCGACACAATGATTATTTAGACTTCACACATAGAAGTCTGGACATGGCTTGTTGTATTCACTTTTTTTAATGAGCCAGCGTGCGATTTCCTTGCCACTATGGTAAAAGTCAACCTCATGCACCTTGTTTTTTTGGATGGAAATGTTTAATGTATCTACCATAACGTCAAAAGGTAAAACGCCGATACATAAATGTTGATTAGGTACAAACTTTTCATCCTTACTACCAGTTTGCAATGCTTCATCGTTCATTAAATGTTGTGTCATAAGGAATGCAAGTAGTTCTCCTTGTGCCAATGTTGTGCTTGATGAGTAACCAATACTTTTCATTCAACATGCCCCCTTTTGTCGTTACATTTATTGTACAAGACTCATTGGGAAAATAGCCGTCATTTACAAGGCTTTTACAATAACTTTAAGGTTCATGGAATAATTAGTAATTTGTAACCGTATTCATACCATTATGGGATAAAAACCATAGAAAACTGATATAAATTCTTTTAAAAAAACTCATACTCAAACTATTGTGAATTTTTCTAACACAAAGTATTATTGAAGTTAGATTTAACGTGAAAGTTTTCACAAAGTCACGTAATCGTTAGGAGGAATTTTGATGAGTGCAATTCGAGTAGGTATTGTAGGATATGGAAATTTAGGACGTGGTGTGGAGTATGCCATTTCACAAAATCCAGATATGGAATTAGTAGCGGTGTTCACACGCCGTGATCCTTCAACGGTAAACGTAGCAAGCAATGCTAGCGTATACTTGGTAGATGACGCTGAAAAATTCCAAAACGACATTGATGTCATGATTTTATGTGGTGGTTCTGCAACGGATTTACCAGAGCAAGGTCCTCACTTTGCACAATGGTTTAATACAATCGATAGCTTTGATACACATGCGAAAATTCCTGAATTTTTTGATGCTGTAGACGCTGCTGCGCAAAAATCTGGTAAAGTATCGGTTATCTCAGTTGGCTGGGACCCAGGTTTATTCTCATTAAATCGCCTATTAGGGGAATCCGTTTTACCGGTTGGTACAACATACACATTCTGGGGAGATGGTCTAAGTCAAGGTCACTCAGATGCTGTTCGTCGTATCGAAGGTGTTAAAAATGCGGTTCAATACACTTTACCAATTAAAGAAGCTGTAGAACGTGTACGTAATGGGGAAAACCCTGAACTCACAACTCGTGAAAAGCACGCACGCGAATGTTGGGTTGTGTTAGAAGAGGGGGCAGATGCAGCAAAAGTGGAACAAGAAATTGTCACAATGCCTAACTATTTCGATGAATATAACACAACAGTTAACTTTATTTCTGAAGAAGAATTTAAAGCAAACCATACAGGTATGCCACATGGTGGTTTTGTCATTCGCAGTGGTGACAGTGGTGCAAACGACAAACAAATTCTTGAATTCTCATTAAAGCTTGAAAGTAATCCAAACTTCACGTCAAGTGTATTAGTAGCTTATGCGCGTGCTGCACATCGTCTTAGCCAAGCAGGTGAAAAAGGCGCGAAAACAGTATTTGATATCCCATTCGGTCTACTTTCACCAAAATCAGCTGCAGATTTACGTAAAGAATTACTATAATCATAACGGCAGTTTCCCGGTTATCATTGATATGATAATCGGGATTTTTTATTTTAAGCCATTATTTCTCTAAAAATATGGTAAACTGTCAATAATTTAAAAATCTGAATTTTCGAGAAGATTTTAGTAACCTTACAAAGTATGGAGGTTATTTAACGTGACAACAGATATTATTATTCAATCCAAATGTATAGCTCCAAGCCCGTCTAATCATTGCATTAATAGAGCAGCACTGATGAAAACACTAAAACAAAGTCATCAGCATACTTGCACAATTCTTCATAGTGGTGCAGGGTATGGTAAAACGACCACCCTTACTCAATTCCTTCATAACGAAACTAGTAAATTTTCTTGGTATAGTGTCTCCGATGAAGATGATAATCTATTACCTTTCTTAAGGCACCTTTTTTTTAGTATACAGCGAGTAGTACCGAATTTTGGGCATTCATTTGCTGCGTGGAACCAATTATCTCGCTTTCCAAAAATGGAGGAAATTAATCGCTGGTACAAACTTTTTGTGAACTGCTTATGTGATATGGATGAGCCTCTACTAATTGTTATTGATGATTTTCATCATGTAGATCATGTTTTTCACATTAATTATATAATGGAAAAAATGATTGAATTTGCGCCGCCCACGGTTCGTTTTATTATTGCTTCTAGAACATTACCTAATTGGGATATTACAAGGAAATTAAAGCTGCAAAAAAAATTGCTCATCATCAAAGAGGAAGAACTTGCATTTTCAACCGAGGAAATTGCCGTTTTTTTTGAAGAATATGTGGATGTGCATTTAACAGCTACTGAAATGGAGAAGGTGCTAGAGATTACCGAAGGCTGGGCTATTAGTATTTCTTTATTAGCTGAGCAATGGCACCATGCGTCTTTAGAACATTGGTTAACAATTTCAACAAACGACCTTTTCACATATTTGTCCGAGGAAGTGTATAGTACGATGACTTCGACTGAGCAGGAGATGATTTTGAAGTTGGCGATTTTTCCTACCTTTTCAGTGGAGCTATTGAAGCAATTTTATGGCCTTGACACTGCACAAATGCTACATCCATTAACACAGCGCCATTTATTTATTCAACCAGTAACAACTGATGGTTTATATCGGTTCCATGCATTGTTTAGCCGATTTTTAGAAATGAAGTGGAGACAATTTCCAAGCCAGTATAAAGCGCTACATAAACAAGCTGCTTTGTATTATGTGGAGCATCATAATATTCAGGCTGTCCTCTATCATGCCTTTAAAACAAATGACCATGATTTTTGTGGGGAGCTATTACAGCAACATGCAGAACCATTAGTACGTGCTGGTCAGTTTGAATGGTTGTTGGAAAAAATCAATCGGTTTACAGCACAGGAAAAAAACAATTTTTATAAGCTATATTATTTTGAAGGTGAATGTCATCGCTATCGTGCTTTTTATGAAAAAGCAAAGCAATCATATGAGAAATGCGCAGAAATTGCCGAGCAACAGCAGGATCATTTATTTATGACCAAGTCCCAAGCAGGCTTAGCGCATATATATTTAGACACCATTCAACCTGCCTTAGCGGAGCCCTATTTAGAACGGGCATTAGAGCTAGCTCAACATACACCATTATTAAAAGAGGAATTATTAGAACTACAACGACAATACGCAGAAAATCTAGTGAATTTAGGAAAGGCGAAAGGTGCTCAACTTTTTATCGAGGATGTGGCATTGCCTGAGGATGTCGTTCAACGAGCCAATGTTGATGTACGTGTTTTATTACGTACAGGACAATTACAAGAGGCGAAGGAATTATTAACGCAACGGCTTGAATTACCACCTCAGCTTGTGGCGACACATCGTGAAAGTGAACTACTTGCATCTTTTGTCTATGCATTGTTAGGCCAAGGGAAGGATGCTTGGTATGCTGCACAGCACGGCATTCGGCGGGGGTTAAGAGAAAAGTCCATATTCATTGAGGCTGTTGGCTATATCAGAAAGGCGCATGCATTGCTGTTAATGGATTATCCTGATCATCAAGGTGCATGTAAGGCCTATGAAAAAGCCTTATCTTTAATGAATACGATCAATATCTCACGAGTTAAAGCTGAGCCTTATATGGGGTTAGCCATTGTCAAACATACGTTAGGGGATATGGTCGCAGCGAAAAAATACTTAGCGCTTGGTTTACAGGAAACAGAGCAGGTACAAGATGCATGGATGACGGCCCTTATTCTTATAGCAGAAGTGAAAATCATTCTTTCTGAGCAAGAAACAGAACGAGCAAAGCAATTATTAAAAAAAGCTCAGTATTTATTTCACGAATGCGGTGATCGTAATGGCTTGATGCATGTTTTGTTTTATCAAGCAGTCATTGCTTTTCAAGAACAGAATGTCGAGCAATTTCAACCATATTTTCAACAATTTGCGCAATTATGTTTGGCAAATAGCTATGAATATTTTTTGCAAAAGAAGATGATTCTTGGTCCAAGTAATCGCATGATTTTCTACGAACTATTGCAATTTAGTCAAAATGGTGAGGAGGAACATCCAGCCATTCAAGCATTACGACATTATTTTCAAGTGGAGGGTAGCATCAGTTATCCGCATGATGAAGTTCAAATCAAACTTTTTGGGAGTTTAAGTTTAATTAGAGGGCAACGAAAGCTGGAAGATAAAGAATGGCAACGCGATAAATCAAAGGAATTATTTGTCTATCTGTATTGTCACCGTCATCGCTTTACACCAAAGGAGGAAATTGCCCAGGCATTATGGCCTGAACGCAGTATCGAGTCCTTAGACCGAGATTTTAAGGTAGTGTTAAATACATTATTAAAAGTGTTGGAACCACAGCGGAATGCAAGACAGGATAGTTTTTTTATTCAGCGAAAAAATAGTATGTATCAGCTACAGCATATCTCTTTTCTCCACATTGATGTGGAGCGGTTCCTCTATTATTACCAGTTAGGTATGGAGGAATTTGATCCAGAGCTGTCCAATGAATGGCTACAATTAGCAGAAGCGAGTTATACGGATACCTTGTACGCTGAAAAAAAGCAAATTGACTGGCTTGCCCAGGATCGCGAAAAGCTACAATTTTTATATATTGAAGTGCTTGAACGGTTAGCACAAAATGCAACGCGACAACAGCAATTTAAAAAAGCTATCAACTACGCAGAGAAGATTCTACGAGAGGATGCCCTTTGGGAGGAAGGGTATCGCTTGCTCATGTACAGTCACTATCAACTGCAAAATCGTTCCCTTGCATTAAAATGGTATGAAAAATGTGTCCATCAATTGCAGCAAGAATTAAACACAACGCCGATGGAATCCACCATGGCTGTCTATGATTTGATTATGGGGTAGCCAGATGGTCGAAGACGGGAGCAATCCTACACTATCTCTAAATGGTAGGAGCAAAGAGAGCCAAAAATAAGCAAAACCGCTCGAAAGTAAGGAAAAGTCGCTCGTAAATAGTGTGAGCCGCTCCAAAGTAAGGAGAAGTCGCTCATAAATAGGGTGGAACCGCTCGAAAGTAAGGAGAAGTCGCTCATAAATAGGGTGAAACCGCTCGAAAGTAGGTAGAAGTCGCTCCTAAATAGTGTGAAGCCGCTCGAAAGTAAGGAGAAGTCGCTCATAAATAGGGTGGAACCGCTCGAAAATAAGGAGAAGTCGCTCGTAAATAGGGTGAAACCGCTCCAAAGTAGGTAGAAGTCGCTCATAAATAGGGTGGAAGCGCTCCAAAGTAGGTAGAAGTTGCTCTTAAATAGTGTGAAGCCGCTCCAAAAAAGTGAGAAAGCGCTCATAACAAGGCAAAAGCCGCTCGTAAATAGTGTGAGCCGCTCGTAACGTGAGTCAAACCGCTCAAACAAGGGAGCCAAACATAATCCATTTCTAAAATAATATAAAAAGTAATGTATCCGGGGGAACAACAATGCCATTTTGTCAGATTAAGAAAGCGACTATTTATTATGAAGTAATTGGAACAGGAACACCGATTATCATGCTACATGGATTTTCTCCTGATCATCGATTGATGAAAGGATGCATGGAGCCTATTTTTGATGGGCGTGAGGGGTGGAAACGTATTTATTTAGATCTTCCTGGAATGGGCAGAACGACAGATTATTTAACTATTGAGAATTCAGATGAAATGCTAGATGCGGTCATTGAATTTATAGACGAAATTATCCCTAATGAACCCTACTTGTTGGTGGGGGAATCGTATGGTGGCTATTTAGCGCGTGGCATTATGAGAAACTCTATGGAACAACTATTGGGGGCAGCCTTTATCTGTCCTCTAATTATTCCTGAGAAACAACATCGAACAGTGCCAGAGCATCTTGTGATGAGAGAAGATCCTATATTTTTATCAACATTAAGCCAGCAGGAGAAAGACGATTTTAAGGCGCATCAAGTTGTACTGGATGCCTATAACTGGCAACGCTACACGACAGAGGTACTAGCAGGATGTAATAGAGCAGATCAAGATTTTTTAGAAAAAATTCAGCAAAACTATCATTTTTCCTTTGCCGTTGATCAACAGTCCTTTGGCATGCCTAGCCTCTTCTTACTGGGAAAACAAGATTCAGTAGTTGGCTATAAGGACGCGTTTTCGATTCTAGAGATGTATCCAAGAGCAACCTTTGCAATTTTAGATATTGCTGGTCATAATTTACAAATTGAACAAGCTGATTTATTTAAAAATCTAATGAGTGAGTGGTTGGACCGAGTAGAGGGAGAGATGGGATAAAATGATACTTGCCAATGAAACAGTTTGGCGAGGTATTACGTAGATTACTATTTCATTGAAAGGAGTTGATTGTTAGTGCAGTATAAATACAATCTAGATGACATTTCATCGGATATGTTGAGAGGCTTTTTTGTAGATTGGCCCAATCCACCTAGCCCGCAAACACACTTAAAACTATTGGAAAATAGCAGTAACGTCGTCATTGCGGTTGATGAACAGTCTAAGCAGGTAGTAGGATTTATAACAGCAATTAGTGATGGAGTTTTATCGGCTTATATTCCATTCCTTGAAGTACTTCCAGCATATAAAAATAGAGGCATTGGCAAGGAATTAATCAAGCGAATGCTGGATGAGCTGAGTAATATTTATATGATTGATTTATGTTGTGACGATGATTTAATTCCTCTATATGAAAAATTTGGGATGATCAGATCCAATGGAATGCTCATGAGAAATTACAAAATGCAATCAGGAATACCGAATGAATAGTTTAATACTATAAAAGACAAAAATGTTGCTCATTCAACGTTTTTGTCTTTCTTTTTAGCTGTTTACAATTCTTTTAGTATGTTTAAATTTTTAATAAACAACTCCATCACATCAATATTGATCGTTGTCCAATCTTGATATGCGGGGGGAATTGAAACGTCTTCCATGTTACTTACCTTTTTCGATAACAATTTCATTTCATTAATATAGTTTTTTAGCTTGATGATATCTTTTTTAGTCCCTATGGATCCGTGACCAGGGATGGCCTTTTGAATGGCTAAGTTATTTACTTTTTCTAAAATATTTTCCCATTGTGTTGGATTGGAATATGGGAAGAATGATGGATGCATACCGACAAATAGAAGATCAGCCATAAAAATGATTTCATCTTCAGGAATATAAAGAAACGAATCACAGGGAGAATGACCAACTCCCAGTGTCATTATTCTTGCAGTACGTTTGGTTCCAAAAATAGTAAACTCGTGCGTAAAAGTATATTGCGGCAAAACTAATTCCAGGCGAGGGATTGAGATTTCCATCTCCTTTAAAAAACTTATTTCATTCAATTTCTGTGTATCAGTTGGATGAGCATTTTGTTCAAGTGAGGCAATGTACTTTTTTAACCCTTTCAAATCGGCTTTCTGTTCGGCTATTTTTGCTGGATGGTTTTCCTTCATTTGTTGAAGTGTTGTTTGACTAGATAATATATGACAATCTTTAAATACTTGGTTTCCTCTCGTATGATCGCTATGTAAATGACTATTAATTACCCAAGAGACGGGTTTGCTCGTAATACTTTCAGCTAGATTCCTTAGATCTTCAGCGGCTTGCTGAGTGTTAAATGTATCAAAAATAATCGTTTTATCGCCTAAATCAATGAAACCAGCATTGCCAAACGCGCCACCACCATCTTTCGCAATAGCAGCATAAATGCCTTCACTTACTTTTTCAAGATTAAAATGACTGGAATAGTAATTACTCATTAAATTTCCCTCTCTTTTTTATATGGTGTTTAGTATAGATAATTCGTGTTACTAAATAAAAAAACCTGCACTATTCATTCTTCTTTTATTAATTCGTAAAACTATATTACCATAAATACCCATTTGAAAATGGTTGTCACAGGCAAGTGATTGTCTTAGTGGGCACATAATAAAAGAGCCATTGTTCCTGCCGTAGCGTTGCACTGCACTTTCGGGACAGAAAACAAATCTGCCATTTCGGCAGATTTAAGAGAACATTTTGTCCCTGCCGTTGCGCTTCGCTGCACTTTCGGGATAGAAAACAAATCTGCCATTTCGGCAGATCATAAAAGAGCTTTTTGTCCCTGCCGTTATGTTGCACTCCACTTTCGGGACAGAGCTAGACTTGTCCCTGCCGCTGCGCTTCGCTGCACTTTCGGGACAGAAAACAAATCTGCCATTTCGGAAGATTTAAGAGAACATTTTGTCCCTGCCGTTGCGCTTCGCTGCACTTTCGGGACAGAGCTAGATGGCCCAAATATGAGCCATCTAGCTTGTAACTAATTTGTAACTGGACTTTTATATATTGTTGTCATAGCAAGAAAGCGCTTTCTATTGAGCTTATCTTAAAGGGGGATTTGGGATGAAGAGGCATTGGCATTGGTTTCTTTTTGTGATAGTAGCTGTATTGTTGGTGGCATGTAATGGGGAAGAGGCAAAGGATGAAGGAGCGGGTGCGGATACTTCTGATGGTGAGACGAAGGCGGTGACGGCAGAAGGGGGCACGATCAAGATTGGGGTGCTTGCTTCGTTAACTGGGGCGCTTGAGTCTTATGGGAAGCAAACACAGCGGGGATTTGATTTAGGGATTGAATATGCAACCGGCGGTACGATGGAGGTCAATGGGAAGAAAATAGAGGTTGTTTATGAAGATACCGAAACGAAGCCTGAGGTGGCTGTGCAGAAGGCTACAAAGCTATTAGAAGATGATCAGGTTGATTTTTTAGTAGGTTCTTCCAGCTCTGGTGATACGCTGGCTGTCCTACCACTTGCTGAGGAGTATGAAAAAATTATGGTGGTAGAGCCTGCGGTGGCTGATAGTATTACGGGTTCAGAATTTAATGAGTATATTTTCCGTACGGGTCGGAATTCCTCACAGGATGCCTATGCAGCAGCAGCGGCCATTGCTGGAGAGGGTGTGAAGATTGCTACGTTTGCACCGGATTATTCGTTTGGCTGGGATGGTGTAAATGCCTTTAAAACAGCAGCGGAGAAATTGGGGGCTGAGATTGTCTTAGAGGAATATGCCGATCCAGCAGCAACTGATTTTACGTCCAATTTACAAAAGGTAATTGATGCGAAGCCTGATTATTTATTTGTGGTTTGGGCGGGGGCTAATTCACCTTGGAATCAAATTGCAGATCTTAAAATTCAAGAAAAGGGCATAAAAATTTCAACTGGGGCGCCTGATATTATTGCACTGCAATTTATGAATCCGTTGATTGGCATGGAAGGCTTCTCGGTGTATTACCATACGCTTCCACAAAATGATGTCAATAAATGGTTAGTTGATGAGCATCAAAAACGCTTCAATGAAGTACCAGATTTATTTACACCTGGTGGTATGTCTGCAGCGATTGCCATTGTGGAGGCATTGAAACAATCGGATGGGGATGCGGATGCTAACAAGCTGATTGACATTATGGAAGGGATGTCATTTGAGACACCAAAAGGCACGATGACGTTCCGCGAAGAGGACCATCAGGCACTTCAGTCAATGTATTCAATTCGCTTAGAGCAGCAAGATGGTGTGGATTATCCTGTACCAGTACTTATTCGTGAATTAAGTCCTGAGGAAACAGCACCTCCCGTTATGAATTAGACATTTGAGAGGCGGCGTCACGCTGTCTCTCTACATAATCACTAGAGATGAAGGGAGTAGAAGATGGAGCCGATACTTTACACCGAAAATTTAACGATTCGTTTTGGCGGACACACCGCTGTAGACCGCGTCAATTTTCAAATGCCAGAAAAGCATTTGAAATCGATCATTGGGCCGAATGGAGCTGGTAAAACCACCTTTTTTAATTTGATAAGCGGAGAGCTAAAGCCAACAACAGGCGATGTTTATTTTAAAGGACAATCGCTGGCCAATAAGTCAGCCATTGAAAGAACTCGTATGGGGTTGGGTCGTTCCTTTCAAATTACGAATGTATTTCCAAACTTATCGGTCCTCGAAAATGTACGTTTAGCCGTCCAATCCAAGGAGAAAATTCGTTATCAGCTATTCCGACATTACAAAAGCTATAAGGCGATTACTGCTAAAGCAGAGGAATTATTGTCTCTCGTTTTACTCGACAATAAACGTAATGCCCTCACAACGATGTTATCGCACGGGGAAAAAAGAAAGCTTGAAATTGCCATGCTATTGGCGTTAGATACGGAAATTTTACTGCTAGATGAACCTACAGCAGGTATGTCATTAGAGGAAGTACCTACGATTTTAGAAGTCATTCGGACAATAAAACAACAAGGGGATAAAACGATTCTGCTCATTGAACACAAAATGGATATGATTTTAGATGTATCCGATTCCATTATGGTGTTGTTTAATGGCCAGCTACTAGCAGACGGTTCACCAGAGGAAATCATGAATAATGATACCGTGCAACATGCATATTTAGGAGGGCTGTACAATGACCACCTTACTGACATTAAATGAGGTTCATACACATATCGGTCAATATCATATTTTGCAGGGCGTTAATTTTGAAGCGAAGGAGGGGCAGGTTACCGTACTGCTGGGACGCAATGGGGCAGGTAAAACGACCACGCTGAAAACGATAATGGGGTTAACGCCGGCGACAAAGGGAGACATTGCTTTTCGCTCTCATTCAATTAAAAAAAGCCCAACCTATAAAGTAGCCAAATTAGGGATTGGCTATGTGCCAGAAAATCAAGGGATCTTTGCGGATTTAACAGTTGAGGAAAATATGAAAGTAGCAATGCGTAAGGAGGATCCTGCGACATTAGAGCGGCAGCAGTATGTGCTTGAGCTATTTCCGGACTTAAAGAAGTTTTGGAAAAAGGCAGGAGGGCATTTGTCTGGTGGTCAAAAGCAAATGCTGTCCATGGCAAGAGCCTTTATCAATGATAGTCAATTAATTTTGATTGATGAGCCGTCTAAGGGACTTGCGCCCATTGTAGTGGAGAAGGTAATGGAAGCCATTGTGGAAATGAAAAAGAAAACGTCCATTGTCCTCGTGGAGCAAAACTTTATCATGGCTAGTCGGATTGGTGATACCTACACCTTAATAGATGATGGCAGGACCGTGCATTCGGGCCATATGAAGGATCTCATTCATAATGAAGAACTAAAGCGGAAATATCTTGGAATTGGATGAAGGGGGTGACCATCTTTGGAGCTTTTCGTCAATTTAATCATTAATGGCTTGGCAACGGGGATGCTGATTTTTTTACTAGCAGCAGGCTTGACGTTAATTTTTGGCTTAATGGATGTGTTGAACTTTGCGCATGGTGGGTTATTTGTTTGGGGCGCCTATGCGGGAATTTTTATTTATATGTTTACGGAAAGTTTCCTTATTGGAATTCTTGGGGCGATTGTGACGGGTGCGTTACTTGGATTAATCACAGAGAAAATTATTATTACGCCCGTTTATGGCAATCATATTCAGCAAATTTTAATTACCCTGGGGCTAATGCTTGTGCTACAGGAACTCATTAAAGTGGTCTTTGGCCCAAATGGTGTTGCGGTAAAAACACCTAGTTATTTAGCGGGTAGCTGGGAAATTGGTGATGTTATTATTATTAAATATCGTTTATTTATCATTGTGATAGGTTTCGTTATTTTTGGTATTTTCCAATACATGCTGAAGCGTACAAAGATTGGATTAATCGTTCGTGCAGGTGTACAGGATAAGGAAATGGCACAGGCCCTTGGTATTCATATTAAGCGTGTATTTTTATATGTTTTTATGGTGGGCGCAGCGTTGGCGGCACTTAGTGGGATGTTGATGGCGCCCTATTCTGGAGTTATTTACGCAGAAATGGGCATGGAGTATGCCATTTTAGGCTTTATTGTAGTGGTCATTGGCGGTATGGGTAGTTTTTCGGGCTCTTTGCTTGCAGCTATTTTAGTAGGGCTTGCGGGTAGCTTTATGGCTTATTATGTGCCTGTCTTGTCACTAGCAGTCAATATGATTCTCATGGCCATCGTGTTAATTTTCCGTCCACAGGGGCTGTTCGCGATGCGAAGGGAGCGAACATCATGAACAATAAAATATCCTTGCGTTATATAGCCTTTTTCCTTTTACTAGCAATTTTTATTGTTCTTCCTTTTGTCAATGATTCGAGAACTTTGCTCATTTTACTAACGCAAATCTTTATTTTTGGGATATTAGCAATGAGCTATGATATTTTACTAGGCTATACAGGAATTGTCTCATTTGGGCACGCTATGTTTTTTGGCATCGGTGCCTATACGACCGCAGTCATGCTCAAGCAAATCGATAATACACTGTTAATCTTTGTGCTGTCCATAGTGACGGGCATGGTTCTGGCAGGGTTCATTAGTTTTTTAGTAGGGTTATTGACCTTGCGTCTGAAAAGTCATTTCTTTGCGATGCTTACGCTTGCTTTTTCAGGATTATTTTTAGTATTAGCTGAAAAGTGGCGCTCTGTCACGTATGGCAATGATGGCTTTACTTTTCGAGCACCCGATATGTTTAGAGATCGGATGACATTTTATTTCTTTGTGCTAGCAAGCCTAGTGCTCATCTTCTTAGCACTTTATCGTTTTGTGAACTCGCCGACAGGTCGCATTTTAATTGCTGTACGAGAAAATGAACAACGGACGAAATCATTAGGCTTTAATACGTTGCACTATAAAGTTATAGCCTCCGTTGTTGCGGGCATAGTGGCAAGCTTTGCAGGCTCCTTATATGCAGTGTCATTGCGTTTCGTCAATACAAGTGTGATGGCAATGGATATTACACTCGATGCCCTCTTAATGACGATAATTGGTGGGGTCGGCACGTTAGTCGGACCATTATTAGGAGCGGCTGTCATTGAATATGCTCAGCACGCTCTATCCGGCTTGGCACGAGATTATCCAATTTTTGAACGCTGGATTATCTTCTTTGGCATTCTTTATATTTTAGCTGTCATCTTTTTCCCAAAGGGCATTATTGGCTCACTAAAACTACTGTTTTGGAAATGGCGAAGAAAGCTAAAACAAAAGGAAGCGACGGTTGCCCTGCCACAGGAAAAGGAGCGATTTGAATGACAATCGGTATTGTTAGTACAGGTATTTATCTACCTCAAAATAAAATGACAGCGCAAGAAATAGCTGCTCTTTCGAATATTCCTGAGGATATTATTCGTCAAAAAATGGGCATTTATGAAAAGCCAATTCCTGGCGCACATGATCATACGGTGCAAATGGGGATATGGGCGGCACAGGAAGCAATTCAAAAGGCAAATATAGATCCTAAAGATATTGATGTTGTTATTTATATGGGGGAGGAGCATAAGGAATATCCTCTCTGGACAGCTTCCATCAAAATGCAGGAGGAGCTTGGTGCGGTCAATGCATGGGCCTTTGATGTGCAATTGCGCTGTGGCACAACGATTATGGCATTGAAGGTAGCAAAAAGCTTAATGGCCGCAGATGAAAGTATTCAAACTATTCTTCTAGCGGGCGGATATCGGAATGTGGATTTTATCGATTATAGCAACCCTAGAACACGTTTTATGTACAATTTGGCGGCTGGTGGAGGGGCCATAGTATTACGAAAAAATGAGGATAAAAACCAGCTATTAGAGGCTGATATTATGACAGATGGTTCTTTCTCGGAGGATGTCGTCGTTCCGGTTGGGGGAACGAAAACACCGTTAACCCCATCCCATTTAACTGAAAATTTATATCAGCTTGACGTTTTAGACCCTATTGGTATGAAAGAGCGCTTAGAACAGAAATCTTTACGGAATTTTTTGAAGGTCATTCGCAGCTCTTTAGCGAAAAGTGGATACAGTGAAGCACAGCTAGACTATTTAGCGATGCTGCATATGAAGAGGTCTGCTCATGATTATATTTTAGCGGAGCTTGGTTTACAGCAGGAGCAATCGATTTATTTGCAAGAATATGGGCATATCGGGCAGATTGATCAACTATTGTCGTTACAGCTAGCATTGGAGCAAAAGCGTATTCAAGACGGTGATATTGTTACATTGGTTAGTGCAGGCATTGGCTATGTGTGGGGGGCTATCACAATACGTTGGGGATAAGGGGGAAATGGAATGTTAAAAACAATTCAGCTCGCAAATGGTGAAACGATGGCTTATCGTAAGCGCTCAGGGGGAGCTCAACTTTTACTATTAGTTCATGGTAATATGACATCTTCTAAACATTGGGATATTCTGATGGATGCTTTAGATGACAAATATACAATTTATGCAATCGATTTACGCGGCTTTGGCGGATCATCGTATCATAAGCCTATCTCTGCCATTAAAGATTTTAGCGATGATGTCAAGCTATTTATCGATGCTATGCAATTGCAGACCTTTGATATGATTGGCTGGTCAACAGGAGGAGCCGTCTGTATGCAGTTTGCCGCTAATTATCCAGGGCATTGTCAACGACTGATTTTACTAGCTTCCGCTTCAACACGTGGTTATCCATTCTACACGGATTTAGGAACAGGCAATCCAGCATCCTTTAAAAGAGCCTATAGCTATGAAGAAGTGTTGATTGATACATCCAAAACAAAGCTTGTTCAAGGCTTCTATGATACAAAAAATGGTGAAGGCTTACAGTCTATATGGAATGCATTAATTTATACCCATCGACAGCCGAACGCAGAAAAATATCAAGAATATATAGAGGATATGCTGACACAACGGAATTTAGCAGAAGTGTACCATGCACTCAATACGTTTAATATGAGTGCTATTGACAATGAGATTGCAAAAGGCTCTCAAGAAGCCCTCCTACTCCATATTCCGATTTTAGTATTGCGAGGGGATCGGGATTTGGTCATTACAGAGGAAATGAATGCAGAATTGCTACATGATTTAGGCAAGGAGACACAGTTCGTTAGTTTAAAAAATTGTGGGCATTCCCCACTGATCGATGATTTAGCACAGCTAACAGCCGAAATCGAGGCTTTTTTAGAAATTGGGGGGAGAAATCATGCGATTAAACAATAAGGTTGCGATTATCACTGGCGCCGCAAATGGGATTGGTTATGCGGCTACCGAACGTTTTATTGAAGAAGGAGCATTTGTGTTTATCGCCGATTATGATGAACAGGCAGGGATTCACGCTGCCGAACAACTAGGGGACAACGTGGCCTTTATACAAGTAGATGTAGCAAGTAGAGAGAGCGTTCAACAACTAGTAGCAGCGGTAATCGAACAGAAAGGTCGCGTTGATATCCTAGTGAATAATGCAGGGATTACAAGAGATGCAATGCTGACGAAGATGACAGAGGACCAATTTCAGCAGGTTATCGATGTTAATCTGACTGGGGTCTTTCATTGTACTCAGGAGGTTATCCCCCATATGGTGGCAGCTGGTGGTGGCAAAATAATTAATACATCATCGGTAAGTGGGGTTTACGGTAATGTTGGTCAAACGAATTACGCAGCTACAAAAGCAGCCATTGTAGGAATGACGAAAACGTGGGCAAAGGAATTAGGGCGTAAGGGAATCAACGTCAATGCAGTGGCACCTGGGTTTACAGAAACGGATATGGTCAAAAAGATGCCTGAAAATATTGTGGCTCAAATGCGCTCAATCGTTCCCTTACAACGATTAGGGACACCACGGGATATTGCCAATGCCTACTTGTTTTTAGCATCTGATGAGGCTTCCTACGTCCACGGTCATACGCTTCATGTGGATGGAGCCATCATGATGTGATCGGGGGTGTTAAGATGTTTGTCGAGCAAGCTTGGATTTTAAAACGTGCCGCCTTAACGCCTCATCACATCGCGTTAATTAATTTAGCAACAGAAGAGCAGTGGACCTATCAGCAATTATCTGAGGAAATTGGTAAATGGAGTCATTTTTTTGAGCGTCAGCAGCTACAAAAAGGAAGTAGAGTCGCTGTTTTTGCAAAAAATCACATACAATTGTTTGCTGTTTTATTTGCTTGTGGGCTACGTGGACTTATCTATGTGCCGTTAAATTGGCGTTTGAGTAAAGAGGAATTAACACAAATTTTGCAGGATGCTACCCCTTCTATTCTGTTGTATGATGAGGAAGGTTCTTGTCCCTTGACACTAGAAAAGATGTTTCCTCTTCAGAGCATCGAGCAAGAGAAGGATACGGTACCAAGAAGGCAAGCAGTGGACATGGACGATCCATGGTTAATGATTTATACGGGAGGTACTACAGGGCGACCAAAAGGGGTTGTGCTTTCCTTTCAATCGGTGAATTGGAACGCCATGAATACAATTATTAGCTGGGGTTTACATGCTCAAGACCGTACATTAAATTATATGCCGATGTTTCATACAGGTGGTTTAAATGCATTATGTATACCATTACTCATGGCTGGTGGGACGGTCATCATTGGCGATAAATTTGAAGCAGAAACAGCGCTGCAAGCAACGAATCAATACAAAACGACCATTTCCCTTTTTGTGCCAACGATGTATCAAGCGATGATTGCTACGAAGTACTTTCAGGAAAATCAATTTCCTTCGATGAAAGTATTTTTATCAGGCGGTGCACCATGTCCTCATCCTATTTATGATGCCTTTTACAAGAAGGGGCTATTTTTTAAAGAAGGCTACGGTTTAACCGAAGCAGGACCTAATAATTTTTATATAGCTAGAGAGCATGCTTACGCGAAAAAAGGGGCTGTCGGAAAGAGCATGCAATTTAACGAGGCTAAAATCATCAACCCCGCAGGGCAAAGCTGTGCACCTCGTGAAGTCGGAGAGCTCTTCGTAAAAGGAAAGCATATGTTTCGATTTTACTGGAATAACAAGCAGGAAACTGCCAATATCCTGCAAGATGGCTGGTTAAAAACAGGCGATTTAGCCATGATGGATGAAGATGGTGACTTCTATATCGTGGGACGTAGAAAGGAAATGATCATTTCGGGCGGCGAAAATATTTATCCGCAGGAAGTGGAGCAATGCCTATTACAGCATCCGCATGTACAGGAGGTTGCCGTGATTGGAGTAGAGGATGACTATTGGGGTGAGATTGTAACAGCTTTTATTGTCTGTCAAAACCAAACTACTGCTGTTTTAGATGAACTCAATGAGCTATGTCACCAGCAATTAGGACGCTATAAAATTCCAAAACAAATCATTTTCCTAGATGAATTACCTAAAACAAGTGTTGGCAAAATTGATAAAAAGGCATTGCAACTACTTGTCGATACACCGAACTGTAAGTAAATAAGTAGCTTAGCGACTCTCACATTTCTTTAAATCTTAATGAAGTGAGGGATAAATGGATGACACATGCATTAGTTATTGGTGGAACAGGGATGTTAGCTAACACATCCCTATGGTTAGTGAATAATGGTTATCATGTTTCAGTCATTGGACGGAATGCCCATCGGATGGAACGTTTGCTAAACAAGGCTACTAACTCATCCATGATAACCCCTTTGTTAGTAGATTATCGGGATGAATCCTTGTTATTAAAGAAAATACGAGAAACGATGAAGCAAAATGGACCTATTGAATTAGTAATTGCTTGGATTCATTCATATGCTGATAGTACATTAGAGCGCATAGCAAGTGAAATTTCACAATGGCAAGGCGGATCATGGAAACTGTTTCATGTCTTGGGGAGTCGTGCAAATCTTATTGAAGCTAAAGGGCAAATCGATAAACTTGATGCCCTACAATACCATCAAGTTCAACTTGGCTTTAAAATTGAAGATAGTCATTCAAGGTGGCTTACAAATGAGGAAATATCACAAGGTGTCATTGATTCCATTCAGCATGATCGGTTACTCCATACTGTGGGAACGATGGAGCCTTGGGAAAAACGTCCGTCATAAGCAAATACCATTCCTAAAAACCTTCGTCTCATTCGATAGACGAGGGTTTTTATTTTTTAGAGCGGTTGAATTTCGTTATTGACGATTGGGTGTTTGCTGGAACCCTATTGAAAAATCCAAAAGTATTGATAGCTTCGAGACTACATAGGATAAAAAACGTTTCTTACACTTCCCATCAGACCAACATATCAGTAAAATAGAGTAGGTTAGGGGGATTGTCATGTGAAAGATCAACGCTTTAAAATAGCGCATCGAGAGGCGCTTATTGGGATTGGACTAGTCATTGTCAACTTTGCGATTTGGTTTGGCTTTGCCTATGGATTAGGCGGAGGAGATCCAGCTAATTATTCGTATGTATTCGGTTTTCCTGCCTGGTTTTTCTATAGCTGTATCGCAGGGACAGGCTTTATGATCCTGCTCATCTGGATTGTCATGAAACTCTTTTTCAAAGAGGTACCATTTGATGATGAGGAGGGGGATCATTAATGCATTGGCAAGTTGTATTTCCTTTGCTATTATTTCTAATTATTATTTTTGGGATTGGTATTTGGGCTAATAAGCATATCCGTTCCTCTAATTCGTTCCTTCAGGAGTATTTCCTTGGTGGTCGTGAAATGGGTGGCTTCATTCTAGCGATGACGATGATTGCTACATATGGTAGTGCAAGTAGTTTTATCGGTGGGCCAGGTGTAGCCTATACAAAAGGCCTTGGCTGGGTATTACTCGCGATGGCACAGCTTCCGGCGGGTTATTTTGTCCTCATGATTTTAGGTAAAAAATTCGCTATCATAGCTCGTCGTTACCAGGCCATCACATTAATTGACTTTTTACGAGAGCGCTACAAAAGCCATGTCATAGTGATTTTATCCGCCATCAGTATTATTGTCTTTTTATTTTCTGCGATGATGGCACAATGGGTCGGGGGCGCACGTTTAATTGAATCTTTGACAGGCTTAAGCTACACAACGGCACTGTTTATTTTTGCTATTTCGGTGTTAGTGTATGTTATTATTGGAGGTTTCCGAGCAGTAGCTTTAACGGATACAGTCCAGGGCACGATTATGGTTATTGGTACAGTTATTTTATTAATTGGCACAATTATTGCAGGTGGTGGTATCGATAATATTATGACCTCACTAGTCGCTGAAAATCCGGATTTTGTATCACCCTTTGGCGCACAGGGAGATTTAACACCACTTTATGTCTCGACATTTTGGATTTTAATCGGTGTGGGTGTCGTAGGACTCCCACAAATAGCAGTTCGTGCGATGAGCTATAAAGATTCAAAAAGTATGCATTTAGCCATCATTATAGGTACGATTGCGATTGGGACAATCATGTTTGGTATGCATTTAATTGGTGTATTAGCTCGACCTGTCCTACCTGGTATTGATATTGGGGATAAAGTGATGCCACTTCTAACGTTGAAGGTATTACCGCCATTTTTAGCAGGGATTGTATTAGCTGCACCGATGGCCGCTACGATGTCTACTGTTAATGCACTGCTCATGCTTGTTAGCTCCACAGTTGTGAAAGACATCTATTTAAATTACATGAAGCCAAAAGCAAGTGATGCAGAAATTAAGCGTGCAAGCTTTATTGTCACAACGGTCATTGGATTAGCGGTCATTATCTTTGCCCTAAATCCACCAGACTTATTAGTATGGTTGAATTTATTTGCCTTTGGTGGGCTGGAGGCAGTCTTTATTTGGACCGTGGTCCTAGGATTGTATTGGAAGAAGGCGAACAAATATGGTGCAATTGCTTCGATGATTACAGGCATGTCCCTGTACATTGTCATTGATCGCTTCTATCCTTCCATCTTTGGTATGCATACAGTCACGCTGCCAATTGTGGCATCCTTCATTATTTTTGTTATGGTGAGTCTTGCCACTAGTCATAAATTTAAAAATGAACAATTAATGATTTAAAGTAAACACGCCACAGATTACAATTCTGTGGCGTGTTTTAATTTAATGCATCATAAAATCATAGGCGTTTTTCGCTAATAATGTCATCGTCACCACGATAAAAAGCGTACGAACAAAGCCGCTTCCTTTTTGAATCGCCATTTTTGAGCCGAGCATTGCTCCACCAATTTGAGCGATCCCCATGACTAAACCATATACATAATGAATTTGCCCTAAGTAAGCAAACATACACACACCAGCTACATTACTCGCTAAATTTAAAAATTTCGCATTGCCTGCTGCCTTTAAAAAATCAAAGCCTATCAGCAGGAAGCTAAAGATTAAAAAGGAGCCTGTTCCAGGACCAAGAAAGCCATCATAAAAACCAATAGCAAATAACAGCAGCATAAATAAAAATAAATGAGTTTTAGATAAATTTTTTACAGTAGAGACAGCACCCCAATCCTTTTTAAAGATTGTATAAATTCCCACTGCTGCCAGCATGACTAACATTAGTGGCTTTAGTAATGCTGGGTTGATGAGATGGACAGTCCATGCACCACATAATGATCCGATAAATGCTAGAGGAAAATATTTAAGGACAGAGCGAATTTCCAGCTGACCAGAACGGTAGAAGGAAATAGAGGATGTTAGTGAGCCCATTGCCCCTGCTAGTTTATTAGTGGCAACAGCAGCCGCTGGGTTAAGACCAACAAACAGTAGAGCCGGCAATGAAATTAATCCGCCTCCTCCAACTACCGAGTCGACAAAAGCTGCCAGAAATCCAAATGATATTAATAGAATGATAATATGTACATCGACATCAAAAACCATGATTACACCTCTTCTAAATTAGTTACTACTGAAATAGTAACTAATTTATTTACTGCTGTAAACCCTAACTTTTTTATTGGCAAATCTTCACAACAGTAGCCTATAATAAAGATAATGGAGGGATTACATGGAGGAATTAATCACCCAGTTGAAAGATATGGGTTTTACAGAATATGAAGCAAAAGCCTATACGGCACTCGTTCAACAAAGTCATGTTAGTGCCTATCAGGTCAGCAAAAATTCTGGCATACCGCGTGCAAGAGTGTATGATATTTTAAATATCCTTGTAGAAAAAGGGATCGTGTTGAAAGAAGAGACCGCAGAACAAACGACCTATTCAGCCATGCCCGTGTCCGTATTTTTACAGCAAATGGAGCAGCGCTGGCAATCAAATTTTTCGTCGATAAGTATGAAATTAGAAAAGCTAGAGGAAAATGTTCAGGAAGTGGAGCATAAAGTCGTGATGCTAAAGGGCAAGGAGTCCATCCTCAATTACTGTCAGTCACTTTTAAGAAAAGCAAAGAAAAAAGTGATTCTGTCGATGTGGGAAGATATGTACGATGCGCTACGACAAGACCTTCAAGAAGTGTCACAGCGTATTCCTGTGCATGGCATTACACTGTATGTAGAGGAACATTTAGCGACTATTGACCGCCATAGGGCCACACACTATACGAAAAAAACGTCTACTCCACATTGGTTTATTTTATCGGTAGATGGTCAGGAAATGATTTATGGTCACTCGCCTTCCGCGCAAGAAACGGCCTTCATCACTAATGACCCTGTCCATATCTATTTGTTAGAGGATTATATTTGGCATGATGTCCTTATCAATAGACTAGTAAAACGCGATGATCAGGAGCTTGAGGATTGGATTGCGAAAGAGCGAAAAGGTTTTTTCTTAGAATAAAGATGAGAAAAGGGGAGCATTCTGAATAAATTAGTGTTGCTAGGTTTAGGGTGTCTACTAATGTTAGCAGCGTGTAATGCTACGCCACCTACCACTACACTCAGCATTCGTGAACTACCTATCGTACCAGAACATATTCAGAAAAACATCGTTTCTCAGGACAATATTCAATTATTGTATGAAATGACGCGACGTATTATCTCGTCTATTATTCAAAGGGGAATGTACTAGCAAGTATGGAAGTAGAGGAAAATAGACTTATCATTCATCTTAATGAAGGCAGCGAGCAACGAAAAGAGGCCCAACCATATGTTTTTAAAATATCGAAAAGCCCTGAACAGAACCTTATTGAGGTCTTCATCAACAAGCAAAACACACCCATCGATCGTATGACCATCCTGTGAAAAAAGAAACCGAAATCTCACTTTGATGAGATTTCGGCTTTTTGTAATTTGTCTTAATAAAAGACTTTATCAACATTGTATTTGGAGCGGAACGTATTAATGGCATATGTTTCGTAAATTTCACGTTCCATTGGATCTTCTACTTCATAGACTTCAATTTTGAACACTTCATCACGGTGGTTTTTCATCGGTGATACATTATCCTCAAAGTGCTTTTTAATACGTTGACGGATTTTACGAGCTTTCCCAACGAATAATAGCTCATTCTTGTCATTATAGAATAAGAAAATGCCGCCTTTATCACGTGTGATTTTATGGAAATCAATAAAGCCAAAATAAGGTGTGATTGGCACATCACCTGGTTTTACTTCTTGTTCACGTTGACGGATAACTACATCTGGTTTTGGAAATTCAATTTTAATCAAACTATTCACGTTCCTCTCTCTTACTAAAGCTATATGGTAACATAAATACGGCATGTTTACCATAAATTTTAAATATCGAAAAGCCACTAACAGCAAGCTTAGTGTACTTCAAATGGACAAAGAACATGCATAGCGAATCACAAAATATTCTATGAATTATTGATATTCTAACTAGTTCATGTTACAATTCAAGGTAATTAAATAATCTTATCAAGAGAAGCTGAGGGATATGGCCCTATGACGCTTCAGCAACCTCTAACATGTGTTAGAAAGGTGCTAATTCCAACAAAGGATATTCCTTTGAGAGATAAGAGTGGACGTGAAAAAAATCCTTCTCATTCTATCTCGTATGGAATGAGGGGGATTTTTTAATTTTTAGAAAAAGAGAGCGAAAACAGAGAGGGGAACGCAAGATGCCAATTAATATTCCGAAAAATTTACCAGCTGGAGAACATTTACGTGAGGAAAAAATCTTCGTGATGGAAGAGGATCGTGCGAAAACACAGCAAATTCGTCCGTTAAATATATTAATTTTAAATTTAATGCCGGAAAAAGAAAAAACAGAACTCCAATTATTACGGTTATTAGGGAATACACCGTTACAGGTCAATATTACGTTTTTAAACACTGCCACACATGAATCAAAAAATGTTAGTAAATCTCATTTACAGCTATTTTATACGACATTCAACCAAATTCGTCATCGACGCTATGATGGCATGATTATTACAGGGGCGCCAGTAGAAAAATTGGCTTTTGAAGAGGTCAACTATTGGCAAGAAATTTCAGAAATTATGGATTGGTCCAAAGAGAATGTGACATCCGTATTACATATTTGTTGGGGAGCACAGGCTGCTTTGTATCACCACTATGGAATTGGAAAGGTAGAGCTTTCAGCTAAATGTTCTGGTGTCTATTCCCATGTCATTACCGATTTAACGGTAGATTTAGTGCGGGGCTTTAGTGATTTATTTACCGCTCCTCATTCTCGCCATACGTCTGTGTCAATTGACGATGTACGCAATCATCCAGATTTACGCTTATTATCTTATTCGGAGGATGCAGGGGTATTTATCGTACAATCAAAAGATAATAAAAACATTATGATTACAGGTCACCTGGAATATGATGCCACAACACTAGCCGATGAATACAGTCGTGATGTGGCTAAGGGCCTTGATATCGCCGTTCCCGTAAACTACTTTCCAAACGATGATCCAACTAAAGAGCCTATTAATACATGGCGTGCCCACACCCATTTATTATTCTCGAACTGGTTGAACTATTATGTATACCAAGAAACACCATATGAATGGGATTTTGTTGACGAAATTGAGTATCATATTTGATTCAAATAAAAAGTCTAATTTCTTGCTAATTTAAAAGAAATTAGACTTTTTGATTGTCATTGCTTGTTTCTGCTTTGGGCATTTCGCTCGTTTCAGCTTTCGCTTTGCGATTGCGAATAATCGCCACAATTAGTAAAAGGATCGGTAATAGAATGGTGATGAAAAAAGAAAAGATTGGCCAAATTTCATTATTATATTTGTTCGAATGGACAATGTTTGGGTGAACTATTTGAGAAAGCCCAATAACAATTAGCCCCATCGGTATAATGAGAGGCCGATGATCCTTGATTTTTAAAATCTGGGCAAGGCCGACAACGGTCGTATAGAAATACATAAAAGTTCGAATATAAATGGATGAGATCCACATAAAGGCCATTATAATCTCAATCCGCTGCAAAAAATTCCCTATCGATATTCTTTGTGCTAAGGCATAGCTTGGAAAGGTTCTAGAAGCCGTATTTTCAGGACCTAGTACAAGAATTGATAGCACAATCAATGTCACTAAAACAAATCCACCTAAGATGGTCCCAATATAAAACCCTTTCTGCGCGGATTGCTGTACATTAACCGCAGCAGGGTAAAGCATTAATAACACAATTAATGGAAAGGAAAAAATACTCATAAAACGAATAATACTATAAAACATTGATGATTTTGTTGCCTCGAGTACAGGTTGAATATTTTCAAACGTAATCTGAGGGGTAATACAGACAACAAAAAAAATAAAAATAAAGACAAATAACGGAAAGAGGATTTCTGCAGACCGCGCAAAAGTTTCAATGCCTAAATAGGCAGCATACATAATGATAATAATAAACAGCAAGGCAATCGCCATGGTCGGTGTTTCCGGCATCACTTCTGTTTTCATGAATATCCCGATAAAATAGAGTAATTCTCCAGCGGAAAGAAAGGTTAGAATCAGGAAACAAATGGCTGTGAATTTCCCCAAAAAGGGTCCGAGTATTTTTTCGTTTGCCTCAATAAAATTAAGAGAAGGTGTTTGGTTGGCTAGCGTCATAAATAATTTAATAACCAGTAAACTGAGGATGACCCCAATGCTGGCAGCAATCCACGAATCTTGCTTAGCGGCACTTGTGATGCTAGCGGGAATAATTAAAATAGCTGTACCGATTGAATAAAGGAGGGTAATAATTGTAAACTGTCTTGAGCTAATGATTTCCTTTTCCATCGAATCCCTTCCTTTTTTAGTCATTCTCTCTATTTGCTTAATGACAAAATATAATCTCTAATCGGTGTAAATATAAATGTTATTAAATCTAATGGGCTCGGAATATGGATTTTAAGGGCAATTGCCATATTTAAAGCCGTACCAATAAGTAACAAAATGGAGAACACAACAATGCCCTTTGTATCCTGTTGTTTTTTTAGTTTTGGAATAAAAATAATGCCTACGATGACCGAGATGATCAAGATCGCAACGGCTAGAACCACTTCGTTACTCCTCCTTTGGTTTGTTTAGTAATGAGTTTTGCATTGTACCTAAGCCTTGCGTTTTCACCTTCACATGAACATGAATCGGCAATTCTGGAAAGATAGTTGGCCAATCATTTTTGATTTGTTTCCACTGTTTTGCATCTGCCCGATGGAGTGTATCACCAAATCCTAGAACATCAACTTCATATTGTTGTTGTATTTTCTCTAATGCTTCTTCGATTCGCCCTTTGATACCTTGAGCTGTTTTTTGATTCACATAATCAATAGATTTAGGTTTTGAAAGGTCGATATCACATTCTACTTCTCCCACGTTCTGCTCCACTTCAATTTGAACATCGATTGCTGGCTCTCCATGTTGAAAGGAGCCTTTTACTTTTGTTTTGGAATGTGTGATTTCTGTAGATAAAGTACCTTTCTTCGGACAAGCGATGATTTCAATGGTACTTTTAATTTTGTCACTGAGAAAACTAACACTTTTACTTTCTTCCTCTGTCAGTAATCCGATGAATTTATCCTTTTTAAAGACAGCTAGACCTGCGTATTGTAATAAAACGGGTGTTTTGACGCGCTGAACATTGGCTTGATCGACGCCTAATTTTTTATCGCCGTGAATTTCAATCGCAGAAATTAATGCTCCTTTATCCTTACTACTTAATGTGTTAACTAATTCATCTATATTAATAGCGATTGTGGAGCCCCAAGCCTTTTCAGAAACCTCAAGTGAATTTAACATTTTATTAGCAGGCACCTTTTCGATGGGTGTTAGTACATTTAACACATCCTTTGCTGCAGCCTCATAAGACATAATGACATCGAAATCTTTTCGAAATTCATGATCCCTCGAAATTAAATCAAGTGATTCACTGATTCCTTCTTTTGCGAGCTCTTCTCCTAAGACGACTACTTGCAGATGAGCAAAATAGGGTTTCCGTGCTGCAAGTGTTGTCATTTTGCGAATAGCCTCAAAGATAGTCTCACCCCTCGCATGATAGCTAATAACAGGGGAGCGTTGTGTGGAGGCTTGTTTCATCGACACTTCACTAGGATCGACAATCTGCACAGTGACCTCATATGCATCGTCTATTTTATCTATTCCAAGTGCAACGACAATGGCTAATTCATTTAATTCACGCTTACTCCAGCAACCACTTAATAATAAAGTGAGGATGCAAAGTAAGCCGATCACTTTTATTTTCGCCATATTTAATTTCCTCATTTATTCAGTAGTGATTACCTCTTTTTTACATCTTTATATTGATGGCCTCTGACAATGTTTTTCTGGTTAACTAAACGAGGTCGTGTTAGTAACTTTCTACGTGGGAATAATAGAAAGGCATCTTTTTGATCCTTCAGGACTAACGGTGCAAAAGGGCTTAAATAAGGTACACCAAATGATCGAATACTACATAAATGTAGAATAATCAACATAATGCCAAACATTACACCAAATAAACCAAACATCGCAGCACAAATCATTAATGGAAACCGTAGCACACGAATAGTATTCGATAGGCCATAAGCAGGGAAGAGGAAACTACAAATGGCTGTTAAGGCGACAATGATGACCATTACAGCAGAAACAATGCCTGCTTCAACCGCTGCTTGACCAATAACTAAGGTACCTACAATCGACACAGCAGGACCGATTGTTCTTGGCATACGAAGTCCAGCTTCCCTCAAAACCTCAAAGGCAATCTCCATTATGAGTGCCTCTACTACAGCTGGGAAGGGGACGCCCTCCCTTTGCGATGCAATACTGATTAACATTGGTGTTGGCAGCATTTCTTGGTGAAAGGTTGTAATGGCTACATACAGTGATGGTGCTACTAATGCTAGACTAATACCAAAAAAGCGCAATATGCGGATCAGGGAGCTTATCATCCAATGCTGATAATAATCTTCTGCTGACTGTAAAAAAGATGTAAATAACGCTGGCACCACTAAGACAAAGGGTGTTCCATCTACTAAAATCGCTACTTTCCCATCTAATAATTCACCAGCAATGACATCGGGACGTTCGGAGTTGTAGATAGTTGGAAACATGGTATTTTTAGAATCCTGAATGAAATCCTCAATATAACCACTTTCCAATATGCCATCAATATTGATGCGGTCTAAACGAGCTAATACCTCTGCGACAATTTTGTCGTTCGCGATGCCATTAATATACATGACTGCTACATCTGTTTGTGTGACATCACCGATAATACGTGATTTAATCCAGAGGTTTGGACTTTTTATTTTACGACGGATTAGGGCTGTATTGGTACGAAGTGTTTCCGTAAAGGATTCCCTAGGTCCTCGTATAACCGATTCCGTCGATGGTTCTGTTACTGCTCGATCTTTCGCACTTCTTGTGCTGGTCACTATCCCTTCAGCAAAGCCATCTAATAATATAACCGTTTCACCATTGAGAATAGCTTGGTAGAGCGTTTTAAAGTGCTCAATATTTTTTACATCACCAACTGTTAAATAGGAATTTCGGACATATTCATTAATGGTTGTAATTTCAATATCTTGTTCTTCCTCAATGTTAGCCATCAGTTTATCAATAACAGAATCGGAAATGGTTGTTTTATCTGATAAACCATCAATCGATATAATGGCTAGGTGATGAGGTTCAGTTTCACCAATAGTAATTTTTCGTATAATGATGTCATTGCTATGACCGAGTGAGTTCTGAATGATTTTTAAATTTTTAGCAAGGGACGTGTATAACAAATCGTTCATAGTATGGGATGGGGAGGTATCAATATTGTTAGACGTGGACATGTGTTTTCCTCCTCAAATGGACGTTCATTACCATTAGAGTGGACAAATTTTTTACCAGATAAACGAAGAAGGCATGAAAATCTGCCATGGATTTCTACTGGATGTCTTCTCAGCTTCGGGTACCGCTAAAGATTACTTCAACGTAACAACCTTGGACCATGAAGCGAAATAAAAAACAATGTTTCCTTTCATATGCTGAAAGGAAACACTGCTTTATGTACGATAATCATATTGTAATTCATCTTTACTTGCATCAACGTCAACATGTAGATTGTGATCGTTAAAGAACCAGAGGTCTTTCTCTTCAATGTAATAGGTTACACCATCAATTTCTGTTTGAACACCTATAGCGATCGGTTCTTCACGAGTCATGCCAAGTGAAAAGCCTTCGTGAAAAGGACTAGAACCACCATAGCGTGCATAAAAGCGAATGGTATCACCTGATTCTACTTCCATTTCCTGCTTGAACCATTGTAGGGCTTCATCTGTTAATGCAATGTTCATTTCGAATGCTCCTCTCTTCCTACAGCCATTTTACCTTTGGCTCGGTGCCGTTTTTAATCCGTGAAATATTGGCACGGTGACGATAAATAATAAAAGTGAATAAAAAGGCTACCAAAATGCCTAATGCAAAGTCACCTGTAACAAAATAATAAACGATTGCATAAATAAGTGCTACTAAAGCGGCTATCATAGATGTTAAACTAACGATTTTAGTAATTTTTAATGTCACAATAAAGGCAATAAATAATAGGACAAACAGTGGCCATGAATAGCCTAATAAAACACCCGCAGAGGTTGCCACTGCCTTCCCACCACGGAAGTTGGCGAAGATCGGAAACATATGGCCGATTACGGCAACTAGGCCGAGTAGTAAAGGATGGAGCATACTGTCAGAGAAAATAGGAAGTGTCACGAGTAACACTGCGGCAGTTCCTTTTAAAACATCCATCACGGTCACCACGATACCCGCTTTTTTTCCTAACGTGCGGAAGGTATTGGTTGCACCTAGATTACCGCTCCCGTGTTCACGAATATCTGTGTTATAAAAAATTTTGCCTATCCATAATCCAGAAGGTATAGAGCCAATTAGATAAGCACATAAAATAATAAGTCCATTGATCATAGCTGGACTCCTTTCATTCATAGTCAATACTTGGTACTAATAGTTTGTAACAAGTATTTTACACTTTTTCTTGCTAATCTACAATGTTATGAAGGAGATTTCATTATGGGTCTTGAATTCAATTACCATAGGGTAGTCTTTTAGACATGAGAGGATCAGTTGTGGAAAAAAGCCTTTTTAAAAATATAGGCATAAAGGCAATTTTGTCAATCGTTCATTCCTTTGGTAGAATAGAAGTCTAACTTTATCCAGTTAATCGCGAGATACATCGTAGCACTTTCATCGCTCGAGATGGGAAGCCAAACAAATGGAAGTGAAACTAAATAGGCTACTATGCGTCAAACGATAATGGATAGTAGTAGCAGTCTGTCTTGCTTAAATTCCAAATTTAAGCAACTGTTGAAGATGTTTACTATAAAAAGAATCAAAACTGTGAGCAATTTTTAAAATTTTATTGGACCTGTCGCTAGCTATTGACAGGAAATGCTATTATTATTAGGATGAGAACATAAATAGAACATGTGTTTGTTTTTTGGAGGGGAATTTTTTTGACGAATAAACAGTCACCTAGCGTCTATAATGATGACGCTATACAAGTATTAGAAGGATTAGAAGCGGTACGCAAACGACCCGGCATGTATATCGGTTCGACGGATGGCCGTGGACTTCATCACCTTGTGTATGAAATCGTAGATAATGCGGTAGATGAAGCACTGGCTGGCTTTGGATCTCATATTATTGTCAAGATTCATCAGGATCAGAGTATCAGCGTGCGAGACTTTGGCCGTGGTATGCCAACAGGTATGCATAAAATGGGCAAACCAACCCCTGAAATTATTTTTACTGTGCTGCATGCAGGCGGTAAATTTGGACAAGGGGGCTATAAAACAAGTGGTGGCTTACATGGTGTAGGTTCTTCTGTAGTCAATGCACTCTCAACGTTTTTAGAGGTTACCATTCATCGTGACGGTAAAAAATATCGTCAGCGTTTTGAGAACGGTGGACATCCTGTTACAACGCTAGAAGAAATAGGACAAACAAAGCAAACAGGTACTCTTGTTCATTTCCTACCGGATGACAGTATTTTCTCTGTCACAAAATTCAATTATGATACGTTAGCAGAGCGTTTACGTGAGTCAGCCTTTTTACTAAAAGGGTTAAAAATTGAATTAATTGATGAGCGCGAGGAAGGCAAAAGTGATGTGTTCTTTTATGAGAATGGCATTGAAGCTTTCGTTGCGTATTTGAATGAGGAAAAAGACGTCCTTCATCCGGTGAAGTATGTAGAAGGTATCCAGGATGAAATCGAGGTAGAGTTCGCCTTCCAATATAATGATGGTTATTCGGAAACGATTTTATCCTTTGTTAATAATGTTCGTACACGTGACGGTGGAACACATGAAACAGGTGCGAAAGCAGCATTAACGCGTGTATTTAATGAATATGCACGAAAAATTGGCTTGTTAAAGGATAAGGATAAAAACCTTGAGGGGACTGATATTCGTGAAGGCTTAGCGGCCATCGTCTCTGTTCGTATTCCAGAGCATTTATTGCAATTTGAAGGACAAACAAAGGGCAAGCTTGGGACAAGTGAGGCTCGTTCTGCAGTAGATAGTGTAGTGTCTGAGCAAATTTTGTATGTACTAGAGGAAAATGCGGAGTTATCAGCTTCTCTTGTGCGTAAAGCCATTCGTGCGCAGCAAGTACGTGAAGCTGCTCGTAAAGCGCGTGAAGATGCACGAAACGGCAAGAAAAACAAAAAAGGTAGTACCATTCTGTCTGGTAAACTAACGCCTGCACAGTCTCGGAATGCCGCAAAAAATGAATTATACTTAGTCGAAGGTGATTCTGCTGGGGGCTCTGCGAAACAAGGGCGCGACCGTACATTCCAAGCGATTCTGCCACTGCGCGGGAAAGTCATTAACACGGAAAAAGCCAAGCTACAGGATATTATGAAAAATGAAGAAATCTCAACGATTATCCATGCGATTGGCGCAGGTGTTGGTACAGACTTTGCTGTAGAAGATTCCGCTTATAATAAAGTAGTAATCATGACCGATGCTGATACGGACGGAGCTCATATTCAAGTATTGCTATTAACGTTCTTCTATCGATATATGCGCCCACTTATTGAAGCAGGAAAAGTATATATCGCGCTACCACCACTTTATAAAGTTTCTAAGGGTACTGGAAAAAAAGAAGTCATTGAATATGCTTGGACAGAAAGCGATCTACAAAAGGCCATCAAAAAAGTTGGAAAGGGTTACATATTACAGCGTTATAAAGGTCTTGGAGAGATGAATGCAGACCAGCTTTGGGATACAACGATGAACCCTGAGACACGGACATTAATTCGTGTCACAATCGAGGATGGTGCACGTGCAGAGAGACGTGTCACGACGTTAATGGGTGATAAGGTAGAACCCCGTCGTAAATGGATCGAAGCCAATGTAGACTTCGGTATGGAGGATGATGCCAATATTTTAGAGAATGAATTCATCCAACAAGAGGAGGACCAAGCATGAGTAGTACGGAAAAGTTTCAAGATTTACCTTTAGAAGAAGTAATGGGTGACCGCTTTGGTCGCTATAGTAAATATATTATTCAAGACCGCGCGTTGCCTGATGCACGTGACGGTCTTAAACCAGTACAGCGCCGTATTTTATATGCGATGTTTACAGAAGGAAATACCCATGATAAGCCGTTCCGAAAATCTGCGAAAACAGTCGGTAATGTAATCGGTAATTACCATCCACACGGAGATAGCTCTGTCTATGAAGCGATGGTGCGTATGAGTCAGGACTGGAAAGCACGTCATATGCTTATTGAGATGCATGGGAACAATGGTTCGGTCGATGGAGATCCACCAGCTGCCATGCGTTATACGGAGGCACGATTATCTGCGATTGCTGGTGAAATGCTACGAGATATCGGCAAGAAAACGGTTGAGTTTGTACCGAACTTTGATGACCAGGATATGGAGCCAACTGTTTTACCAGCACGTTTCCCTAACTTACTAGTGAATGGATCTACAGGGATTTCGGCGGGGTATGCGACAGATATTCCGCCACATGCTTTAGATGAAGTGTTAGATGCCGTATTAATGCGCTTAGATAAGCCTACTGCGACAGTGGATGAATTAATGACGGTCATTAAAGGGCCAGATTTCCCGACAGGTGGTATTATCCAAGGCGTTGACGGCATTAAAAAAGCATATGAAACGGGTCGCGGTAAAATTATTGTCCGTGCACAAGCGGTTGTGGAGCCTATTAAGGGTGGTAAAGAGCAAATTGTTATCACAGAATTACCATACGATGTCAATAAGGCGAATCTTGTGAAAAAAATTGATGAGCAACGCGTAGATAAACGTCTTGAGGGGATTGCGGAAATTCGTGATGAATCTGATAGAACTGGCTTACGTGTTGTCATTGAACTGAAAAAGGATGTACCAGGACAAGGAATTCTTCAATACCTATTTAAAACAACGGATTTACAGGTAGCATATAATTTTAATATGATTGCCATTCATAATCGTCGTCCAACAATGATGACCTTACCATTATTATTGGATGCCTATATTGCCCATCAAAAAGAAGTAGTCACGAACCGTTCCATTTACGATTTACAAAAGGCGAAGGATCGTTCCCATATCGTGGATGGGTTAATTAAAGCCCTTTCCATTTTAGATGAAGTGATTGCAACAATCCGTTCTTCTAATGATAAAAAGGATGCCAAGCTTAATTTACAGGCGAAGTTTGATTTTACAGAGGTACAGGCAGAGGCGATTGTCAGCTTGCAATTATACCGTTTAACCAATACAGACATTACAGAGCTTCGACAAGAACAGGACGAGCTAAATAGGTTGATTGCTAAGCTAGAGGGGATTTTACAAAGTGAGGCAAAGCTTGTACGTGTCATTAAACAAGAATTGCTTGATATTAAGAAACGCTTTACAGAGCCTCGTCGCTCAAGAATTGAGCAAGAAATTGAAGAGATTAAAATTACCTTAGATGTTCTTGTACCAAGTGAAGAGGTTGTCGTAACCGTAACGAAGGATGGCTATATTAAACGTACTTCGACACGTTCACATGCCGCCTCAAATGGTCAGGATTTTGCGATGAAGGATTCGGATTACTTATTGTATGAAGCAACCTTAAATACACAGCACCATTTACTCCTATTTACAAATCGAGGCAATTATATTTATCAGCCTGTTCATGAGCTGCCAGATATTCGCTGGAAGGATCTTGGTCAGCATATTTCAAGTATCGTGCCAACGGGTGAAGATGAGTCAATTATCGCTGTATATGGCTTTGAAACATTTGATCAACCAAATACGTACATCTTCACTGCGACAAAGGATGGTCAAATTAAACGCTCTCCACTTGCCGATTACGCGGTGACACGTTATTCAAAACCAATTAAAACGATGAATGTGAAGGCTGGCGATGCCATGATCTATGCAGCGTTTGTGACGGATGACGTGGAATTGATGTTAACAACAGATACGGCTTATTCAATTCGTTTCCCAATGGAGGAATTACCAGTAACAGGTGTAAAAACAGGCGGAGTAAAGGGCATTACGCTAAAAGATGGGGAAGCCTTAGTCGGTGTGAATGTGCTACAACCTGATCAAACGCAATATGTTGTCATTGTGACACAGCGTGGGGCTGTTAAGAAAATGAATGTCGCAGAGGTTGAAGTAGCCAGTCGTGCAAAACGTGGTCTAAAAGTATTAACAGAATTAAAAGCAAATCCGCACCGCATTGTGGCCGTTATTCAAGCAACAGATGAGGAGCAAATTGTTATTGAAACAGAAAAAGGTGTGCAAGAGGTGTTAGATGTCCAAGCATTGACTCGTGCTGATCGCCATTCCAATGGATCGTTTAAAGTGGATATCGCAACAGATGGGGCTATTTCCCATGTTCTAACGACCCAAAAGGAACAATAACCAAGCTTTTTTAACGCCCAGTCTCTTTTGTGAGCTGGGCTTTTTTTGGTGTAAAACGGTTAAACCAAATTAGTACCTTGTCTTTTAAGAGTAACTATGGGTATAATAATCAACGAAAAGTTCATAGCGAAAGAATGTAGGGGGGCTAGTAGTTGCTAGCTGAGATTGTGTCCGATAGACGCTGACCCTTTGAACCTGATTTGGCTCGTACCAGCGTAGGGAACATCTATTCAAAAAAGCAAAGTTTTGAAGATTGATTGCAATTTACGTCTGGGAGGAATCCTAGGCGTTTTTTTATATTTTCAAACACCTCTTGCCCATCGTATTTACGCTTTCTTTCTGGTGACACGCATTCCTTTATGAACACTTTCATATTACAAACTGGGAGGACCTAGCATGAAAAAATGGTTATTTATTCTATTGGCTGCACTTGTAACATTAGTGGGCTGTAGTGACAAGGAGGACAAGCAGGCAACTGATAAGCTAAAAAAGGTGTCAGTAGTACTGGATTGGACTCCGAATACAAATCATACAGGGCTGTATGTCGCGAAAAAGCTTGGTTATTTTGAGGAACAAGGCTTAGATGTTGATATTATGATGCCAGGGGAAGCGGGAGCAGATCAGCTTGTAGCTTCTGGTAAGGCAGAATTTGGGGTAAGCTATCAGGAAGGCATCACACAGGCACGTGTCCAGGATGTACCACTTGTTTCGATTGCCGCCATCATTCAGCATAATACATCGGGCTTTGCTTCGATTGCTTCTAAAGGGATTACCTCACCAAAGGATTTCGAAGGTAAAACTTATGGCGGTTGGGGAGCCCCACTAGAGCAAGCGGTACTCCAATCGTTAATGCAAACAGAAAATGCCGATATTAATCAATTAGATATTGTCAATGCAGGTGATTTAGATTTCTTCACGATGATGGAAAAAGATATTGATTTTGCGTGGATTTATTATGCATGGACAGGTATTGAGGCAGAGCTTCGTGGGGAAAAGATTAATATGTTGTATTTAACGGATTATAGTGATCAGTTGGATTATTATACGCCTGTTTTGGCTACTAATGAAAAAATGATAAAGGACAATCCTGATGTTGTAAAAGCCTTTGTTGCAGCTGCTTCTAAAGGTTATGAATACGCAATCGAGCATCCGAGTGAGGCTGCAGATATTTTACTAGAAGCGGCACCTGACTTAGATAAAGAATTAGTGCATAAAAGTCAAGAATGGTTAGCTGATAAATATCAGGACGATGCGAAGCAATGGGGAGAGCAAAAGCTTTCTGTATGGGAAAACTATGCTAATTGGATGTCTAGCAACAAGGTATTAGAGGGCGAGTTTGATGCAAAGCAAGCCTTTACGAATGATTTCTTACCTAAAAAGGAGGCCAAATAAATGGCAAATTCATTAATCAGTGTCCAAATTATCCCGAAAACAGAGAAATATGAGGATGTCATTCCTTATGTGGATGCAGCCATTGCTGTGATTGATGCATCTGGTGTGAAATATGAAGTACATCCGCTAGAAACGACGATGGAAGGTGAGCTGTCAACATTGCTTCAACTTATTGAGAAAATGAATGACAAGATGATAGAGCTTGGTGCTATTAATGTGATTACACAAGTGAAAATACTCTATCAGCCAACTGGTATTACCATGGATACATTAACGGAGAAATATCAGTAATGAAACAAGCGTTTCAAAAGGGAAGGACGATCATCTTTATCGCCTTCCTCTTATTCATCTGGGAACTAGTCGTGCATGTGGCTGAAGTTCCCCATTGGCTTCTACCTGCACCAAGTCGTATTCTGATGGAAGGCTTTCAATCGTATCCAACCTTTTTACCACATGCTTTGGCTACGGTGCAATTGGCCATATTAGGTCTTGCTATTGGTATTGGTTGTGGATTAACGGTAGCTATTGTGTTGCATCGATTTTTGTTTATTCGGGAGTTGTTTTATCCGATTTTGATCATGTCGCAAAATATCCCAATACTTGTCTTAGCACCGCTGCTCATAATATGGTTTGGCTTTGGCTTATTACCAAAGCTCATTATTATTTGCCTTGTGTGCTTTTTCCCGATAGTCATTGCGGCCATGGACGGATTTCGTCAAACTTCACCTGAATTAAAGCACTATTTTGCGATGATTGGTGCGACAACTTCGCAAACTTTTTGGAAATTGGAATGGCCGCATGCATATCCTGCTATATTTTCAGGCGTTAAAATCGCTGCTACATACAGTGTCATGGGTGCTGTCATTGCAGAGTGGCTTGGTGCGAAAAAGGGTATTGGCGTATATATGACCTTAGCTCAATCCTCCTTTCGCACGGATCGTGTATTTGTCGCGATTTTTGCCATTGTTTTGTTAAGCTTACTGTTGTTTAGCAGTATACGATTTATAGAAAAAATCATGGTGAAGGGGAGAGGCAACCATGCTCAGCATTCAAAACATCAGTAAATCCTTTGATGCCCTGCAAGTCCTTGAAGATCTGTCCTTTGAGGTTAAGGATGGCGAGTTTGTAGCTATTGTGGGTCCTTCAGGAAGTGGTAAAAGTACGTTGTTTCAATTAATAGGTGGTGTCTCTTCAATCGATCATGGGGCCATTTTATTAAATGGAGAGGATTTACAGCAAAAGAGAGGGACGATTGGCTATATGCCCCAGCAGCCTTGTCTATTGCCTTGGCGTACCATCTTAGAGAACGTTACCATCGTGGAGGAATTACAGCGTAAACCAAACGTCGAACGTGCCAAGGAATGGCTAGAAAAGGTTGGTCTTGGGTCCTTTATCGATGCCTATCCAAATGAACTGTCAGGCGGCATGCAACAGCGAGTCTCCTTCATACGTGCCTTAGTTAGTGATAAGCCCATTTTATGCTTAGATGAACCCTTTTCGGCGCTAGACGAATTTACGAGATTGGAAATGCAGGCATGGCTTTTATCTATCTGGGAAGAGTACCGGAAATCTATTCTATTTGTTACGCATAGTATAGAAGAGGCTCTCTTTTTGGCAGATCGAATATTAGTCTTAACGAAAAGGCCTGCAACGGTTAAAAAGGAAATGATCGTACCGTTTGCTAGACCTCGCCGAGAGGAAATTCGTCATTCTGCTGCATTTACAGCCTTAAAGCAACAATTATTTATGTATTTACAAGAAGAAAAGGGTGATATGCATGCTGATTGATGCTCATATTCATTTAGATCAGTATAAAGATGAGGAGATTCCAACTTTGCTAGAAGATGCCGATTTTGTCATTGCGGTTAGCATGCATTTGACATCATGCCAAAGGACATTGCATTTATCAAACAGCTATCCTCAAGTTAAGGTAGCTTTTGGCTTTCATCCTGAACAGTCTTTACCAAGTCAATGTGAAGAGGATGCACTATTTGATTGGATTCGTTGTCATGCAGATGAAATGGTCGCTGTTGGAGAGGTTGGCCTTCCTTATTATTTAAGGCAAGAACATGCTATTGATGACCGTCCTTACGTGGTGCTATTAGAGCGTTTTATTGTTTTGGCAAAGGAACTTAACAAGCCGATTATCTTACATGCTGTCTATGAGGACGCTGCCATCGTATGTGATTTGCTTGAAAAGCATCAGTTTCATCAAGCTCATTTTCATTGGTTTAAAGGGGATGAAACTGTAGTGAAACGCATGATTCAGCATGGTTATTTTATTTCCATCACCCCTGATTGTTTGTATGAAAAAGAAATTCAACAGTTGATTGAAACGTACCCTATTGAACTTATGATGGTCGAAACAGACGGTCCTTGGCCGTTTGAAGGTCCATTTACGAATAAGCGAACATCTCCGTGGATGATGCATTCGACGATTGAGGTGATCGCGCATATTAAGGGGCTGTCAACACAGGAAGCGGCTAAAATCATTAGTGAAAATACTAAGAACTTCTATCAGCTTTAATAGTTCTTCTGCATTAAAGTTAAGAAAAAAGCAGTATAGGGTACGAATTAGTCGTCCTTATACTGCTTTTTATGTTTTGAGTAATCATGCTCTAATTTTTCATTCTTTGTTTTTGTTACACGTTCATGTGTACTAAAGGAGATCGATTGTCGATTTTTTTCAACATCCTTGCCTACTGTCCGTTTAACATGCATTCGTTGCTTTTTAGCTTTAGATTGTGACATACATTTACCCTCCAATCCTTTCTAACATTATAGTAGCGAATAGGGGAGAAAAAGTAAAACCTCGTAAGCAAGATACTTACGAGGTTCTCATGGTATTAGTGAGATACGTCCTGTACAGAAATACCTGTGTTAGCTTTCACGTCTACTTCACGATATTTCGACTCATCACTTTCTTTAGATAGTAATGTGCCAATAAAGCCACCAAGGAAACCAAGTGGTACAGAAATTAAAGCAGGATTCGTTAACATGATTAATGGTTCACCAACGAAAATGGCCTTACCTTCAACTGGATTCCACACGTTTGGTGAAATAGCTACTAATACTAATGCTGAAATTAAACCTGTTAACATCGCTGTTACAGCACCAGCTGTATTAAAGCGTTTCCAATAAATTGTGTAAATGATAACTGGAAGGTTAGCAGATCCTGCAATACAGAATGCTAGAGATACTAAGAATGCAACGTTTAATGTTTGTGCACCAAGCGCTAATAGGATAGAAATAACAGCAATTGTAATCGAACCAATACGAGCTGCAAGAACTTGCTCTTTTTCTGTAATTTTACCCTTTTTAATAATTTGTCCATAAATATCATGTGATAGGGCAGATGCACCTGACAGTACAAGACCTGCTACTACTGCAAGAATTGTTGCGAATGCTACCGCACAAACAAATGAGAATAGAATGTCGCCACCAAGTGCTTCTGCAAGAAGTGGGGCAGCCATGTTACCAGCTGCGTTTGCCGCGATAATGTCTTCTTTCCCAACGAATGCTGCTGCACCGAAACCTAAGAAAATAGTTAGAACATAGAAGATACCTACAATCCAAGTTGCCCAAATAACCGAAGAACGAGCTGTTTGTGCGTCTTTTACTGTGAAGAAACGCATTAAGATATGTGGTAGCCCCGCAGTCCCTAATACTAACGCAATAAGCATTGAGATAGTATCAAGTCCATCCGTATATTTTAGACCTGGGTTTAAATAAGCAGCACCACTATCAGTAGCTGTTGTCATTTCTTTGAACATTGTAGATATACTGAAGCCGAACTCTTTTAATACTAAGAACGAGATAATTACTGTACCTAACATTAAAAGACAAGCTTTAATGATTTGTACCCAAGATGTTGCAGTCATACCACCGAATAGTACGTAAGTTGTCATCATGAAACCAACGATTAATACGGCGATCCAATAGTCGATTCCTAAAAGTAATTGAATAAGTGCTCCTGCACCAACTAGTTGTGCAATCATGTAGAATAAAACAATTGTAATAGTGCTTAAAGCAGCTGTTCCACGTACTTTTGCGTTATTGAACCGCGCTGTAATCATGTCAGCTAATGTAAATTTCCCTAAGTTACGTAATGGCTCAGCTACGATGTATAACACCACTAAGTAAGCTACTAAATAACCAATAGAGAAGAAGAATCCGTCAAATCCAAATAATGCTACTGCACCAGCGATACCTAGGAAAGAGGCTGCTGATAGATAGTCACCAGCGATAGCTAGTCCATTTTGCCAGCCTGTTAAGCCACCACCAGCAGTGTAGAAATCACTTGCTGAAGATGTACGTTTAGAAGCCCACCATGTAATAACTAAAGTTAAACCAACAATGGCTACGAAGAAGAATATGGCTGTAAAGCTCATTCCATTACTCATAGGCGGCCACCTCCGTTTTCATATTCAGCGATGATCGCTTTTGCTTCTTTATCAAAACTGTTTGCTTTCGCTACATATAAATGACATAACCCCCATGTCATGATGAATAGCCCTGCAGAATAGATCCACACCCAAGTAATTTCCCCAAATGCCTTTTGGTGTAGAATTTCCGTGTATGATGTCAGAATTGGTAACATCATGTAGGCCAATAAAAATATGGCAGTTATAGACCAAAGAAAAGAGTTCTTTCTTCGTACAAGAGCCTTAAATGATTCTTGGTTAGCAATTGCATCATAGTCAATCACGACACCTTTTTTCGCTTGATTGTTCGCCATTAACATTCCCCATTTTGTGTATATTTTTTCTGCCTCAAGACTAAAATTTGCTAGTTTAGTGAATTCACATTTTCATTTTATGAAACAGTTCACAAAATTGCAATACATTTCAGAAAAATTATGTAAAAAAAATTTTTCTGAAAATAGTCCTAGGAGAGAAAAAATGGCACAAAGTCAAGGGTATAAAGGGTTTTAGAAAATTCAGATAAATAAATGAAGTAAAGAGAAATCTAGATTCTTGATAAAAAAAGGAGGGTAAATTTACAAAAAAATCTCGTTTTTTTAACTAAAAATAAACACTATTCACCTAGTGGAAATTGGATTTTTTCTGTTTTTTGGAAGAGGAATAGTATTGTTCGATAAATAAATTGGTAGATATCGAATAACAAAAAAGGCGAAAAACTCGACCAAAAATCGAATTTTTTGCCTATTTTTTTGCACTTTTTGAATTGAGATTCATTATAAGAGAGGTGTATAAATATTAATGAGAAATGTCCGATACTGACACACCCGTATTCGCTTTCACGCGAATTTCTTTATAAATACGTTCTGCCTCTTCCTGTGGTACTTTACTTGAAGAAAGAACTGTACCTAGATATCCAGCAACAAAGCCTAGAGGAATGGTAATGATAGCTGGAACCGCAAGTGGGACAAGTGGTTGTCCTACAAAGATTGCAGCACCTTCAACTGGGCTCCACACATTTGGTCCCATCGCTCCTAAAATTAAACAAGATACTAATCCTGTTACCATTGCCGTTACAGCACCTGTAGAATTAAATTTCTTCCAATAGATTGTATAAAGGATAACAGGTAGATTGGCTGAAGCACCGATACAAAAGGCAAAGGACACTAAGAATGAAACATTTAAGCTTTGAGCGAATAATGCAAGAATTATAGATACAATGGCAATCGAAATGGAGCCAGTACGGGCAGCTACCACTTGTTGCTTTTCTGTTAATTTACCTCCTTTCATGATTTCTCCATAAATATCATGAGATATCGCAGACGCCCCAGTTAACACTAAACCTGAAACAACGGCTAAAATAGTCGCAAACGCTACGGCACCGATAAATGCCATCAATACATCGCCACCTAAATAATGGGCAAGTAGTGGGGCAGCCGTGTTACCAGCCTTACTTTCAGCAAGAATTTGATCAAGCCCAACAAAGTTTAATGCACCAAACCCTAGGAAAATCGTTAATGAGAAGAAAATAGCTGTAATCCAAGTTGTCCAAGAAATTGATGCACGTGCTGTCTTGGCATCCTTGACTGTAAAGAAACGCATTAAAATATGAGGTAAGCCAGACGTTCCTAAAACTAAAGCCATCATCATAGAAACAGAATCAATAGTACTTGTGTATTTTATTCCGGGTACAAGGAATTCCTCACCATGATCTACGGCAATTGTGTCAAACATTTTCATAAGAGAGAAGTCAAATTTCACTAATACTAATACGGCTAAAAGACCTGTCCCAAATAATAATAAGCTTGCTTTAATGATTTGTACCCAAGAAGTCGCAGTCATTCCACCAAACAAAACATAAGTTGTCATCATAACGCCGACAATTAACACAGCAATCCAGTACTCAATTCCAAACAATAGCTTAATTAATGCACCGGCACCTACTAGCTGTGCAATCATATAAAGAATGACAATAATAATAGTGCCTGACGCAGCTACACCACGGATACGTTTTTCATTAAAACGAGCCGTTAACATATCTGCTAATGTATAGCGTCCTAAATTACGCATAGGCTCAGCAATGACATAAAGTAGCACTAAATTTGCCACTACATAGCCTACAGAGAAGAAGAAACCATCAAAACCTGTTAAGGCAATCGCACCAGACACCCCAAGGAAAGCTGCGGCAGATAAATAGTCACCAGCAATCGCAAAGCCATTTTGCCACCCCTTTAAACCACCACCAGCTGTATAGAAATCAGCTGCAGAGGACGTACGCTTTGCTGCAATATAAGTAACCACAAGTGTTAAGCCGACAATAGCTAGAAAGAAGCCGATAGATACAATGTTCATTTATTTTCTCCCTTCGCATGATATTCTTCGAGCACAGCAGCTGCAGCTTTATCGAATGAAGCCGCTTTTTTTACATATACTGTACAAAGCACAATGGTCATGATAAATAAGCCTGCGGAATATACCCATACACCCGTAATATTTCCGAAGAATTTTTGTTGTAGTACAGGCTGGAAGGCAAGGATCGGTAGCAAGATATAAAGGATAAGAAACACTGCTGTAATCGAGAAAAGAAACGTATTTTTCTTTTTCACAAAGCTATTAAACGATTCCATTGCCTCTATTGCATGATAATCAATAGACTGAGCCTGTTTTTTTGTTGAAACGTTCACCATTATTATTCCCCCTAAAGTTATATATTTCTGTTTCAAACGACATATTTCTTTTTCGTTCGTCGTTATATTCACTTATTTTATGAGGGAGAATCTTATAATGCAATACTAAATTTTGAGTTTTTATAATTTTTAGTCACTTTGAATCATAGGAAATAATGTAGAAATAATAAGGAATTGTTAGAAAATAAATGTATAAAAGAGAGAATGAATTTTTATTGAAATAATATTATTAAAATAGTTTGTTGTTAATAAAGGTGAATGTAGAAGAAAATAATAACCTAAAAGAGAATATTGTGTTTTATATTATTTTAAGATTAAATTTTGCATAGGATCTAAAGGTGGATAATTGTGTTATATAACAATTATCTGATGCCTTGGGAAATAACAAAAAATAATAAAAAAACTTCTAAAAAATTTTTTTAAAAATAAGTTTTGTTTTAAAGATTTCACATGATAATATACCAAAAAAAGTTAATGTTCACAGGTTACACAAAAAGCGATCTGTAAGTAAGTTCATTATCTTGTATTTAGCTTGTATTATGAATAAAATAAGGTGATGAAATGAAGGGAAGTGGGGCAACTCAAATGAAAAAGAAAAGTATACTGCTAGTTTTAGTTTTAGCCTTAAGTAGTATTTTAGCTGCTTGCGGAGGTTACAAGTTTGAGCCAACATTAAATCTTGAGGTTCAAGATTTTACAGTAACCAATCAAAAAAATGAACAAGTACGCCTCGATGATCTGAAGGGAAAACCGTGGTTAGCCATGTTTATTTTTACAAACTGTACGACCATTTGTCCGCCAATGACATTTAATATGACAGAGGTCCAACAGGCACTTCAGGATGAGGGTTTAGAGGATTATCAAATTGTCGCCTTTAGTGTAGATCCAGAAGTGGATAAGCCAGAAGTATTAACGAATTACTTAAATACGTATAATGTTGTGGATGACAGCAAATGGCAGTTGTTAACAGGCTATCAACAAAAATTCATTGAACAATTCGCACGTAAATCATTCAATTCATTAGTTAAAAATGATCCTAACTCAGACCAAGTCATACATATGTCAAACTATTATTTAGTAAACGCAGACGGCACAGTTGTCAAAGACTATGATGGCGCGACAAACGTACCAGTAGAAACTATTGTTGGAGATATGAAAGCTCTTATAAAAGAAAGCAAATAATGCAGAGGTCCATGTGACTTCTGTGTTTTTTTATTGTCATAAGGGAAGAGTATAAGTTATTGACCTTCTCACTTTGATTCGTCTCGATTTTCTTTCTCAATATTGCAAAGAGTACACCATTACGATATTGTTGTTTTCAGTTATCGTTCATTAACTTAAACTATTGAACTAATGAAATAAAGGAGGCTTCGAAATACATGAATAAACAGGACCAGCTTTCCATGATTAAGGACGACTTTATGAATTGTCAAAAGGTTCTATTGGCGATTGGTGATGAAACCCGACAATCAATTTTATTGGTTTTAATGGGAACAAATTGTCAAACTGGATTGCGTGTAGGAGAAATCACGGAACAAACACATCTTTCTCGACCGGCTGTGTCACATCATTTAAAGATTTTACGAGATGCTGGTGTTATTTTAATGCGAAAAGAAGGTACAAAAAATTTTTATTATATAGATATACGTACAAAATTAGGGTTATTAAAAAATCTTGTCTTAGATATCGAGACATTGTTAACGGAATATTATTGACGATAGATGATTTGGAGGAATAAACAATGAAAGCAATGGTGATTGATCGATATGGTAAAGCCCCAATGAGGTTGGCAGAAATGCCTACACCTGAAATTAATGAATTTGAGGTACTCGCTGAAATTCATGCAGCTAGTATTAATCCAATTGATTTCAAAATACGTGATGGAAAGGTGAGGCTGTTAATACAATATAAAATGCCTCTTATCCTTGGCAATGATTTTTCCGGTGTTATTGTAAAAGTAGGCAAAAAAGTAACTCGTTTTAAAGTTGGGGATGAAATATATGCGCGCCCAAGGAAAAGTAAAATTGGTACCTTTGCGGAATATATCTCCATTCATGAAGATGATATCGCCCTAAAGCCTAAAAATTTGAGCTTTGAAGAAGCTGCTTCGATTCCACTAGTAGGATTAACCTCATACCAAGCCTTACATGACATCATGCAATTACAAAAAGGTCAAAAGATATTAATTCATGCTGGCTCTGGTGGTGTTGGAACATTTGCAATTCAACTGGCAAAAGCAATGGGTGCCACAGTTGCTACAACGGCAAGTGAAGCTGGTGCCAATTTAGTGACCTCGTTAGGTGCAGATAAAGTGATAAATTATAAGAAAGAAAACTTTGAAGCTATTTTAAAAAATTACGATGCTGTCTTTGATACGCTTGGAGGAAAGACACTAGAAAAGTCTTTCAAAATTATTAAGAATGGTGGAAATATTGTAACCGTATCAGGCAGGCCAAATGCCCGCTTCGCCAAGGAATATGGTTCAGGATGGTGGAAAACCTTGTTATTTTCAGCAGCAAGTCGTAAGTTGACTGCACTGGAAAAGAAACATCATGCTCAATACTCATTTTTATTTATGAAGCCAAGTGGCGATCAATTGCGTATTATTGCTGATTTGATTGAGTCTGGTAGCATCAAACCAGTTATTGATAGAACTTTTTCATTTGAAGAAGCAGAAAAGGCTATGAAATATGCGGAATCTGGTAGAGCTAAAGGGAAGATCATAGTAAAAATTAAATAATATCATGTTCTAGCAAATGTTTCGTTTGTACAAACATGCCCTTCACGGTTTACGTTGTTAATTGTTTATTAGAACATATGTAGGCTGGAGAAGGGCTTTCTTTATGATATTGCTTCACTTGCCCAGAAATTTCTGAAAAAACAAAAAATGATGTTGACTTATGATAATCGTATTTTGTATTATGTATACATAAAACATAAAGAGTTTAAACCATTCATATAAATTCAATTTTTTAATTTCGTATGGTAAAGACTTAATAAAAAGGATGGATTATTATGGAAGGGGCACAATTAAAGCCGATTGAAAAAGAAAAAACAACACAGGACAAAGTGTATAAAGAAATTAAAAAAGCTATTTTATACGGTGGTATAACTAGTGATGAAATTTTTACAGAAGTTCAATTAGCCGAAAAATTAAATACGTCAAGAACGCCGGTAAGAGCTGCTCTTCAAGACTTGATAAAGGAAGGCTTACTTGTTTCTGTTCCAAGAAAAGGAATGACTGTGAAAAAACTTACCGAGGATGAACAAAAGGAAGTCTTTTTATTAAGAAGTGCAATTGAAGTAGAGGCAGTAAAAAAACTCATACAGATCATTACATCTCCTGATCAATTAAAATCACTAAAGCTCATTGTGGAGCAACAGGAAGAGGCGCTGCAAAATGATGATGCGATTCGTTTTATTGGACTCGACCATGAATTCCATCTATCACTTACAAAGTTAGCTAAATTTACTATTATGGAACAAATGCTGACGAATCTTCATAATCTAACACAGCTTATGGGTTTAAGAGCTGTTAGGCAGCCAGGACGAATGAAAAGTGTGCTAGAGGAACACCAACAAATTATTCAAGCTATAGAGGAAAAAAATCCTGACGCAGCTTCTGAAATGATTTTACATCATTTAGAAAAGACGAAAGAAACGTTAATGGTTATGGATAATTCCTAATAGCCATTAATGCTTTGAAGGGAGGTGTTAAAGGAAGTTACTACTGACTAGAGTCACTTCAAATTGTTCAATTAGGGAATATCTAATCTTATTTTTTATTTTATTGAAAGCGCTTGCGGTGAAGTCTATATTAAATTATTGTAATTTTTTGAATTATTTCAGGAATCAATGTATACACAATACAGTATACAAAATACTTGATGGGGGTATTGATTGTCTGAAAGATTGTCTCTTTAACATCTATATAGTTAACACATTGGGAGGAATGAAAGATGGTTAGAACAAGTCAAGAGTATTTACAAGCATTGAAAGATGATAGAGCGATCTACATAAATGGAGAAAGAGTGAGAGATGTAGCGACTCATCCTGCTTTTAAAGGAATTACAAATACAATTGCTGGTTTATACGATTTAGCATTAGATGAATCACAAAATATGCTTTATAAAACTGAGGATGGAACGCTAGCAAATAAAATCTATATGATCCCCAAAAGTCGTGAGGAATTAAAGGAACGTAGATTGGCCATTTCTAAATGGTCTGAAGCAACTTGTGGATTTGTTGGCAGAAGTCCAGACCATGTCGCTAGTTTTTTAGCTTCATTTGCCAGTTCACCAGAAGTATTTGAACGTGGGGGAAAAGGTTTTGGAGAAAATGTGTTAAATTTCTATAAACATGTTCGAGATCATGATTTATATGTAACCTATGTTATCATTCCACCACAAATTGACCGAAGTAAAGCAGCTCATGAGCTAGAAGATAAATACCTCCCTGTAGGCGTTTATGAAGAAAAAGAGGATGGAATTGTAGTAAGAGGCTCTCAAATGCTTGGTACAGCTTCAGCCGTATCAGATTACTTATTTGTAAGCTGTCTTACGCCACTACGTCCTGGTGATGAAGACTATGCTTTATCCTTTGTCTTACCGATTAATGCAAAAGGGTTGAAATTTTATGCGAGACCTAGTTACGCTGAAAAATCACCAAGCACATTTGATTATCCTTTGTCTTCTCGCTTTGATGAAAGCGATTCGTTAGTTGTTTTTGATGATGTATTTATTCCATGGTCACATATTTTTGTCTACAAAAATATTGATATTGTAAGGGCCCAGTTCCATGAAACACCAGCTCACGTTTTAGGCAATAATCAAGCACAAATTAGATTTAGTAACAAATTAAAGTTTTTAATTGGTGCAGCACGTAAAGTGACAGCAATGAATGGTATTGATAAAATCCCTTCTGTTCAAGAAAAGCTAGGTGAATTAGCATCTATTGCAGCATCTGTAGAAGGTAATTTATTAGCTTCAGAATATAATTGTACGATTGATAAAAATGGGGTAGCTCGACCAGATCCACGTTTCCTTTATGGTGTAGTTGGTCAGCAGGATATTATTTATGCATCTACTATTCGAATTTTAAGAGAGCTTTGTGGTGGAGGTGTTTTACAATTGCCTTCCTCATATAAAGAAATGATCAATCCTGATACGAAAGATGATATATACCAATATATCCGTTCAACAGGGGTTGGTGCGGAAGAGAGAATCAAATTATTTAAGTTAGTATGGGACATTATTGGTTCAGAATTTGGTGGTAGACATCAACAATACGAATTGTTCTATAATGGAGCACCATTTGTAACGAAAGGCTACGCATTTAGAAATTACGGCTATGAAGAGCCAGTAAAAATGGTGGAAACATTTTTAGAAAGTTATTCTCTTCCTACTCAAGTCGAGGAACTAGTTTAGGAAATATTGAGAAAAGGAGGTTGAAAATATGAAGATTGCTTCCATCCAAATGGAGATTAAAGAGAATGAATCTAAAATCGCCCGTATAGATCGTGTGGAATCCATGATTGATAAGTTAAAAGGTCAAGATTTAATTGTGCTACCTGAAACATGGGCTACGGGATACTTTGCATTTGATCGATATGTTGATGAATCAGAGGAAATAAATGGAGATTTTGTCCAACGATTCTCTTCAAAGGCAAAAGAAGTTCAATCCTATCTTTTTGCAGGCAGTTTCATAGAAAGAAATAATGGAAAATTTTATAACACAAGTGTTCTATTTTCTCCTGATGGGGACCTAATAGGCACGTATAGAAAAATTCACCTATTCCGCTACGGTTCCCATGAAGGGAAAATCCTTACTAGAGGTAATGAAATCACTGTAGTTGATACAGATTTTGGGAAGGTTGGATTATCAACTTGCTATGATTTACGATTCCCTGAATTATATCGTGCACAGGTAGATTTAGGAGCAGAGCTACTTCTTGTTACATCCGCTTGGCCACATGCTAGATTAGAGCATTGGAAAATATTTAATACAGCTCGAGCATTAGAAAATCAATGTTTCTTAATTTCGAGTAATTGTGTAGGCAATACGCATGGCGTTCATTTAGGCGGACACAGTCAAGTGGTCGATCCTTGGGGAATTGTAATGGCAAGTGGAGGAGATGAAGAAACGATTGTAAAAACAGAAATTGATCCTTCTCAAATTGCGCACATTCGTGATGTTTTCCCTAATTTAAAGCATCGAGTTTTAGACAGACAGGAGGAGTACATTTGATGAATATTATCGTTTCAGGAAAGAGCATGGAGGTTACACCTAAACGCCTGCTTATTGCTGGCTATACAGGAAAAGATCAGGCATCTGTAAAAAAACATATTGATGAATTAAAAGCGATTGGCGTTCCAGCACCACCTCAAGTGCCGATGATTTACGATGTTTCAACAGATCTTATTACGACAAGCTCAGCTATTTCAGTAGTCAAAGAAACGAGTAGTGGTGAGGCTGAAGTCGTTATTATGAATGTGAAAGGACAATGGTATGTAGGACTAGGCAGTGATCACACGGATCGTGAGCTTGAAAAAGTCTCCATCCAAAAATCCAAACAGGTTTGCAGCAAGCCTATTTCATCACAATTTTGGTTACTGGATGACATTGCAAGTCGCTGGGATGACATTGAAATGAGAAGTTGGATGCTGGTGAATGGCGTGAAACAGGAATATCAAACGGGAACACTTGGTGAGTTCCTACATCCAAAAGATTTACTAACTATTATTGAAGACCGTGGATATTATTGTGAGGATATGATGATATTTTGTGGCACCTTACCAATTGTTACTGGAGAATTTATATACGGTGACGGTTTTTCAGCAGAATTATATGATCGTTTAACTGACCGAAAAATCGAATTAGATTACAAGGTTCATATTTTAGCAGATGCGGAGGTCGTTTGACATGGGAAAACCAGATATTGATGTGCTTATTAAACCAGAGCATGAATTTGTTAATTATAAAACGTTTGAGACAGTTGCTTCAAAAACGGTAGAAGGCTCCTCACAACGAATTATCGCAAAGATTCCGGGTACTGAAGTGGCAACACGTATTCTGGAATTAGGCGCAGGGGTAGATACGTCCCCAGATGGCGTACAAGTTCATGATTTCTGGGAAGAGTTATATATTATGGAAGGGTCGTTAATTGATTTACGCCTGAATAAGGAATTTTCAGCTGGTATGGTAGCATGTCGTCCACCTGGAATGGAGCATGGTCCGTGGAAATCACCAAACGGCTGTAAAATTTTCGAGGTTCGTTATTATGCGAATCAGGAGAAAGAAGAGCATGAATTTGTTGACTATAAAACGTTTGAGGCTATTCCTTCAAAAACGGTAGAAGGCTCCGCACAACGAATTATCGCACAAATTCCAGGTACTGAAGTAGCAACACGTATTCTTGAACTAGGTGCAGGGGCAGACACTTCCCCAGATGGTGTACAAGTTCATGATTTCTGGGAAGAATTATACATTATCGAAGGATCCTTAATCGACTTACGCCTGAATGAGGAATTTTCAGCTGGTATGGTAGCATGTCGACCTCCTGGCATGGAGCATGGACCTTGGAAATCACCAAATGGCTGCAAAATTTTTGAAGTTCGCTACTACTCAAATAAAGAGTAAGCATAGAAGAGAAGCTAATTAGATGGGGTGAAGAATCTCATCTAAAATGCCTCTGGTCAACACCTACACTTTTTATTGTCCTTTAATGTATACACAGTACAGTATACATTTATATAACTTGTAAGGAAGGTGAAGCAAAGTGGAAGTTTTGTATTTAACACACCCATTGAACGGGCATGTTGCCATTCAAGAACCACATGTGATGGCTTTAGGTTTTTTCGATGGCGTTCATTTAGGTCACCAATATTTATTACAGCAAGCAAAGAAAGTAGCTAATAAAAAAAAGTTAAAATTGTCAGTAATGACTTTTCATCCTCATCCTAGTGAAATTATTAAATGTGAAACAGATAGAAAATATATTACCCCGTTATCTTCTAAACTTGAAGAAATGTCTCAATTCGGTGTTGATAGAGTTTTGGTAATGGAATTCACATTGCTTTTCGCTTCACTTCCTGCAAGTGAATTTATTAATCAATATATAATCAATCTCCATGCTACACATGTTGTCGCGGGTTTTGACTTTACCTTTGGTTATAAAGCGCAAGGAAATGTAGATTATTTACGAAAGGCTAGTTTATCCAATCCCTTTGATGTAACGGTCATCCCCAAAAGAATTACGAATGATAACAAGATAAGCTCAACGTTGATTAGAGAATTAATAAGTGAAGGTGATGTTCACTTAGTTCCCTATTACTTAGGAAAGCATTATGAAATAAAGGGAAGCTCCCATTACCCAAAAGATCTGTTTATCTATCAGCAGTTGAATAGTATGGAGTTTCATATTCAAGAGAAATATGTGATGCCAAAACCAGGCTTGTATAAAGTTGAAATAGCTTATGGAGATAGAACCATTCAAGGCTTTTTAAAACATAGTGGCTCCAATGATTCCAGGGTAGAACTGAATAGTAATAAACTAGATAGGCTAAAAGAGGGAAATCATCAAGAAATGACTGTAAAATTTTTTAACAAGGTCGCTTATATGGATAGTATCCCTATTTGGAATTAAAGTTTAACTACAAAATGGTATTAAAAAATCAAATAGTTGGAGGAATGTGATGAATGGGAAATGAAAAATCAACTGCAAGTTCCCGAAAAATATTATTTGCTAGTTTAGTAGGCAGTACCATTGAATTTTACGATTTCTTTCTTTATGGTACTGTGGCAGCACTTGTTTTCAATAAATTGTTTTTCCCAAGCCATGATCCGTATGTAAGTTTGTTACTCGCTTATGCATCCTTTGGTGTCACATTTTTTATTCGACCTCTTGGCGGCCTGATTTTTAGTCATATGGGTGATAAGTTCGGAAGGAAAAATACCCTTGTCGTTTCTTTACTATTAATGGGCATATCCACGGTATGTATAGGCTTGCTCCCAACCTATAGTACAATCGGAATTTTTGCACCTATTCTGCTTGTATTTTTAAGACTTCTTCAAGGTATTGCAGTTGGTGGAGAATGGGGAGGAGCTGTGCTCTTAGCGGTTGAAAATGCACCAAAACAAAAGAGAGGTTTCTATGGAAGTTTTCCTGCGATGGGAATTCCTCTTGGTATGTTACTTGGCACAACTGCTATTTCAATCGTCAGTTTACTACCAGAGGCACAATTCCTTTCGTGGGGCTGGAGACTGCCTTTTCTACTAAGCGCAGTTCTAGTAATTACTGGTTTTTGGATACGCCGTGGCATAGAAGAAACATCAGCATTCAGTGAAGAAAAGCAAAAAGGTAATGTGGTAAAGGTTCCGCTTTTTGAAACAATACGTTACCATTGGAAAGCCGTCTTCATTTCATTGGGGGCAAAATGTGTGGAAGTAGGTCCATTCTATCTTTTCACAACCTTTTTTATCTCCTATGCGACAGAGCACATAGGCTTTTCGAGGACTACCGCATTAAACATTATAACTGCTGCAACCATTGTGACGACACTTTGTATTCCAATCATGGGGAAAATATCAGATGTATTGGGGCGTAAGCGCCTTTTCATGATGGGAGCAGCTGGAATTGCAGTCTTTTCTTTCCCTTACTATTATTTATTATCAACACAATCAACATTTTGGGCTTATGCCGCTGCCATTATAGGTTTAGGAATTCTCTGGTCTTCTATTGCCAGTATCATTGGCACCATGTTTACAGAGATGTTCACTACAAATGTTGGGTATACAGGCATTACACTTGGTTATCAAGCAGGGTCCGCATTGTTTGGTGGAACTGCACCTATGATTGCTACAGTTTTGCTAAGTACTTATCATAACTCTTGGATGCCACTCGCTCTATTTATTGCGATCCTTTCTGTTGCTTCTTTTATCTCTGTAACATTTTTACGCAAAACGCCAGTGATGGAGGAGAGCCTAGTAGATCAATCACTACCACAGAAAGAACTAGTTGTTAAATAACAGAATCCACGATCAATAGTCTGAATATTTAATTATTTAAGAAGGTTAAAATACGAAAAATTTTGAGGAGGAAATCATATGATGGACGATAGAACATTTAGAAATGCAATGGGGAAATTTGCTACTGGGGTGACAGTTATTACAACAGTTATGGATGGGGAAGCACACGGTATGACGGCTAATGCATTTATGTCCGTTTCGCTTGACCCTAAACTGGTCTTAATATCCATTGGTGAAAAAGCAAAAATGCTAGATAAAATTAATACTACAGGAAAATTTACAGTTAACATTTTATCAGAGGAACAAAAAGATCTATCGATGCATTTTGCAGGACAAATAAAAGAAGAGCGTGCGATTGATTTTGATTGGGTAAATGAACTACCTATTATTAAAAATGCATTAGCTAGCATCGTATGTAATGTCCATAGCAAACAAATAGCTGGAGATCATACACTCTTTATTGGGGAAGTAACGGATATTGTGATGAACGATGGGGCACCTCTTGCGTTCTTTGAAGGCAAATATAGCAAAGTTAGTCAGCCAATAAGCTTATAATATTAGAAACCATCGTTTGGAGGATATTTCTTTAAACGATGGTTTTATTCTTTATGGTAGAATAGATGAAACTATCAATTCTAAAGAGGTATTCGGAATGAAAATTGCTATAATAGCTGATGTCCATGGAAATAAAGATGCTTTACAAGCTGTACTAACAGATATTCAGAACCGAGGAATTACAACTATCTATAATTTAGGAGATAGCTTGTATGGCCCGTTATTCCCATTGGAAACGTATAATCTTTTAAGGAAACCAAATATTCAGAGTATTAAAGGGAATTGTGATCGAATTTTATTAGAACAGGACACGTCTAATTCGACAGTGCAATATGTACAGAATTTATTAACGGAGGAGCTTAGAACGTGGATCACAAATTTACCTACTTATTTACAAACAGATAATTTCTATTTCTGTCATGGTACACCGACAAATGATGAAATATATTTATTAGAGGAAATAAGCTCTAATGGATCAGTCCTTAAAAAACCGGAGAAGATTATGGATCTAGTAAGTGATATTCCACAAAAGCTTATTTTTTGTGCACACACACATATACCAAGGGTTGTTTATCTTCCAAATAATAAAATCATTATTAATCCTGGAAGTGTTGGATTACCAGCTTACGAGGATGAATTACCGATCTATCACAAAATGGAATCAGGCTCACCATTTGCTAATTATGCAATAGTGACAAAACAAAATGACGATTGGCTAATAGAGCAATTACATATTCCATATAATGCTAATGAAGCCATTAGCGCAAGCCAGAAAAATGGTCGTTTAGATTGGGCTAGAGCACTGAAAACAGGAAGAATTTAAGCAGGGATTTTTCTCTTTTTTTATTCATTCATAAAAACGTATCGAGTTAAATAACTCAATACGTTTTTTGTATCTTTAAGTAGTTATTTGCATTTAATTACTTCAATATATCTGTACATGCCACGTAACATAACAGGGTCATCCTTTATCATTTTGAGCCTTTGTTCATTTTGCTTAAACAATTCCTCAAAACTACGCCCAATATCGGTTCCTAGGATGCTTATAAATGGTCTAATTAGTTTTTTTATAAATGAGATTTTTTGATTTTTAGGTGCGAACTTATCAAAAATTAAAATTCTCCCGTCTTGTTTCAAGACTCGAATCATCTCTTGCATGCATTTATTATCATCTGGAACGACAGAAAGAATCAAACTCGCTACGATATAGTCAAATGATTCATCTTCAAAAGTCATTTTTTGAGCATCCATTTCTAACAACTTAATTGAAGAGTGCTCGAATTTACGTTTTGCTTTAGCTAGCATGTCAGGAGAATAATCAATTGCTGTAATATCATATTTTTCATAATTGATTAACTCTAGATCAGCACCAGTACCAATACCTACATACAAGATTTTTTGTTTGCTTTGAAAAGGTACTTCTTGAAAAATCCTTTTTCTTGTCTTTAAAAACATACCTGCATTAAAAAATTGATCGTAGAAGGTAGAGCCAATTTTGTAAATAATCTTATTCCATGTATTATTCAATATGCTATCCCATCTTTCAACAGTGATTGGGTTCTAAAATCATTTTCGGAAGGCATAAAAAGGGTAGGGAACTATGCCTTTATTATTCCTTTAAATAACTCTGTACAAATAGAAATAAATCAGAATCATGTTCTAAAATATATTGTTTCAAATTCTTATGATACTGGTTAATTCCAATGATATTTCTTTCATAATCAAACATGATTGTAAACGATTCTTCCGGATTAGTTGAACTGACTATAATAACAGCATCCTCGTTAAAAGCAGGTCTATTAGGAATTATCTTCTTTTTCATCTCGAGACTACCTAATATTGAGCTAAGTCGTTCTGTTTCCTCTGGTTCAAGATAATACGATTGCTCTCTTGTATCTGTAATTACAACAATAATGTCACTAGGATTTAATTCAAATATAGCGTCATTAAAAAAATGGCTGTCTACGGTAAACAACATTATTAGCAAAATTACAACTAGGATTATTAACGAAACCCAAATTATTCTTTGTTCTCGAATGCTATTGCCTCCTAATTTTTAAAATGAATAGAACCAATATAAACTAATTATATAATTATATGACAATCGAAGACGATTTTCTATTGGGTTGGAATAAAATTACTATCGGTTGAACGAGCTATATTATGGTTTTAAAATGAAATATTTATCTGAATAAAAAATATGGTAGTATCAAAAATATTTGAAGGAGTGCTTAATAATGGATAAATAAATATAAGATTTATCCAAAATCAGAAAGAATAACTGCAGGCTTTTTATTATTAACTGTGTTTAGTTTGGTGGTTTTATGATAGACATACGACAGGTAATTTTGATAAGGTTAGCGAATATTAAATAAGGAGAAAAGCAGAACAAGTAAAAGCAATTAAATTCTGGATTTGACTCAGTAAATTGAAATATCGATGGTTTATTAGTGATTAAATTTAATAAACGGTTACTTAAATTATTTTGGGGTATTATTAAATAAGTGATGATTTTTTTAGATTCTGTCTCACTATTATCAGTATACTTTTCAATGAAACATAACTTCCTATAATTTATATTATGTAAACTAAAATTATTTGGCGTGAAGGAGGGTTCGGATAAGTCATGTGAACGATAATTCCCTTTTTGTATATGGACAAGAATCTACAGACAGCTCATTTTTTAAAATACATGATGGAAATACCCGAAGTATAATATAAATTGAAACTTTATATCAAAGCTACTTTCTTCTTTGTGATTTTAAGCATATCTTTGCCAATACTTAGTGATATAATTTCCAACGCAGTAACACCAACTCTTTCAACTTACTTGATTTAAATATCAAATTTAATTAAAAGGATAATTTTGATTACATTTGAGTTTACCTATAACTTTCAGATTCAATTTAATTAATTCTTATACCAGGCATATGTATGATTAACTACTTATAATAAAAAACATGGAAGTTCATTATAATTTATCCTGAAGAACGATACTAAATAACCAGTCGTCAAATATATTTCGACAACTGGTTAAGTGTATACATTTTCGACTGTAAGATATTACACGCTTTGTATTTAACCCATACTCTCTGTGCTATTACTACTATTTTGTATTACCAAATTAGCCGTTTCACTCGGATGGTTAAGAGGAAAATGATGACCATATGGAACAAAATCAACCTTACCAAGATGCGAAGGAGCAGAATAGCCTCTGTCAAAATCCCCCCAAATAATGTGAAGATTATACTTTGTTACTTCATTGAAATCACCTTGAATGGTTTTCGATAGTAAACTGTTAAGCTGAACCGTTGTATTTAAAATTCTAGGAGAAGTAAAACTTTTACTTATTTTTTCAATATAATGTTCAGGGATACTCTCCGTACTTTCAAATAATCCATTACTTAATAAATAACGCTCTATCAAATTAGTAGTTGCTAACTTCAATGTCCATTTGTTTATAAATTGAGGTAGATTTATCGATTTAGCATTTTTTTTAGCAACAGGTGGCTGAAGTAAAGTTATTGTATACTTCTTATCTATGTACTTTTGTACTATTGCTTCCAAAAGAATATATGCACCAAATGAATGGCCAATTAGATGTGCACCATTAGTAGCTTTCTCCAATAACTTTTTTAATACATTCAAATAGATATTTAAAAGATTTTTTTCTCGTTTAAAAGGAGAACGTCCCAAACCTGGAAGGTCCATGATCCATACAGGTCGACCCGTTTCTTCATGAAGCTCTTTCCCTAAAGGAAATAAATCCTCTCCATCACTTAATAAACCATGTAATAAAATAAACGGTTTACCCTCTCCGTGTAATTGGTAAAGGGTATTGTTATCGCATAATGTTCGCTCAAATAAATGATGATGCTCACCATTTTGATACATCAATCGATAATCCAGATCAGCTACTACGGCAGGGAAAAAGTTCATGACACTCATCTTCTTAAACCAATCTTCCCCCCTCATGGTTTTCATCGAACCATTTGAAAATGTTCGTTTTGTGATAAAATTCAGTCCATCAGAAGGAATGTTTGTTATTTTACTTACTCCACTTTTCATTATTGTTTTCATAAGTGGCATTGGAACAGAGATTTTTGGTGCCCTCATATTCATACTTTCCGACATAACACTTAATAATTCAGCAATGTTCGGATCGTTCTCTTTGTCATCAACAAGTGTATATGTTTGAATAGCCGGCTGCTCCAATTTGAAAACCTGCACAATAAACTTCGCAAACTCATCGTTTGAAATCAGTGGCAACCTATATCCCTTACCTCCAGGAATCACTGGCATGAGCCCTCTTCGCATACTTGTCACAAGCAAACCTAATCCTGCTATCTGCTCTGTACTCCCTGTTTTACTACTTCCAACCACAGTTGGCGGATTAATGACAGACAGCGGATAACCTACTGCTGATGCCTGTTGACGGATATAAAGATCTGCTAAAAATTTTGTTTTCTCATATGGATTTTTTATTTTTAAAAATTTGTTTCCTTCTTTGAGTACATCTATCGCAATCTTGCTATTTTTATCATCAAAGGGACTCATATAGCCTACAACATGAATAAATTGCTGCAAGCCCTTCAATTGATGAATACTTTTAGCGAATTCACTAATGTGTTTGGCGCCATTCAAAAATACAGAAGTTGCCTCTTTGGTTGTCGCTTGAATATCCATGGAGCCTCCTGCGTGAATAATCACATCCGTTTTCAATACCCTCTCCTTATCTTCAGCACTTAGACCTAAGTCTATTTTCGTCAAATCACCTTCAATAAAGTGCATAACTGCCTCTTTTAAGATGCCTCTTTCTTGAAAAATGCGTGTTGCTTTACTTTTCGACCTCACTAAAAGAAGAATGTTCACATCCTCTTTGACTAATTCATTCACTAATTGCTTTCCAATAAATCCTGTTCCACCCGTTAAAAATACTGTTCTCATAAAAATCCTCCTAGTAGTACTGCGTAGTACTAATTTGGTGTAAAAAAAATGCTTCTTTTACCGAAGCAAGTTAAACAAATGATCTGCTGTTTTCATGATTACAGTTGCATCCTCCAGTGTTTCTGAAATAAATAGCGCTCCTTCAAGATTTGTAATAAAAAGAGATGCAACCTCGTCAATATTTATTGTCTTTCTAAATTCACCATTCTCTACCCCTTGTTTAAGGAATAGAGAAACTTTCGTTTGTAAGTCTTTAAAAAAAAGACCTATTTTTTCTTTTACTTGTGTGGCATTTGTAGGACTTTGAATATAAAGGGTAATAAATGGACAGCTCCCCTTATATTCTCTCGTCTGAACTCCTTGTGATATTTGCTTTAAAAACAATTTGATACGATCTTCAACTAATAATTGGTTTTGAGATAGTAAGTCATCTATTGCAGATTGATACATTTCAATCCAATAATCAACGACCCCTTCCAACAATTCTTCCTTATTAGAGAAGTGATAATACACATTAGACTTTGAAACTTTGCTTACACGAACTAATTCATCCATGCTTGTATAAGCAAACCCTTTTTCTAAAAATAATGTTGCAGCTACTTCAATCACACGTTTTTGATTCATTAATTTTATCCTTGTCATGATTAGTACTGTACAGTACTATAATAGGCGTTGTCAATTATTTTTGTTAGTTTAATAAAAAATCGATCAAAAAGCTGTTCTGTATCCACTAATTCGTAAATGAGAACACCGAGTGCGCCACGTGCTACTAATGCATCTTTCTCTTCTTGCATCTGGGAGTTTAACTTATCCTTATTCAATGAATGCATCTCCATTAACAAATAACCTTTTTAACATAAAAATATCCAAATATCTATTAATGAAATGTCACAATCTGGACCTTTAAAAAAGTACCTCCTTATTCAAGGAAAGAGCCCGATTGTTGAAGATTATAAACCACTTTGAGAACATTTCTTAACAAACAAATTCTCTAATGCTTTCGAATTTTTACATTAAAATTTGTTCAGCTGCAGTGTATAGTTATATTAAGGGGGAATAGCATGAAAAAAATTAAGTTAGGTATATTTTTTTGTATCGTTGTATTTTTAATTGGTTGTTCTGATAAAGAAGAAATAGCCTCTATTACTCAAGATAACACTACTCAAATTAACGAACTTAAAGAAGAAAATCAGCAATTAAAAGGTGAATTGCAAAATTTGAAAAGTGAATATAGTGTAGATCTCCAACAATTTGATAGTACATCCAGAACGATTATGAGATTGATCAACGAAGAACAATATGAACAAATAAAAACCGATTATAACACTGATTTTAATGTGTTACATGAGGAAATAAACTTCAAGACCCCAGACAATACCAATAGCGCGGCATTCCCAATCGAGAAAGCAAAACTCCCTATGTTCATAGCTTATTTAAATGTTCAATCCGACAGTACAGAAATTGGTTATTATTTAGAAGACTTGGAAAAAGAAGAAAGGCTTTTTATAAGTTTTGTATACGATCAAAAAGGAAATTTCCAATATATATATATTGGTGATGTTTAATTAAAAAAGACACCGCCTGCTGTGCTTAGACGGTGTCTTTAAGATGTTATTACATAAGTGGTAAACTATTAACTTAGGTATTAATGCCCTCAACAATAGCTTTTCCTGATTTTGTACATTCTCTTCATTTTTAAGAGTAGGTCCGATTGTTGAATATCATTTTTATCTAGCCATATTCAAGAAAGCCCCTGTTAATTGAAGCAAGTAACAAAGCACCCAATTTAAATACTTTTATATTCTAGAAAGCGATAACTTTTTCCAAGAACTTATTCTTGGCTTCTCTGTAATCTTCCAATCGTATTTCCTTTTTAAATTATCATATTCCTTTCGGTAATTACTATTCATTTGTAAAACATCGCGAAACTTCCAGAAGAAATCAAATTCTGATTTTTTGACAATTATTTGAAAAACTAAATGGAGGAACAGTTGAATCATCTTTAAAGGCCCTAAGAAGAAAATAACTATCTAACCATGCTTTTGTTCCTTTTCTTCTTCCTTTTTCCGACGCTTCTCTTCCTTTTTTCTATGTTTCTCTTCTTCTTTTTTTAGTTTCTTTTCCTCTTTTTTGAGCTTCTCTATATCTCTTCCATTATTAGGATGAATGATTACATTGTTGTTTTTAGGTGGCTCTTCTGCAGAATCAATTCCTTTTATATAAAGTTCATTTTTTACTCTGTAGACACTTTCCGGTTGCTGAAAATTTGCTGTATCCGTTCCGATTGCTTCCATCATTGCTTTAAACATTAACTGTGAGATTTTCGTCGTATTTCCAGTCATATAGTTACCTTGCCCGTTTTGAGCGTAACCCGTCCATACAGCCATGGTGTATTGAGGTGTGTACCCTGCAAACCAGCTATCATTTGTAGCAGTGTTTGGATATCCATATTTAGCCCGAGTTTTTTCATCAAAATTGGTTGTACCTGTTTTCCCAGCAACATTCAGTCTGGGAACATTTGCAGTTATTCCTGTCCCATCATTTACGACTGTGCGTAACATATCAGTTACCATATAGGCAGTGTAATCCTGCATAACACGTTTTGTTTTCTCACCAAAATTAACGACTGCGCCATCCGCGAAAACAGCCTTTTTTACGAAATGCGGTTTATTGTATAATCCATTGTTTCCAAAAGCACTGTAGCTACCTGCAATGTCTAAAGGACTAACGGTATTGCTGCCGATTGAGTATGATTCATATACTTCATTACTTTTAAATGTAATGCCAAGTTGTTCTGCAAAACTCTTAGCCTTATCCATTCCAACCTCTCTCAATGTGAGCAGTGCCGGGATATTGTATGAATATTGCAGTGCTGTCCGCATAGTTAGCATTCCATGATATTGATGATCCCAGTTGGAGATGGGCTCCCCTGTTGAATAAGTAGTCTGATGGTCGTTAATCAAATGAGCAGTGGACCATTTTAAGTTTTCTATCGCTGGTCCATAATCAAAAATAGGCTTAAAGATTGATCCTGGTTGACGTCTGATATCTACAGCAAAGTTGTGACCTAAAAATTGGGCTTGATAGTCATTGCGACCACTTCCGATTGCCCTGACTTCACCGGTCATGGTATCTAATAAAACAAAGGCTCCCTGAAAATTCTCATCCGGATAGGCAATGATTTCACTTGTATTCATCATTTTTTCCGCGAAATCCTGTGCTTTTGGATCCAGGGTTGTATAAATTGACAATCCGTCCTCGCTGATGTCTACATCTTTCAGTTTGCCCTTTACCTCTTTCACAGCTGCATCCAAAAATGCTTCATAAGGCATACTTTGCTGGGCATTTTTTGCCACAAGTCCCTCTGTTACAGGAACTTTTTCTGCTTCCTTCATTTGTTTTTCCGTAATATAGCCATCTCGAAGCATCGAGCTTAATACTATGTGACGGCGTTTCGTGGCTGCTTCTTTATTTTCCAGTATGGTTGGATCATAATTGTTCGGACTTTGTGTCAGTCCGGCTATCATCGCCGCCTGCGCAAGCGTCATTTCTTTCAAATCATCGGACTCAATTCCGTAATAATTCTTTGCTGCGGTAGCCACTCCGTAAGAACGGTTTCCAAGGTAGATTTTATTTAAATACATCATTAAAATGTCTTGCTTAGAATATTTTTTTTCCAACTGATATGCTAAGTCCCATTCTTGCACTTTGCGTTTCAGTGTTTTCTCTGGAGACAAGAAAGAATTTTTAATGACTTGCTGTGTAATCGTACTACCTCCCTGAGATCCGAAATCTCCTGTTACGTTTACAAAAATAGCCTTGGCTGTCCGTTTGAGGTCGATCCCAAAATGTTCGTAAAAATGGGAATCCTCGGTGGCAATAAAGGCATTTTCCAACACTTTCGGCACTTGGTCGTATGTAATTTTTGTCCGTTTTTCCTTCCCGTATTCATAAAGGAAGTTTCCATCTTTATCATAAAATTTAGTAGAAAGCGGATCCATTAGCTTAGCAGAATCTAAGGTAGGTGTACCCTTCATAATTGAAGCAATCGTAATGGCTCCTACTCCAGTTGAAACAAGTCCGACTGTCAAGCAGACAATGACCATTTTTTTAAACAATGATCCCTTTTTCAGTTTACCAATACCTCTATGTTTATTTTTGTTTGTTTTTTTCGCTTTTTTTCGTTCCTTACGAGTTTGATACAATTCTTCTGACATTCCTATTCTCTCCAATTTAAATACAATTACAGTTAATATTAGCGCAACAGCCTGTTCCGATATAATTTGTTGAGTGCCTGTTAATGGCCTCATAACAATACCTAACAATTAATTCTATCATCTGGTACTAATAGTTGATACTATATTTTTTTGCTAACCTTGCCAAATAACACCTTTATTACTAAAAAAAGAACGAATTCCACAATCAGAAATTCGTTCTTTTGCTTTATACTAATTCCAACCACGCTACTGCCTCGCGATGTGTGGAGTGTATGAACATATTTGAGATTGAAAATCCTTTTTTACTAAAGAAAATAGCTTATCATCAAAATAATTGTAGTCAGATTTGTTGATGAAATATTGAACAAGTGAAGATTAAGAGTATGGATAATTCATTTAACTTGATAAATAGAAAAGCATATGAAGCCTCAATATCACTAGAATTCCTCCCTACTCCGTCCTTTGTTTTTACACATTGCTAGACCGCATCTATAATCTCTCTATTTGTTGAGGTCTTAAATCTGATATAATGCAGCTATATGAGGTTCAATAATGACTAAACTATAGTAACTATATTCATCATTCATTTGATTAGATAAATCTGGTAGTAAGAACAAAAAAGAAGTAAGTAAATCGGGATATTTAGAAAGCAACTCTTTCCTGTTACACATAATGTACGACATATCCTCCTATTTTTTTGCTAATTGAATATCATAAAAATAAGTAATGAGGTAAGGTAGTATCAAATTGAAAACAAAAAAAGTTTTATAAGAAAAAAAGATGGATGATTCCTATTAATATTATTGTCATTCCTATACTGCTTATATTTGTAATTGGACAGTTCACACCTGTACTTTATACCTTTATCATCAAGCAACTTTTTGAAGCTGGTTCTTTTGCCTTTCCTAAGGATATTGAAACAATAAAAAGGCAAGTACATATTGAAAAAGATATTACTTATGATAAACATGGAATTGAGAATAGTCTTTTAGATATTTATTATCCTAAAAATATTAAACAAGAACTCCCTGTTATCATATGGATACATGGTGGTGCATTTGTATCGGGCAGTAAAGAACAAACCCAAGAATATGGAATGGCATTGGCGAATGAAGGATATGTTGTAGCAAATATAAACTATGCTATTGCACCAGGACAAAAATATCCGGGTCCAATTATACAGACTAACTGGGCTCTTAAATATTTACAGGACAATATCTCGAAATATGGCGGCGATATGAATCAATTATTTATTGGTGGCGATTCAGCAGGGGCTCAAATTGCCAGTCAAACCATTGCAATAATAACTAATGGAGCTCTAGCAAAATCAATGGATATTCAACCTTCTGTTGATAAAAAACAGTTAAAAGGTGCTCTATTATTCTGTGGTGTTTATAACATGGATAAAATAGGTGCTCAGTCATCTCCAATAATAAAAAAAGGTATACAAGCAGTATTTTGGGCATATACAGGAAAAAAAGATTTGAAGTCCTTCTCTAGATTAAATGAGATGTCTACAGTTAACCATATAACACCTAATTACCCTCCAACATTTTTGACAGTTGGAGATGCTGATCCACTAGCTCCACAAACTACAGAGCTTATGGATGTTCTTAAAAAAATGGTGTAGAAGTAGAAAGTGTTTTATTTGACGGCATAAATACTGAGCTAGGTCATGAATATCAATTTGATTTTACTACTAAACACGCTGAACAAACACTAGCGAAAACGCTCGACTTCTTAAAGAAATATAGTGGGAAATAGACTAAAAATGACACCTTGTTTGGTTTTAAGAAAACTAAGACCACTTTCCCTAAAACCACGATTAAAAAAGTAAGAGCCTTACTACAAATTATAAGTAGCAAGGCTCTTTAAGGTTATTTCGTTTACATTCTAACAAGAATATTCGATACGAATCGTACATATATTGATTTTAGTATTTCATTCAAACAGAAGTTTATAATTATCCTAAGATGGATTTATAATATATATTCAAAAATTATCTATAAAGATAGGATGATGACAATTATTGATAAATCGGTTTTGGCTATGGTTATTTTACGTGTATTGTCTGGAAGTATTGAAGTAAGTGCTGGATTGTTAATGCTAAAGTTGAATAATTTAGAAAAAGCACTCTATATTAATACAATGCTTGCTTTGGTTGGCCCTACAGTTTTAATCGTAACAACGGCAATTGCATTATTTGGACTAGCTGATAAAATTCCTGTGGCGAGAATCATTTGCTTATTTACGGGAATAACACTTATTATTGTTAGCTCACATATTAAGTAAGATGGACATTCTATTCTAATTTCCTTATTTAACTCTTTATTACAAACAAAACTCTTTGGATTATTATCCTAATAATGTTCTAGTTTACTGTAGCGTATAACGACGCTGCTTTTTTTTATAAGTAATCTCTCCGTGCACATATACTGATCCCACTTATTCGGTTGTGCTGTTGGTTGATCGTCATCATCCTCCCTCATTTAGGGTCATCGTAACTCAGTAACCCTCCAGTTCCTAAATCCCCTTAAATTTCATTATACATAACCCTTCAAGCGCGTCACTTCTTGCTACATAAGCTTTGCTTAAGTTAGATTTTCGTCAGAAATATTATGTAAACTAAATCACTTGGCGTGGAGGAATTATTGGATACGTCTCCTTACTTCTTCCTAGCAATTGGAACAGGAATTGTTCAAAACGTCCTTTGTCATTTTTAAGATATTGGAGCTGAATTTCTATATAACTCTAATGGATCTGATCAATTAGTTTCTTTAATTCATTTAAAAAGACCATCAAAAAAGATAGTCCTACTTCCCTAACTATTCAACCCTGTTTAATCTTTTCTAGTTTCCTTTTAGCTCGGACGGTTGTTTACACAGGTAAAGTAGTATGCTTTACCCTTTCCATCATTACTTAACATAACCGTGATTCATTGTTGTTAGCTTTTCATTTATGTCAAAAATTCTTACTCGAATATCTTTAATACCAAACGATTGAAGTCTTGCTTTATGCATGTCAGCATATTTTTCGGCATCTTGTTTTTCCTCAAATACATAGATACCTCCAGCTTCTTTTGTATCTTGACTTTCTGTCCATATTTTCCAATGGAACCCCTCTTCTTCGTTAATACTTTTTGCTACATCCCAAAACCCTTTGGCCATTTCTTCACCAAAAGGTCCTTCAAACGGAAAATCAACTTGTAATAAATATGCCATTTCAAACACTCCTGTTTTAGTTGTCATTTAAGATAACGTACATCAAAGATTTTACCCCATTCTTTTGTATATTATTATTTTTTTGAAGCGAATGAGTATAATGTATTATTCCTGTACTGAAAAGTAATATATCTACCAAACACAAAAACTCCTTATTTATATGTCTCTTCACCAGCACTTAATTCCGCTTCTAGCATCCTCTGAAGCTTATTTATCAATAGAACTCGTTTTCCTAAGTAAAAACCGTAATGCATTAGATTCGCGTTTTTTATGTCCATTTAAAAATGATCTAACTTCTTCAGTTAGAGGGTTTGATGGTCTTTCCGTTTTTAACCATAGCCCAATGTTCGATCTTATCTTCTTCATTCAAATATAATAAGTATTCTATATCGCTTTTCTTATCATCTACTTGTTTCACTAGGTATGTTCTTGTTGCCGCACGCAATGGACCGTGTGATTGTCTATCCATTACTTGAACTTTAAAACCTAATTCTAACTCGATTTGTTGAACTTCCTTGGACTTTTCTGCCGAGTCCCATATACTAAATCCTACAATCGCTAGAAGTGCCACACCTAGGCCAATAAAAGTTATCCACTTTAAATTACCCCTTTTCATCTTCATCATTTCCCTTCCTTCGTTCTAATAAGCATCTCAACTTATATAATTCACCCGTTATGTTGCTATGGAACATCTCTTTTCAACATTCTTTTCATATGGTGAGGATGCCAATTCGAGGTTACTAAGGTATTATTCGAAAGCCCTGCTTATTTAGCATTTAGACGTTTTGCTAGACAAATAGTTCCGAATATTTCCAAATGAATCATTGCTTTTCATTGCTTTCAATTTCAATGTTCGTGTTTAACTCAATTTGAGGTGTATCCAGACGATGGACAAATCGCATTTTAGTGGATTAAATACGAATATTTTTGTATCAATAAATAAAAATTTTCGTAAAAAGGAAGTGTGACATAACATACTCTAAGAATAAATTTTCAATCATCATCACAAGAATGGTTATGAAGGCTGCCCGAAAGAATTTCGTATTTTTTATGGCTCAAACCCAGCCTGGCTCACGTAAACTTGATTTTCTGGAAAGACTTCAATAAAGCGGTTGTATACTTTTTTTATTACATGTGGTCCATACCATTCTTCTAGTCCAAGTTGGGTATATTTGTTCTCTATACCAAGTCTCTTTGTACGTTTTCCTCCACTGCCGTCGCCCATGAAGTAGTCATCGATACAGATACGATCGACAAATGGCTTTAATTTCACAGGGAAATAGTCTCCACTTGGTAAGATGGGAGCGATAGCCACTTGGGTTGGTATGCCCGAAGCCGCTAATTTTTCCAATGTCTTAAAGCGTGCCTGGATTGGGGGCGCATATGGTGTAAAATGTTTACGTATCGTTTCTGAATCGGTCTCAATCGTCATACTTACTCGAACTTTATCTTTAAATTGTTGCAGCAAATCGATGTCTCGACTGACAAGGGGGCTTCTCGTCTGTACTAATAGAAAATCAGGGGAATCTTCTAGCATCACTTCTAGTAAAGAGCGCGTCACTTTTTCCTTATGCTCTATTGGTTGGTATGGGTCTGTACTGGATGACATAAAAATGGTGACTTTCCCTTTCGTTTTGGCGCGATGGAGCTCTTTTTTCAATACATTCGCTGCTCCGTTTTTCACATCGACCCAATTCCCCCATTCTCCTTCTCGAAAAAGAGAGACAGGCATTTCGCGTACATAACAATAGGAGCATCCAAAAGAACAGCCTGTATAAGGATTTAGTGAATGTGTATATCCAGAAAGAAAGCCAGTCCCTTTATTCAGAATGGTTTTCGGATTTTTATAAAATAATTCATGTTTCATGTGAGTACCTCCATTCATAGCGTTACACCTTACTAGAAGAAGCTCGCTTTTCCAAATCCAGGAGCTGTGTCTTCATTTCTAATCCACCACGATAGCCAGTTAACGTGCCATTCTTCCCAATTACGCGATGGCACGGTACAGTAATTAATACAGGATTAGCCCCAATTGCCGCTCCTACAGCACGAACAGCAGCAGGCTTATTTATAGTATTGGCAATGTCGGAATAGGATTTCGTCTGTCCATAAGGAATGTCGCAAAGTGCCTGCCAGACTGCTAGCTGGAATGGCGTACCGATGTAGTCAGATGGAACAGAAAAGGTTTTCCGCTTTCCTTCTAAATACTGAATGATTTCAACCGCATAGGGTTCAAGCTTTTCATCATCTTTGACAAGAGGACTTCCTGGTAAGCGTTTCTTAGCCCATTCGAACAATTCCTCAATTGGCTTGTTCTGTGAACCGACAAAGACTAGACCCTTTGAAGTTGCAGCAATATAAAACTTCCAATTCCGAAACTGTAGTAAAGACCAATATAGGGTTGGTTTAATCTTTGTTTTCATAGTACTTTTCCTCCGTTTTACTCATTTGACGAAATTGTGCGGGAGTCAGTCCAGTTTTCTTTTTAAATAAAGTAATAAAATAAGGCGTATTAGTCATGCCCACACTTATGGCGATATCTCCAATTGCTTTATTTGTCTGAATTAAATACTTTTTAGCCGTGTGCACTCTAACTAGTTGTATATATTCAACAGGCGTAATGCCTTTAATCTTCTTAAATGTCCGATGCATATGATAAGGACTTCCATGACAAATACTTGCTAACGAATCGAGGGTTAATTTTTCTGTGAAATGTTGATCAATGTATTCAGTAATTAAATCAACCCACTCGCTATCAGGCAGATTTTCATTAGTGGGCTTGCAGCGTTTACAAGGGCGAAAATTTGCACGGAGAGCTTGTTCTGCGTTTTGAAAAATATATACATTTTCTTTTTTCGGAACACGGGATTTACAGGATGGTTTGCAAAATATACCTGTCGATTTTACTGCATAAAAAAATTGATTATTGTATGCTGTATCATTATTAATAATGGCTTGCCACTTCTCATCCGTCATCATTTCTCCATCTATTAAAATCTGTTTATGTCCGTTATTTATACGATCCGTCATTAATCTCACCTCTCCTTCCAATTTTACTCTCTATCCATCAAGAATGTATAATTCCGAGGATTAAATAGCAAGATATTGAAGTTTTTTATTTAGAATCATGAAAAATGATTCCAAGACCGTATCGTTCTCCAGAAGTAACTGTGCTTACTCCGTGCCGAACTGTATTTTTGTAATATCCTTTTTTACCTAGAACGGGTCTATGGTTAGTAGGGAAAATTAGCGCACTCCCTTGTTCTAGTGTAATGACATGTCCCCTGCTCTGAGCACGAGGAATTTGTTCCACTAATAGAGATTCTCCACCGCAGAAGTCATGATCGCGTTGATTTAACACAAATACGACTTGAAACGGGAAAAATACGTCACCATATAAATCTTGATGCAAACAATTAAACCCACCTGTTTCATACTTTAATAGTAAAGGTGTCGGTCTAGTTTGGTCATATTTTTCACAGATGTTTAAAAAATCTTGAAGATGATCTGGAAACTGTTTTGATTTCTTGAAATAACCTAACCATCGATTGGCTGTTTTGGCCAATTCAAAATAAAAAGACTCTCTTAAACTTTGGATGATTTCAGGTAATGGATAGGAAAAATATTTGTACTCTCCACTCCCGAAGCGGTATCTCTTCATATTGATGGTTGTTCGGAATGGATCTTCCTGACAATACAATTCTATGAAGTGCTCACATTCCTCTTTTGTTAAAATCACTGGAAGCTTTGCAAATCCTTGCTCATCTAATTCAATTTGAATTAATTTCCAATTTAAGTTTGCAACGCGTGTTCTAATATCTTGGACCACCTTTATCCACTCCTAGTTAGCATTCTTGATAAATAACACTATAACCCCATCATTCTAAAAAAATAAGGTGTTTAGAATGTAAGAGCAAGATAACAAAATAAAGAAAGATTATGATGTGGTAAAGTAAAATTACTCTTAATAAGATGAGGAGAATGAAATGTGACATGGGATGAAGTCAATGGTGTGATAGTTATTACATTACCCGATGATTTTGATAAGGATGCAAACCTAGGCTATCTAACAAGGGAAAAAAATGAATGCATGTATGCTATAGAGAACGATGTCATAACAAAAGTTATAGCTATCGGGGAAATTCGGTCCTTAGTTCAGATAAATGTAATGAATAATAAACAAATGAATGTTCATTTATTAAATGATTCTAGACCTATTGAAAAGTGGAAAAGAGAAGAGGTTGTGAACTATATTTATGAGTGGTTTGATCTAAATAACGATTTAACCTCATTTTTTGAAATGGCAAAAACAGACCCATTACTTAAAATGCCTGCTCAAAAATTTTATGGATTGCGAGTGATCGGTATTCCTGATTTATTTGAAGCTTTATGCTGGGGAGTTTTAGGGCAACAAATTAATTTATCCTTTGCGTACTCCTTAAAGAGGCAATTCGTAGAAAAATATGGGGATTCAGTCGAATGGAATGGTAAAAAGTATTGGGTTTTCCCTTCGTACGAACAAATTGCACAATTAACACCTACCGACTTAGCGGATATTAAAATGACTGTAAAAAAAAGTGAATATATCATTGGTATTGCTAAATTAATGGCAGATGGAGCATTATCGAGGGAACAACTAATGAACATGAGCTTTAAGGATGCTGAAAAAAGCTTACTTAAAATACGAGGCATCGGTCCTTGGACAGCCAATTATGTTCTAATGCGCTGCCTTAGGTTCCAGACAGCTTTTCCAATCGATGATGTGGGTCTTATTAATTCGATAAAACTAATACGGAATATGGACCGTAAACCTACGAAAGATGAAATAGTAGAATTATCGTGTCCATGGAAAAACTGGGAATCATACGCTACCTTTTATTTATGGCGTGTTCTTTATTAAATAATAAAAGGAATCCGTTCTGATAGAAAATTAATCAAAACGGATTCTTTTTTATGAGCCTGATTGTATTTAAGAAAACACTATTTTTTTACAATCGGTATATAAATATCAAAATGTGGATCGTTCGGATCTTGATCAACTGGATAATGTTCATGCTTAATCGGCATGTAAGGATCAGAGTAATCTACACCAGCTTCTCTATATGCGGTATAGTCGCTATCAACTAACCATTGATGTAAGTCCGTATAGGTTTTTTGAATATCTTCTCCTTTGTTATGTGTTGTCTTCACATACGTCCATTCAGGAACCGATATTTCAATCATTCCCTCAGGAATTTCCTGCTCCTCACTCACTTCATACACCGCGTAATGTGTGAATCCATTGTCAATTACATGATAAGACAAACCTAATTGAATAGTAGGATTCACCCTATTCTCTAGCTCATCGGCACGGTCTTGAACTTGTTGAATGATATTTTTTAAATGAGGTACAATTTCAGAGAACGTTCCCTCCCATTTTAATCCTACTGCCCGATAGGCTGGTAATGTTATAATTTGATAACTCAAGTTATCTACCTCCCTTTCCCCTAAGTAATAACAATTATTTCAAAAATAGCGAAATGACACAATATAAAATGGCTGGTGATTGCATTTATTTCAAAGACAGATATATTTAATTTTCTTAAAACGTGATGTGCCAATAATTGAAATCCTTTCTTTTTATTAATTGAATAGTTGAAATATTATCGTTATACTTAAACTACTTTTATAATAACGCTCCTTAGAAAACTTATGTTGAAGACTACTAGTATTGAGGAGGAAGTAGAATGGAAGAATTCATAGTAGAAAAAGCAATACAAGATATTTATCCAGACGATTTCGCTTGGTGTTATGGGTGTGGTCGCCTGAATAAGGATGGTCATCACCTTCGAACTGGTTGGCAAGGAGATAAGACAGTTACCATCTTTACACCTGAATCAAAATACATGGGTATTCCTGGTTTTTTATATGGTGGTTTACTTGCATCTTTAATTGATTGCCATGGATCAGGGTCTGCTGCGCTTGCGTTGCATCGTAAAAATGGACATGAAATTGGTGATGGAGCAGAGCCACCAAGATTTGTAACGGCTAACCTGAATGTAGATTTCCTAAAACCGACTCCGCAACACGTCCCATTAAAAGCAATTGGTACTGTTGAAGAAATTCATCCGAAACGATGGAAGGTTGAAACAGAAGTGTACGCTGAAGATACGCTCTGTGCTCGAGGTACAGTAGTTCTTGTCGTCATGCCTAGTACATTTCAAAAAAAGAATGATTAACAGTTGTGATTATGATTAGCTAAACAAGTTAACCTATGGAAGGTTAACTTGTATTTATGTGGGCTTTTTTAGTGTAAATCAAATACGATTGGATCAATTTGTTTTTTGATTATTACAGTTGATGGCACTAGCTTTAAATTAGCTGGGATTTGTTCGAAATTCTCAAACTGTAATTTATAAACCGTACGATTGTTAATGTAATCTGAAGAGGCAGAATTATAACCAATTAAACGATTATCAATCGCCAGATGCCAATCAGATGCCAGCATCTCAGGCTCTCCCTCTGTAGAGATCGCTATATAAAGTGTACGTTGTTTGATTTCTAATGAATCAATGGTGTAAGTAGCATTATTAAATTGAAATGGCTGTATATGTGCAGTATCTACTTCTGTCTCAAATAAATCGAACACAAATGCTTCCATTTGAAGTACTTCAAACGTAGCAGGGTTAGTATACTTCGGGACAGATGTCGTATAAATCATTTCACCCAATATAGCTGTGCCGCCACCACTAGCTGAAAAGTTTGAAATCATTGGTTGTTCTCCATCTATTCGTTTAGTAGTGATAATTAATTGCCCTTCTTTATCTCGTATGGAAAATCGAACATTTGATTTTACACTTCCGAAAAAGTCGTCTTGTGCTTCATCCACTTTATGTGAGTTGGCCACTTCTATATCTTGATATTTATTTAAAAGTTGCTTATATACATTATCTTGATCTCTCTGATACTGTTCTTTAAATTTAACTCGATAATGAATATCGATGTTTTCCCCATTCTCGACAACTTTATCAATAGAAACATCTAGGAATGGCTCATTGTAATTTAAGACTTGCTTACTATCTAAATGTTCTTCTTGCTCACTACTACTCGTTTCTACTAATTGTGTTGGCTCATCCACTTGTTGTGTGACTTCAATCGGTGGACGGTGCCAATAATAAAACGTAAAACTAAGTATAATAACGGCAACACTGATTACAGAAATTTTTAAAGTATACCAGGATTTTTTCCGCTTTGTATCAGTGTAAATATGGTGCATAATAGCATCCTCTTTGCTACTTGTTATTTTAGGTATATTAAGCTGTGCAAATAAGATGTTTTGCTCATTTAATAGTTGCTCATATTCACATTGACAATTTTTACAGAATTGTAAATAATCTTCTATTTTCTTTTGTTCATCCTCATCTAAAAAACCTTCTACATAATCTTCTAACAAAATTGGTTCACATTTCATAAAAATAACCTCCTTTTGTCATTGTGATGGACCTAAGTTTTCTCTTACTTCTGTGTAGCTTGTTACGAACATCATTTAAAGAAATCTGAAGCACTTCACTTATTTCATCATAGCTTAGCTCATTTACATATTTCAGTAACAATACCATGTACTCTGTTTCATCCAATTGTTGTAAAAGCTTTTCTAACTGCTCATTTCTTTCGTGTAGCAACAATACTTTTTCCGGATAACGATTATCCATTACATTACTGTCGATTTGCATCGTTTGTATCTTTTGAATCCGTAAATAATCGAAACAATTATTGACTACAATTCGGTATAGCGAGGCATTAAAGGAGCCTATTTTTTTATATTTATGTAGGCTATAAAAAACTTTTATAAAAATATCTTGAACGATATCTTCAGCTGCAGCACGATTTTTTACTATTCTGATGACTGTAGTAAAAATTTTCTGCTCATAATGTTTTACAATATGTGCAAAATGATGACTTTCACCATTTTTAACTCGTGTAATGACTTCATCCATCTCCATTTGTATCACCTCCCTACTACTATAACGAAAAAATTTTCATTTCCTCTCAAAATTTCCCTTTATTTTTGCAGATTTTGAGTTTAGCTATTGATTATTCTATAAACAAAACAATAGAAGAAATAAAAAATGTCTAAAGGATTCTTGTCTTTATTTTTGGACAAGAACCTTTAGACAAATTATTATAATTGAGAGTAATTGGTCAGAAAAAACTTCTCTGATTATAGTAAGACATAAGTTTAAAATGTTCTTCTTATTAAATAGCCGCACTTTATTGTAATGGAATGTTTACTTCAATATTGTTCCCGATAGGATTGGTGTAATAGTTTAAATATATTTTTGCCTTCCCAGTATAGTCTTCAAATTGGGTCGTCTCCATTACGTACTGTTCGTCTCTTGAAATTGTCACACCTTTAATTTCTAACGGCGTACCATCTTCTTTTATGGCATCAGAGAACATTAAAAATTTGCCTTTATTATCCTTATTAATCTTAACTGATACACTTTGCTGCGCTGCGGAAAGGTCTTCATTAAAATACGTAGGCTTTGTGAGTATTTCTTTTGTGCTAAAATCAACTTCAACAAAATCCTCACCCTTTGGCACTGCATGAACCGCTCCAATCATAACCTTCAGTGATGCAGGATCATCGAAATAGTTACTTTGCAAATAGAGCGTAAATTTGCCATCGCGAATATTTCCGCCTTTTGAAATGCCATTTATAATACTATCTCTGCGCTCACCGCTTTCTGTCATGACGGCAACATCATCCAGCGCTAATATTTGCATTGTATTATCTTTGGCAAGCTCAATATCGAGTGCCACTTTTAAAGGAGAACGGCGAATTTGTGTAATCGTAAATTTCTGTCCATTGACATCTATCGTACGATTCGCAGTAAAAATTTTCTCCTCTGCGACCTCGTTTTTCAGCGAAAATGGTAAAGTAATTTTAATGTTTCCCTTCTCTTCATCACTAAAGTAAAACACTGCTTTAAAATCCTTTGAAGTATAGGCAATAGGCTCTAAAAAATTATATTCCACTGATGACGAAATATATGTTTGGTTGCTTGCATTTCTAATAAACGTACAGCCGCATTCAATCTCCTCGCCCCCATGGAACAATTGAACTTTCTCTAAGTTTAAATTTGACATATCAAATGAGGCTTCAGCGTCATAGAAGAGAACTAATCCCGAATTATCGGCAATCACGCCCTGTAATGTAAGTGAGAGACCTTTTCTAGATTGCGTCACATTGATTTCTTCAAAATATTCATGATCCACTATATCTCTTATTCCTTTATCTATTGCAATTGCTGAAACAACAGCCTGAAAGCCAGGTATTTTTGCAACTTGGCTGGCAATCGTTGGAGAAATGCGAATTGAAAAGATAAGGCTTAGGCAAAGCATGGAGATAAATGTAACCGAAACAATGCGATTCTTTATTCTTTTTTCTCGTTGAACTTTACGAAACATGTCTATTCGAACTTGTTGAAGCTTCTCCTTAGGAACGTCAATTAATGGTTTACTCACAGCCAGTCCTCCTTTTCTCTAGCAAAGTGTCTAAGCTTTTTTAAAATGTGATGAAGCTTCGACTTTACAGTACCCTCAGGTATTTGATTTAGCTCCGCAATTTCTTTATTTTTTAGTTGCTGGAAATATTTCATATAGACGAGTTGCTGCTCCGACAAAGATAGATGTTCTAATAATCTCTCCATATCTGAATAGATGACCCATTCAGAAAGATGGTATTCCTCAATAGGAACAGTGGGTTGGCGTTTTCGTAAATGGTCTTTACAACAATTAATTAAGACTCGAACAAGCCATGTTCTGGCATATTCGTGCTGCTTAACGGTATGCATTTTTTTCAGTGCCTTATATACAAGCTCCTGCATCACATCTAAAGCATCTTGCTCATTTTTCATATATGTAATGGCCATGCGATATAAAATATCTTCATCCATTTCAATAAGCGTAAGTATCGCTTCATGATCACCTTGTATAGCACGTTGTTCTATTTCAAATTTCATCCTTCTCGCCTCCTTCCTTCATTAGACTGAGCAATTCTTCAATTCGTTCAAAAATTTTGAATTTATTTTAGAGAACTTCATTGTGTGGCAACTGATATTTTCACAGATTACTTGGTTCGGAATTGACCCAGGAATGAACTTATTTCTAATAATCCTGTCTTTCATGGATATGTTCGGCCAATCAGTGAAGGGTTTTCTAAGTATCGATAATAGTTGTCCTAATAATAATAGAGAAAATAGTTTGAAACATAATGCTACTAATTTTGGTATATATGAGACTATCAAAGGACATTAAAGTAAATAACATACATACCTAATAAAAGATTAAAAAGAGCTGCCTAGGCAACTCTTTTCTTTAAGTATAACTTCTCTTTTTAATACAACTTATAAATCATTAAAATAATAAGTTAAATGGTTTTTGATGATTAGAGTGGCCCACCTTCAAAACCAATAGGCCATCCATCCTCTTTACATTTCACTTTATACTGAAACTCAAAAGGACCATCATAAATAAAAGCTAAACTAAACCCTGTAAATAGATAATCGTCAACATTCACCATCTTTCCAAAACTTATTGTGGATAGATAGTAATGCTTCATTTCTTGAGTAGGAAAAAATTTCTGTAGATAGTTTAATGAACGGCTTATATGTAGATGGAGTTCCTCGAAAATCTTTTCTGCTAGTTCGATTAAAGCCCTATCAGGGTTTTCATTGCTCCCTTGAATAATAATCTCCACATCTTCCCATTCTCCAATATCCATACGATATAACCATTGTTCCTTTAAGAAATATTTCTCACTATCATATACAGGTGGATTAACGAGGTTTAATTGTTTGATCTCATCGTGAGATAACGGTTTAACAAAATTAAGCTTATGATATAAAATGTCTTTGATATTAGCGACAATGTATTTGGATTTGTTTAATTCGAAAGAGTCCATTTTTCACCTCATAACGTAATTTTTAACTTTAATTATAGCATCATCCTTCTTCAACTATTCTACAAAATTTGTTAATGAAGGGATAACTTCGAGTAAAGGAAGCATGTTATTTTATTCATGCTTGGGATTTCCCCTCACATTAAATTATCTCCTTACATCTTTTTTCCATAATAACGGTATCATGCCATTCTCCATTTAACTGAGCAATTTTTTCTCTCGTTCCAACAACTCTAAAGCCCATCTTTTGATGTAGATGAATGCTTGCTGTATTAATGACAAAGATTGATGATTGGAGTGTCCAAATCCCTTCCTTTTCACTCTCTTCAATTAGTCTTTTAAATAGCTTTGAAGCAATACCTTTGCCTTTACTGTCATTTGATATGTAAACACTGACTTCTCCCACTCCGGAATAAACCACGCGTGTAGAGACGGGGGAAATGCCAATCCAACCAACAACTCTATTGTATTCCTCTGCTACAAAGCGCAATGTTTCATGATGTCTTTCATCCCATACCTGTTCACTTGGCACATTGGTTTCAAAGGTGGCCATCCCTGTTTCGATTCCTTCTTTATAAATCTTTAATACCTCAATTAAATCATTCTTTTCCATTTTACGAATAACTAGTGTATCCATCCTATTTCCCCCTTATTATTTTAAAGGACTGCTAGCTTTCGCTAACAGCCAAATGTTTAACAACATGAATTCGATTGTTTAGCAAGATTAATACCACATACCCCTGTTTCAGGTAACTCCAATTCAACACGTTTCGAAGCATCATAATTACCTGATAAATAAGCTGTTATGGACCGAACTTGTTCATAGCCAGTTGCCATTAAAAAGGTTGGTGCGCGTCCATAACTTTTAGCTCCGACTATATAGAAGTCCTTTTCTGGTTGACGTAGAATTTCTTCTCCATGTGCTCTTACTGTGCCACAACTATGAACATTAGGATCGATTAGTGGTGCTAATGCATGCACACTTTCTGTTGCTGAATCAATGGAAAGCCGTAATTCGCTGTTCATTGAAAGGTCTGGTCTATTTCCGGCATTGACAATAAGCTCTTCAAATCCTGTCAATATTTTCTGTTCACCATTTATTGTACCGACAATATGGATGTTCTCATCTTTCTTTACCTGTGAAATATAGAAAGGTGTTATTACCTCAACTTTCCCTGTGTCTACTAATTCATGAATGCGAATACCGAGTGCGCCACGTGCAGCCAATGCATCTTTTTCCTCGCCACCATAGACCTCTTCTGCAGAGTGTTTACGCATAATCCACACTAACTTTGTTGAAGGATTCTCTGCCTGTAATTCCGCAAGTGCTAATAAGGTATTGATAGCCGAATGGCCACCGCCAATAACGGCAATCTTCTTATTGGCATATCGCTTCGTATTTGTATGTATGTCTGGGATACCATACTCAATGTGATCTGCTAATGCTTTTTCACTTTGAAGCCATACACCTGTAGAATTTGCTGGGTTTGGATTCCCCCATGTACCCGTCGCATCAATAACTGCTCTCGCCTCAATCATACGGATGTCATTCTCTTGTTCAATATAAATAATAAAGGATTGCTCTACTCGATTTTTTGTCTTCATCTTGTCATTCAATTGTCTTGAAATCCCGACTACTTTTGCGTTCAATTGAATGTTAGGATTAATTTGTTCGTGCTCAGACAAAGGCTTTAAATAAAGATCAATTAATTCATGTCCTGTCGGTAACGTATCCAAATGAGGTTCTATCCAACCGGAGGCATTTAATAAAGCTCTACCAGCTTTATTGATGTTATATCGCCATGGTGAAAATAATGTAACATGCCCCCAAGTACGAATATTGTATGCTATTTCACGCCCAGCCTCTAGTAAAAGAAAGGCTTGCTTTTGTTCCACTAAATGAGCCGCTGCAGCTAATCCAATAGGACCTGCCCCGATTATGACAATCGGTAAATTCTTTTTAGAGTTATTAACACTCTCCTGTACTTCAATATCCTTCGTAGTACTACAACAAGATTCATTTTGGTTGATTATTTCAAGTGTTTTCATCATAATTACTCCTCTACTTTCTTTATATAAGCATTCCCTTATATATAATATATTTTTTACGTCTAGCAATTAGCTAGACGTTTAAACTCTGCTTGTAAAATTAACACATTGCTTCACCAATTTCTTTTATTGCTTTTTCAAATTGCAACCATGTAGAATTGCCGTAACGATTCATATCTCCTTTAAAGAAGAAATCAAAAGCAAATTCTTTAGCCTGTTTCAATGTGAATTCTCTACTATTCATAATTAACTTTAAATAAGCGATAAAATAATCTTGAGTTAATACACTAGCATGATTTACTGTCATTTTTGCAACCTCCATTCAACAGATGCTTAAGAAATCAGTGGGGAGTATCCAAACACTCCTCAGCTATAAAATGCTCAATGCGTTTGCCAATCACATCACGTACATTTTGGAATACAGTCCATTTTTCTTCGTCTGTACCTACTGCTTTTGCTGGATCTTCAAAGCCCCAATGCTCACGACGAACGTGTGGTGGAGTCATTGGGCATTTTTCAGCGGCATCCCCGCATAATGTGACAACTAGTGTTGCATTGTTCAATGTCTCAAAATCAATTAAATCGGATGTGTGATCCGAAATATCAACTCCTATCTCTGCCATCGCTTTAATGGCATTTGGATTTATGCCATGTACTTCAATACCAGCACTTTTTACTGTCCAATTAGATGGTAGTAATTTTTTTGCCCACCCTTCTGCCATTTGACTACGGCATGAGTTCCCTGTACACAAAAAATAAAGTGTATTTGTCATAATATTGCTCCCTATTTAATAGTGTTAAAGTATTTTTTCTGCCAACGTAAGGCAACCCATACAAGTCCGATGAGAACAGGTACTTCTACAAGTGGACCGATAACTGCGGCGAATGCCACTCCACTATGCAAGCCAAATACGCCGACAGCTACAGCAATCGCTAACTCAAAGTTGTTACTTGCAGCGGTAAAAGATAGGGCTGCTGTGACAGGATAAGATGCGCCAGCTTTACGTGAAGAGAAGAATGAAACAACAAACATGATGATAAAGTAAATAAATAATGGAATAGCAATTCGTACTACATCTAGTGGCAGTTCTACTAATTGCTCACCTTTTAAGGCAAACATCATGACAATCGTGAATAAAAGTGCGATTAAAGTAAGCGGTGAAATCTTCGGTAGAAACTTTTCCTCATACCACTGTTTTCCTTTTACTTTAATCCCTATCCAACGTGTGAGGAATCCTGCAGCGAATGGGATACCTAAGTAAATAAGTACGCTCTTTGTAATTTCCCACATGGATATTGTTACATTGAAGTTCTCTAAACCAAACCAACCAGGTAATACATTTAAGAAAAAGTAAGCAAAGATCGAATACGTCACGATTTGAAAGATAGAGTTAAAGGCAACTAATCCAGCTACATATTCCCGGTCTCCACGTGCTAAATCATTCCACACAATGACCATGGCAATACAGCGAGCTAAACCAATCATGATAAGTCCAGCCATATATTCAGGATAATCGTGTAGGAAGATGATAGCTAAAAAGAACATTAAGAACGGTCCGAGTAACCAGTTTTGAAAAAGAGATAGCAAAAGCACTTTCCAATCCTTAAATACGCGCCACATTTCCTCATACTTTACTTTTGCTAAAGGCGGGTACATCATGACAATTAACCCTATAGCAATGGGGATGGACGTTGTGCCAATCGACATGGAATCTAATGCTTCTCCGACATCGGGTATCGTGATACTTAATACGACACCTACTCCCATCGCAATAAATATCCAAAGGGTTAGAAAACGATCTAGAAAAGAAAGCTGTTTGGTTAACGATTCATTACTCATGATCAGTTCCCCCCACATGGCAACAATCTGTGCCACAGTTGCATCCGTTTAAAGGTTGAATTTGTTCTAAAATACCTTTCATCAGTGGCGTTTGATCCTCTACTAAACGGTAATGTTTCCAAGTCCCTACTTTTCGCTCCGTAATAATGCCTGCCTCCTTTAATTTTCGTAGATGTTGACTAACTGCTGGTTGTGATATACCTAGAACATCTACAAAATCGCATACACATACCTCCCCATTTTTCATGCATGCAAGTAATTTAATGCGATTCAAATCAGCTGCTGCTTTTAATTGTTTTTCAATTTGTGTGTTTTCCATGGATCTTCACTCCTTATATAACAATTTGCTTATATATTCGTTTAAATAAAATCACCTTATAAGGAAAGGTGACTTCATCATTATATAACTATATTCTTATATTATGATTTTATGTTTTGATTTGCAACAAATATTTTAATGAGAGCCTTCCATATTGGAAAGACTCTCCAAAGTGTTACTTTCTATACAATTAATGTGGTTGTGCCGAATAGTTCAATAACCATTTATTTAAACACTTGATCTATTTTGTCTTTGTCGTAACCCAATATCCAATCATTGTATGTAAAATAAATGTCTCGTATTGATTCAGGCGAGGTAGCGAGTAAACCACATCCTCTATCATCGTAAATGTGAAAAATGGTTTTCCTTTTGATATTTAAAAAATAAATCCTATGAATAATACTGTAAGTTTTGCGGATAAAAAATCATCTTCCACTCACACTAATAGTGGAGGTGAGATGATAATGGGTAATAACAAACATAAAAATAATAAGACTCAAGATAACAAAAAACAGCAGAATCAAAATCAAAATGCTAACAGAGAGCGTGCGAACAGAGAAGAGTTCGCTGAGGAAGTAGACTTTAGCCGCATTCAAAATGAAAATAAACGTTAGTGATACTTCCCCCCAATATTCACTTAAAATGAGTATTGGGGGTTTCCTTTTGAATCAACTCTTTTGATGTCTAGACATTGCCTAGATAGCTTCGTGTAATGTTTGGGAGAACAATTTTACCATTCTTACTGTATTTTTCAAATAACTCTGTTAGAAGAAAAACAAAAGTTTGATATTCCCCGTCGTTTTTTTTCGGAGCATAGGACGCTGATAAATTCCTTCCTAAGAAACCTTCATAATCAAAAAGCAATTCATTTTCATATTTTTTAAACTCATATTGTCCATCCTTAAAAAAGCTAGTAAATACCTCTAGTGTTTCTTCCATTCCACCACTAAATCCGTTGAAATTTGAACAAGTCTTTTGGCAAATTGCGGCATTCTCTTTAATAATTGGATTAGTTAAATCCCTGCTATTCCACACAAGAGCAACTTTTGACTTTTGTTTTCCTATTCGTTGACATTCTATTTTAAATGCTTTTTTATCAAACCAATGAAAAGCCTGCGCAACAGTTACTAAATCCACACTATTTCCTGTTAAAGTAGTATGTTCAGCAGTTGCTTTTATGGATTCGAAACGAGGATATTTTTTTAATGATTGCTCTGCCTTCATTCTCATATCATCATTCGGCTCAACTCCAATAACATGTAGACCTCTTTCAAGTAGTAGACTGCTAAATATACCTGTACCTGAGCCAATATCGGCAACAATTCGATCCTCATTTAGTTCATTTACTGCAATCAAATAATCTATATATTCTTTTGGGTAACTAGGGCGATATTTCGCATATATATCAGCCTTATCTGTAAAATTTTCTGTTGTTTTCATCGTACTACCTTCTTCCTGTCGATATTTTGGAATAGGAGAAAAATAGTTAATTCCAAATACCACTTATTGATAATAAAGCCTCCACTCCTACACTTCTTGCATGTAGCAAGGATTTGATTGAGAAGTTGCTATTGTTTATTTTCTTTTGCTTTTAAGCATTCAGTTAAATTAATAAAATCTTGAACTGCTTCTGACATGGATAGTTTTTTAGCAAGTGATATCCCCTTTTGAATAGATGTAGAGGCATCTTCTAATTTATTTGCTTTAATTTGGGCATCTGCAAGACAATACCAGTAAAACCAGGCGTCCATTTTTGTGATTTTATTTTGATAAAACGTTTCAATTTTCGGGTAATAATGGTTGAATAAAGCTTCATCATTAACTAGCTTTTCACCATTCCAATTTAGGACATTCACTAAATAACTATCTCCTATATACATTTGCCAAATTGCTATACCAACCTTTTGATCTACATGTATGATGTCCATTTTATGATAAGGAATATTAGTAATCTTCTCAAATGATTCTCCAGCCCATTTGAAAATTCCGAGTTCACTTCCTATGGCCGCACCATTTGTAACACCAAATAAATATTCTTTTGTTCCATCACCAGTAATATCTACCAATCCCGAAAAATTTAAAGCCACTCCCTTAACTTTGGTTTCCCATACTTTTCTCCAAATTCCGTTGTCCTTTTTTAAGACCATTGTTCCGTACTGTGAAGGGGAAGGTTGTTCAATTGCTTTTATTTCAAAAGTAAAAATGATCTCTTTTTGCCCATCTTTATTAAAATCATAAAGTTGGATTGGGTAAGTAGAGAAAGGTTTTTCGGGACTTATTAGTACAGAGTTTAAAGGCTTAAATGCCTGAACAATTTTAATTAGGTCATTGTTCTCGTTTTCATTCGCGTACACAGATATCAAACAAAAGTTAACGAATGGAAGTGACAGTAAGGTAAAAAGTATTATTTTTTTCAATATCTGTCCTCTTTTCACTAAATATCGTCCTTCCATTATGAACGTATTTAGAAAATTAATACATCCGAAATCACGCTTAGCCAAAGAATGTTTAAAAACAGGTTTTTAAAATGTTTACCCAGCCTAAAATTCCTCCATTAAAGAGAACCTATCTCCCTTTTCATCAAAGGGTTGCTTAAAATCAAAGGCAAACGCAGTAGAACCATGCTGGATATAATAGTTGTATCTCTTAAATGCCTCAATCCAAGAGACATCATCCACCTTTTCTGTCCACCAAACTACATAGGAAAGGTGTTTTTCTGGATAAGGCTCGATCCATTTACTTTTGTCTTGTAACGCTTGTTTATGCTGTCCTGAATAGGTGAAGTGATATAAGGATTGAGGATTTCTCCATACGGTTAGCGTAAGTATGGGAGAACCTTTTCCCTTCACGGTTTCTTCAGGCAAAGCGACTCCTTCAGGTGAAAATGACTCTATCAGGCCTGATTTTGTTGCCTGTCGGTATACTTCATTGCCTACTTGAAAAAATTCTCGAGAGCTAGGGTGGTCATAGGGATGATTTAGCCTTCCAATAGTATAAATCGCAACGAATGCCATAAATAGCCCTCCATCTATCGTCTTTCTATAGATATATTCAAGTAAAGGTCTGTAAATCCCTTTTTTTACTAACTCATTGGTCTCATATTATTGCTGTTTCAACTATAAAAAATGGGAACAACCGATTTGGATGTTCCCATTTTTTATATAAGATTTTTTAAAAGCTACGCTTCTCTGGCCAAACTCCTTGCATTTTACTTAAAAATACAATTTGCCCAATATGATAGGCGTCGTGCATTACTAAACTCTTCAGTTCAATTACTAATGATCGATCTTCAGGGATTTCTTTGTACAATGCTTCATATTCTGGTTTTGCCAGTATTTTTTCTAGTTCCCGATGGACATACAAATATTCCTGTTTGGTTTCCTCCCAATTTTGCCACGTCACAGTTGGTAATTGAAAGGTAGCGTCATTATTTTCTGCCTGTGGTTCATTTTCTTTATCACCAAGAATCCTCGTGAGAAATCTCTTTTTATAGAAAAGTAGATGACAAACTATTTCCCAAATGGAATTCGTTGCCCCTTCAGCAGGCTTCCAAATGGCCTGTTCTAAAGTAATATCCTCTAGCACTTTTTCAAGTGATGGAAACCAGTCTTCTTCATCTAAACAGCTTGTCCATTGTCGTAACAGCAATGTTTTGGCAACCATTTTCAATTCCTCCTATTTGATCCTGTCTCCTTTGTAAATACAGCCCTTTTATTTCTTCTGCTAATGTTCATATTGTCATTAGTATTACATATCAATTTCTATGCCAATTCCTAGTTCCTTTGCTTTTTGATATACGCCTTTCGCGACTGCTAAATCATAGTAAGCTGCACCTACCGATTTAAAAATGGTAATCTCCTCTTCGTCCTCTCTACCATTCTTAGTCTCTGTGACAAGTTTACCAAGGTCACAATATATCTTGTCGAAAGACCAAATACCTTTTTCTGCTGCATGAATAAATTCACCAGCTTCATTTTTTACGCCATTATGATCATCTACTACAATTTTATTAGCTTTCAAAATAGTGGTCTCATCTATTTCACGCATAGTTGGTAAATAGGATCCTATACCATTAATATGAGTTCCTGGCTTTAAATATTCTCCATCTAAAACGGCACTTGTTGATCTTGTAGCACAGCAAATAATATCTGCTTGCTTGACTGCCACTGATACTTCATCTATGACCTCAAAAGGGATTTTCACTCCATATTCTTTTAATTTCTCACCAAAACGATGTGCTTTAGAGGTTGTTTTATTAACAAGTAGAATTTTAGTGATAGATCTTACAGCTAGTACGCCTAGTACTTGCTCAAAAGCCATCCCACCTGTTCCAATTACTGTTAGAATTGTCGCATCCTTTTTTGATAAATAATCTGTAGCAATCCCACTTAAAGCTCCAGTTCTTAGTCGAGTTAGATAAGAGGCATTCATCATAGCCACATGGGAACCATTCTCTGCATCTGTAAGTAATAAAACTCCTTGCGTTGTGGGCATCCCCTTTGGAGAATTTTTAGGAAAAATGGTCACTACTTTTACAGCGGCAACTTCACTCACTAAGTCTGCACTTGGCATATAGAGTGCCGATGCATCATGATCTGGAAAATCTATGACAGTTCGATGCACGTCGGCAATTTTATTTTCTTCTTTTGCTTTTAATACTTTCCTAACATCCTCTATCGCATTTTTCATATTGTAGCTCTTCATAATCTGTTCTTCGTTTAATATCAACATCATCCATATCCTCCATTAAATCGTCTGTCATCACGACTTCATAGTCCCAACTGGGATTTTTTTCGTATCACTTAATTTCGATTCTTTTTGAATGTCGTTGTCTAAATTCTCTTGACTACGATCTTTAACAGCCCAAATGGCAATTAGTGATACGATTGCTGTAAAAATAATATATAAAGCAATTGGTATATAGGAATTATCAAATTGAACTAATAGAGCTGTTGCTACTAAAGGAGCCGTTCCACCTGCTACAGCTGCACCAATTTGGTAACCAAGTGTAATCCCTGTGTAACGAATTTTTGCGTCGAAAATTTCTGAAAACATTGTCCCTAGCACGGCCGTAATTGGCGACCAAATAATGCCTAGACCGATGATTGTGGCTACTACAAGTAATATCGCGGATTGTTGCTGTAACATCCAAAAATAAGGGAATGCAAAGAGTATCATGCCAACCGTTCCAATAATGTATAACTTTTTGCGTCCATATTTATCAGACAAGCTTCCCATTATAGGAATTAAAATGGTCGTAATGATTGTGGCAATCATGACGGCATTTAGAGTGACAGTTCTTGAGAAACCTAAATTTGATGTTGCATAGGATACAACAAATGTTCCAAAAATATAGAAAGGTGCTGTTTCAACAACCTTCGCTCCAATTGCAATTAAGACTTCACGCCAATAGTTTTTCAATGTTTCTATAATAGGTAGTTTAGGAATGTCACCTGATTCTTGCACCTTTTTAAATGATGGTGTCTCATCAATTCCTTTACGAATCCATAAACCAAATAAAACTAAAAATGCACTTATTAAAAATGGTATACGCCATCCCCATGACATAAAGGATCCTTCAGGAAGTAAAGTCATTATAGACAATGCAACAGTTCCTAACACCATACCAATCGTTACACCCATTTGTGGTATAGCTCCATATAATCCTCTCTTTTCCTTTGGAGCATATTCGACAGCAAGTAAAAGAGCTCCTCCCCATTCTCCACCAATACCTAATCCTTGTACTAATCGTAAAGTAATCAATAATATGGGAGCCCAAATGCCAATAGCTTGATATGTAGGAAGTAATCCCATCCCAAAGGTAGCAATCCCCATCAAACTCAGCGTTAATACGAGTGTTTTTTTACGGCCAATCTTATCTCCAATATGACTGAAAATAACTCCACCAAACGGTCTAATAAAGAACGATAAAGCAAAGGATGCGTAAGCAAGTAACAAACCAACTGTAGGATCATCATTAACAAAAAAAACTTGATTAAAAACGAGTGCCGCAACTGTGCCATACAAAAAATAATCGAACCATTCAATGGAACTCCCTACCAAACTAGCAATCCAAATCTTTCTCATTTGTTTTCCATCCATCTATTTTCCCCCTTTGTTTGAAATTGAAGTGGTACTTCAATTTATTCTTGTTATTACTTTACAATTACCCGAATTCTCTGTCAATAATAGAAATTACTTTTTTATTATGCTTTCTATTAAAACGTGTATAGAATAAAATAGTATAATCAATAAAGGGGTTTGATATGATGACATCAGATTTTCTAGGAGAGACATTGAAAAGAATACGCAAAGAAAGACAATATACATTAAAAATGCTTGCCACTCAAACAGGAGTTTCTATTAGCTTCTTATCACAGGTGGAAAGAGGAAAATCTAATGTAACATTAGACTCTTTGAAGAAAATTGCAGATGCTTTAGGTGTAAATCCAAGTATTTTTTTCCCTACTAACAATGAAGAATTACATGAAATACGTTCCCAATTCCATTATTTAGACTTATCAGATGGGAATATAGATGCTTCCTATCTCCCCATGCTTGTGACATTAAAGGCTGGAGAAAATGAAGGAAACGCTCTTTCCCATGACGGTTATGAATTTATCTATGTTGTAGAAGGAGAACTGACCATTATTATTGAGGAGAAAAAATTTGTTTTGCAAGAAAACGAGTCTAAAATGTTTGATGCTAGAAAAACGCATTACTGGTACAACTATCAAGAGAAACCTGTCAAGTTCCTACTTGTTTCTTCACAATAAAAATGACTTATAAAGAGCCATGCTACATGTAATGTGTAGCATGGCTCTAAACCATTAATAATAGCTAGTTCCTCTCACCTATGAACTGTTAAACTGAAGTAATCAATAATCGAGAAGTTAGCATGCCCTAAATGCTAGTTCTATATTGTTGATTACTTTAACCTGTCTAAATGAGTTTTTAAATATTGAATAAATGGATGCTCTGCTATTTCTGATTTGCGTGTACAGATAAATAAACTTTGTTGGATATTTACCTGCTCAACAAATACTCGAGCCAGTTTTCCATTTGTTATATTGTCTATCACACTATAGGAGGGTGCTAAAGTCATACCGTATCCTGCTTCCACAACTTTAATCGATTCATGCAAGCCCTGCATTTGAAGTCCAAACTTAGGTAATGGGGCATTAAACGTGTAAAATACTGACTCCAGTAAATCTAATGTCGAGCTACCACGCTCCCGATAAATAAAGTCTTCGTTCGATAGTTCGGAAATGGCAACGGTTTGATTTGCTAAAGAATGTGATGGGTGGACAATAAACCAGAACGGGATATCTAAAATCTTTTCAAATTGAAGATCATTATGACCAATATTGCTTTGAACGACAAAACCAATATCTACCTCATAATTCAGAACCTGTTCCTCAACAGATTTTACATTACCTAACGATACAATACATTCAATGTGAGGATTCGCAAGCTTATACTGTGCTATAAAAGGCGGCAGTATATAATTAGTTGGAATGTAAGAAGAAGCTATATGTATTTTGTCTTCCTTTGCTAAAAATTTAGCGAGTTTTTCATCGATTTGTCCTTCTAAATAAAATAAACGCATTCCCTGCTCGTATAAAAACCTCCCCTCTGGAGTTAACTGAATCCCCCGTCCTTTGCCTTCAATTAATTTTGTTCCAATTTCATTCTCTAATTTCCGAATTTGAATCGTAACAGCAGGTTGACTAAGTAGCATACTATTCGCTGCTGCAGTAATTCCACCAAGCTTTGCCACATTCGTAAATATTCTTAATGCATGCAAATTCATTTTAATCACCCCTCCTTATTCATAAATAAAATTTATGAATAAACAATTATTATATATTTGTTTTATATATAGTTTAACAGTAATTTAAGGATAGAGGTGATTTAAGTGGAAATTTTATTACAAGAATGGGTATCAGCAAAGGGTTTTATTTTATTTACAATTGGGTTACTTGCGGCAATAATTGGCGTTCTTTTTGGTGCTGCTGGCTTTATTTTAATGCCTTCGATGTTACTTATTGGCATTCCAATTCATACCACGATTGCTGTTAATAAATTTGCGACAGGAATTTCAGCTCTATCCAATGTCGTTACGTTTGTCATAAAAGGACAGGTATCTTTAAAACAATACAGGTCTTTATTATTTTTTTCGAGTTTAGGAGGAGTGTTTGGTGCGTTTTTAGCCCTTCTATTATCGGAGCAAATTATGAATGTGATAGCTTGTATAAGCTTAATTTTGGGATTTATTATTGTTATTCGCAGTAGTACATTCATTGTTAAAGAAATAAAAGAAACACAGGAACAAGTGACTAATAAACTCATTCCGTTTGCGATTTCAATCTATGACGGTGGTTTTGGACCAGGCTCAGCTCTTATGAATATAACCTATTTCTTGAAAAAACAATATAACTATGTAAAAGCAGTTGAATTAACAAGAATTATCTCGTTTTCAAGCTGTACAGGTGCCTTTCTCTTTTATTACTTTACTGGCATTGTTAATTGGGGCATAGCGATTCCTGTTTCAATGGGCTCAATTGTTGGCTCTTTCTTAGGTTTAAAGATTATTCCTTATATTAAAATAAAGTGGGTTCAACTTATATTACCAATTATCTTTTTTTTGCTAATTGTTCAGATTGTAACGGATTTAATAAAATAACTAACATGTAAGCAATTCAGTATAAAAACAGATGCTCACTTATAATGAGCACCTGATCTAGAAAATAAGATAGTTAAAACAGCTTTATTTTTAGAACATTTTTTGTTTACTCGTGATACTTGTCCAAGTTACCTTATATACGTCCTCACACTTTAGGTTGTTAGATTATTGAGCTTCCTCATCTGCAGAAGGGCCGTACATACCTGGCACTGGAATGTTGAGAAGTCGTAAGTATACCCCCAGCTGCGCACGGTGATGGATCATATGGCTTAAGCCGAAGGTACGGAAGGCAAGCGCTCGTGGTTCACGGCGGATGATTTGCTCGCCATGGCGTAGAGTCCATTCTTCACCGAGCGTTTTCTCGTCACAATCGGCTAGTAGCTTGTCTATTTTGCCGACGTTTGCATCAAACTCAACTAGAATGTCAGAGCGACTTTCTAATGCCTCTCGACGAAGCGGCACCGTTGAGAGATCAAACTCGGTGTGCTGAAAAATTGCCACTTGCCAGTTCAGCAGGTTGATTAAGTGGGTGGCCAGTCCGCCGAGCGTCATCGATTTATCATGAGGCCTCCATGCCATATGCTCATCGGGCAAACAGTCTAAAATTCGACGCGTTGTAGCTAGTTCATACATAGCGTCACCAATGATCAATTGTCTAACCATTAGTATCTCCTCCTTTTTGGTTAAGCATACTATAAATTCCATCCAAGAGGCAATTGCGCATTTTAGTTGGAGGATATATAAAATAAAAAGATTCCATGCTTTAACACTACACGGAATCTTTTAGAATGTTGGTTATGATGGTTTTTTATCTTTAAAGTCAATTATTTTTTTCTTCTTCATTTATTTTTATGTCCAAACGATCTTCAATACGTTCTTCAATCTCTTTCCTCTCGTCATGCCACCATAATGCTTCCTCAGGTTCTTCTAAAATCTCTTTGATTTCAGCTTTCTCTGCAACTGCTGGCGGTGAACCTCGAAGAGCTTTTCCTGAAGTTTCTTTTACGAAGATGGTTACAACAATAATACCGATAACAGATGCAAATATTAGATAGTAGGCTGGTACCATTTCATTCTGTGTTTTACTAATTAACCATGATACAAGTAAAGGTGTCGTACCTCCAAATAAGGAGGCAGAAATATTAAATGTAATGGCTAATGCCCCATTCCGAACTTTGGTAAAAAATAGTGAGGGCAATAATGCAGGCATGGTTCCTTGGAAAGAGGAGGAAAATACCGCAAGAATCATTAATCCTAGAAAGACAAGTAATGAGTTATTACTACCAATTAAGTTAAACGAAGGGATACTTAAAATAATCAAACCAATTAAACCGCCTTGAATGATCTTTTTTGCTCCAATCCGGTCACTAAAATACCCCATTAACAAAACAATCGGAATCATAATAATCATGGCAATAACAATTAATAATAGTCCTTCTGCTTCTCCATAACCAAGTACAACGGTTAAGTGTGAAGGCATATAAGATAAAATGGTATAGTTTACAACGATATAAAAGAATACAACAAACATACCTATAAGGATTGCTCTCCAGTGGAACTGTAAAATGTGCTTAACGGATATATGATCTTCATCGTCAGATTTTTTTTCCTGCATCGCTTCAAAAACAGGCGTTTCTTCTAAATTATTCCGTAAATAAAAGCCGATTAAACCAATAGGGGCAGATAAAAGAAACGGAATTCGCCAACCCCATGCTAGCATCGTTTCCTCCCCTAACATAAACGTAAGTAACGTAACAAGACTTGCGCCTGCGATATAGCCAACTAAGGTGCCGACCTCAAGACCACTTGACATAAATCCTCTTTTCTTATCTGGAGTAGACTCAGCAATAAACGTCATAGCACCTGAATATTCTCCACCAGACGAAAATCCTTGAATTAAGCGAGCAATGAGTAAAATAATTGTGGCAGTAGAGCCAATAGACGCATAGCTAGGGATCAAGCCAATACTTAATGTGGCTAGAGCCATCATGATTAAGGTTATAGCTAAAACTTTTTTACGGCCTAGGCGGTCCCCAAGCATACCAAAGAAAATGCCACCAATAGGTCGAGCAATAAAGGCAACAGCAAATGTCGCAAAAGAATAAACTAATTGCATAGGGCCACTTACTTCAGGGAAAAATACTTGTCCAATTGTAGCTGCAAGATAAGAGTATATCCCAAAATCAAACCATTCCATTCCATTACCAACAGCCGTCGCGACAACAGCTTTACGTGCAGATTTTGAGTCAACAACGGTAATTTCTTCTTTTTTCAACTTTGGTTTCGATTTTCTTTGTAATTTTGGGCTATTATCATTTTTGTTAGAAGCCAATCGAAAACCCTCCTTGTTGATTAATTGATCTAATCTTAAACTAACCAAAATATAATTTATTATTTATCTGTCTTTTCAATAATTACCGGAAGTTAAGCTTAGTCAATGATCAACTTGAGTCTCTTCAATGATTCAAGTTTTAAGAATTATTGCGACCAATAGGGAAATAAATAAAGCCATCTGATCAAATTCAGATGGCTAATAAAAAATGGATCTCTATATCTTATTTTTCTTATAACCTTCGCCATCCCTTGCTCTAACTAAACAATGGCAAAATATGCTTTCTAATCAATTCAATTCGATCTTTGGCACGTGGTATAAAGCGAGACGCAATCGTAACGACCATTTTTTTATTGGGGTTGTTGAAAATGACATTTCCTCCGTCACCCAGTGCTGCATAGCAATCATCATCAACTATCCACCACATGTATCCATATGACAACTCTCCGAATCGACTTTTTTCCTTTGTGCTGTCCTCTATCCATTTGGAAGAAAGGATTTGCGAGTTGCCCCATACACCACTATTTAAATACAACTGACCTATTTTCGCCATATCGCGTGGCGTTAAAGTAAGCCCCCAACCAGCAGTGTTTACACCTGAAGGATCCACTACCCAACCTGTTACATATTGATCTTTAAGAAAAGCGAAATGTTCTTCTTTATTTCGTAAAAACGTATGTTGAGGAGCTGTAATGTCGAGAGGTTTAAATAAGCTCTCTATAGCGAAGTCCTTGACAGATTGACCAGTAGCATTTGTAAGAACACCCGATAAAATATGTGCGCCAACGGTTGAGTATTTAAACTCCCCAATATGTCCTCTGCCTCCAAGTAAATCTAATGTAGCTTTTACCCAGTCATCACTTGAGTAAACTTTTGTATAGGGCTCTGACTTGTATTTATACGGTGCAGTCATAGTCAGCAAGTCTTTTATCGTGACTTTTTGAATTGTTTTTTCGCCACGCTTCACTGTATAATCTGGAAAAAATTCTAAAACCTTTTGCTCTACATTGTTAATATATCCTTTGTCTATTGCCATACCAATAAGAATAGATATAATACTTTTTGTTACAGAGGCTATATGCAATACATCATCTTTAGTGTATCCATCAAAATATGTCTCATAAATCAAATGACCATCTTTTCTAATCGCAATACCTGCTATATTGGCATATTCCTTTTTTATGGTAGCCTCAAAGTTAGAAATAGGATTATTATTCATTTTTATCTTTTGGTATTGATACATTGACGTCAAAGATATCAATTCATTCCTTTCAAAATGATTGATCAATATTGATGTAATTAGAATAATTTACTATAAAATGTTTTTCAATGCTTTTCTTTATTCGATTTAATTTTGGAAAGACAAAATGAATTCTTTTCTTAATGAAGTCATTACCGCTTTTATTTTTATCTATCTTGATTTTCATAATAGGCTTCATCCGCATATTTCTGGTCTGTTCCTTTAAGATAGGCTAGGATCATTTTCGGCCGTTTCAGTAAAACCCAGTCTCCATGTTTATCAAACTTTCTTGTAGAAGTGAGCATCCCGTTTTGAATTGTCCCATATTTCTTCCCGTTCTTTTTTCCCCACACTTTTAATCGTTTAGCGAAATCTGCATCTTCTGCCATTAGCATATTTTCATTAAATCCGTTGATTGATTGAAAATCCTTTTTATAGCACCAAAAGATTCCCACAGAAATGGCTCCATATTTAAACAATAGTGGTCCAATTAATAACAAAGTGGAAACAAAAATTCCTAAAGACATTCTTTCAAATTTCCCTGTAACCCCGCCGCCAATGTATTTCCCTGAAATTAAGTTCTCCTGTGCCTTAGACAACACATGTTCATTCATCTGGGTATCTGCATCAATTGTTACGATTATTTCACCGCTAGCTATTTCAACACCTGCGTTTCTAATTTTCGAAAGGTTTTTATCATTATTCTTTACAATGATACAATCATACGATTTTGCAATTTCTTCCGTTCGGTCTGTACATCGATTTAACACAACAATGATTTCAACTTGATTTTTACATAATTTAGAGGCTCTTGAAACAGATTCTAAACATTTTCCAATATACTTTTCTTCATTATGGGCAGGTATGATAATAGAAATTTTTAAATCCTCTTTTTCCATAACATTCATATATTCTAATCCCCCTTCATAAAACCTTCTCTAGCTGTTTTAGATGCTCTTAATTAATTTTTAATGATAGGTCATTATTCGAGAAAAGCTGGAAGTATTGTATTGTTTCAATTTAATCCGATGCTGGAACGACATAGTCGCCATAAATATATGAATAATCCCCCATACGTTATCACATACACTCAAATTGAGTATCCTTTAGGAGCCATTCCGATGTTAACGACCCTTTTTCAGCTAGTTAGAACAAACATGATATGGTACATTAGAATTGAATCTAAAGAATGCTCTTTCTACTTTGTTAAAAGTAGGGATTGAAATAGGAGTTATCATGATTTCAAGAGAAAAATTAGAAAACAATCAAGTTTTCCTGTATGTAATTGTGTTGTTAATCGCAGCTGGCGTAGGATTATTAGCACCTTTTGTGGGTGAACAACTTGACGTTACCATTTCATTTGTTATTGCTATTTTAATGTTTAGTATGTTTTCTCAAATCCCATTTACAGCGTTGAAGGAATCATTTGCTAATCGTCGTTTTGTTGGGGCACTTCTAACGGTCAATTATGTTGCTGTCCCTATCGTTGTTTGGCTACTAACAATGCTATTACCCGAACATCCACCTTTATTGCTTGGGGTTTATTTAGTGTTGCTTACACCTTGTATTGATTATGTGATTGTCTTTACAGCTCTTGGACGTGGGAATGAAAAAGCTATGCTGATCTCAACACCTATTCTCTTCTTCACTCAAATGCTTTTATTACCTTTATATTTGTGGTTATTTCTTGGAAAGGAAGCATCCAGAATTGTTGAAGCGTCACCTTTCCTAGAGGCATTTTTAGTGCTAATTGTACTACCTTTAGTCATTGCGATATCGCTCCAACTTTTTGCTAAAAAATCGCAAGTTGGGGATCAATTAATTCATCTATCCGCCTGGCTGCCCGTCCCTTTTATGGCGTTAACTCTTTTTGTTGTTGTCGCATCACAAATTGGAAAATTATCGGCTTCCTTGGAGTGGATCATAAAGGTCATCCCAATATATATCCTATTTATGGTGATTATGCCGATTCTTTCAAAATTCATTGGAAAAACGTTTAAACTTGATAGTAAATCAGGTAGAGCATTAGTTTTTAGTGGTTCAACTCGTAATTCACTGGTTGTCCTCCCACTGGCACTAGCTTTACCAGAAAATATAAATACTCTTGTAGCAGCGATCATTGTCACGCAAACTATGGTAGAAATAATAGGAGAAATCATTTATATTCGTGTTGTTCCGGTTCTCATTAAATAAGTGGCTTACCGAAACTCGATAAGCCACTTCTATTATTTTTCTAATGCGATTTGTATATGGGCAAGGTGATGCTCTTCATGCCAAGCTAATTTTGCCACTTTAGTGGCAACTGTTATTTTACCGTTTTTTTGGTGTATAAAGCTTCGATCTAATTGATCCTCAGATAAAGTACTTCCTAGAAATAGGATTCGCTCATTTATTCCTTCTAACATCTTAATAGAAGTTTCTACAGGAAGCTTGGTATCTGGTAGAATAGCCCACTTTTCTTCATCAAAAGCTGGAACTGTTGGATTCTCATCCGTTAAAGCTAGCTTCAAACGTTGATACATATTCAATTGAGAATCTGCAATGTGATGAACAAGTTGACGAACTGTCCAGCTACCATCACGATAAGTTTTGCTTAACTCCTCTTCATTTAAAGAGCCTACAGTTTCTCTTAAACGAGTCGTGTAAGTTGCGATATCCTTTAGCCATTCTTCTATATTTTCTAATGTTACTTTTTCAGGAACCTGTAGTTTGCCAATTGGGTATCTTACATCCATTTTTCATCCCCCTTTTCCCTATTATTATCTTGATTAAATCTTCTTCTGATAATAACAGTAACTTTGAAAATATATTTCACCACATTAAGGTGTTTGTCCGCACATTAATTCGTTACTTTATTCTCTTCAAATAGCATTGTGCCATTTTCTTTTAAATGTTTATGGAATGAGAAAGCTTTTTCAAGAATGTGTGGTGTTTGTCCCCCCACTTTCTCTTTTGCTTCTTCAAAGTAAGCACGTAATTGTGGTCGATATTTCGGATGGGCAATTTCGATTAATTTTTCTGCCCTCTTCACTGGCGGAAGCCCACGCAGATCAGCATAGCCTTGCTCTGTCACAATAACATCTACATCATGCTCTGTATGGTCAATATGCGATACGAAAGGTACAATCGTCGAAATCGCCCCGTCTTTGGCTAGTGAAGACGTTACAAAGATGGTAATTCTAGCGTTTCGAGCAAAGTCCCCTGACCCACCAATACCATTCATAATTTTAGTGCCGTTAATGTGTGTTGAATTGACGTTACCGTAAATATCTACTTCAATGGCAGTGTTAAAAGAAATCACGCCTAAACGTCGAATAACTTCTGGATTGTTGGAAATTTCTTGTGGCCTAAACATAATTTTATCTTTATATTTTTCTAAATCCTCTGCTAATGAATCAACACGCTTCTTCGAAAGGGAGAAGGCTGTACCAGCTGCAAATTTAACAATACCAGCATCAATTAAATCAAAGACACCATCTTGCAGTACTTCAGAGAACACTTCAATATCTTTAAATTGAGAATTTTTCATGCCATTTAAAACGGCATTCGCAACTGAACCTACGCCAGATTGTAACGGAGCTAACGATTCTGGCAATTTTCCTTCAGCTACTTCATTAGCTAAGAAGTCTAGTAGATGATTGGCAATTTGCTGTGTTTCTTCATTTGGTTCAAATAAAGGTGATGGAATATCAGGCTGTTCTGATAAAACAATGCCTTTTACTTTATCTGGATCGACCTTGATGCCAATTTCTCCAATCCGATCTGATACTGTATAAATAGGAATTTCTCTACGTTCACCTTGCTCTTTTTGAACAAAAATATCATGAAGACCTTCGTATGCTCGAGGCGCAGTAGTATTAATTTCAATGATAACGTTTTCAGCTTTTTCTACAAAAATCGGTGAATTTCCTACTGAGCCAGTTGGAATGATATAACCATCTTCAGTGATGCCAGCAGCTTCAATAATGGCATAATCAATTTTGCCTAATGTTCCTTTTCTAACTTCTTCCGCAGTATGTGATAAATGCTGGTCAATGTAATATAATTCACCTTTATTAACTTTACCACGCATTACAGAGTTTCCTTGGTAAGGAACACGCAGGTTAATGATACCTGCCTCGGCCATTGATTGGTCTGCAGTTGGCCCTAGTGAAGCACCTGTATATAAGTTAACTTTAAAGTTTTCATTTTTTCCTCGCTTAGAAAGTGCAAGTGGAAATTCCTTTGGCTCACCGAATAGAGTAAATCCACTCATTCCAAGGTTCATTCCATCTTCAATCCATGAAGCAGCCTCTTCAGCTGAAACAACCTTGTCCAAAAATGCTGTACTTCTAATAAATTGGCTTAAATCTTTTCGCATTAACAATCACCTCATGATAGATTTGTAGTACTTTTTTCCTTTGTAAATTTGGGATAAAAAATGCATAACATTATTGCCAATCAAAACTCACCTTACAATATATTCAAATATATGAGCTTCTTGTCTATATTGTAAAAAGAACTCAGCCTTTAGTCTATCTCATGATTTCTATGATAATGATAGAAAAAAACTATAATACATAGCTGTTCAAAGAATTTATCGCATCTTTCTCTGTGTGAAAATGGAGCTTTTCGATTTCACGTACAAGTAGCTTAATATATTCACGTGCTGCATAATTAATAAAACAGTCCTTTTTCATGATGAGGTAAACGGCTCTAGATAAAGATGGTTTTTCGATATGTTGGAAAAATAAATCCTCCGTTTCATAAAAATCGTATAAAGTTCGAGAGACTATACTGCGACCAACACCATGACGAACTAAATTTAAGATCGATCGAATACTTGATGTTTCAACGATTGGCTCTAATGGTTTGCCAACCTCATTGCTGGCCTTATTAAGTAATTTTCTACATTGATGCATACTTGGAAATAAGATGAGAGGATAATCTAAAACTGAAGAAAATGATACGTTTTGCTCTTTATTTCTTTGATTACTAATGAGGTAAAAATCTTCATCGTATAGTTTCGTCACTTGTAACAAGTCATTGGGAGTTAGATGAAAATCAATACCAAAGTCAGCCTGATTTTGTAAAACGGCTTTTTCTACTTGATCTGTCGTTTCAATAATGACTTTTATATTTGGGTACAGCTGATTAAATTGAATACATAAAGTTGAGACCAAGTCCGTTATTTCCCCTGGCAACACAGCAATTTTCAATTCACCAATCTCCACATTTGATAATGCCGTAATTTGTGAAGAGATACTTAAGATAGAGCCTTGAATATTCAGGGCTTCTTGTTGGACGATTTCTCCAACCTTCGTTAGTTCAACCTTCTTCCCAACGCGGTTAAATAAAGAATACCCAATTTCCTTTTCCAGCATTTTAATTTGATGGCTTAAAGTAGGTTGAGAAATTCCTAGTTTTTCAGCAGCTTTGGTAAAATGGAGCTCTTTACTAAGCATTAAAAAATATTCTAAATGCCGTAATTCCAAATTGCTTCAATCCTTTCTGTCTGATAACTCGAATCTGTACTTTAGTGAGCCATATAAATAGACTACTAAATTTGCTTCTTGCCTTTCGCAATTATTTTTAATTTATCTACACTATTGCGATTAACAAAAGTGCACATGCTTTTAAATTTATTTTATATAAAGTATCATAGATATTACAAGGAAAAAACAGAATATTCCTTCTTTTCTTATTTTTATAGACTTATAAATGCAATAAGCTCTACCGTATTTAGTTTTCTTTATTTAAAGGAGTGACAAAAGTGAAATCACAAATTATTCAATCTTTTGGTAAACCATCCGTCTTTCAACATAAGGAGATTCAGCAGCCTGAAATAGAGCCGGGACATGTACTTATCCATGTGAAAGCAACTAGTGTTAACCCTATTGATACAAAGGTTCGGGCCGGTTCAGTTCCAGCAGTTGCTCCAGAGTTCCCAGCAGTATTACATGGAGATGTAGCTGGTTTGGTATGTGCAGTAGGCGAGGGAGTCACTAAGTTTGTCATTGGCGATGAGGTGTTTGGATGTGCGGGTGGTTTTAAAGGGACTAGTGGCGGTGCACTTGTTGAATATATGCTAGCAGATGCTGACTTACTCGCTCATAAGCCAAAAAATTTAACAATGGAAGAAGCTGCGGCTTTGCCACTTGTTTCTATAACAGCCTGGGAGGCATTATTTAACCGAGCTAGACTTACACCAGGGCAAGAAGTATTAATTCATGGAGCAACTGGAGGTGTAGGACACATCGCCATTCAACTCGCCAAGTGGGGAGGAGCAACCGTCTATACAACTGCCTCTTCACAAGAAAAGTTAGAGATGGCTAAGCGCCTCGGTGCAGATATCACGATTAATTATACAGAAGAAACCGTTCAGGAATACGTTGAAAAATATACTGACGGAAAAGGATTTGACCTAGTCTTTGACACAGTTGGGGGTGAAAATCTTGACCGTTCTTTTGAAGCGGCAGCGGTACATGGAACTGTAACAGCCATTGCGACTCGTTCAACTCATGACCTAACACCAGTACATTCGAAGGGCCTTTCTCTACATGTTACCTTCATGCTACTAAAAATAGTGAATAAAGACATGCATAAACATTATGGAGAAATATTAAAGAAGGTTGCAAGTGTGGTGGAGGAAGACAAGCTACGACCTCTACTAGATCCACGTATTTTTACATTTGATGAAGTTTCAAAAGCCCATGAATACATGGAGTCAGGACAAGCAGTTGGGAAAATTGTTTTGGTGAACAACTGGTAAAATGATTAGAGGACTAATATTACTCTAAGTAATTTAAAGGAAAGAACATGTGAGCATCATCAAATATGTTCTTTCCTTATAGGAAATTTGTAACACAGTATAGATGTTCTTCAACTTTAATAGCTAAAGTAAAAATTCAAAGCCAACATAATTAAACACATTGTTTAACCCTAAATTGACAAATTCATTCTACAACGGCTATTGCCACTGTTCTACACTTACATGTTAGCTTTTATTATTCTTCTATTAAGATTGGATTAACTACCGACATCGCTAATATAGACGGTAAAATAATTATGTTTATCTGTAAAAAGCCGTCAGATAAATTTCGGTTAGTTTACTTAAATTGAAGTCTTTTTCTCTAATTGATTTTTATATCTCATTCGTTTCTTTTTCTATTACCTTGAAATGATGATGGGCTGGATTCTTTTTATGTAAAAAATAAAGTGTGATAAGAAATGGGATACTCCCAACTATGAATACATCCATAAATTCGAGTGTATCATCAGCAAGCTTTGGGTTAGAAACTTCCTTATTTTTTACTACAAAAATAGCATGCTTTTACTAGTTACAGTAAAATACATGCTATTACAATAATAGTATATTTTCTGATTGATTATCCTTGGCTTTTTCGATTCTTCTTGCGGGTACTATTACAGTTGCCCCAGCTTCTGCAAATACTCGGGTGATTTCGAGCCCTAAACCTGAATATCCACCTGTTACGATTGCTACCTTACCAGATAAATTCTTGCCTCCCATAGCTTCTTTTGCTGTTGTTCTCGCACCAAAGCTATGAATGCTCCTTTCACAAGAAGTGTAGTTCTTGGAGTTAACTCCATGTCAACAACTTTTATAAAAACATTTCCATTACTATTTATTATCATCACACACGTTACGACAATTTATGCTAAACGATTAGAATCTAGCGATTTAAAAATTCATTATGATTTAGAATAAAAAAGAGTGTCTTAAAGTCAAATTTGAACTTAAAGACACTCTTTATTCATTATAAAACTTCAATTTAGAATGCTTTTTGTAATGCTTCTAATCCATCTTGATAGATACCATGGAATAGCTCAATAGCTTCTTGGTCACTTACATCCACAGGTGTGAAACTGCCAGACCACTCGACCAACGATGATTGGCCGTCAGTATCTTCTTTGACTTGGATTGTAGATAAATAATCAGTAACCGGAAACGGTGCCTTCATAATTGAATACGTGTAGTAACGTTCCTTGTCATTGAAATTTTCTAAACGCTCTACAATAGCATCTCCATCAGGGTTAGCTAGGTGACGTACACGTCCACCTTCCGTTACTTTACTGCTTGGAATATAGGGTAACCAGTCTGGAAGCGAGTCAAAGCCACCAATTAATTGCCATACTTCCTCAGGTGAAGCTGAAATTCTAATAGATGTAATAGTATTTGCCATTTTCTTTACTCTCCTTTTTATATAAAATCGATTGGTAGTGGTGCATGTGGTGCGATCAATTTTTGTTCGCGCATTTCTTCCCAGAATGCTGCTGGGATAATTGTTTTCAATGCAGCTTGATCTTCTGCAATTCGCTCTGGTTTACTTGCGCCAGGAATGACAGCAGCAACTGCTGGGTTCGCCAATGAAAATTGTAAAGCAGCTGACTTAATGCTGATTTGATGACGATCTGCAATACTTTTGATTTTTTCTACTTTCGCCATAATTTCTGGTGACGCTTTTTGGTATTCGAAGTGAGTGCCTCCTGCAAGAACACCTGAACTATATGGGCCACCAACGACGATGTCCATATTATTTTTTTTAGCTGTTGGCATTACTCGTTGTAGCGCACGTTCGTGGTCTAATAATGTATAACGACCAGCTAGTAAGGATACATCTGGTTTTACTTCCTCCAAATCCAGTAGTAATTCAATTGGTTCTACTCGGTTTACTCCAAGTCCCCACCCTTTAATAACGCCTTCTTCACGTAATTGCGTGAGCACACGGAAGGCTCCTGTACGAGCTGTTTCAAATTGTGAAATCCACTCATCGCCATAAAAATCTTGCGCTACATCATGAATATAAACAAAATCTATACGGTCTGTTTGTAAACGTTTCAAGCTGTCCTCAATTGAGCGAAGGGTTGCGTCCGCGCTGTAATCATTAATAATTTTGTTTTTACGTCCGAATTCGAAAAGCCCACCTTTTTCTCCTAAATCTCGTGCAGATGGATCTTCCAACTCATCCGAAATAATTCTACCTACCTTTGTGCTTAAAACGTACTCGTCACGATTTCTTTTTGATAAGGCTTCACCAAGACGAATCTCAGCTAAACCAGAGCCATAAAGTGGAGCTGTATCAAAGTAACGAATGCCACTCTCCCAAGCAGCATCTACAGTTGCAATTGCCTCTTCTTCCGGGATATTACGGTACATATTACCTAATGGAGCTGTACCAAAACCTAATTTTCCTTGTAATAGATTTCTCATATTATTAAATCCTCCTAAGATTAGTTCTTTTGTTGATTGCCAGTATGATCAATGACTGATTACTTATCAAAAGTCATTTCTTCATCTGCAATATTGATTATGAGGCACCTAAAGAAAATAAAAAAGTACGCACTTTAAAGTAATATGAGCACCAAAAAGTGCCTATTAGTAAAGACGCAGACAAAGTAGTTATATACTTTATTCCCACAATAAAATAGAATTTCATTTTAAGTACTCTAAGATTGTCATAATGAGATATTAGCTTTTTGAGATGCAAAAAAACCACTCTCTTTGAGTGGCTACAAATAGCAGGTACGCTTCATTTGTTTAATCAAATCGAGGGTCAAATAAATAGCCTCATGGAACTGTATTACTAATAATAGTCACAAATCCGTTTCTCTTAGCCGTGTCTATTAACGTGTAAATAGATTGACTGGCTGCTTTATTATACAAAAACCATTGATCTTCAGCTGCATTGTAAATCAAACTATCTGGCTTCTCTAGAAATGGTTGTTCTGAAATTTGAATTAATGAATAGAGATCAAAACGCTTGATATTGTTGCCTTCTTCGTTTAAAAAATCATATTGTCCTATTTTATAATAGCTCCCAGGTATAGCACTGTGAAAAGACCACGTGAAATCTGCTGGTGGTTCGACCTTACTTCCTTTATTTTTTACAAAAAGATGGTACATTTCTTCGATATAGGCATTGCCTTTTAATTGCTCCTCAATTCCGCCCATTGTCATGTGGTATTCATGCAGTATCGACTTTACTTCTACCCCATCGATAATTAACGGCTTCGTTTCAACTTTGACAGTTAAATTATTATAATGGACCTTACTGCCAAAGGTTTCTGCTAGAAAGCGCAATGGAACAAAGATACGCCCATTCTTTACATAAGGCTGTGTATCAAGTAATATCGTTTGTCCGTTTACCACAGCTGTACGACTGTTCTGTTTTAAGATTACCTTCATAGTGCTTTTTGTAAGCGTCACTTGCGATTTGGTCCAGTCTACCTTGGCCCCCAAATTTTCACTAATGACACGTAAAGGTACCATCATACGATTATTTTTCATTTCAGGGTTTACATCAGTTACAATTACAACATCATCCACTTTTAGCTGAATTTTTGTTGCGGCATTAGTAGTTGACGTTGCCATTATGAGAATCCAAGCAATGAATATCCCTGCAAACCCCTTTTTCATCTTCATTAGCTCCTTTAGAAAACAATATTTTCTATAGTACTTAATTCAATAGAAAGCTAATAAGCTCCTTCTTCATAATTGATTTGAAACTTTTGTACAAAAAACCACCTACTATTTGACTAGTAAGTGGTTTAATTATTATAGTCTAACCTTTACCTCTGTGCCATCTTTAGCTTTGACATCTACAAGTACAAGTCCTTTATAATTTTTCATCTCGTTGACGATAGGTTTTAAGGATTCTTTGTCGATTATTGGAAAGACAAAATCAACTTTTTTCCTTTCGAAGTACTCTTTTGTCCATTTGTTTACATTTTGCTGAATCAATTTAGAAGACAAAATGGCAAGAGCGATGTTTATCAAAGCATATGGAATGGGGACAGTAAGCCGAACGTCTTTTGCTTTCACTTTTACATGCATCATAAGCTAACCACTATTCAATGAAGACCGAAACGGAATCCCCGTTGGCGGATTTAATATCAACAATTTGCCCATCTAATTCATTTTCGATTGCTTCAAGGAGAAGGTTTATGTCGATATCCTTCACGTATTTTTCCGATTGTGGAATACTCGCTGCGATACTATGTCCAGCCATTAAAACTGCTTTAACAAGTTTGATTGGTAAATTGACCGTGACGTTATCATTTTCCGTTGAGACAACACGTACTTTTAAAGTCTTATCTAAATATTTAGTTGGCTTTTCAGCGAATTCATTCCCGGATTCTTCTTTCTCTTGTAATACTTGAATGAGCTCTGAACCCTTATCTGCATCAATCTTTCCTTCTTGGATCATCGTTAACACTTTTGTAATTTCTTCTTTCATGGTCAATTCCTCCTTATTCTTCTTTTAAGAGCTTGATGGCCTCTTCCGTTGTGATTTCACCATTTTCCAACATGGCCACAATTTTTTTCTCATCTACTTCATTTTTCTTCTTTTGTCTATAGCCAAGTGATGAAATAATTTCTGTTAACTTACCGCGAACCGTTGGATATGAAATCCCTAGTTCCTTTTCAACTTCTTTAATATTCCCTCGACATGTTAAAAATACTTCCACAAAATGAAGTTGATCCTTAGATAAGGATGCTAGCTTAGACAATTCAAACTCATTTTCAATCGTTGTGTGACAATGAGAACACTGTAACTTTGTAATTTTCAATGTTTTACTACAGACAGGACAATTTGTGATTACTTGATAAGCCATAGTGTACTCCTTCCTTTAAGTTAAATTGATTATATAATAAATAATTGAATAAATAAACAATGAAATTTAATTTTTTAATTAAAATAATCAATAATATTAATTTTAACTTTAATATTATTGATTATTCAGCTCCCGAAATATTAAAAGAAGCCAATTTGTTTATATTTAGCAAATGGACGATTTTTTGTATGAGATTCGCCTATAACATACAAACTTATATTAAGATTTACATTAGAAAGGGAGTAAAATTTATGCCATTTGTCACCGTATTTGGAGGGAAAACCTTTGAGGTTGAGGAAGGAAAAAAATTAGTTCTAGCTCTTGAAGATAATGGTATCAATATTCTGCATCAATGTGGAGGAAAAGCAAAATGTACTACCTGTCGAGTAGAGGTATTAGCTGGAGAGTATAAAGATACTTCGAAAATAGAGAAAAACGCTTTTGCTATTAAAAATATAGATGAAAACTTATATGATGATTGCTTGCGGCTTTCTTGTCAAATACGTGTTATTGGAGACATTACAGTTCGTCCAATTTTGATCTCGGAAAGTTCTCAGGACAATAGAGGGCCAAGACCTGCAGATTAATTAGGGGATACATAAATAAAGGCATAGGAAATCAAGTCCTAATGCCTTATTTATTATACTTTTATTAAAAGACGCTACGTACTAATCCCCCATCAATTCTCAATGCAGACCCATTAATAGCAGAAGACAGTGGGCTACTTAAAAACGTAACAAAATGAGCAATTTCCTCTGGACGAATCAGTCGCTGTATAATAGAGGTTGGACGATTTTCTTTCATAAATCGCATTTCAGCTTCTTCCATCGTCAAATGCTCATTAGGATACAAGGTATTCAACATCGTTTCGACGCCTTCTGTAAATGTAGAACCAGGCATTATGGTGTTGACCGTCACATTTGTTCCTTTCGTCAGCTCAGCTAAACTACGCGACAGGGAAAGTTGCATCGTCTTCGTGGCGCTATAATGAGCCATTTCTTGCGATGGCATAATGGCTGCTTCACTTGCAATAAAAATAACCCTTCCTTCCCTCTTTTGAATCATTTGATTGAGGTACCATCGTGTAAGGCGAACACCACTCATAATGTTGACTTCAAACATCTTCAACCATTCTTCATCCGAGATGTTAAAGTATTCTTTTGGCTCAAAAATCCCTAGGTTGTTGATCAAAATATCTACTTTTGGGTATTCTTCTGTTGCCTTTTGGCATCCTTCTGCTGTTCCTAAATCAGATATCAAAGGCTGAAGACTAGCTTCTGGGTACTGTTCCTGTAGTTCTTTTATTGTTTGAAGAACCTTATCTTCATGACGTCCGTTAATAATGACCGTAACGCCTTCTAATACTAATGATTTTGCAATGGCCTTACCAATCCCTGCTGTAGAACCTGTAACGAGCGCGGTTTTCCCCTTCAAATTTAAAAACATCGTAATCACTCCTAAGCACGTTTTTATTTGAATAAGTAGTAGTATGGAATTCTCCACTTCTTTTAAACAGTAAATATGTAAAGAAGGAGTGACAAGGCAAAATTCAGCACTTTCACTCCTCTGTATTTCTAGATGTTGCTATTTATTGCCGGAAAATGAGGTAATACCTCTTGTCCAAGCTCATGAATCACTTCTTCTGCAGGTCTTTTACTGTCAAATAATGCAAAGAAGAGATGGTTGACACCAATTTCTTTATAAATATTTAGTAGTTCGATTAACCGGTTTCGCCCTACTCGGAATCCTAAACGAATCGGCGTAGGCATTTCATTTGGATCTTCTGTTAAATCTAAGTGCATGGGCTGTGTGAATGGTTTGAAAACTCCCGGACAGTACTGTTCCACAAGCTCTCTCCATTGTCGAATAGCCTCTGCTTGAAGGTGTGGACTTCGTGGATAATACATCCAACCATCGCCGTTCTTCGCAAACCATTCCATTGATTGCTGCGCAAAACCTGTTATGATCGTTGGAATGCGCTTCGTTGGTTTTGGAACTAAATTACTTCCTTGAATAGCACCTAAAGTAGAACGAATAGAAGGAAAATTTTCATATAATACTTGATTTAAATATTGAAAGGCTTCAATAAAACGTTCTCCTCGATCATCATGGTTCACATTTAAACCATGAAAATCGGCTTTACGATCTCCAGATGAAACACCCAAAATTAGGCGCTCGGGAAATAACTGATTAATCGTTGCTATTTCTTTAGCGACTCGTAAGGGATGACGTAAAGAAAGTACGATAGCTGATGTTCCTAAAGCAATTTCCTTTGTTTGGCTTGCTAAATAGGTTAAATAAATCAACATATCATAAATTTGACCTACTGCTGGATCACCAAAAGAAGGATCTTCTAATAATACATCTCGAAACCATAGGCTAGTAAAACCATAATTCTCGGCTAATTGTGATAACTCCACCTGTTTTTCCATGGTAGGCGTACCAAAACGATAATTTTCTAATGGAATATGGAGACCTAGTGTTAACTCCCCTTCTTTATACATTCGATTATAACTATGATAATTGGAAAATTGACTCATAAAGCACTTCTTGCTCCTTTCCCCTTTTTAAATCCTTCTGAAACTTGTTTCTACGAATTTTAATATGTTCGACTTTTGGAAAGAAAATCTGGATCTGCCCCTGTTACTCCACTTTGCCCCCAATTCCCTGGAATCATTTCTCTGATGACAATAAGTATTTTATCCAAAGGTGCGTGCGTAAATTTAGATGTAGTTTGTGTTAGCTGCTTTACCCATATATCCTTTGTTTCTTGATCAAATGTATTCCAGATATCAATCGTAATGATGGCCATTCCATCTACTGTATTTGCCTGTGTATGATAAGACTCTTGTGTATTCCAATTCATGACTCTACTCTTATCGGCAAAGCTAAGATCAGATGCAACTGCCCCAGCTTTTCCCCAGTTTTCTTTTTCAAGTTCTTTTATTAATATTTGGATTTTGTCTGGAACAATTTTTAGTAAATTTGTTGTTAGTTCAGTAAGTGTAAAAATGAATTCCTTTTTTTCTTCCGTTGACATGGATGGCCATGTATTTACCTCAATTAATGGCATAATGATTCTCCTTTAAACTTCATCATTTAACAAATTTTTAATTCCTCTAATGACTAAGTCATGATCTTCCTCAGGGGTTAATCCTGAAACTGTTATTATACCGATAACCCCAACGTTTTTTATTTGAATAGGATATGCTCCACCAAACGCAGCGTATTTTGAGGCATCTAAGCAATATTTCTCATGATATGGAATTCCACTTAACTCACTTTGCATCTGTAAATAATACGAGCTGTGGTTGTGCAGCGAAACAACCCGCTTTTTTCGCTCAATCCACTGACTATTTTCCTCAGTCATTCCTGTCATTTTATAATGAAACAATTGAACACCATTCTTTGTTATATCAACAGCAATGGATTTCCCTTCTTGCTTCGCTTTTTCTATAATTAATAAGCCTAAACGCAGGGCATCGTCATTTGTAAAAGTGGAAAATTGAAGTGTTTCCTCTTCTTTTAAAATTTCATCTATACTTAAAGTACTCATATCACTACCTCCAGCTATCCTTCAGTTAATCGTAAATGTAGTTCTGATCAAATGCGGTTATTTTTAATGCTTATGGACGTATTACTGATCCATAAATGTATTATAAGAAGTGTATTCGATGGAGGTAAGTACGCACTTTAAAGTGATATAGTCACTTAATTGTTCCTATTATGATAGAAGGGAAAAGTTTGTGGGATGTTGAAGCAGGATTGTATTCGTTGAAAAAATTTGTTACTATGGAAATACAATTATGAGAGGACTGATGAATGAACAATGATGAACTAATCTATATTTTTATTTGAAATGAAATACTTCAAACTACAAAATATAGGGTTAGTCTGTCCATTTTTAATAATCAGTTTCCATTTATTTGTCATAATCTGTTCATGGCAAGTAAGATGACGAATTTTTTAAAGCAAAAGACTAATCCTTCCAATTGATATTGGGAGGTTTTTTTATGCTCTCATAGTTAGAATTTTTTCTGTAACTTTCATCTACTAAAAAGGAGAGGGAAAAAATGATTGATTCAGACACTATTATTACGCATGTAACACTCCGTATAAGTCGTTAATATCCATCTGCCTATACGGAGGAATATTAAAATAGATGGATATACCGACTTTGTATGAAAAGTAAAACTGTTGCTATACAAAGGAGGAACTAGCATGTCCATGATACAAGTACAAAACTTAACATTTTCTTATCCAAGTAGCTTTGACAATATTTTCGAAGAGGTAAATTTCCAAATCGATACGGATTGGAAACTTGGGTTTATCGGTAGAAATGGCCGAGGTAAAACAACATTCTTTAATCTTTTGTTAGGGAATTATGAATATAGTGGGAAAATCATTTCATCAGTAGAATTTACTTACTTCCCCTATCCTGTTTCGGATCAGAACAAATTTACTCACGAAATTTTTGAGGAAATTTGCCCACAGGCTGAAGATTGGGAATGCCTTCGTGAAATATCCTATTTGGATGTTGATGCTGAGGTTATGTACCGACCGTTCAAAACATTATCAAACGGAGAGCAGACGAAGGTGTTGCTTGCTGCATTATTTTTAACTGAGGGCCAATTTCTTTTAATTGATGAGCCAACCAACCATCTTGACACAGATGCACGAAAGATTGTCTCAGAATATTTACGGAAGAAAAAAGGATTCATTTTAATTTCTCATGATAGAGCCTTTTTAGATGGCTGTGTAGACCATATCTTATCCATCAATAGAGCCAATATTGATGTTCAAAGTGGCAACTATTCTTCATGGAAGCTGAATTTTGATAGACAGCAGGAACACGAAGAAGCAACTAATCAACGTCTACAAAAAGATATAGATCGATTAAAACAGTCTTCGAAGCGTACTTCAGGCTGGTCAAATCAAGTGGAAGCTTCCAAAAATGGGACAACAAATTCCGGGTCTAAGCTAGATAAAGGATTTGTTGGACATAAAGCCGCCAAGATGATGAAGCGGGCAAAGAACATTGAATCTAGACAACAAAAAGCCATTGAGGAAAAGTCAAAACTACTTAAAAATGTAGAAAAAACAGAGGCACTAAAATTAGAACCATTGGCCATTCAATCAAAGGAATTAATAACTTTAGCTGATGTATCTATTCACTATGATGATCACATTGTCAATAAGCCAATTAGCTTCAAGGTGGAGCAAGGCGACCGTATTGTGTTGGATGGAAAGAATGGCAGCGGAAAAAGTAGCATCCTTAAACTAATTCTAGGAGACCCTATTCAGTATACAGGCTCCATACATTTAGCATCGGGCCTTATCATTTCCTATGTTCAACAAGATACTTCGCATTTAAAGGGCATGCTGTCGGACTTCATCGAAGAGCATAATATTGATGAGACGCTATTTAAATCCATCCTAAGAAAGATGGATTTTGATCGAATTCAATTTGAAAAAGATATTTCTCATTATTCCGGTGGTCAAAAGAAAAAGCTCTTGATTGCTAAAAGTTTGTGTGAAAAAGCACATATCTATATTTGGGATGAACCTTTAAACTTTATAGATATTTATTCACGCATGCAAATTGAAGAGCTCATTCAAAGTTTTAATCCCACAATGGTTTTTGTTGAGCATGACGAGGCATTTCAAGAAGCTGTGGCAACTAAAACGATATCGATGTAGTTAAACAGGAATCCATTTTGAAACATCAAAATGGATTCCTTTCTATTTATAAAGATACTTCCTTCAAGAGCGTTTGCTTCATGCTTTTGATGATGCCCATGTGGTGGCTTTCATGGTTCATATGGAAAATGACCATATCCCCTATGGTTTTCATGCCTAAAAAAGGCTCTTTCAGAGGTTCATTTAGATGGCCTCTACACGCTTGTTCAATAAGTAGCGGTTGTTCCTCTAGAAGCGTAATTATTTGTTCCATCGTTGGAGGCTGTTCAGTCCAATTATCGGGCTTGCTCCCACTCGGAAACATTAAATGATAGGATAAAGGTAATTGTCTTTCTTGATGAACAGCTGGAAACATACTATGATCCCAACCCACTAATAAATGACCTGCGTTCCAACGGATATTGTTCGTATGGCCATCGGGTATTTGGTCCACAATATCCTCGGGAATTGTACGTAGAAATTCAACAGTCCAATTACGCCACATTTTCATTTGTTCAAATAATTGCTTTTCACTCATCTACTTCCTCCCCTTCTACACGCTATTCAAGTATATATTAACACAATATTCCAATTATTTTCATCGGCTTAAATAAACAAAAAAAGATGTATCGCTAAAATAACTAGGATACACCTTCTTATAATGAAAAAAATACCACAACTGATTGATTGTGATATTTTTTAATGTTTTACTTTTTTTCTTTATTAAATTGTTGTTGTTCTTTCTTTTGTTCTTTTTGTTCTTTCACTTCTAGTTCTTCAATATTAAATTCCATTGCTACTTCTTCTTGCTCTAATTCATTCTTTTTCTTTTCTTTCGCCATAACTCTCACCTCCAATAAGGTATAAATTGTCCTTATTGCGGTGATTTATACTATCATGCTTAAATTATGATACACATGTATAAAACCACAATATACAACCACAATAAAAGTGCGTAGTGTCTCACTACTTAAAGAGCTGCAGAGATTTATTCTCTGTGGCTTCTTTTATACGTAAGTGCAAAAAATCATGCTAGGTCTTTAAATTCTTTTGATTAAAAGGAATGTTTATTCTTTATTCATCCATACTATCTTTGTTTGAAAAAAAGGTGAAAACCAGAAAAGGAAGTGTAGAATATGGGTATTCTTGGTGGAAATCCAAAAGATGAACCATTGCATTATGGTGAAGTATTTAGTGTTTGGTCAAGTTTAATTGCAGATTATGGTATGATTTCTGGCTATCAAACGTTCTATAATCATGCTGGTGATGAAGATCTTAAAAAAATAATTGAAGATTTGATCGAAACGTGTAGAGAAGAAGTAAAACAATTAGAAAAAATTCTAAAAACGAATGGAATAGCTCTACCACCAGCTTCACCTGAAAGACCTGTCGCAAGATTGGAAGATATTCCTCCAGGTGCAAAGTTTAACGATCCTGAAATTAGTGCAGCTCTTACTGCTGATGTTGCTGCTGGATTAGTGGCATGTAGTCAAGCAATGGGTACGTCTACTCGTGAGGATGTCGCATTAATGTATGGACAATTCCACATGGCTAAAGCTCAACTTGGTGCTAAGCTTTTACGTTTAAACAAAAATAAAGGATGGCTTGTACCACCGCCATTACATGTCAATTATCCTGAAAAGTAAAGTGAATTTCCCCGAATCGAGGAATGCAAATGTATTACTATAAAGAAGAATTAATTAACATTATTAAGCCTGACAAACCGGATCCACAAGCAGCACGTGTTATGCAAGAAATACTAGGTGGTCATTATGGTGAAATGAGAACCATGATGCAATATTTTTTCCAAAGCTCTAATTTTAGAGGGAAAGAAACACAATATCGTGATTTACTTCGTGGCGTTTTCCTAGAAGAAATTGCCCACGTCGAGCTCGTACAAAATACAATAAACCAATTGCTAAACGATTCAGGTGAATCTTCTGCTCCTGGTAGTAACGGAGCCGACCAAGCCCCTTTGGATGAAGCTGTTAGACATGCTAATCCTCATCATTATATTGTGGGGGCGCAATCCTCTTTACCTGTAGATGCTGCAGGTAATCCTTGGAATGGTTCTTGGGTGTATGCGCATGGAAATTTGATTGCGGATTTATTAGATAATTTAGTGCTTGAGTCTACAGGTGTACTCCAAAAAACACGTATTTATGAGATGAGTTCAAATCAAACATTTAGGGAAACCCTTGCATTTCTAATCGTTCGAGATAATGCCCATCAAAACGCATTTGCCAAAGCATTAGAAACGTTAGGAGTTGATTGGGGAAAACTGTTCCCAGTGCCGAATTATGATATCAACAAATATCCCGAATGTAGGAAATTCGTCGAAATGGGCTATCATAATGCCCAATTTAACTTCAGATTAGATCCAACACGTATCGGTGAAATCTTCCAAGGACAAACGCCAAGTAGAAATGGCGGAGAACTTAATGTAACTCCCCCGCCTGAAGGGTTCCCTGTACCACTCATGCCAGAGATGCCAAATGAACACAGCCCTGGTCTGAAGGATATGAATCATTAATTTCCCAGTTTAATACTGGGATTTTTTTGTATTGCTAAATCAATTTATAATAAATAACTGTTGTCTCTAATTCACCCTTTGAAGAAATAGTATAGGCGGGTATTTTACCAACTTCTTGATAGTCTAAGGATTTGTACAATTGATTAGAAGGATCGCCTTCCCTTGTATCTAATACTATTAAAGACCTGTTTTCTTGCTTTGCTCTTTCTTCCGCTATTTGCATCAGAGCGCGCCCAATGCCGTGACGTCTAAAGTCTGGATGCGTCATTAATTTGCAAATTTCAGCTCGATGACGTCCATTCGGCTTTGTCATTAAATGCAATTGAATACTGCCTGCCACTGTTTGATTGATTTTGGCAATAAACAAAATGACGTCTGGTGCTATGACTGTTTGCCAATATGTTAGTGCTTGTTCTTGCGCTAGAGGAGGTAAAAATCCTAGTGATGCACCTTCGTCAACGACCGTTTTCAAAAGCTCGGATAGCCCGTCTAGTTCTTCATTAAGTTGTTTTGTATCTTTTATATTTTTTAGCTCCATTTTTTCTCCCCCATTTTCTATTACTTTGGAATCCTAACACTTTTTTAAAAATTAGTATGATCATAACAAAAGATCAAGATCTGATAAAGACCTTGATCGAAGGAAATGGATGTTTAAAGTGATTGTTGATATAAAATGGTTTGTGCGATGCCGATAAAATATTCTGATTCTACAATAATATGATTTAATACAACTTTGGCTGTTGGATTGGTGCTGATCGGTTTACTGTCTTGAATAAGCATACGACAAAATTGAATAAATTGTTCACTCTGTTGGAGACAAAAAGAAGTAAGCTGCAAAATATCTTGAAAAAATGCTTGGGAAACTTGTCCTTGTGAGCGATTGACAGTTTCTATATATCTAACTACTTGCTGATGTGTCTGAGCAAAGGCTATTTCCCATTCTTTCAATCTCTCGACGTATTGCTGCTCTAAATCTTTGACAAGCTCCCTTATCACTACCGTATGTTCCTCTTCTTGATGTTTCCAAAATTCAGCTTCATCAAGAACACGTAACGGCATTTGATTGCCATAATAAAACTGCATGCTTCTCCCCCATTTCACTCATCTCTTATATGTATATACAAGAGCTGTAAAAATAGAACGTTAGAAGGTTCGAATATGAATCTTCATTTCCCAAACCAAGCAGCTTTTAACAGCTCAATCCCCCGTTCAATTGCTGCTTCCTCTAGATTGGCAAATCCAAGCAGCACCTTTGCAGACTTTATCTCAGAAGGGCTCGCATAAAAAATAGAGGTAGGATAAACCTTTACTTCTTTTAACCTCGCAGTTTCAATCAGTTCCTCTTCCGACATCTTATTATTTGGTTCAAGTAGAATATGTAAGCCACTGCTAGCCCCATACAATTTTACTTTGTCTCCAAATATTTGATGAATGGCCTTTATTAATACCTCATATCTTCGCTTATAGCCATTCCTTGATTTGTTGAGGTGCCTTTCCCAATGGCCACTTTCTATAAATAATTGTAAAGTATGCTGATGGTGTCTTGATACAGTTTGAACATAATAGCTGTTCCGTTTAAAAAGATCGATTAATTTTCTCGGTAGAACCATGTAGCTTAGCTTAATGGACGGAATTAATGACTTTGAGAAGGTGCCCATATAAATAACCTGTTCATTTGAATCTAAACCTTGTAGAGCTGGTATTGGTTTACCCGAATATCGAAACTCCCCATCATAATCATCCTCGATGATATACGCATCTTCTGACTTAGCCCATTCTAATAACTCTAGTCTTCTTGTGATTGGCATAACCGTACCAATTGGGAATTGATGAGATGGCGTGACATAAACAGCTTTAATATTACTGTTTCTTAAATGGTCAATCTGAATCCCTTGATCATCAAGAGGTATGGGCTTCATCTTTATACCATGATCCTTCAAAAGATAACGCACCCGGTAATAACCTGGATCCTCCATGGCAAAAAGCTCGTTCCGTCCAATTAAGTTACATACGATTCCCATAAGATGTTGTAGTCCTGCACCAATAACAATTTGGTCTGCTGAGCATTGAACTCCTCTAGCTTCGTAAAGATAGCTTGCTATATGTTTCCTTAATTCGAGCTCTCCTTGTGGATCTCCATATAAAAAAAGATGGGCATTATCTTCATTAAGACTTTGCATAGTCAACTTTCGCCAAATTTTATAGGGAAAGTCTTTTAAATTGATATCCCCATAATTAAAATCATACTTTATGGTCATTAGTTCTTGTTCTGGCTGAGACACTAATGGAGGTGATTCAAAAAGACTAGGGCCCATTTGAAAATAGCCCTTTTCAAGTGCAGCAACATATAGCCCCTCCCGTTCTTTACTCCAAACATAACCCTCTGCAAGGAGCTGTTGGTAAGCTGCGTCCACTGTATTTCGACTAATATGTAAATGCTTAGCTAAACTGCGCTGTGATGGCAATTTTGTATTTGCCACAATGTTTCCATGTTGAATTTCAGCTTTTAAATAATTGTACAATTGAAGATAAAGTGGTTCCTGATTATTCAAGTTTGGCGTTATTTCGAGCATCGTTCCTTGGCTCCTTTCGAAATAGCATTGTTGGCACTTTTAAGGGGTACCAGTGATTGTTTATAATAAAATCTACATTGTTGAGGAGAAAATGTAAAGACGCCTACCTGTAATAGTTTGTTTATTCGAAATACTCGCAATGAATTTGAAGAACTAAGGAGAGATTGACATGTATATTCCTAAGTATTACAAAATAACTGATTTAGAAGAAATCACAGAATTTATTCGAGAGAATTCCTTTGCAACACTTGTTTCAACCATAAAAGGTAAGCCAATAGCAGTTCATATCCCGATACTACTGAATAAAATCGAGGACGATTATTATCTAACAGGTCACTTAGCCTATGGAAATCCTATATGGAAGACCTTTGAGGAAGTAAATGATATTCTTGTCATATTTAATGGACCTCATGCTTACATATCATCCTCTTGGTATGAGAAAGAAAACGTACCAACATGGAATTATCAAGCTGTCCATATTTACGGGAAAGCCAGTCTAATAGATGGCAAGGAGTTAGAACAAGACTTAACGAGTCTACTTGAAAAATATGAAAGTTTCCGTGAAAATCCTGTATTATGGGATAAACTATCTCCAGAGCTTTTACAGCAAGAAATCAAAGGAATTAAAGGATTTAAAATCAAGGTAGAAGAGGTGCAAGCTGCCTATAAATTAAGTCAAAATCGTAATGCTTCTGACTATGTTAATATTATTAGCGAGCTCTATAAAGAAGAAGATCCACATGCGGCTGCTGTGGCAGAGGCTATGAAGAAAAATAGAACTGAATAAAATAGATGGCAGAAATGTTGTGATATCAACGTTTCTGCCATTAAACATTTAGGCAAGTGTTTTGGTCATGATAAGATCAATTTGTTCTTCATCACCCATATAGAATGAATGGGCTCCAGTTTGGACAAAGCCTATTTTTTGATAAAAACCGATGGCATGATCATTCTTCTCCCAAACACCTAGCCAAATACTTTTTTTGTCTTGCGCCATAGCTACTTCCAATGCTTTGTTGAACAAATGTTTGCCAAACCCTTTTCCTTGAAATTTGTCGCGAATGTAGATTCTTTCAATTTCAAGTGACTCATCCCCCATTTCTTCAGATTGGGCTTCATCAACATTTACCTTTAAATAGCCAGCAATTTCTTCATTGTCCAAAATAAAATAGAATTGTGAAGCAGCATTTTCTAATTCTTGTGCCAGCTGTTTTTCATTAAAGGCTTTTTCAAGATATGCTTTCATATTTTCAGGTGAATTTTGCTCTTTAAATGTATCATGGAATGTTTCAATACTAACTTCTTGTAGCTTTTTTAAATCTTCACGGTTACACTTTTTTATTTTAATTGTCATTTCTTGCCCTCCTACTAAGCTCTTTCTAGATTTTATATTGCAAATGCAATAAAAAGAGTATATAGTCAATGTAACGCAATTTTGTTGTATTTGCAACAAAAATAATGGAAAGGGGGCTGCAATTTGAGATATGCTTTTTATGTAGTAGGCCTTTTAATTTTAACGCTTGGTATTTCTTTCACTATACAATCCAATCTCGGCACCTCTCCTTTTGATGCTCTTTTAGTAGGCTTGTCTAGAAATGTGGGCTTGACAGTAGGTAGCTGGGAAATCATTCTGGCCATCCTATTAATCGGTAGTAATGCCCTAATAGCCAAACAAAAGCCCGAATTAGTAGGCTTGATTACAGCATTTATTACTGGTATAGGGATAGATATGTGGTTATTTCTATTACGCGATTTCGTAACACCAGACTTTTGGTATAGCCAAGCCATTTGTTTTGGCATAGGATTGATAGTGACTGGGTTAGGAACCGCAACCTATTTACATACAAATTTTGCACCTATTCCTGTAGATCGACTAACTATATTAATAAAAGAAATGACGAAAAAATCGATATTTTTCTCAAGAACAATTATTTATGTCTTATTTTTAGTACTTGCCATGATTTTTAAAGGGCCAATTGGAGTCGGTACGTTATTAACAGTTTGTTTAGGAGGCTTTATCCTGCATTTCTTTATGCCGATAATCGGGAGAATATTAGATAACAAAATGAACATAAGCCAAAAGGAAGAGCTTAATCGTTAGACAATAACAAAAACCAGCTACTCAATTGAGATGAGTGCTGGTTTTATCTTAAATTATTTCAAGTTTCACTCCATATTGATTGAATATAGCATGGTATTGTTGTTCGAAAATGGACCACCTCTGTTCAGCTCCATGCTTTTTACGTAATGCATTAAAGTAATGTTTCGCTGCAGTTACATCATTGGCCTGTAATAGCAAATGAAAGCTCTCTTCACCTAAATGTAAAAATGGGCCTGACGTATAATAATCAACAATGGATCTGGCACTGGTCATCGTTTCAAAGAAATGAAGGACATCTTCTAAACAAGGAAGTAGCATTTTTCTTACGTTATCTATATTAGTAGTAGCTGTGATAGAAAATCGATCTGGAGCAGTGTCAGCTATTTCTCTCATCCTTGCCCTGAAGTGACATTCTACTTCTTTCGGTGATGTCAGAATTTCTTTCGATTGAATTTGTGCCAACTCAGCTGCGTAAATCCCGCAATTCACATAAAATAGAACCTGATTAGCTGTATTCCCAGCAGATTTTTGGAAATTGATTAGGTAGATGAGGTTGTCCGTTTTCTTATAGAAATTCAGACCTTTCTTGTTGAAGCCGAATGTGGCTAAGAACGGCTTTATGTCCTGTTTTATCAACTCATTAAAGATGTGCTGCAACATGTTCCCTCCTTTGTTAATTCTTCATATTCATTTTTTAAAATAGACATAATATGTAAAGATTCAAAGCCATGTTCTGTTTTGAGACAATCTCTTAATGTTCCCTCTACTACAAAGCCCTGTTTTTGGTAAAGCTTAAAAGCTCGCACATTATTTACTTTCACATCTAGCCATAGACGATGAGCTTGAAATTTCGTAAATACCCAATCTTTAATAAGGTTAAAGGATTCCTTACCATACCCTTTTCCTTTTTCGTTGATCGTAATTCTTACAAGCTCAATGCTTAAATCGGGATTTTCTAATCCAGCAATAATAAGATAGCCTACAGGTTGACTTCTTTTTCGATCTTCCACAATTAAATGTAGAACATCTGTATTTGCCAATGCTTTTTCATGCTTTTCCTTTGACCATGGAATGATAAATTTCGCATTTTCCTCCATTGCTTCTAGGCTACAAACAAAATCTACATCTTGCCTATTCGTTTTTCTAAGTGTGACACTATCAGATTCTAAAAACATGGTATTCCCTCCTGTATTTTTTTCTTTGTCTCATTCAACTTACATATTGCATTTACTTTCTGGTGAATTTGCGACCAGAGATTTTTTGCTTAGGCTATTATATGTAAATTAACACTAATAACCCTATATAGCCAAACTTTTCAAATATTTTTAGTAAAATTGCCCATGTTTATTGCAGAAGTTTTACAGAGTTAAAAATAAGGTTTCAATTTTGGTGTTTAGGGGTAATCGGTAATATTATTGAAAAATAATTCTTGTCTCATTCATGCTATCCTTACATTATTCAAAGGCGAAAGCTTTTTGAAAGGGGTAAGGTTTAATTGAAGAAAAAATGGTTACTACCGATTTTTGCATCGTTTATGTTCTTTACAGGTGTAGGTATTCATGATGCAAAAGCGGCGACAATAGCAGATATAACGAATACAGCAAAAGCATATTTAGGTGTTCCTTATCAGTATGGAGGAACAAATATACAAACAGGTGTGGATTGTTCAGCTTATACACAAATTGTTTTTTCTAAGCTAGGCATTTCACTTGAACGTACATCAAAAGCTCAATATCAGCAGGGTACTGCAATCTCTAAAGACAATTTAAAGACTGGTGATCTCGTATTTTTTAATACATCGGGAAGCGGAATTTCCCATGTTGGTATATACATAGGTGACAACAGCTTTATTTCGGCAACGACAAGCTCTGGCGTTAAAATCGATAAAATTAACGACCCTTATTACTGGGGATCTCGTTATGTAGGAGCAAAACGCGTGGCAACCTTTACTGACAATGATTTTGGTGAAGTAAAAGAAGCAGAAATCGACTTTAGCATTTATGCATCGCGCGGTGAAGTTGCTCTTCGACTAGCGAATAAATTACAGTTAAATACTAGTAACACTAATACAAGTTTCCCAGATATCAAACCATCGTCCAAATATGCAGGTGCTGCAGAAGCGCTGAAAAAAATCGGCGTTTTCACAGGTGATGAAAATGGGAAATTCAATCCTGGGTCACCTATGACTCGTGGTCAATTATCGAAAGTTTTAGTGGAAGCCTTTAATTTAAAACAACAAGGAACTGCAGAACAATTTGCGGATGTTCCTAACGCTCACTGGGCTAACACATATGTAGCCATTCTCGCCTCCAATAAAATTACGGTTGGTAAAGGGGACGGAACATTTGGCGTAAACGACAATGTCACATTGGCACAATTAGATGCCTTCATCCAACGATTAACTCAATAACCTCAAAAAATGGCGTTTCATCTTAAGATGAGACGCTTTTTTTGTATCTTTTGAAAACCCCTTGCTATGCGAGGGGTTCCAAAGGGCTTCTAGCTATGGACAAGAAAAAAACCCCAGCCGTACAATGAAATCAGGTCTGGTCAACCGACTTCGTACGAAAGGGGCTCCAAATGGATAATAAAAGTTTAGCACACACGACATGGAATTGTAAGTATCACATCGTCTTTGCGCCAAAATATAGAAGGCAGATTATTTATGGAAAAATCAAAGCAGATATAGGTAGAATTCTTCGCCAGTTATGTGAAAGAAAAGGAGTAGAAATCATTGAAGCTACAGCCTGTCCTGATCATATTCATATGTTGGTGAGTATTCCACCAAAAATAAGTGTTTCATCGTTTGTAGGTTATTTGAAAGGGAAGAGTAGTTTAATGATATTCGATCGGCATGCGAACCTGAAATACAAATATGGAAATAGGAAGTTTTGGTGTCGCGGATATTATGTAGATACAGTAGGTCGAAACAGAAAAATCATACAGGAATATATAAAAAATCAATTGCAAGAGGATATTCTTGAGGATCAAATGACTATGAAAGAATTCATTGATCCATTTACAGGAGAAGAAATACAAGCAAAAAAGCGAAAATAATAAAACCACTTTAGTGGTAGCGTGAAAACGGAGTGCGGTTGGCGGACCTTTCAGTGTGTCTTTAGACATGGGCCAGTACCCCAGCGTTTCACGCGTAGAGCAAACCACCAGTTAGACTGGTGGTTCTGATTTACATACTCTCCTCTATTAAAAAAGCCAGCTTGCCTTGTACTGACTTTAAAATCCCCTACCGTTTTGTAGATAGATAGGTAATAAAATTATATCAGCATACATCATCAGCGTGACATTCATATTGATGATCCCAAAGCCAACAGTTGATAAAACTACGCTCACAACATCTAACTTTGTTTTAGCAGTTTCAAAGACATTAATTAAATATTTCATTGCTAATAGAATGATTGAATTGTTCAATAAGAAAAACGGGCATTGCTTTATTCAAGCAATACCCGTTTTCTATTTACTCCGCTAACTGTTTTTCATCAACTTCCCCACCAGTATGAGTTTCATGACTTGGTTTAACTCGCTTAATAAAGAAAGCAAGAATGAGTGCGATGGTCGCAATCAATGTTGATAGGAAGAACGTAAAATTAATACCATGGAGCATGGCTTCATTTAAGATTTGTTGTTTTAATTCGCTAGCAGACTGTGTTGTTGCTTGAGCGGCATTGGCACTCATATTGTTCATTGCGCTCGCAGCTAGCTCCTCTGCCTTAGCTGTTGTTTTATTGTTCATTATGGTAATCAATACGGCAGAACCAATCGCACCTGAAACTTGCTGTAATGTATTGTTCATCGCTGTTCCGTGTGGATTATTATAGGCTGGTAACTGATTTAATCCATTTGTCATAACTGGCATCATAACCATGGACATGCCAAACATACGTAAAGTATAGAGTATTACTAGTGTTGAATAAGCCGTATCCATGCTAATTTTGCTGAAGTAATACGTTGTCACAATGGTAATAATTAAGCCAAAGACAGCCAAGCTTCTAGCACCGTATTTATCAAAGAGTTTCCCAGTAATTGGTGACATAATCCCCATCACAATCGCACCAGGTAGCATAAGTAGACCAGAATCCATTGGTGAAATACCACGAATCGTTTGGATGTAAATTGGCATCAAAATCATAGCTGAAAACATGGCCACTGAAATAACGATGGAAATGGCTGACGATAAAGCGAACATTGGATATTTGAAAATACGAAACTCAAGCATTGGCTCATCCATTCGTAGCTGACGAAGGGTGAAGGTAATTAAAGCAAGCGTTCCAATTATAATCGTGCCATATACAAGGACATGATCCCATCCTTTTTCCCCAGCGGAACTAAAGCCATATAGCAAGCCACCAAATCCTATACTTGATAAAATAAGTGAAATAATATCAAGCTTAATCGCACGTTGTGGTGTAACATCCTTTAACTTAAAGGCTGCAAAAATTAAGGTTAAAATAGCAATTGGTAGCACAATATCAAATAACATTCTCCAGCTATAATGTTCAATGATCCAGCCAGAAAGAGTAGGTCCAATCGCTGGAGCAGTAATCATTACGAGACCAAACATCCCCATTGCGGCCCCACGTTTTTCCACTGGAAATGCAGTTAGCATCACATTCATTAATAATGGCATCATAATCGCTGAGCCTGCAGCTTGAATCATTCGTGCCGCTAATAACACACCAAATGCAGGGGCAATACTAGCTAAAAATGTACCTAACGTAAACAAGGCCATCGCTGTCATAAATAATTTTTTATCCGTAAAGCGTTGAATAAAGAAGGCACTCGCTGGGATTAAAATACCGTTTATCAACATATATCCTGTTGAAAGCCATTGTACTGCCGTCGCATTGACTTTGAATTCTTCCATAATAGCAGGAAGAGCAATATTTAGTAGTGTTTCATTCAAAATAGCAACAAAGGCCCCAATAAATAAAATGGCAATCATGCCGTATGGCGTTTTCGTCTGAATAGAAATGTTTTTCTCCGACATGTAAGTATCAGTCCTACTTTCTCTTTTAAAATTTCATTCACATCTTTATGAAGCCTTTCATCGCCTCTAAGTTCATTTACACATTCAAATTGCCTTGTAGATCTACTGTGTGGTTTTTCCTCCAATCTGCTCGTTTGCTCCTGCTGTTTTCATCGCAACCACCCCTCAAAAAATTAATAATAAAAGTGTTGACGAAAGAATAGAGTATATTGTATAATTAGAATAGGGATAATGCGGTGTATAATAATTATACAATGTCTATCCATATAAATTTACCATACTACTTACCATATTTCAATGTGTTTTACATATTTTTTTGTACAAAAAAGTCGATTCCTAAGCTTGAGGAAATCGACTTTTTTCTATATGAATGAAAATCAAGGAATTATAAAAATCGTCCATTACTTGTTAAGTAAGGACGATTTTTTACTTGCCTAACTACGGAGTTGTATACGTTAAAGACAGCATTAAATGGACTTTTTCATTAGAGCGGTTGATGTATGTGTGAAGCTCTTCACCTTTAAATTTGATGACATCCCATTGATTTAACTGATGGCTTTTCTCTCCTACCTTCAGCTCCAACTGTCCATTTAACACGAGCACAATTTCTTCAGAACCAGCTAAGTGGCACTCACTGTACTCGCTATTTGGTTCAAGGCAGCCTCTATACCATTCTGTTCCATGAGTTTTAAAAAGTGGTTCAACAAACCAATCGTTATTATGCCCTGCAAATTGATAGTCTGATCCAAAACGATGAACCTCGATATTTTCTTCAAAAGCTAACAACGAAACAAGTGGAATATTAAGCCCTCTACATATTTTCCATAGAATATTGACAGTGGGATTGGTTTCCCCTCTTTCGATTTTACCTAACGTCAATTTACTGACATTACTTATAGCTGCTAACTCCTCAAGGCTCATTCTTTTATTTTTACGTATTTCCCTTAAATTAACCCCAACTTGACCAGATAAGTCAATATTTTCCTCACTCATCAAGATGCACCCTCCCCATTGACTTTGTATAATTAGTATATTATAGTATACAAGTCGATAAATTATAGTTTACTTTAGTTGATGAAAAGTTAACTATAGTATATCAAATAAGCATTTTTAATTATACAAGGAGATGTACTTCTATGATAGTAAAATCAAAAAATCTATATATGATTTGGAGCGTTTTTTCTTTATTCATTCTATCGATGAATCTAAGAGCTTCCATCACTTCTATCTCACCTGTGCTAAAAAATATTCAGATGGACTTGCACATGTCTAGTGCTGTCGTCAGTTTATTAACTGCCCTACCCGTTTTTTGTATGGGCATTTTTGCACCATTAGCCGGGAAGTTAAGTGAACGCTGGGGCATCGAGCTGACAATTGCTTTTTCAGTTTTATTAATTGGTGTGTCAACAGCATTGCGACTAATCGCATCATCGCCTGTGCTTTTACTAGTAACTGCTATTCTAAGTGGTATAGGCATTGCCATAACAGGGCCATTAATTTCTGGTTACATTAAAAAGCATTTCCCTAGATCTTCATCCTCTATGATTGGGGTTTATTCTGCGGGAATGGGGATCGGGGCGTCACTCAGCGCTGGTTTAGTCGTGCCTGTCATGCACGCTTTTCATCAATCCTGGAACGCAGCTTTAGCGATATGGTCTGTGTTTGCGCTTGCGGGTGTCCTAGTTTGGATTCCCATTATTAAAAAATCAAAACAATCACAGCCAACTAAAAACGAATCTGGAAGTCAAAAAAGTCGATTACCATGGGGAAACCGATATGTATGGCTCCTTATGATCATGTTTGGTTTGCAATCCGGTGTTTATTATTCCCTGGCAACATGGCTCGCTCCGAAAGTACAGGACGTTGGTTATAGTGATGCCTACGCGGCAACAACCGTCACGGTTTTTTCCGTTATGCAAATGATTTGTAGCTTTATTATTCCAATCATTATTAATAATAGTACCAAGAGAAAACCGTGGATGCTGCTTTGTGCATTGAGTTCTTTTACCGGCATTTTCATGTTAATCATTGGCGGAATCTCACCTGTTTTCTGTGCCGCATTAGCTGGGATTGGTGCTGGGGGCTTATTCCCATTAGCCATGATTCTCCCTTTAGATGCAACATCTACACCAAAGGAAGCAAGCGATTGGACAGCCATGATTCAATTCGGAGGCTATATTATAAGTGGGATTATTCCAATGCTCGTGGGGGTCATTAAAGATATAACAAACACCTTTGACGTTGCCCTCATAGCATTATTATTTACTTTGGTAGTTCTGATGTTGCTAACATTAAAAGTGACAACTAAAAAAGAATCAACTATTCAGGTCCTTTCCTAATAGATAAAGAGGGAGTCAAGTTTGTGACTCCCTCTTTTTTATAGTAATGAGGAGCTTGGATTCTTGTTAGAAGTGATCCTTTTTTATGCCAAAGCGCTCGTATCTATGCCTGAAGCGCTCCTTTTTCATGTCAAAGCGATCGAAACTCTGCTTGAAGTGATCCAATTTCATCACAAAGCGCTCGAAACTACGCTTGAAGTGATCATTTTTATTGCAAAGTGATCGTATCGCTGCTTGAAGTGATCCAATTTCATCACAAAGCGCTCATATCGCTGCCTGAAGCGCTCCTTTTTCATGCCAAAGCGCTCGTATCTATGCCCGAAGTGCTCCTTTTTCATGCCAAAGCGTTCATATCTATGCCCGAAGCGCTCCTTTTTCATATCAAAGCGCTCATATCGATGCTCGAAGCGCTCCAATTTGATACAAAAGCGATCGAAACTCTGCTCGAAGTGATCCAATTTCATCACAAAGTGCTCATATCCACGCTCGAAGCGCTCCAATTTGTTACAAAAGCGCTCATCTCGCTACTGAAGTGATCAAAATCCCCTTCAGTAGCGATTACCCCCTCCCTCACTTAACTATGCGATGTTAGAGGGAACATAAAATTTCCTTCTAGTAGTGGTTTTTTCGAGAGGACAAATAGGGCATCGTCATCATTTGGTATGATGGTTGCTGTCATGCCCTCGAGGGTGAAGTCAGGGGTGAAATAGAATACTACTTTTTTTGTAGTGTCTTTAACAACGCTTGCTAACACAGTCTCCGCATCGAATGGCCGTATGGAGATGATATCGTAAATATTTATAACGCCACCGTCTTCTTCCATTAACACAATTGTTTCTAAGTCTTCTAGATAGTAAATGGCATCATGAAATACGATGGTGAAATAAAACATTAATAGGGTTTCGTTCTGTTCGACATCAATAATACTAGAATTGACTTGACGATTTTTCGCATAGTTTTCTAGAATGACAAGATCCTGTTCAATTGTTAGTCGCTGTAAGGTAGCATTGTTCGGTTGAATAGTTTTTTTTGTGAGATCTAAGCTAAATTCACTTTCATGAATCCGTGTAAAGCCGAACTTTGGATAAAAATCCAATACAGTGTTATTGGCAAAAAGATACATGACATCACAGATATCTTCGTATTTATTGAGAATCTCCTGCATCAACTGCTTAGATAAACCCTGATTACGATAGTTTTCGTCGGTCATGACTGTACCGATTTGAATGCCGTTTAGTCGCTCACCATTGATTACTAACGACATTGTACTAATCGAGGCATTGGCAATGACTCTACCTTCCATAACAAATGAGTACGGAATATACTGGTCATTCCAATATCCTTTGTTGTACCAGTCTCGAAAATCTAAACCAAATGTCTTGATTGCTAAATCATTAAAACTTGCCTTTAATTTTTCATCATGACGATAATCAAATACTAGTTCATATTTTTCCACTTCAATTCCCTCCTTTTATTTCACTACGTCCTTTTTGTTGGGAATCATCACCTCCTAAAAACAGAAAAAGACCTTATGAGCACACACTCATAAAGTCCTTGGTTACACAGAAAATAAAGCTAGCTACCAAAATTAGCTAACAGTTTTACTGTGGATTAGACATGATCATGCTTCTCTTCGTTATCGCAAAAGGGCAATACCATATAAACCCTATAATTTCCTAAAAATTATAGAAATGCCCCACTATTAAATTCCATGGAATTTAATTTGCGATAATCAGTTTTAGCATAATGGTCTAAACTCCGTTCTGTTTTAAGATACCTATAATACTACCACTTTTTGTTAAATGCTGTCCACTGCAAACTTGCAGAAAAAAGTATAGAATCCCCTTTTAAAGCCTATTCTATAAACGAAGTTAACCATGAAGGGAGCCTTTTATTTAAAATGAAATTTAAACTACCTTTCAATAAAAAACAACCACCACCAACAAAAGAGGCGCCTAAAGAAAACCTAGTAAGGGTTGCTCAAGCGACAGATCATTTTATTCAATCGATTAAAACTGCTACTAATAATCCAGCTGATTTAATTATAAAATCTATTCCACCAAATCTTACCCTTATTTATATTGAAAATTTAGTCGATAACCAAACGTTAAATAATGATATTATAGCAATTTTACAGAATCATCCATATGAAAAACCGGAGGATATTGAGATTTCTCTTTCTGTTCCTGAAGTGAATGAAACCAGTTTACTTAGGGAAACTGTAAAATCCATGGTCAATGGATCTGTTTTGATTCATGTCGATGGCTACTCTAACGTTCTATTGGTTGATATTGCTACAAGGGAATCTAGAGCATTATCAGCGCCTGAAAATGAATCTCAGGTAATTGGCACACAGGTTGGATTTAATGAAAGCCTAGCTACAAATATTTCGTTAATTCGTCGCTACATAGTGAGTCCTGAGCTTTGTAATGAAAAGCTCAAAATTGGCAGGCGGACGAATACATCAGTTTCCATTTTATATATGAGTGGTATTGCCTCCGATCAAATGGTTAATACATTGCGTCAACGAATATCAGACCTTGATATTGATCAGTTATTAGATAGCGCAGTTTTGGCAGAAATGATTGATGATAATTCGTTATCAGTCTTCCCACAAATGCTTATGACTGAAAGGCCAGATAGATTATGCGATGCTCTTTTGGATGGCAAAGTGGGTGTTCTTGTAGATGGCAGCTCCATGGCTATTGTTTGCCCACAAGCGTTTACAGAGTTTTTCCAAAGTCAGGAAGATCAAAACTTAAGATGGCAAATTGCCACTTTTCTAAGATTATTACGTTTAGCTGCCTTCTTTATATCCGTCTATTTAACACCATTTTATGTAGCAGCTGTAACCTTTCATTATGAAGTCATACCACAAGCCTTTTTAGTACCTTTAAGTGAATCAAGGGCGTTAGTACCTTTTCCACCGATATTTGAGGCATTGCTGCTGGAATTTATTATTGAGTTGCTGAGAGAAGCGGGAGCAAGATTGCCCACGAAAATCGGCCAAACAATTGGTATCGTAGGCGGTATTGTAATTGGTACTGCAGCGGTACAAGCTGGTATTACAAGTAATATATTACTGATCATTATTGCTTTAAGTGCTCTGGCTTCTTTCACGTCACCTAGTTATATGATGGGGAACGTTATTCGTCTTATTCGCTTTCCAATTATTATACTAGCAGGATTCTGGGGATTTTATGGTATCATGTTGGCTTTCTGTTTTATTCTTATTCATCTTAAACGCCAGACAAGTTTGGGTGCTCCGTATATGTCTCCATTCTATCCACCTAGAATGAAAGAAATTCGAGATAGCATCATCAGAATGCCTGTACCTTTAACAGCGAAAAGACCTGCTTTAACTAGACCAAAAGATGAAAATAAATTTGAGCCTCAACCTGTAAAACCGGAAAAAAGTTGAAATGAAGGTGAAGTAAAATGACAAAACCTATACAACTTAGCCCTAAAGATATGATTAGCGCTTATTTACTGTTTTTTGTCATACATGGCGCACAAGTTGGGGTTGGTATACAGGGATTTCAACGAATTGTCTATCAAGATGCAAGACAAGACGCATGGATTTCAGTTTTACTAGCAGGGATTGCCTCTCATATCGTCGCATTTTTTATGATTAAAACATTAGAGATTTATGGCTCCAATGATTTATATGGCATTCAACAAGATATCTTTGGCAAATGGATAGGCAATTTATTCAATGCCATGTATGTATTATATTGCTCGGTAGCATTCTTTTCCGTTTTACGAAATTATATTGAAGTAATCCAAGTGTGGTTGTTTCCTGGAATAGGGACATGGTTTCTGTCAGCAACTTTACTCATTGTCGTTATTTATGCATTTACTGGAGGGCTACGCGTAATTGTAGGTCTGGCCTTTTTTAGTATTATACTTTCCTTATGGATTTTTCCTATGTTGGCTTTTCCTTTGAAGTATTCAGTAGCAGAAAGTTTATTACCGGTTCTGGAAAATGACTTTCGTTCGATTTTAAAAGGTACCTTTTCAATGACTTTCACTATTATTGGCTTTGAGGTCTTAAACGTTATTTATCCCTTTGTAAAAGAAAAGAAAAATGTTCAAAAACATGTTCATTTAGGTTTGCTGTTTACAACCTTTATCTATTTATCCGTTATGCTGGTGTCAATTACCTATTATAGTGAAGGTAAATTATTAAAAACGATATGGGCCACATTAACATTATTTAGTTTTATTAGCTTTCCTTTTATAGAGCGCTTTGAATTTATCGCCGTTTGTTATTGGATGTTAATCATTTTGCCGAATATGTGTCTTTATTTATGGGCTGCTTACCGAGGGGCTATTCGTTTAGTCAATATAAGCGGGACAAAGTTTGTTTGGTTACTCTCTTTCTTTGTGTTTATCGGTACATTAATCATACAAACACGTACTCAGATTAATACGATTAATACGATTTTTGGGCATGTGGCATTTTACGTAATCTTTGTTTACCCTATTTTGCTATGGATGCTTGCCGTGCTGAAAAAGAACTTCACATCAAAGAAGGTGAAAAAAGATGAACAAACTTAAATGCTGTTTTATTGTTTTTATATCATTTATTTTTTTATATGGATGTGTGCAGACAAATATTTTAGATAAAATAGGATTAACTACATTGATTGGTTATGATAAAGGAACTGAAGAAAAAATTGCGACGACAGCCGTTATACGTGAAGTAAATCCAGAATTTCAAAGTAATGTAGAAGTTTTAACAACCGAAAATGAAACAAGTAAAGGAAATCGTATGGAGGCGAATCGCAGGCTTTCAAAAAAAATCATGGTCGGTCAAATGAGGGTTGTCTTGTTTGGTGACGATTTAGCAAAAGAAAGTTTGCACTATTATATAGATACAAACCTAGAAAACGCTAGTGTTAGTAATAGTGTCTATATGGCTGTGGTAGAGGGTAAAACATCCTCATTATTGAGCTACGAATACAAAGATATCGAGGATATTGGCCAACATATATTTCGTTTAATCGAACAAAATGTAAGACAGGAATATATGATTTCGGCTACACTCCATCAAATCGCACATGATTACTATTCATTTGGGAAAGATTTAGCGATGCCAATTATTAAAAGAAATGGCGAGCTTGTTGAATTAAGTGGCGTAGCTCTTTTTAAAGGGAGCAAAATGGTGGGTTCCCTTCCAGCAAACGATAGCTTTTACGTTAAAATTGTCCGAGACACCTTTAAAGTTGGATTGTTTGAAACGATCTTAGACAAAGAGGATATTCCATCTAAAGTTCTTCAAAAACCTGCAGAAAAAATAACTGTGGCCTTTGATGCCATCCATTCAAATAGAAAGATAAAATTAGTGAATGCCGATACACCAGAGTTTGATCTTAACATCGACATTCGGTCAAGAGTTTTAGAGGTATATCCTGATATGAATTTAGGCGACGCGAAGAATGTAAAAATACTACAGGATGCAATCGAGAAGAAACTAACAAAGGAAATTGAAAGAGTAATCGCGCATAGTCAGGAAGTCGAATCGGATATTTTTGGCTTTGCCGAGAAATATAGAAGTTCTGTGAGACATTCTAAGCTGACAAAAGAAAAATGGCATAAAATGTATAAAGATATGAAAGTGAATGTCAATGTTAAATTTGTGATCCTACGAGATGGGGTTTTTGAATAGGCTCAAACTAATTGACCTGTCATGATAGACAAAAAGTTATGAAAGAACTTGTCATAATGAATATCAAAGGCAATACGATGTCTTTTTGCTCCATTGTTACCATTTTCATATGGCCGTGTTTCGGCAATACTTTGCCCTCTTGCCGGACCTTCAAGTTTATCCACAATGATGACCGGATAGGACTCATAGATAAACATGTCAGGATAAATTGTTGCCATCAACGTTAATGCATCATGGACGGGGCTTCCTAATAAAGAAGGGTCCCGTTCTTGATAAAAACGAGTATAGTAGTCCATTAATGGTTTAAGGATTTTTGTTTGCCCAAATGAATCAATATAGTCCACCATCCCTGGTGTAACAATTGCCTTTTGTGTGGCATTCAATGGAATGATTGTTACATTCGTTGCGTAGGTTAGCACAATTTTCACAGCAAACGGATCACCATGAAAATTCGCTTCTGCCACTGTAGTGACATTTCCAGGAACCCAAAACGCACCACCCATAATATAGTATTCCTTGATATTTTTCATTAGGTCATTGTAAAGGATAAACATTGTAGCTAGTGAGGTTAACCGACCAATATTGACAATAATAAGCTCCTCATCCTTATACCTTTCAATTATATTGACAATTTCAAAAAAGTTTTCAATTTTTAATTCGTGATCGTCATTTGGTACAATAGGTCCCAGCCCTCGTTGTCCGTGAATCTCTGGGTAGTAAGTGGGTTGTTCCCCCGTTAAAGGAACCTCTGCTCCCAAAATAACGGGAATACCCTGTGGGAAATCGAATAATTTCATCACATAATAAATATTGGACACCGCATCTTCTCGCGAGACATTTCCGTAGTCTGCAACTAAGCCCACAATTTCTATTTCTTTATTTAGCCTTGCATAAATTAAGGCAACCGTATCATCAATGCCAATATCTCCAAATAACAGTACTTTTTTGACCAAAGAATAACCTCCCTTTTACTGCCAATCCAGCTACCTTTATAGTACGATTAAAATGGCAAAGACGACACTGAATGTTAACTTTTTTGGAAAAATTAGTGTGATTAATCAAATGAAGTAAACCCACTTGCTGTGCGCAAATGGGTTTTCTAACAAGTTGAGCTTAGTTATTATGTTGTAAGTATTGATAGACCGCCATCATTTCTTGTTTATTTAACTCACGAATGCGATTGAAAATTGGAATATGAGCAACAGCCTCAAGATGAGAGCCTTCTTTTACCACATCCCTTACCTTTCCTGTTAGCCAAGTTTGTACAGCAATACCATCGACGATTTGCTGACGCCCCTCTTCATTAATACCACTTGCACCACAGCTAACACAAGGGACGGTTAATTTGTAGACGCCATCATGTAGACCATCCTCTGAAAGAACCTTTTTCCCTTTACAGAATGGGCAAGTATGATTTGCTTTAACTTTGTTGATTTGAGTGACGATTTTTTTGTAGCCAAACGCCTCATATACATAGGTAAGTTTTTTGTATTTGCCATTCGTAAAATACTGGTCGATCATTGCTTCTCTCGTCTCGTAAATATTAGCAAAATCACAGATTGTTACTTGATTTTTTCGGCTAATAACGTCTAAATTGCTTTCGATTTTTTCCCAGAATGGTAAAGCGTTTTGCAGAACGATTTCATACCCTACAAAGCTTGCAAGCTCCAATTCCAGCATTTTCAACGCTACTTGCGTTTCTCTTGGCAACAAGGAGACATCTTGGAGTAACGACATATCTCCACCAACGATTGCTTTCATTTTTTCTAATTGTGGTAAGCTCCCTACAATTTTAATGACTTCATCCAGTGACTGATGGATTAAGTCTCGGATATCGGTGTCCCCAAATCGTAATTTCTTCTGATGATTAAGCACTGTGCCATGACAGATTGGGCAAGGCACCATTTTTCTTGTTTCTTTCATTTGCTCTTTTATCTTAGATTTCGAAATGACAATATAGCGGCCAATGATTAAATTAAAGCCCTCCCATTTTTTCGAGGATTTCGTTGTCTTATCATAAAAAGATTGATCCCAATAGCCATATAAAAATGTATGTTTTTCTTCTTCTGTCATTTCATTGTAGCTTTTACTTATATCCTGGCCAAGTTCATTTTTAATCTCTTCAAAGAGGAATTCTAATTTTGAATGTTGGTAGTATTTTAAGACATCCATCACATCTGGATGTAATAAACCGTCCCAAAATGGCACATTTTTATTTTGTACTACGATATCAAAATCGAATTTTTCTATTTCTAATCGCCCCGAACAGCTTGGACAGTGATTTTCTTGGCTAAAGAAATCAAAGCTTCTTGTATCCTTATTCGTTGGATGTGAAGCGACAATATGGTTAATAAGCCCCCCAATTTCATAGAGAAAACTATATTGGCTATATAAATGTCGCTCTAGATCAATAGCAATGACTGGGGCAATCCTGTTCGATTCGTAATCACTGTATATAAGTCGAGCCATAGAGGATAGGCTTTTTAAGATTCCCCCTTTATAAATATTTTCCGCCATTTTAAAATAGCTAATCTGATGGTCTTCTAAGTATTGAATGCCATTTCTAGAATCAAGTGTTGACGCAATGTGTAAAGGAGCTATGTTTTGTGAATGCTTCACTTGATTAAAATAGTCTTCTTGACTGACCACCTCAAGATGTGTCACAGGCTCCTGCTGTCTTTTCCCAAAATCAATGATAAAATCTGAGCTTTCGAGCATATAGGCATTGTGCTCAATCATGATGATGGAAATGGATTCATCTTCAAGGATGTCCCTTACACTATCAATGAACTGATTTAAAATATTTTGAGATAACCCTTTAGACGGCTCGTCAAAAATAAATAGTGTATGTGGGTTTCGAGAATTCGCAAATAACTCTGAGACAAGATGTACACATTGGAATTCACCAGTAGAAAGGGATTGTGTCTTTCTTTCCAATGTTAAATAGCCAAGTCCTAATTTTATCAGCAAGCTTAACCGCTTATGGGCGATGTCTTCATTAGGGAGTTCATCAATGATATCCTCAATCGAACGTTGAAAAATATCTTCAATCTCCTCACTATATTTTGTTAATTTCCTTTTAATATCGAGGAATGTTGCGACAGTAGATCTACTTGTAATGGATTGATTACGATCTTGTCCAACCATCACAAGTTTATCCTTTGGATAGCGTTTAACAAAATCTTTCGATATACATTCATTGACAAGTGTTGATTTTCCACAACCAGATTCCCCTGTAAAAGTAACAAGTCGATTTTTAGGAATTTCTATTCTGTCCATTTGGATATTCCGACAATGGAGGTCTTGGAATTGGTAGTAGGTAGTGGGCATTACCTGATTTCGTTCCCAATAAATTGGCTGTGGTCGAGGGGACTCGTCTACAATTTTCCCACCGTATTTCCCACTACCTGGTCCGAAGAATAAAGGCTTGTCTGCAGTGTCGAGCACCGTATCTGAATGATCGATAAGCCAAATTTGATTTTTATGGCCCAGTTGTTGAATTTGCTCCAATATTTTTAATAACGTATCATGGTCCAAACCAACCGATATTTCATCGACAATGATGACTGTATTTTCGCTCGTTGCCATGAATTCTGCTAAGTAAAGTCGAGTTAATTCCCCACCTGATAACGTCCCCATAATACGATTCAATGTTAAGTAGCCAATGTTCATATGAATGATATTTTGAAGTATATGCTGTTTTTCTTCGCTAATTGTTAATTCATTTGATAAAGAATAGATAGCCTCGATGCTTAAATTATGAATATCAGAAATGCTATAGGGTTCATTCCATAAAGTTAGTCGATGTTGCTCCACTTCTGGACTATAGCGTTTACCCTGACATTTTTTACACTCTACATTTTTCGTCGTGCCTCGTCCTTTACATGCAGGACACCAGCCTAAAGCGTTATTAAAGGAAAAAACCTCTGGAGACAGCTGAAATTCTTCTGCCAAACGATCACGTATTTCTTTAAAAACACCTGTATGTGTACCAATTGTTGAACGAGGATTTGTAGAGATAGATGATTTCCCTAGGAAAAGAACTAATGGCATGTCCTCCATTTGAATCGCACTGAAGTTCGTTTCCATAATGTTTGGAAACAAATATTGATATTCAGACTTAGGTAATAAAGAAACGAGACGTTTTTTGGATTCCTCCCCAATCGTTTGACAAAATGTCGTTTTCCCTGAGCCAGACAACCCTGCAATTCCTAGTGATTGATCTTCTGGTAAAACTACATCTAAACGGTTGATATTATTGGCAATGAGTTGATTGATCTTCATGTCGTGATCCTTTCATGTGTATTAGGCTTGTTAGAAAATGAAAGAACACAATTCTTGCTAAGGAATTGCGTTCTTCATTGTAAGGTTATTTGAATGACGATGATTAGGCTAATACTTTTTCAAGCTGTGAACCCATATTTGTCCAAGCATATTTAGCCCCTTCAATAGCTCCTTGACGAGCTTTTGTTTCTTCACTAAATCCACTTTGGTCGAGGTGAAGCTGTGTAGTTCCATCAGATTGTTCTGTAAGTGTCCAAGTTACTGTTGTTGTTTCGCCAGCACTAGACCACGTGTATGATAATTTATGAGGCTCTTCAACTGCAAGTACTTCACAATTTACAATACCATCCCACCATTCATTTGGCTCAGCACGGAATTGAAATTGATGGCCGACGATTGGCTGAAAATCATTGCTCCAAATCCATTTTGCAAGCGTCTCTGGATCTGTTAACGCATGCCACACTTTTTCGATGGAACTTGTAAATTTAAAATCTAATGATACATCTGGTTTCATTTGTTTTCCTCCAATAAAAGATGTAGTTTTGATATTCTTTCTTTCCAAAATCCTTCATAAAACGAGACCCAATCTTGTATTTCTTTCAATGGTGCTGCATTCAGCCGATACCTGGTCTCTCTACCTTCCTTGCGAGCCATAACAAGACCTGCATCTTTGAGGATGGCCAAATGTTTCGATACGGCAGTACGCCCCATGTCAAATTGAGCGGTTAATTCGTGAAGTGGTAACTCATCTACCTCCGCCAACAAACCAATTAATTTTCGTCTTGTCGGATCAGCAATGGCTACATAGACGTCACGCTCTTGATGATTGTTACTCAAAACCACCACCCTTTCTAATAGGACACTGATTGGTGTCTTAATTATATGACACCAATTAGTGTCCAGTCAAATGTTATTTTAGACAATATCGAATTGTTTTTATACCCTCTTAAAAGAAAAATTGAATTAAAAAAGTACAGAGGTAAGAACCTTTGTACTTTAATCAATTTGTTTTAGGATATTTTCAATATTTGTTAAACGGTTATTAATTTCCTGAATTTGCAGTTGTTGCAAATGGGCTGTTTCTTTATCTAATGTTAAACGTTCCTCTGCACGACGTTCCATACGACGGATAACGCTTATTACAAAGACAAAAATAATAACAAGAACAATCAGTGGCAGCAAAGCAAAGAATGCCGAAAAGATTGAAATGGACATGGACGACATTTCATCAACTCCCTTCATAATTAGTAAACCATCTAAAACAATGTTATTCCTTTCTTTTTTTATCCGTTATGCCGCTAGCAACTTGGGCAATGAAATCGGCATTTAATGTAATGCTAAAAGGGTTTAGCGTGTAATACTTCATCGTTTTGCCACTTTCAGAAACTTCGTGATAGCCATTAATTAAGTTAGCTTCTTCTAATTTTTGTAAATGTAAGTATAGTAATGGTCTACTGATTGCTAACTCTCTTGCAAGTTGACTAACATATCGCTTTTCTTGATGGAGAATAGCAATAATTTTTAAACGATAAGGATTTGACAGAGCACCCAATACTGTTAACAGTTCATCACCTTTTAGTATATCTTTCATATGTAATAATTTTATTACACATGAAACAAAATGACAAGTTGAGGTAAAAAAACCTTTAATGTAATGAATTGGTCATCACATTAAAGGTTTTCTTGAGTGATTTTACGCAAGTTCTAAAGGTAGAAATGCATAGTCTCCGTCTCGTACAATTGAGCATTTCCGAACATGAATAGGCTGCTTAAAAAGTGGTCCATCGATGACAGTTGTATGGAATTCTCCACCCTCCCCACAAGGGTCAATGCCGCGGGCTTCAAGCTCCTGTACATATTCGTAGGTAAGTGTTCTTCCTAAATCTTCTTCGGTCATACCTAAGGATAAGTTGACCGTGACAATCATCGTGATAAATCCTAAGTTAATAAATTCATCGACAGCTTGACGATGGTTCATCTCCCACAAAGGCATACCCAGCTTTAATCCTGCCTTTTTTGTCACCTGATCATGCCAGCAGCCATGTTCAGGCATGTCTAAATCTCCTGTCACTAATACCTCTGCCCCTTGATTTTTTGCATTTTCTAAAAGACCAATGAACACATGCTCATATTCTGCCCAACTTGCTGCAGCCGTATAGACAGGTAATCCGATCGAGTCTGCTTGTGCCTGGATAAGCTCTGGTGGCATCCCATGGGACCTTGAGCGTTGCCCTTCTTCCTCAAGCATCACGATAAGACCTATTGCTTGACCTACCTGCGATGCTTTATATAAAGCTAAGACACTATCCTTTCCACCACTAAATGAAGCAATAAATCGATGATCTTGCGCATTATTTTTCCAGCCTGTTGTTTCTGTCATATTACTTTTCTCCCTTTACTATCAATCAAGATATATTCTTTTAGCTTCCTCGTCGAAAAACTGCGTAATTTTCGGATAGTTGTTGATGTCGATATTGGATTGCCTCATGATTTTCTGCAAAAAAATAGTATCAGCAAACATTTTATTGAGTATAAATTTACATAATAATGGGTTGTCTTGAAAATACTCAACTAACGCTTGGAGTTCATCAAAATGAAAATTCAAAATATAAATGGCGTAATTTTGTAATAACATACTCATACAATGCTCTCGGTAAGGATTGGACAGCTCCTCTAACAGCATGTTGTTTAGCAATTGAAAGAATGCTAATTTATTTTCCTTATACATATGTAAAAAGTGGTCCACATCATTAATTAACCGGATGATTTCCTCAAGCCCTTCTTCTTGAGGCATCGCAAGCTTATGCGATTTCCCCTCTAATGTTTTTAAGAGCTCTAACGTAAGATGCTTACAAGCGTTTATTTCCTCAGGCGCTAACACTAATGAATCCTGATAGTTGTGGGCGTGCTCAAAAAAATAATCATGGTAAAAAGAAAGATATTGCTCCAGACGAATATTCGTTTTTGCATGTACTATCGATTGGTCTTGGAATGAAAAGGCGTAAAGCGTCTCCTCGTTCACTGGATGAGCATACAAAAAGAAAAAGAACAAGAAATCTTTTAATTGTTGCTTTTGCTCTTCGTTTAACATTGTCATATACGATAGTTGAGCTAGTTGGAAGAAACAATAATTTTTCATCCGGTCATTCATTGTATTATATGGATGACGAGGAATAATCCTTGTAGTTGAATTAATGGTATAGTGTACATAGTAAAATACTTGCTCATCGAAAACATCGAGCTGATGGAAATACGATGAAAGTATAGGTTTCCCATTTGGTGGATCACCGTACTGTGGATCTGGAGGTTGAAGCTCCTCTGCCCACGCCAAAAATGTTTCATGCTCATGAGCACTAAAAAAGAGCTCCGCACTTTGATCTTCTAATACTGCATACTCAAAGTCCTCCATTGGAACAGCTGGTAATCCTCGATTGAATTTGATATTAAGATAGTTATTGAATAATGCTTGTACATTCGCCATGCATGTCCTCATTTCTTTAGGAAATTCAAGTCATAACGTCCTTTATTTTAACATAATCTTGATGAAAACTTAGCTGCTCGAGTAGAATTTCCACTTAACAACAACACCCTCCTACAAAATAGGAGGGTGTTCAAACGATATTAATACGCTTGCGCAAACCAAACTGTATGCTTTGCTTTGTTTCCACAGCCAATACATGTTGTTTTTGTTGTTGGTGGATTGAATGGGATGTTGCGGGATGTGTATTTTGTTTCTTCCTTCACTTTTTCCTCACATGCATCCTCGCCACACCATCCAGCAAGTACCCAGCCTGGAATTGAGCTGTTTTCTTTCGCTGTTTCGATATGCTGCTGAAGTTGTGGAAGTGTATCAATTGTTGTGTGTGCATTTGCTTCACGGAATTGACGGGCTTTTTCCAGTAAACGCGTTTGCATCGTTGTTAGCTCCTCTTCAATAGCTGTGACAATTGTAGGTAAATCGATTGTTCGTTTGTCTTCTTCATCACGCGCTTTCATTAGTGCTTGGTTGTTCTCCAGGTCACGTGGTCCTAATTCAACGCGAACTGGCACCCCTTTTAGCTCCCATTCATTAAACTTAAAGCCTGGTGACTGGTCTGAATCATCCAGACGAACTCGAATTCCTTTCGCTTTTAAGGAAGCAAAGATTTCGTCTAAATGTTCCATAATTTGAGGGTTCTTCTTCCATGGTCCAACTGGAATTAATACTACCTGTGTTGGCGCAATACGAGGAGGTAAAATCAGACCCTGCTCATCGCCATGGACCATAATAACGGAACCAATTAACCGTGTAGACGTACCCCAAGATGTCGTATGAACATATTCATGCTGATTCGCTTTATTCAAATACTTGATGTTAAAGGCTTCAGCAAACTTTGTCCCGAGATAATGCGATGTTCCTGCTTGCACAGCCTTCCCATTTTTCATCATGGCTTCAATGGAATACGTATCGACAGCACCTGCAAAACGTTCTGAAGGCGTTTTTTGACCATCGTAGACAGGAATTGCTAGCACTTGTTCCACTACTTCTTTATAAATGTCGAGCATTTGCATCGTTTCTTTTCGAGCATCCTCTTCATCGACGTGAGCTGTATGTCCTTCTTGCCATAGGAATTCGGATGTGCGAATAAAAGGAAGTGTTTTCTTTTCCCAGCGGAAAACATTTGCCCATTGATTGATAAGCACTGGTAAGTCCCGGTAGCTTTTGATCCAATTGGAGTACAGGTGTCCAATCATTGTTTCAGAGGTTGGTCGAAGCGCTAAGCGTTCCTCTAATTGTTCTCCTGCTGCCTCTGTTACCCATGGAAGCTCAGGTGAAAATCCTTCGATATGATCCTTTTCCTTTTGGAAGAAGGATTCAGGAATAAGCATTGGGAAATAGGCATTACGATGCCCTGTCTCTTTAAAGCGACGATCCATCTCCTCCTGAATATGTTCCCAAATTTCGTAGCCATCTGGTTTAAAGGCAATACATCCACGAACAGGTGTATAATCCATTAAATCCGCCTTTTGAATGGTTTCAATATACCACTTTGAAAAATCTTCTTGTTGTTTTGACATGTGCATTCCTCCATATATTTTTGAAATAAAAAAGCACAAAGCTGTCCTTAAAATAAGGACGTCTTTGTGCTGGATAGACGTGGTACCACCTTGGTTTAGCTTTAAGTTTTCACTTAAAACCCTCTCACGTTTGGTAACGAAAACGACTCGGTTATGTTTGCATAACATCTCCGTGGTAGGTGTTCAGTACAGAAGCGGTGATATAGCTCTCAGCAGTTGCTATATTTTCTGTCTCACAATTCGTACTTACTTGGCCACATCATCAAATTGTATGGTTATTAACAGTTACTTTATCCCACTTTAGCAAAATCATTCAAGAATAGCAATTCATAACTGATTTTATTTTGTGACGGTGTTAACGATTAAATTCGTAAAATCCCCAACAGATAAAGGCTTACTGAAATAATAGCCTTGAACATATTCGCAGCCATGCTCGCGAAGAACGTTTAATTCAGCTTCCTCCTCAACGCCTTCAGCAACTACTTGCAGATTTAAGGCGTGGGCTAAAGAAATCATGGCCGAAATCATAGCGATTCCTGATTTTTCGGGCACGATATCCCGCACAAAAGCACGATCAATTTTAAGTACATCTACAGGGAATTTTTTTAGGTAATTTAACGATGAATAGCCTGTACCGAAATCATCTAGTGATATGGTAATGCCGAGTGCTCGCAATTGTTTAATAGTATCAATTAAGTCTTCCGTATAATCGAGCATACTCATTTCAGTAATTTCAATTTCTAATAAATGAGGGTCAATGCCAGTTTCTGCAATAACCTCCCGCACCATTTCCACAAAGCCATCTGTACTAATATGAATTGGAGAAATATTCACAGCTACGCGTAACGATAAATCATGTGTTTCATTCCACAAACAAGCTTGGGCGGAGGCCTTACGTAATACCCAAACACCAATATCATTTATGAGTCCACAATCTTCAGCAAACGGAATAAAGCGATCTGGTGGAATATGTCCTAATTCAGGATCATACCAGCGCAGCAATGCCTCCATACCAATGACCGTATCTGTTTTCAAATCAATTTTAGGCTGATAGTGCAATTCTAAGCGATCCTGTTTTAGTGCTTGGTGTAATTTTGTTTCTAATAAAAGCCATTTATCATTGGCTTCATCCATATTCTCACGATACAAGCGATATTGGTTACCTCGCGTCGATTTTGCTGCATACATAGCAATATCAGCATTTTTCAATAATTCTTCTACGGAGTTTGCGTGATCTGGGAAGATACTAATGCCGATACTAATACTTGCATAAAATTCATAGGTATCTACGATGAAGCTCTCATGGAAAACGTTAATAATTTCCTTGGCCATTTCTTCAATACGACTCACATCATTTAAAATCATGACAAATTCATCGCTATTATGGCGATAGAAAGAATTAGAGGTAAAATCAATATTTCGTAATCGATTGGACATTTCCACTAAAAACATATCACCGATAATATGCCCAAGCCCGTCATTAATGTGTTTAAAGCGATTTACATCAATGAAAAATAACGCAAATTTTTCTCCTGTACGTCGAGATTGATGAAATTCATTTTCTAAACGCTGTTCTAATTTACGACGATTTGGCAGCCCTGTTAATTCATCGTGATAGGCAATGTGAGTAATTTTTTTGATGTCCTTTTGTGCTGTAATGTCGACTCGAATGGCGATATATTGATAAGGCTTTCCCCTTTCATCTAGGAATGGGAAAATGGTTGTCTTCACCCAATATAAACTGCCGTCTTTCGCACGATTGCACACCTCGCCATTCCACATATCACCTTTACCAATTGTTTTCCACATCTCTCTAAAGAAAGACTTTGGATGAAAACCTGAATTTAGTAAACGGTGATCTTGACCTAATAATTCTTCACGCGTGTACTTCGAAATTTTGCAAAAATGATCGTTCACAAAAGTGATTTTTCCGGTGCGATCTGTTATTGCTACAATGATAGAACTATTCATAGCAGAAAAGATATCTTGTAATTCTTTTAGACTGTAGTTCATTTGATTAATACTACTAGGCGTGATATTCATCATTCTCATTCTCCATTCATTAAAATATGAAGGGTTTGGTACTTTTGCTTTATCTTACAGCGAGGTATAAAGTTGTGGTATATCGCCCTTATTTATGTAATTATATTATAGTCCTAGAAAAGCAGTTAATTCAACCCAAATATCAAAAACAATCAAAGCTCCATTTGATAGTTTTTAATAGAATAGACAAAAATTAGTGATTAATTTTTCCCGAAAATCGTCTAATCATGGCGTTTTTAAATACTTTAGTACTATTAAAAGCACTAACTTTAGGCTATTTATCTTTAAAATGCACATAACTATGTAAATATGCAAAAATACCTTACCGTCCTCCGTAGGCAGTAAGGTATTTTACACGCTAAGAGATCTCATATTCAATTGATCCTCCTGAAGTTTTCGCATGTTGATTGTATGCATCTAACTGCTCTTGGGATAAATTCAACATATAATAGTGAAAATTTATCGGTTCTAAGCCATGCTCCTCACATACTTGTCGATAAAACTCATACCCTTCTCGATAATCTGTCATCCTTCTAACTTCCTTTCACTCTTGCGACTATACTTGATTTATTCATAACTAATATTTTGTTATATAACAGAAATATTATTTTATTAAAAATATATAACAGTGTTATTAACTTGTCAATGAATGATCTGAAATTTCTTGTGAATGACGAAAGCCCAGTCCATTTTGTTTAGTATGGCTGGGCTTTTCATAAAATATTCACGTCGGCTTCCGTCATAACCACGTCCTTTTAAATTCCTAATTGTTTTGCCTGCATATTATAGGCAGAAAGTTGTTGCTGGGATAATTGCAAGACATAATAGCGGAAAGAAATTGGTTCTAACCCATAACGTTCACACATTTCACAATAAAAATCATAGCCATCACGATACTTTGACATCTAAAATTCCTCCTTGAATTCAAACTGTTTTATAACAGTTGTTTTTATTTTTATTTAATATATAACAGATTATGTAGCACGTCAAGAGTTTATAACAGAAAAATTTCATTACAAGAAAAGGAATTCGAGCTCTACGTTGAGTGCCCCAATTCCTTTAATCATTTCATATTGCTCTTACTGTTTCTTGTATTTGCTCGATATGACGCTGTTCGTGCAAATAGACCATTTCAATCCACTGATCCAGTGGCAATTCTCCTAATGCAGGATGCTTCACCGCATGCTTTGCTAATCGTTCGGGTTCTTCGATTGTTTGTAAAAAGGCTAGGAAATTCTTCCTTGTTGTCGCTAGTAAATCCAACATGGCTTCCATCGTAAAAGGCTGTTCCGTAGGTTCAACGATAGTTGGTGCTTGAAATTTCCTTGACCTATCCAAAATAAGCAGTACATCTTTTCGTGCGGGCGATGTTTGCTCTTGTGCTTTTACTCCCCATGCTATGGCTTTTTTCGTTGCTTCCTCCACTAAAACAAGATGATGACAAATTTGTGCTACACTCCAGCTCTGTGCATCCGGTTTAACATTAAAGAGCGTATCATCTAAAGTGTGAATCGTCTGAAGCAGTGCCGTTCGCGTTTCATCAAGATGATCTTTTACAATTGATATCATAAACACCCCATTTCATTTCGTATTCTCTTATATATTCGCTACTGATGGTAGAAAATCATCTTTCCCGTACCATATTAAATGGATTGTTTTCTAGTACATGCTGCAGCTGCTCATCTTCTATATGCGTGTAGATTTGCGTTGTTGCAACACTTGAATGCCCTAAAATATGCTGGAGGCTACGTATATCTGCTCCAGCTTTATACATCATCGTTGCAGAAGTATGGCGTAGTTTATGCGGTGTTAGTCGTTCCTTTTGCAGTCCTGATTGCTGATTAATGCGTTTGACAATTTTAGCAACCGTTTGACGTGTAAAGCGCGTGCCTTTTTGTGATACGAAAAGTGGTTCCTCACCGTCTCCCTTATAAGGGGTCTTGCCACTATTTTCATAGTCTGCAAGTGCCTGCATGCAGCTATCATTTAAATAGACCGTTCGTTCCTTATTGCCTTTCCCTATAACCGTTAAATACCGTCCTTGAATCGAGGTTGTATTAAGCTGGCAAAGCTCTGTTACACGAATTCCTAAATTTAAGAAAAACATCATCATACAGTAATTTCGCGGTGATGCCTGATTGATCTGAATACCTTCTATAAATTGTGTAGCTTCTTGAAGGTTCATATAGATAGGTCTTTTTCTGCCGATCTTCGGTGTTTCTAATTCATCTGCAGGATTTTCCTCAATGAGTCGACGTTTTCCTTTTAAGTATTTGAAAAAAGTTTTTAAAGTCGCGACTTTTCGAGCTCTCGCCGCAGCAGAATTACCTCGTTGAACTTCACAGTACTCCATAAAGTAATAAAGATCCTCTAACGTAATAGCACGAATTTCTTCTATTGTCATTGTAGCAATATCTATAGCATCTAAATTCTCTATCCCCAAATCCTCTTGAACTGCTTTATGAAAACGGAAAAATAAAGTCAAATCATATTCATATTCTTTTCTTGTACGCTGTGACTTTCCTTTGATGGTTGTTGAATAGACAAGGAAATCCTTCATAAATTTTGGTTGCTTCGTTTTTTGCATCAAAAATCACCTCTATTTGCTCTATTTTACCATAAAAAACGTTCCCAAATATAAATTTGGGAACTTTATTACATAAAAAATGCTCTTTATGCGTATATAGAACAAATGTTCTTTTTTGTGCAATAAAAAATCCCCTTTCAATTCAAAAGAGGATTTCGTTATAAATGATTTGTGACAGTTGCTACATTTTAGGCATAAAGTTCACGGGATATGAATATTAAAATCTAGTAGACTTTATCTGGATTGCGTTAAAGAAAAAAGACTATGGGAGGATTTTGAATTTTGAGAGGAGTTTTTTTCGAGCGTACGCAAAAAATCAGGATTTTTCACAAAAATGGTTTGCGCTGTGAGACGATTTGAAAAAACAGTAGATGGGTAACCACCCATGTCGATTCGTCTCACAATGTGTATGGTATTTTTTGGATAAATCGGTTATTTTACAAATACTGAGTATGCTCCATCTGATTGTTTTGTTAGTGACCAGTTTGTCGATAACATTTGTTGAATTTTTGTGACTGTTTCCTCATCACACGTTAAGTGCTGGATACCCGTTTCTAATAATTGGTAATCCTTCCCTTCTTCTAATTGAAAGCGTAGATGCAATAAACGTTGGATGCCTGGCAATGTTACATACTTAATTCGATAATGGCCATGTAGTGCATCTAAGAATTGTTGTTCCCCTTCTTTATAAAGAGCCATTGTCTCACTAAATTCATAGTTTGGTACTTGTTCTTGCCAAGCTGATACATCCCCCGCTCGTAAGGCACGTAAAATCTCCTCGTCTGTTAAATCTAATTTGGAAAGTTTATCTAATTCATAAGCTTGCATTAAATTAATGATGGTCATGATTGTTAGCTCCTTTTTATGTATTTATTCACAGTGTAACATGTTTTCACTACTACTTAAATTCGGAGGCGATCCATATGATGAAGAAATTATATGATTCTAGTCTGTTTTTCGATGAAATGTTTGACGGCAATAAGCCAAAGCCTCATTACCGTTCTTTTCATCATAAGCTATCCCTTTTTTCACTGGAGCAACTGGAAGAAAAATACCGACAAGCACAGGCAAGCTTTCTCAGACAAGGGATTACCTTTACGGTATATGGAACACAGGATGGAACTGAGCGCACGATGCCTTTTGATTGTGTCCCGATTATTATTCCTCAAAGACAATGGACTCATATTGAGGCAGGTGTCAAACAGCGTGTAGAAGCTTTAAATTTATTTTTACAAGATGTCTATGGTCAGCAAAACATACTACGAGATGGGCTCATTCCTCGACAGCTTGTAGAAAATAATCCCTATTTCAAGCAAATGATGACAGGACTTCAAGTGCCAATCAAGAATCATATATTTTTAGCAGGTATCGATTTAATTCGAGATGAAAAAGGTCTTTATCATGTGTTAGAGGATAATTTACGCAATCCGTCTGGCATTTCCTATGTGTTCGAAAATCGAGATGTCATGAAGGAAGTATATCCAGAGTTTTTCTCAAAACATACTATTCTACCATTGGATAAACAGATGTGTTATATGAAAATGGCCCTTCTGGCACATCGACCTCCCTCCATGCAAGCGGATCGTGAGCCTAAAGCCGTGCTCCTTACTGCTGGCATTTATAATTCAGCCTACTACGATCATGTTTTTCTAGCCCAGCATTTAAATATCAAGCTAGTCGAGGGCCGCGATTTAGTTGTACAGGATTTGAAAGTTTATATGAAAACTATCTATGGTCTACAGCAAGTAGATATCATTTATCGTCGTATCGATGATGACTTTTTAGATCCTGCTGTCTTTCGTGAGGATTCTTTACTAGGTGTTCCTCATTTAATGGCGGCCTATCAAGCTGGTCATGTTGCTATTCTAAATGCTGTTGGAAACGGTGTGGCCGATGATAAAGCGATGTATGCCTATGTACCTGATATGATTCGTTATTATTTACAGGAAGAACCGATTTTACCGAATGTGAAAACCTATCACCTAGGGGATGACAAGCAGCGTGAATGGGTGCTTAAGCATATGCAGGAGCTAGTCATTAAGAATGTCAGTGCCTCTGGGGGCTATGATATGCTAATTGGTCCCCATGCAAGTGAGGAAGAAATCGCTTTGTTTAAGCAAAAAATCTGCAAGAACCCACTGCAATACATTGCCCAACCAACGATTAAACTATCCAGAGCACCTGCCTTTCAAAATGGACGATTCTACCCTTGCCATGTCGATTTGCGTGTGTATGTCATGAAGGGCGAGGATTGTTATGTTTTACCTGGTGGTTTATCACGAGTGGCACTTGAAGAAGGCTCACTCGTTGTGAATTCATCACAGGGTGGTGGTGCGAAGGATACGTGGATTTTAAAGGAGGAGTTGCAGCATGCTAAGTCGAGTAGCCGACGCGTTGTACTGGATGGCTCGGTATAGTGAACGCTCACAAACAAATGCACATATATTACAGATACAGCTGTTGAATATGTTGGAGCAATCTGGGCAAGAACATGACTATATTGATCATTGGGAGGCAGTGTTAAATATTTGCGCCTCCAAGGAGGAATATTTAGACAATTACAATACAGTACGAGTTAACCCATTGATTGACTATCTTCTATTTTCTGAAAAAAATAGTAATGCCCTCCACGCCACATTACGTGCGATTCGAGAAAATGCACGGGTAACGCGTGATAGTCTACCAACTGAACTATGGGAAATTCAAAATGACTTTTATTTAACAAAGCGACAGGCCATACTGACAAGAGAACGGCCAATCCCACTCATTGAGCTTCAGGCATTTTTACAGGAAGTGCGGAAAACGTTATGGATGGAAACGGGATTGATAGAGAGTACAATGGATCGTGCGCTCCCCTATTATTTCATGCAGGTCGGGAAATGGCTTGAGCGCGCAGAAAAAACAATTCGCATGACAGTCATTATTGTAGAACAGCAAAAGCAAGCGGGATTATCGTTAGAAGAACGTGATGGTGCATTTTTATTAGAGCTTGCGGCAGCAAGGGAGTCTTTTATGCGCAAGCATCGCCAAACAAATTTACAGACGGTCATTCGCTATTTAGTACAAGATGAGCATTGCCCAAGTTCTGTCATGTACTGTTTAAAGAAAATAGAAGATGCGATAATGGCTATTGAACATGATGCACTATCCTCAAGATTTTTAACACTTCAATGGAATATTAGAAGCCTTATCTTAGCTATCGATCACATTGATTTTTGGCAAATGACTATTGAAGAAACCATTACTATAATGGAGGAAAGATTGTCTCAATGTATTGCTTTTAGTGATACTTTTTCGACAATTTATCATTTATATGAACCCAGCGTACAACCTTGAAAGGAATCCACCACAGCTCCCTTTCAACAGGCAAGTCAGTAAGCAGAAGGAAGCGGACACGATGAAATTTGAAATTCAGCATACAAACGTTTTTCAATATGAATCTGAAGTCGACCAAAGTTTAAATACGATCCGTTTAAAGCCACGTAGTGATGAGCGTCAGCGATTATTATCCTATCGAATTGCCATAACGCCATCCTCTCTTACCCGTGAGCATACAGATATATGGGGTAATACAGTTGGGTCTTTTTATATACCAGAGCAGCATCAAACATTAGAAATTCATACATCCTCGATTGTCAGTATTCAGCGTGCACCCTTTATTCATCGTATTCAGTATTCGCCTGAAATGCAGACAATCTTTCATTCACAGCTATTTTACGAGCATTATTTACCGTATTTAAAAGGAACTCATTTTACATTTATGACGGATCAGCAATTAGAGGAAGTCTATCATGCAATCGGTCATGCTGAAAATCCTGTGCTCTTTTCACTTAATTTAATGCAATATTTATATGCAAGCTTTGAATATGACCCAACAGCAACAGATGTAACAACAACAGCAAGTGAGGCTTTTGCATTAAAACGAGGTGTTTGTCAGGATTTCACCCATGTAATGCTTGCTGTTTTGCGTGCAAAAGGAATCCCTGCTCGTTATGTCAGTGGCTACTTATATGTAGATGAAAATTCGGCCCTTATTGGCGATATTGCGACACATGCATGGGTAGAGGTCATGATACCAGGTATAGGCTGGATTGGCCTTGATCCAACAAATAATGTGGAAGTTTTAGAAAACCATATTATTTTATGTATTGGTCGCGACTATAGTGATATAAGCCCTGTAGAAGGAGTTTATACTGGAGGAAAGCATGATTTAACGGTAAAAGTCAGTGTGAAAGCATTAAATCATTTATAAAGAACAAGAAAGAGTCAGTGGGGCATAAAAAAGCTCCACTGATTTTGCGTTTAAGTCATATAATGCGGTCTCACCGATTTTATTCGAAGCGCTGCTGTCTTTCTGTCAGCACCCATTTCCGTACATAGCCCATTTCTTGTTGAATATGTTCCAGTGTTTTATCTTGTTGAAATGACCGTTGCATAACGGTATAACGCAAATCTGTTGCTCTTACATTTTTACCTATATCTTGAGACATCGTTTGGAAAATACGCTCCACTGTCTTCGTTGAAATTGGCTTTGCCACACTCGCCTCACTTACCCAAATCCATTCCCCAACCTCTTGTCCATGTAGGTGTGCTGTCTCTTTTTTATATTGTGCTAGCATGTCCATAAGTACGGCTGAGCATTTTATTTCTCGACGCCCATTCCGATTGGCAATAAAAATAGTCGCATGTTCTTCGATGATGTGCGACCATTTCATGCGCACAAGCTCTGCTGGCTTACAACCTGTTTCCATCAACATTTGAACAATGGCACCATTACGTCTCGCCAGCCAGGCATGCTCCTCTGTTTTGGCATATTGAAAATAAGTTGGCCAAACATTGGCAATGAGCATGATCTGTTTATTTGTCAGTACTTGTAATGCCTCTTTTTGTCTTTTTTTGGGCTGTAATATAACTTGATAATCAAAAGGCTTTACCCATTCACGTAGAAAAATAAAGTCAACAAAGCCTCGTAAAGTCGCTATTTTATGATTAAATGTATTGATATTGCTGTAGGTTTCCTTTAGATAGTCACTATAAAGCTTAAGTAAATTCTTTAATTGATGATCCACATACAAGTATTTCTGTTCATGGGCAAACGTTAAAAATTGCTGTCCATCCATGTTGTACTGCTTTTTTGTTGCAGCACTTTTTTTTAGTGATTGCAGCAGTAAAAAGTAACTATCCCATGCTTCCTTGAGTGTCACCATATGGCCCCTCCTTGTTTACTGTGCGTAGTATGTTTATATTTTACTATATTTTGGGTGCGTCAGTTCATAATTAAATACAATTAATTTAGTGTCGGATAATCTGTATTATCATTACACACACCCGCTTCTTGCAGCAAGTGCTCCTTACATAAACAAGAAACATATGTTCTTACATTTAGTTTCTCACATCTTTTACTTTCTTACAATAGTAAATTTCTTCCCCCTGTTCTATTACAAATGCTATCTTTTCCTTCTATTTTCGTGTAACAACGCAACCTTATATGAAAATTCGTATAATTCCGTGATTATTTTTCATTGTGTTATATAATAAAGACAGAAACTAACATGTAGGGGGCTTTCTACTATGCAAGTAAAGACGACTCGATTGGAAGCAGAAGATGCAAAAATTATTTATCAAGAAACAGCTGGTCTAGCCATTATTACGATTCACCGACCACAAGCCAAAAATGCGTTAACCGCAAACATGTGGGATCAATTAGCGAAAATAGCTCTACAAGTATTAGACAATCCTAAAAATAAAGTCCTTATTTTACGAGGCTCTGGCCAAAACTTTACCGCAGGCTCTGATATTAAAGAATTTAATGCCATCTCCCTCGACAAAGCCGAAGAAGCGTTTGTACATATGGAAAAAACCATTTCCACCATTGAGCGCTTACCCATTCCTACGATTGGCGTCATTAATGGGCCTGCGATGGGCGCTGGCTTAGAATTAGCCTTAGCCTGTGATATCCGTATTGGCTCCGACAAAGCGAAACTTGGTATCCCTGTCGGAAAATTAGGCATTACTTTAAATAATAAATTTGCGCAGCGTTTAGTACAGCTAGTAGGTCCTGCCACAACAAAGGATTTGGTCTTTACCGGTCGAATGTTTAAAGCCGAAGAAGCCTTCAAGCTAGGAATGCTCAACTATTTGGTAGCTGAAAAAGACTTAAATAAATATATGATCCGTATGGGCAAGCTCGTTGCAGGGATGTCGCCGGAATCCTTATTAGCTGTTAAACAATCCGTGCAAGAATGTCTTGATAGTGTGCCAACATTATGGCAGGGCTCTACACCATTTGTGGGCAGCGATTTTGCAGAGGGTTGCCGTGCCTTTGTTGAAAAACGCCAGCCGCACTTCACTCGACAGCCGAAATAAAAAACAGGTACTCTTTTCGCCCTGGTGCGATGGGGAGTACCTGTTTTTTATGATTTTTTCTTTTGTAAAGCCACTTTGACCTGAACATGGATCGCATCTAATTCATAGCCAAAATGCAGATAAAACGACTCCTGCACCGCTCGTTGAAGTTCCAATACATGCGCTGCTAATGGGTAATCGATCGGCAGCTTCACCTGAATAGTGAGGATCGCTTCAGCCTGATCACCTAGCACAAATTGAGCGTGCTCTACCTTTTGGACAATGGCTTGTTGATTACAGCAATAAGTCAGTAAATCAACATAGACATGCTTGCTAATCTCGATATACTCTCGCTGAAAATCAGGTCGCACAATGGTCGTTTCCCCGATTTTTTCACGTTTTGATGAAAAAATTTCCATCCCCTTTTGCACTAACCGTTTAAAGAAATTTTGCTCCACTTGTCGGTATGGAATGGGCATAACATGCTTACCTTGTGTTTGTCGGATAAAACGAGCTTTTTGAATTTCCTTCAAGGAACGAACATCTTCCACCTGATAATAGTGCTCAATAGGTCCAAGCTCCAGCTGCTTCGCAATGCTCTTCGTCATTTTAGTAGAGGTCCCAATCAGCAAAATAGCCTCCACCTTATAGCTAGCTAACGCTTTTTTAACTGCCTCTCGATGTTCTTGCTCGGTAAAAATAGCACGCCGAACAGCGGTAATCGTATTTTTTTCAAATTTCGCTGAAACGCCAGCGACTTTTACACCATTAATAATAAGTAATCCATCATCAATGATGGCCTCTACACCTAATTTATGGGCAAAGGCAAGTGCACTAGTACTTTTGCCAGTGCCGCTTGGTCCGCTTAGTGAATATACCTTCACTGCTAACTCCCTCCACTCTACAAAATGCTTTTCGCATCCCGTGGTAGCATTTGTACATGCTTTAAATAGACCGTCATATTCGCATCATCTTTATGAGGGTATGAGAAATGAAAGTGATGCGCAACGTCTTTTGCGATGCTTCGAAACAGTGTGCATGTAGCAAAAATGGCATTCCACATATGATCATAATCGGCATCTGCATAGGTTTTTTTATACAATGCCCAATAATTTTCTGGCAAATAATTTTTCAAATACTTCCCCATCTTACCTGTAGATAATTCAAAATGGTGCTGCTGACCAATCCACCAATTGAGCATTTGATGAAGAGCGTGCCTCGTTGTGTCCTCAAACATTTGCTTAGCATAGGGCAGCTCGTCCCGCCATATCCCCTTCGCAACATTTTGTAAGCACCACCAAAAATCATTCGTACAGCTGTCAAACTGCCCCTTAGTAGGTGGACTAATATGATAATCACAATCAGAGGTTGGAGAGATAGGTGGCAAAAGCTGATCCTTATCTAGTAAAGGAACTGTTAGCTTATCCTTTCCATACTCATCTAGCATTGCTTGAGTTGATAATAAGCGAAGGTCTATTCGATTGCCATCTGTAAATAGCATTAAATATGTATAGCTATAAGCAAAGTCTTTGTCGAAACCAAGTCCTTTATCCAGTAGATCAGGCTCCTGCACCATCAGTAAGTCGCCAAATAGATGAATCCACTTGTCATCCTCTAAAAAGGAGGCCGTCTCCGTGACAACATAGACCATATCAAAATCTTGAAACATATCTTTTGCAACATGTGGGTTTGCTCTTGAGCCATTTAAATAGACAGCTCGAATTCTTTCGTCGTATTGTGCCGTCATCAATAGTAAGTCAAACATCTCTTGCTCGGTTCTCATCAGACTCCCCCTACCTGAAAAACTTTATACTCAGTATAATACATTTCCCTCCATGAAGGAATTTATAGTAGCTTATTCCAACAACAGACAATCTATTTTCGCTAGTCTATGCACACATCTTCTTCATTATATAAATATTTTCTTTTTTCAGAATATCTGTCCCTTTATGTGCTTTAGTATGATAAAATGTGTACTACTATTCTGTTATCTCGCATAAACAGGTCATAGTAAGATCAACGGCCTGTAAAAGCCCGATTCGTGAACATAACCAATCGATTGGGAGATAAGACATCTCCTACGATTGACGTTTCACTTTATACAACAATAAGGAGTGTACTAGTTTTGAAAATCGTACCATCTAAAAAAATGTCATTATTTACACCAGCAATTTTCGGAGATTTGAAAAATTTTGCTAGAGAACAACAAGCAAAGGGCATGACGTTAATTGATTTAAGCTTAGGGAGTCCTGATCTTCCCCCACATGATAAAATACGTGAGCACCTTTCTTATCGAGCAGGTTTAGCAGAGTCTTACGGTTATACACTGACAGGTACACAACGTTTTTATGAAGCAGTAAGTCGCTACTATAAACGTCGTAGCAACGTTGACTTAGATCCAGCTACAGAAATCATTCAAACAATTGGCTCTCAAGAAGGCTTAGTTCATTTACCAGTTGCCTTTTGTGATCCAGGTGACATCGTTTTATCTACTAACCCTGCCTATGTTGCCTATGACGCAGGGATTCACTTAGCGGGCGCAACACCTTATTATATGCCTCAAACAGCTGATAACAATTATCTACCTGACTTAGACGCTGTACCTGAAGACATTGCTCAGAAGGCCAAGCTATTGATTTTAAACTTACCAGGAAATCCTGTACCCGCAATGCCCTCTTTAGCGTATTTTGAAAAAGTGGTTGCCTTTGCTAAAAAGTATAATATTATCGTTCTACATGATGCGGCGTATTCAGAGTTTTATTTTACAGGTGATGGTCCTACTAGCTTCCTTGCTACACCAGGTGCAAAAGAAGTCGGCATGGAAATTAATTCATTATCGAAGAGCTTTAGCCTTGCAGGGACACGTATTGCTTACATCGCTGGAAATGCAGAAATGATCGCCATTATCAAACAATTAAAATCCAATTTAGATTTTGGTATTTTTGAGCCGATTCAAGATGCAGCCGTTGTAGCGCTGGACAACGCAGAGGAAATCACGGAAAGCTTACGTGCCACTTTCTCTGAACGCCATAAGACATTAATGAATGGCTTACAAGCATTAGGTTGGGATGCGGCACCTTCAGATGGTGGGATGTTTGTATGGGCGAAATATCCGTACGATATCGACTGTACGGAGCTAGCCTTCCAATTAATTGAACAAGTTGGCGTTGTGACTGTTCCAGGGACCGTGTTTGGTACTGCTGGACAAGGCTATTTACGTTTAGCTTTAGTACAGCCTAAGGAACTTCTTCAAGAAGCTGTAGATCGCTTAGCACAAGTAAAATTACTGGCAAAAAGCTAGATATAGTGAAAATAAAAGACCCTTCTAACATCATGTTGGAAGGGTTTTATCATGAAAATCAAGGTTATTAAATCCACACGTCATTTTCAGCGGTTAGCGCCGATTGTTCCTCGCCAGTATTTACTACGCCAATCGGTTCTACAAGCAAAATTTTGCATTCGGAAGCTGCATACGGTTTATGTTCAACATTACGTGGGACCACAAACATTTCACCTTCATTTAACTGCACATGACCATCTCGAAACTCGATTATTAAACTCCCTTCAATGACGATAAATACCTCATCCGTATCCTCATGCTTATGCCAAACAAAATCCCCTTGTACTTTCGCTAGTTTAAATTGATAATCATTCATTTCCGCAATAACTTTTGGAGACCAATGCTCCTGAAATTTAGCCAATTTTTCTTTGAAATTGATCGGTATGTATGTCATTCCTTTTCCCCCATCCTTTGGTGAATCTAATAAAAGGATAGCATATCAATATCCCTTTCATCAAAAAACAGCTACTGCCATATGGCAATAGCTGTGTGCTGATTAGATATCATATTTTTGATGGACATCATCTTCGTAACGGTTATAGCGTTGTTTAAAGAGCTTAAATAGATGTGTGACTAACACTTTAAAGATCGCATAGCCGGGAATCCCTAAAATGACACCAGGAACACCAAATAACGAGCCTGCTGTTAATAATACAAAGATAATTGTAATCGGGTGGATACTTAATGATTTCCCCATAATTTGTGGCGAAATGAATTTCCCCTCGATTAACTGAACGATTGTCCAAACAATTGCTAGCTTAACTAGCATAAATGGCGAAGTAACAAGCGCGATAATAACGGCTGGCGTGATGGCAATGACAGGACCTAAATAAGGCACTACACTAGTAATCATGGCTAGGAAGCCGAGTAATAACGCATACTTCATTCCAATAATTAAAAAGCCAATCGTTACCATGGCCCCGATACACATGGATACTAAAATTTGTCCTTGTATGTAAGAACTAATTTGCTTATCCATGTCATGGAAAATTTCAGTGACTTCTTTACGCATACGTGGTGGGCACACTTTCAGCATAAATTTCGGTAATTTTTCGCCCTCTTTAAGTAGGTAAAATAAAATAAACGGTACTGTCACAAGGGATAGGACAATGCCTGTTAATGTTGATAGGAAGCCCGTAATACCAGTAGCAACACCTTGCGCTACATTGGCAGCTGTTTCCCTCACCGTTTTCACCATATCGGTTGTGAAATTTTTCACCACTTCATTGTAATCAAAATTAAGTGTCGCTAAATACTCATTAAAACGAGAATTATTTAGGAATCCAACAATATTTTGTGTGAATGTCATGAAGTATTCAGGGAATTCCTGTGCTAAATTGGTAAATTGATCGCGTAAAAACGGATAAACCAACACAACAAGAAGTGTTATCACACCAATTACCGCTATATAGAGTAGTAAAATACCCCAAATTCTTGGGATGCGCCATCTAACGAGTAACGCCAGTAATGGCCGCAATAAATAGTAGCCAATGACGGCTAGTACCCCTGGTAAAATCACTACTTCAAATAATACTTGTAGCGGGGTAAAGATAAAGGAAACTTGATTAAACATAAAAATAACACATGCAACTAATAATAAAATAACTAGTGTAAATAATAGGTTTCTACCACCTAAAAAACGTATAAACTTGGTTGCTAGCAGGTTTGAACGCTCTTTTGGTCTGTCTTTTTCCATATATCCACCCCAATCCAAATCTCTACCTTTATATTACAGGATAATGTTGGTTTTTGCGAAATATCACTCCAGTGAAATGCCAAGAAATTCACTTAAAAAGGCTTTATTTTGCTCTACATCGATGACAATAGAATCACCCGCATGGCTAAAGTTTTGGAATTGATAGCTTCCTTCAATAGGAATCGTAGCTTTTTCAATGTTTACTTTGCCCTTAGATAGCAATTTAAGCACTTGTTGCATTTCCTCAGCTGATGAATAGTCTGTTGTCACATACCCTTGAGCTGCTCCTACAAATTTTGGTAAATGTAAAACATTTTTAGGTGTTAATAGCTCATTTTTTAAAGCTTCAATGACTTTTTGCTGACGTGCGACACGACCGAAGTCACCTTCAGCATCATGGCGGAAACGAGCATAGCCTAGTAGCTCTTGTCCATTTAGGCGATGGACACCTTGCTTTAACTCTACCCCAATATTCTCAGACATATCCTTTTCTACTTCCATTTCCACACCATTCGGCGCCAAAATATCAACTAATGATTCAAAGTTCTTAAAATCAATTAATGCATAATGATGAATCGGCAAGCCAAACATATTCGTCAATGTATCCTTCAATAGTTGGACGCCATCTAAATAGTAAGCTGTATTCAACTTGTAGGATTGATAGCCTGGGATATCAGCATAAATATCCCGCATAAAGGATACGAGTTTTAAATCATTATTTGCTTTATTCCACGATAATACCATCATCGTATCTGTACGTGATTTTTCCTCACCTCGTGTATCGACACCTAAAATCAAGTAGTTCTCGATATCCCCTTTGATCGTATCACCAGAAAAGTCTTCCTGCGCTACATTCGTATCATTAGCCAGTTCAAGCCCACTACGATATTGCATAATAGAGTAACCTGCGATGACAATGATACAGAGTAGTATTAATGTAAAAAAAGCTCTCCCTTTACGTAGTCTCCGTTTTTTCGGACGTTGTGAGCGTCTCGTATAATCTTGCTCTTCCATAACAACTAACTCCTCTATTTTGATATAGTTAATGTAACGATTGATTAGCTAGAAAGTTTCATTTTGACAGTATCGATTCCATGTTTTTCTATCTACTCGTTATTTTACACCCATTTACCCAGTTTGGAGCAAAACAATGCTATAATAATTTCACAAAAGAAAGGATGATGCAATATGATAGAAAAAGCTACATTTGCTGGCGGATGTTTTTGGTGCATGGTGAAGCCATTCGTCGAGTGGGACGGTATACATAAAGTCACTTCTGGCTACATGGGCGGCCATTTAGAAAATCCAACCTATGAAGATGTCAAGAAAGGGACTTCAGGTCATTTGGAAGTAGTCGAAATTGAATTCGATCCTACTATTTTTAGTTATGAACAGCTTCTTGAGATTTATTGGATGCAAATTGACCCAACAGATGCTTTTGGCCAGTTCCATGATCGTGGAGAATCCTATACAACAGCCATCTTTACCTATACAGATGAGCAAAAGCAATTCGCTTTGGCTTCCAAAGAAAAGCTTGCCAACAGTGGGCGCTTTGATAAACCTATTGTAACCAAAATTCTCGATGCTGAACGCTTCTATCCAGCAGAAGATTATCACCAAGACTATTATAAAAAAGAGGCAGAACACTATCAGCAAGATCGTGCCATTTCTGGCCGAGATGAATTCATTACAAAACATTGGGAAAAATAAGCAATAATAAAAGGTGTCTCACATGTTGGAGACACCTTTTGTACGAAAACAGCTGTAAATTCTTATGATGAGGCTTCTACAAACGATTGCAGAGCCTCAAAAAAGCGCTTACCGTATTTGTCAAATTTCACCTCACCAATACCGCTTACCTGTCGTAAATCCTCCAGTACAGCTGGTCTTTTATCACATAGATCACGCAATGTTTTATCGGAGAATACAACAAATGGTGGTACCTTTTCTTCATCCGCAATCTCTTTTCGTAACACCCGTAAATGTTCAAATAATGGATCATTGTCCACAAGCTTCTTCACTGTGACAGCTTCCTTACGCATAACCTGACGATTGCCAAGTAGTACTTCCTTGCCCTCTGCTGATACATAAATGGTTGGGAATGTCCCATGCTTCACGGCCAATAAACCTTCTGCAATTAAAAACTCAATAAAGTTGGAGACATCCTTAGAGGAATACTGTCCTTTTAAAATGCCGTAGGTCGATAATCGAGCAAAACCAAATTCAGCGATTTTTTGATTTTTAGAGCCAATTAACACTTGGGCAACCATCGTCTTACCGAATTTTTGTCCCATACGCACGACACAAGCGAGCACCTTCTGCGCATCCTCGGTCACATCTGTCACAGCGCGTCCATCATTACAATTACTGCAGCGTCCACAAGGCTCTTCCTGTTCCTCACCAAAATACGATAAAATGGCATTTTGTAAACAACCCTCTGTATGGCAATAGTCGACCATTGTTTGGAGCTTTGCTAACTCCTGAGTGATACGTGCTTCATCCTGTGTTTGTTCAATTAAAAAACGCTGTGTTTGGACGTCGCCAGAGGCGTAAAGTAAGAGACAGGCACTTGGTAGACCATCTCGCCCAGCTCGACCCGCTTCTTGATAATAGCTCTCCATATTGCGAGGCATTTGATAATGCAAGACAAAGCGCACATTACTTTTATCAATCCCCATGCCAAAAGCATTGGTGGCTACCATAATACGTGCCTCATCCTTTAAAAATCGCTCCTGCTCTGCCATTCGCAAATCCTCTGATAAGCCCGCATGATATTTGGCAACTGCTTCCCCGGAGCGACTTAACATATCATAAATCGCATCTACTGCTTTTCGAGTAGCAGCGTAAATAATACCTACTTCCTGTTTATTTTTCATTAAGTAATTTTTAATATAACGTTCCTTATTTTCTCCAATTAACACCGTGAGAGCCAAATTATCACGAGCAAAGCCTGTGATAACCGTTGCCTGCTCGTCAATCGATAATAATTGACGAATATCCTCACAGACTGCTGGCGTTGCCGTGGCAGTCAACGCTAAAACAGTTGGTTTTTGCGGCCACAAAGTAAAGAGCTTTTGAATAGATCGATAGCTTGGTCGAAAATCATGACCCCATTGGGAAATACAATGAGCCTCATCTACAGCGATTAGGGGTACAGTTAATGAAGACAGGGCTTGAAGAAACGTAGTACTTTCTAGTCGCTCCGGTGCAATATATAGAAGTTTTAAATACCCAGCACTAGCTAGTTGCATCGTTTCATCTACTTCCTGTGCTGTCAATGTACTATTAATATAAGCAGCAGGAATGTTCGCCGCACGTAACGCCTCGACCTGATCTTGCATCAAGGAAATAAGCGGCGAAATAACAATGGTTAAGCCCTCTAGCATTAAGGCAGGAATTTGATAGCAAATGGACTTCCCTCCACCTGTTGGCATTACGCATAGGCTTGATTGCCCTTGTAATGTTTGTTCAATAATTTGGGCTTGTCCTTGACGAAAGGCGTCATAGCCAAAATGATGCTGTAGCATTTGTCTTGCTTGCTCCATGTACAATTCACTCCTCGGTTGTTAGACGAAGTAGCTTGTACTCGCCCTGGTCATTTTTTTCTAATTCATACAGCATGATGGAGTGGGCAAGCGCTTCCTGCCCAGCAGCATTCGTTAGTATATATTCCGTTTTGGCTCTCACAAGGAGATGGGATTCTTCCACTTGAATATCCTGTATGCTCGTATCAGAGAAATGGATCTTCGCCTGTTTGGAGGCATAATAGGCAACCATACTTGTAAGGGTTTCCTGTAAATCTTCTGATCCAACGATTGGTTCCATGACACTTGCATCCTGAATGGCCACTGCCCCCTTTAAATACTTATGGAACGTATCTAAAAATAGCTTAATTTCATCCGTATTATAGGCAAAGATATTTTCGCCATATTGGTCGATAGCTTGCTGTACTGCTTCCTTATCACCCTGTTCAATATAAGGATATAGGTTTTTAGATTGGGATAAACGAACACTAGGTGTCATGCCATCTTCAATCCACTCCTCCACAAAGGACTGGACTTCCTTTATTGGCAGTATGTATGGTTGGGACTCACCTTGTTGCTGACGATTAAAATAAAGTCCAACAATAGCCCCGTTGTTTGCCTCCATAACAGGGCTTCCTAAAGGTAGGGCTTCTTCTGCTTGAATATAATAAGCCGCTACTTTATCTTGGTATTTCTGAATGGTATAGGGCATGCCATTGACATAAACTGCTAGCTGATTAAGTTCCCCTTCATAGATTTTGGGCACTTGGACATTTGCTTGATACGAAACTTGTAAAAGGGCCATATTATGTGCTGTTGACATGAAATGAACATCTGCTGCCACTAACTTATTTTGACCGAACTGGATAAGAGCCGTTGGTTTGGATGCGACAAGTGCTCCACTCGTTAAAATGAACAGATGATCATCCTGTTGTTTAATTATAATGCCTGCCCCAACACCATGCTCTCCGATAACTTTTACTTCTGGAATAATTCTTTCTTCTTGCTCGACAATCGATCTCTCTTTGTGGACTTCTGCCTTTTTACTTTGAAACCAGCCTGCTCCTATTTGACTATCACAGCCTGTGATGAGTAAAGCTGTCGCTCCTAACACGAGCACTTTTTTATACATACTTTCACCAAAACTTTCTTTTCATCATTCTCTATTGTCTATCATAATCAAGGAATGGTGATGTTTCAAGTTTACATAATATTATTATTTAAAAATCAATATTAGAAAAATGCAGCAACTTGTCTCTATTTATTTCATTCTACCTATTATTTTTTATGAAACATAACATTTGTTGTGAGAATTGGAGGATAACTGAATCGGAAAATAATTTTCAAAAAAAAAAGAAATAGCCTGCTAATTTCATTGTAATTAGCAGGCTATTTTTATAACTTCTGTCTGCATTTTAAAACGAATGGAAAAGATGAAACACCTGTACAACGACTTTGTTTGGCTTCTAAGGTGTATTCTTGGGAGTATATTATCTATAAATGATGAATGAATGTCCAGTTACTATTTAATTTCAAATGACACCTGTATTTCACTGGTGTTATGGAATATTTGTAACTTTTCCAGATAATTCAAGTCTATGTAATAGAGGTGATTAAAATGAAATCAAAAAAATATTTCTACGGTTTAATTGTATTAGCATTATTTATGATTACAGGCTGTAATATTCAAGGGGGAACTACAACAGTGACGAATGATAGTATCGACGCCGAAGAAGTATTAACTTTGGATTCTAATGCTGATATCTTTCAATATAAGGGCGTAATTTATAAGGCTAATATTGATTGGGTAGAAAAATTATCTTTAACAAAAGATGTTCAAGTCAGTGAAATTAAAACAAAAAATGATACTGGTACGAATTTTAAAGATGAAATGTCAAATAAACTTCCTGTTGGTGCAAAGATTTTTTCTACAAAAGAAAGAGAAGATATTTTAATTATTGAATCTGAGGGAGAAATCAAAAAGTATCTTGCAATCGTTGAAGGGTAAACAAAACGTCTTGTTCAACAAACAGAGGCTTATTTTCCATTATAAATAGCCGATGTAATTTAAAAGGACTTAGTTCATTAAGTGAACTAAGTCCTTTTTTATGTCAAAATCAATGCTAATTACTATGTTAATTGTAGTGATAATTTCATTGTAAAATATGTCGCAATATCCAATGTTATTTTGAACTTTTTTACCACTGAACTGAACGGTTTACCGTTAACGCATATCCTCTTATTTTTTTAACAGTTCTGTCGTTGCTATAATGCCTACCATCAACACAAGAAAGATGACATATGTCCACATATGGTTGCCTGTTATGTCATAGCCAACCCCAATCATGATTGGGATTATGGCACTCAGCATAAAGCCACCTGATAGCACCATCGAGGACCAGCTATTGGCCTCTTGATCGTTTTGAGCCTCATCAAGTGGTAACAACAAGCCAATCGGAAATAGACCACTTAAGACTATGCCAATCAATAAAACAGCTAACCATAAAAGGGTCCCTGATGTGAGCCACAATAGTGTAAATCCAATGACGCCTACTAAGCCTAATGCTCGAATCCAAGCCATTCGATTTGGCCATTTTTCCATGAATACTGGCACAGCCATATTTCCAATCATTTGCACAATTGACATACATGTGAGCATGGTACTAGCTGCCTCTAGTGTCGAGCCTTTATCCTGCAGAAGAGGTGTGAGCCAAGACATGATGGAGAAAAACAGCGACGTTTGTAAACCAAAGTACAGTAAAATCACCCAGGCACGTCTAGATGTCCACGGATTCCGACTCTGTTCAGACGTTTCCAAGTTTTGCCCAAACTCTGGCTGCTCTGTTGGAATGGCCAATAACCAAAAGACAACTGCGACAATAGCTAGTAGGACCCATAGCCCAAGTGCAATGGTCCAACTATTAGCAAAAGCATGATAAAAAGCAACAGTTAACGCTGCACTTAAGGTAGCCCCTACCCCAATGCCAAATGAATAGATACCAATCACTGCCGTAAAACGCTGCGGAAATTTTTTCTTAATATACGCATTTAATATCGGACCAATTATAGCGATAGCCAAACCTGCCATAAAACTGGTGATCACTAGTAATTGATAGCTTTCTTTAAAAAAACGCAATCCATTCGCTACAACAAGGATAACGCCTAACAGTGTGATAGACGATTTCGTCCCAAGCTTTCGTTGAAGAGGTACAGCAAGTGGAGCAAATAATCCCATACAAAAAACGGGAATTGAAGTTAGTAAACTGATGCTCGTATTGGAGACATGCAAGGCTGATGCTAATACGTTAAATAGTGGTCCGATTGCTGTTACTGCTGGTCTCATATTGAGCGCAATTAAAAATATACTTACTACCACCAGTATGAGCGAAACGGTCCATTGTTTTTTCACCATTTGTTCAATATCCTCTCTACTGCGACTTTGACAAGACAATCTATGATCGTGCTACCTCACATATTTGCAGGTGACTCGATGCCCAATAAAGTGAGTGATTCTTTTAAGATGATTGCGACACAATAACATAGTGCTATACGTGATGTTTGTTGTGCATCATCGGCTAATATTTTATGTTGTGCATAATATTTATTCAATAAACGTGCAAGCTGTAACGCGAACTTTGCTATTAGCGACGGATCTGCCTGTTCAAAAGCTGTGACCACCACGTTAGGAAATTGTTCTAATAATAAAATAATCGGCCAAGCCTGCTCACCTAATGCTTCGAGAGTCACGTCATGTGATGGTACCTCGACTTTTTCTAAAATGGAACACAGACGTGCGTAGGTGTATTGCACATATGGCCCTGTTTCTCCTTCAAAATTCATCATTTGTTCGATTGAGAATTCAATATCATTTTGGCGATGATATTTTAAATCATTGAAAATGACCGCACCTACCCCTACTTGCTGTGCTACTTGTTCTTTATTTGGTAAATGAGGGTTCTTTTCTTCAATATTGTGCTTGGCCGTTGCAATAGCCTCTTTGAGCACATCAGCAAGCAACACCACTTTGCCTTTACGTGTAGACATTTTTTTACCATCCTTAAGCATCATCCCAAATGGTACGTGGTGTAGACGGTTTGCCCAAGCATAGCCCATTTTGTCGATGACTCGAAATAGTTGCTTAAAGTGTAGTGATTGCTCATTACCGACCACGTAGAAAATCTTTTCTGGCTGGTAGTGCTGTTGACGATAGAAGGCTGCAGCTAAGTCACGCGTTGCATAAAGCGTAGCTCCATCCGTTTTTGTAATTAAGCACGGTGGCATATTGTCTAACTCAACTACATATGCCCCGTCTGATTCTACTAAGAGTTCTTTATCTTTTAGCTCTGTCACAACGGCTGTCATTTTATCATTGTAAAAGGCCTCTCCCGTAAAGGCATCAAAATCAATGCCGAGTAGCTGATAGATTGTCTGAAACTCTACTAAGGAGACATCTCTGAACCACTGCCATAATGCGAGTGCCTCTTCATCGCCGTCTTCTAACGCTTTAAAGGCTGCACGTGCCTGTTCGTTTAGTGTTGGATCTTGCTCTGCTTTTTCATGAAACTTCACATAAATCTTTAATAACTCCTCAATCGGTGATGCTGTAATGGCCTGTTTGTCACCCCAATAATGATACGCCACGATGAGTTTACCAAATTGGGTGCCCCAGTCACCTAGATGATTGATACGAATCGCTTGATAGCCATTTTTCGTAGCAATATTAGCTAATGCATTGCCGATGACCGTTGAACGTAAATGTCCCATGGAGAAAGGCTTCGCAATATTGGGCGATGAAAAATCTAACACGACGCGTCCCATGGCAGTTTGATTGGTGCCATATAAGTGTTTCTCGTGCAGGATATTGCTTAACACATGCTGCGTCACTTGCTGTTGATTCAAAAAAATATTGACATAGCCACCCACAGCCTCCACACGCTGGATGTCATCACTTTTTAACTGATTCGCTATATCCGCGGCAATACTTTGCGGTGATCTCTTCCATGTTTTAGCTAACGTAAAGCACGGAAATGCCACATCCCCAAGCTCTAAAGTTCTTGGTTTTTCTAATAAATGTTCAATCTCATCCACCGATAACTGTTGATTAAAAACTTCTGCAATACTATTAGCAATTTGTTTATTCATTTTCCCATCCTCCTGTTCAAATAAAAAAGCCCCCGTCTCTATAAATTAGAGACGAGAGCATAGTAATCCCGTGGTACCACTCTAGTTGCCATTGTTATGACCACTTTCCGTTGTTAACGAGGTGACGCCCCGCTATTCTCTACTACTAGTTCGAGAATCTTCTCCAAAGTGCGCTTCATTCATGGTTTCTGTATTAGGCTCACACCATCCCTAACTCGCTTGCCAGCTGTCCCATCAACTACTCTCTTTTTCATCGAATTTTTTTATGATTTTGACATATATTACAGGACTTTCTAGTTGGCGTCAATATGATTTTCATTTTCCTTTTGAAAAAACGCTCCTCATCAGGAGGAACGTTCTTTTTCTACATAGTGAATGACATCGGCCATGATGGCGTACATCTCTTTTAATTTTAAATTCTTATTCTCTTTGACTTTCTTCGCCACTTTTTCCGTGACGATTCCTTTTTCAATCAACGTATCCCAGCTAGTAGCATCGGATTTGCCTAAAAGAACGTCAGCCAAATATTGTGCCATTTCATCTCTCATAATGGCTTCATCACCATTATTATAAACTTTATTAATGACAATTTCGAGCTGATCCTTCTTAGCTGTGGCACTCTCTCCACCAGCACGGAGCATACTCTCTTTTAGCATTTTAGCAAACTTAATTTTTGTTGCCTTACTATCGACTTTTAAATCATTTTCGTAGCCACCTACTACAAGACCGTAATTAATGAGTGTTTGAATGGCTTCATCATACCATTTTCCTTGATACGGATACTCAACAGAAAATGAATCAACATAAGCTCCCTGTTTTTCGAGCTGCTTTCTTAAAGAGGCAATAAGCTTTTTATCCTTGCTCATGTCTCTAAAGCTGATATTCTCTTTCAAAGCTAGTGCAGCCGCAGTACCAGCCGCTTCACCTGTTACCATTCCGGTAGGCACAATACGCGCACTACCAGCTGCCAGTGACGAATAACCGGCTGAGCGTCCAACCACTAGCAAGCCATCAATATCCTTCGGTACTAATGAACGGAAAGGAATGGCATACTGCTTTGGTGCAGCAATGACGTAGCCATAGTCATGAGGTGTCTGTGCTTGCACATCCACTGGGTATGAAGCAATTCCAATACTATCCCACTGATCACTATTTTTCCAAAGATCTGCCATTGGTAATTGATATTCGGCCCAAATATGTCTTGTTTCTCTCACATACAGCTCTTCTGGATAGCTGACAATTTCCGCTTTTTCAAATCCAGGGAAATTTTCCTGTAAATATTTGAGAATGTGTAACGTTTCTTTCTTACCTGCCGCAATGGCCGCTTGTTTGGAGTTGTCATTCAAGCCATCAATGCCAAAGATTTGTAAGGCATTAATAAAATATTCATCATCGACGCGCGCTAAATTTAACCCTCTTAATCTCGTGCCCTCTTGTATAGGCTTGTATTCATCATGTAGCTTTGTGAAGCCCCACATAACCGTATGATTTAAGTTGGCTCCGCCAAATACGTCAGACTTCGCTGCTTTTTTCACTTCATCCCAATCTACATTTTTTAAATGCAGCATTAAAGTCACAGCCATGCGTTTATCCTTTATGCCAATATCCTCTCCACCTACAAAGAAAGGAACATTCGACATTGCAGCAAAATCAGCATCCTGTGTGGCATCTATAAAAGATTTCCCCGTCACAACATATGTACCGTACGCATTTTTTAATTCGACTGAGGTTACTTGCTGTTGATTCACATTCGCTTTCAATACCTCGGTTTGCACTGATAAGGTTAAATTTGGCTCTTCATCAATTAGTTTTTTAAAGGCTGCCTTCGCACCGACAATGCCAAAAGCGTCATTCCCTTTGACAAGCTCATGCCACTCTTTGAAAATACCTTTACTGATCGAGTTATTGTGGCCATCACGAGGGATATCGAGGAAATTCAGCATTCCGTATGTAAATAAACCACCAAGCTCTTGTCGTTTTTCTACCAATAATGTTTTCGCACCATTGCGAGCCGCAGCTACTGCAGCTGCTACCCCCTCAGGTTCTCCACCAATAACGATCACATCATAGTCTGCCTCTATATTGTTTATTGGTTCTGGCTTTTTATACTCATCCACTAATTTATTGTATGCCATAGAGTTTGTTATTTCTTTAATAAAATAGTAGCTTCCAAACCCTAGTAAAACTACTATTACACAAGTGGCTGTCCATAATAAGCCCTTACCCATAAAGTACCTCCAATAGTTAATTTTTCCATAAACATGTTTATTTTATCATCATTTCCACCTCTTGAAAGAGCTGAATGTCCTAATTTCTACATTTGCCTACAAATGTAAGCCTCTTAACCGTACATTAAAACACACCTAATCTACGGAACTTTTCTATGTGAATTGATTTACTAATATCAATGAATACAATGATTAATGAGGATTGGATGCTTTTTGTCAACCAATTGGACAATTGTAGTAATCGCATAAAAATAGTATGAATGATCGAAGGGAACGATCAGCTGGCATTCCAAACGGGGTTATGTACATACACATGTGGTGATTAGAAACCTAAGTTCACCTGATAACAGTCAGCATTATTTTAGTCGATATCTTTGTGAAGAAGCAACCAAAATCCCCATGGTAAATGATGTCATTTCTCTATTCTTTTTCAAGAATAGTTAATCGTACAACAATATAGACGTCTCAACTTTGCAGAAAGTTACATCAAGAAAAACTTTTTAATTGTATCTTTATTCAATTTATGTTTAACAAAATAGGTTGAAAGAACGCAAAACCTTGATTTAATAATGTTTATAGACTATGGAACATATTTCATGATATACTAGAGCCATTGTGAAAAAAGGAGGAACTTGCATGATTCAAGTTAGTAATGTAGGTCTTCGCTATGGCGATCGTAAACTATTTGAAGACGTAAATATAAAATTCACACCAGGAAATTGCTACGGTTTAATTGGAGCAAACGGTGCTGGTAAATCAACATTCTTAAAAATTCTTTCTGGTGAAATTGAAGCACAGGAAGGTCACGTATCAATGGGCAAGGACGAACGTTTATCCGTCCTAAAGCAAAACCACTTTGAATACGATGAGCATACAGTACTTGATACTGTTATTATGGGGAATAAGCGCCTTTATGATGTAAAAACAGAAAAAGACGCGATCTATGCTAAGGAAGACTTCTCAGATGAAGATGGCATGCGTGCAGCAGAGCTAGAAGGTGAATTTGCAGAGCTAAACGGTTGGGAAGCTGACTCAGAAGCAGCTACATTATTAAACGGTTTAGGTATTTCAGATGACCTTCACTACATGCTGATGGGTGACCTTGAAGGCTCTGACAAAGTCAAAGTATTACTTGCACAGGCATTATTCGGTCAGCCTGATGTTCTTTTACTCGATGAGCCTACCAACCACCTTGACTTAAAGGCTATTCAATGGTTAGAAGAATTCCTAATTAACTTTGAGAACACAGTTATTGTTGTATCCCATGACCGTCACTTCTTAAACAAAGTATGTACACATATTGCGGACTTGGACTTCTCTAAAATCCAATTATATGTGGGTAACTATGATTTCTGGTATGAATCTTCTCAATTAGCACAAAAAATGGCACAAGACCAAAATGCTAAAAAAGAAGAAAAAATTAAAGAATTACAGGCGTTTATCGCACGATTCTCTGCGAATGCTTCTAAATCGAAGCAAGCGACATCTCGTAAAAAAATGCTGGATAAAATCGAGCTAGATGATATTAAGCCATCAAGCCGTAAATATCCATTCATCAACTTCCAAATTGGCCGTGAAATCGGTAATGATGTTTTAACAGTCGATGGCCTTACAGCTACTCAAGATGGCGAAACGTTATTTAAAGATATTCGTTTTTCTATGAACAAAGAAGATAAAATCGTTTTACTTGGTAGCCCTATGGCAAAAACAGCCCTTCTTGATATTTTAATGGAAGAAAGAGAAGCGGATGCTGGTACATTTAAATGGGGTGTCACAACATCTCAAAGCTACTTCGAAAACGATCATGATAAGTACTTCGAGGGTTCTGAGAAATCATTAGTTGAATGGCTACGTCAATACTCACCTGATGATGAAACAGAAAGCTTCCTACGTGGTTTCTTAGGACGCATGCTATTCTCAGGCGAGGAAGTAAAAAAATCCCCTTCTGTTTTATCAGGGGGAGAAAAAGTACGTTGTATGCTATCAAAAATGATGCTTGCGACAGCAAACGTTATTTTACTAGATGAACCAACGAACCACCTTGACCTTGAATCAATTCAAGCTTTAAATGAAGGCTTAATTCGTTTCAAAGGCGCTATGATTTTCACATCTCATGACCATCAGTTCATCCAAACAATTGCGAACCGTGTCATCGAAATCCGTGAAGACGGCTCTATTTTAGATAAGCAATTAACATATGATGAATTTTTAGAATGGAAAGATAGTCAAGGCTTAAGCTAATTTCTATAAAAAATCCTCTACCGATCATTAGGTAGAGGATTTTATTATTTATTTGAAATACCATTGCATCGCATTCTGATAGAGAATTTTAGCAACAGCCTGTTCATCAAAAAGCTGTTGAATCAATTCTATGTCTGCATTATTAAAAGGACGTTTTGCTCTTGTGGATGGCAGATCTGTCCCAAACATAAGCGCATCTGGATTGACGTTATAAATAGTTTGTAAAGCTTTTTTGACATCGAGTTCCACACGTCCAAAACCAGTCGCTTTCACCCGTACGCCCTTATCCACTAGCTTGACTAAATGAGGAAGCCCTTCCTCCGATAGCCCTAAATGGTCGATAGATATAGCGGGTAATGCTTCAATGGTTGAAGCAATATCCGGTAACGATTTAGCATCGATATACAATTCACTATGCCAGCCTACCAAATCATACACTCTTCTAGCAAAGCGATCTAGCTTAGATACATCCTCTGAGCCACCTCGTTTAATATTAAAGCGTAATGCTCTTACCCCATTGTTATGTAAATCTACTATTTCTTCATCCGTCACAGTATACGGTAATTGCGTCACACCACAGAATGAGGGACCTAGCTGTGTCAATGCTTTAACTAGATAGGCTTGGTCAAAACCTTGGAAAGATCCTGAAACAATGGCTCCTCCCCCTATATGTAAATGACTAGTTGCCTTTAGATAATCATTTACTATGTAGCTCGGTGGTGTGTATCCTTGATTTTCATTAATCGGAAAGTTTAAATCGATAATATGAAAATGTGCATCAAAAATTTTCATCTTTCAACCCCCTTTCCCTCAATTTAACACATAACAGTCATAAGAAGAATATTGTTTTTCTGCTAATACATCATAAGAAAAACTTATATAATTACAAACTTCTTACTAAATTAATTTGTAGAAAACTTGTTACTTCCTCCGTATGGGTTAAAGGTAAATAGTGATGACCATTACGAACGATTTGAACATTTGCTTGGCCAATGGACGATAAAATTCTGTTCGTTCCCCTAATGCTGGTATGGCAAGAATAGTAATATTACTTTGTTGGTCTCCATATAGTTCGTACTTCATATAAAACCCCTTTCTCTGAAACCGTTCATCCATAATTATACATTAAAATAGAAAGGATGGTATGAACATCCAATTCCATACCATCCTTGTCATCCTCTTTCTATTATTTTATTCCTCAAACTTTTTAAAGGCTAGTACTGCATTATGACCACCAAAGCCAAAGCCATTGGTTAAAGCAATGTTGACCGTTTGATGAAGCGCCTCGTTTGGCACATAATTTAAATCACACTCGGGATCTGGCGTGTCATAATTGATTGTAGGTGGAATGATATTCTCCATGATACTTTTTAAGGTAATGATCGCCTCGATACCGCCGGCTGCTCCAAAAAGATGTCCAGTCATCGATTTTGTGGAGCTTACTTTTAATTGATAGGCATCGTTGCCAAAGACACTTTTAATCGCCTTTGTTTCGGATTTATCACCCTCTGGCGTACCAGTACCATGTGCATTGATATAATCGACAGCTGATACATCAATTTCGCCCATTTTTAAAGCTAAATTCATGGCATTGGCAGCTCCCGTATAATCCGGTGATGTAATATGATAAGCATCTGTCGTAACTCCATAGCCTACTATCTCTCCAAGAATGGTTGCACCTCTTTGTTTGGCATGTTCATATTCCTCTAGGAACACGATTCCAGCCCCCTCTGACATGACAAAGCCATCTCGTGCGCTATCAAATGGACGACTCGCTTTTGTTGGCTCCTCATTTCTTGTAGACATAGCTTTCATACGTGAGAATCCTGCAAAGCTTAGTGGATTAATGGGTGCCTCTGCTCCACCTGCCAAAATACCATCAGCATAGCCATGTCGAATAGCTAAAAAAGCTTCACCAATGGCTTGGTTTCCAGTTGCACAAGCTGAAACAGGTGAAAAGCTCGGCCCTTTAAAGCCTGTTTTAATCGCTAGTATCCCTGCAGCCATATTACTAATCATCATCGGCACCATAAATGGTGACACCTTCCTTGGGCCGTTTTCGATGAACGCTTGATGATTCGCTAGAATGGTATCTATGCCCCCAATACCCGAGCCAATATATACACCTAGTCGCTCCTTATCGACCTGTTCCATGTTTAGATTTGCTTGCTCTAAAGCCTGCTGTGAAGCGGCAATAGCATATTGAACAAATCGATCATACTTACTCAGTTCTTTTTTATCCATATATTGCGCTGCATCAAAATCCGTGATGGTACCTGCAATTTGGGTGTTAATCCCGCTAAATTCCTCTGCATGAATTTTATCAATTCCTGACTTTCCTTCTTTAATGTTTTCCCATAAGGCTGATACTGTGTTACCTAAAGGGGAGACCACCCCATATCCTGTGACTACGACTCTACGTACCATGGACATCGCTCCTTTTCATTTACTTTAATAGTTCCTTTAATTGCTCCAGCGTTTTCTGAAAGAAATCTTCACCTAAAACACGTTTATATTGTAAAGCACCTTTTGTACTGGAAATGAGTAGCATAGCCAATGACGCTAAATCCTCCTCATTTGTCGATTTCAGTGCACCATGTTGTTTTGCCTCTTTCAATAACACTACAAAGACATCGATTTCCATTTGACTAAGCTCTTGAATCTTTTCTTGCATAGATGGTGATAATTCTTGATAGTCTGCCTGTAGAGCAGAAATCGGGCAAACTCCATCTTGCTCAAGAAATTGTACACGTCGCAAAATAAAAGCGAAAGGCTTTTCCACAGCTGGCATAGAAGATTCTTTAATGAATGTATATGCCCCCTCTAAACCATGCTGAATTCTTTCGCAAACAGCAACACCTAAATCCCCTTTCTTTTCAAAATGATAGTGAATACTTGCCTTTGTAACGCCTAGCTCTTTTGCTAAATGATCATAACTAAATGATGTGAAACCTTTTTCTTGAATATTCTTTAATGTTAATTCAATTATTTGTGATTTTCTATTTGTCATGGCTTTATACTAACTTACTAGTAGGTAAGTGTCAAATAAAAAAATGCAGCAGATTATTTACTTATCTGCTGCATCATTGCTTATTGCATTTCTTTTGTTGGTCCCATAACACCTGGAACTGGTAAACCTGCTTGACGCAATAAGACTGTCATTTGTCCACGATGATGTGTTTGATGATCGATTAATACTCGTAATAGAGCGCCTTTTGGCATTGGAGCTTTAAAACCAGTGACAACTTCTAGTAAGTCCTCATTTGAAAGCTTTGCGACTGCCTCACTTACACCGTTTGCAACCTTTTCATAAGCAGCTACGATTTCAGCAGCTGTTGTTGGTACTGGATCTTCTTGACGAATCGATGGCACGTTTAAGCCAGCTAGATAACTAAAATAACCTGCTGAACCGACTAAATGCCAGCCCAACCAGCCAAGTGTACTGTGACCCTCCACAATACTTTGATCTAATTTGTCATCTGTTAAAGCTTGTAACACATTTAATGTTCCATTAGATGCATTCGACCATTCCTGTAAAAAATCATCTACATGTCTATACATATGTGTGCCCCCCATTTTTTAACTTCATTTCTATCATAGTTAATTTTCTCCCTTGTTACAAGTTTCTTGTTTTGTTTACATAATAATATTATAAGTTGTTATCTCTTTTCATTCGTATAACCGTCCCCATTCACGTATAATGAAAGAAAATAGCAAAGGAGTTTGCCTATGAGACATCATGTCCTAGTACTTTCTCTTGCATTTTTATTCTTCGGTTGTAGTGAAGAAGTCAACAAAGAATCAGAACAATCACCATTGCCTGTGGAGGACAAGCAACCTGTAGAACAAGATCAAACATCACTTCTATCCTATTTTCCACCTGATGGCTCAACCGCCTATTTTCAAGGGGAAGGCAATGAATTTGCCAGCTATACCCTGCAAACTTCCTATCTCGATTCACAACACATTGTACAAATTGAGGATAATGGTGGAGTAACTCTTTTAAAAATCTATCGCATTTCCGATTCAAGTATTGACCTAGTCTATCGTGAACCTGTTGACAGTGAGCCAAGCCTACCAAGTGCGACAGAGGCTGCATCTTACCCAGTACTAGAAACAATTCTGCAAAAGCCCCTAAAAGTGGGGACAAGCTTTCAAGGCTGGACCATCCAATCAACGACTGCCACAGTTCATACAGGCACTACAGTCTATCAAAATGCCATCCAGCTATTACGCACCGATGATAAAGTCACGACGACCAAATATTTTGCGCATGGCATAGGCTTAATTCGTTCAGAAGATACGATGGAGACCGATCAAGAAGAACCGTTTGTTGTGACATCTACCTTGCAAAAAATAGAGTAATTTGCTGTTAACAGGCGTCCTGCTTGGGCGTCTGTTTTTTAGCTAAGGGGGCCTTATATGAGTGATATACATAATGCAACAACGAAAGAAGAAGAATTGACGGAAGAAGAATTTATTGAACTCGTACTTGAGGAGCAGCAAAAAGCATTAGCACAAGAACGAGAAGAACGCTTCCATGGTAGGAAACCCAAGAAACAAAAACCTTTCGTACGCTGGATCGTATGGGGGATCGCTTTGATGCTGTTTTTCAATACTTTTGCGCTAATTTTTCAAATTTACTCCATCCCTGCCATTGAATTTATGAAGGTGTCGACACGACTCTCAGCACAAGAAGATATCCAAACGTATAAAAAGGCTATCGTTGAAATTTCGACAGGCTCGAGTAAAGGGACAGGTTTTGCCGTCTCTTCTGATGGTCTAATTGTCACCAATGCTCACGTAGTAGAACATGCAACGACATTATCTGTTGTATTTCCAGATGAGGGACTGATGGAAGCTACATTAATTGAGAGCTATCCAGCTATCGACTTAGCTTTAATACAAGTGCAAGCTGAGCAACTCCCCTATCTTCCTCTTGCTGAAGATCCACCGTTTTCACCTGATGAACATGTCTATTTTATTGGTAACCCTCTTGCCTTCACGGGTATAGCCAATGAAGGGACATTACTCGAACCAATCCAATTAGAGGATTGGCAAGAACCAGTGGTGATGTTACAAGCACCTGTTTATCGTGGAAATAGTGGTAGCCCAGTAATTGATCAATATGGCGAGGTCATTGGCATTATCTTTGCAACGATGAAATATGAACCTATTGGACGTGTCGGCCTATTTGTACCAGTTCAACAGCTCCATCATGTACTGGAACAACATAAAAAATGAACCTGCTTACACAGGTTCATTCCGGAATTTAGTTTACATAATAATATTATTTATCTTTACTCTCTTGCTTAACAATCTGAGCAATGGGCGATTTAACAGGAATTTTACTCACTACCTCATCACTGACTTCCGCCACTTTTTGCAGCACATGTAACAGCTTGTCATCACCCGTCCAATGCTTTTCCACCACATCTGGCCCCAATTTATTAATGATCGTATTCACCACAAATGTCGCTAAGACAATATCATCTAAATAACCACCAAAGCCCAGCAACCCTTCTGGCATCAAATCCAGTGGCAATATAAAATACGCAATGGACGCCCCTATCAATGTACGGCTTTTTTTATCAACCCCTGCATCCGTTAATGTCTTCACTAATAAATGAAATAAATCAGGCACAAACATTAAATACGGCGTAAACTTATTACTTTTTCCCTTTTTCGATCCAAGAAAAGCTACTAATTTCTTACGTAGCTTCTGATAAAAATCTTGCTGCTCCTGCTCATCCGGTAGTTTCTCTAAGTTATCCATATTGATCTGCCTCCTATCTTACAAGCTATCTTGAATACTTGTGGGGTTTTTCTTTCATTTTGAGGGGTTATCCCTCTGTTTTTGGGACATTACCCTTCAGTTTGGTAGCTTTATCCTTCATTTCGGCTGAGTTATCCGCTACTTTCGGGGGAGCTATCCTCTACTTCGGCTGTGCTATCCGCCACTTTTGGGAAGCTATCCTTCACTTTGGCAAGGCTATCCGCTACTTTTGAGGTGCTATCCGCTACTTTGGAGAGGCTATCCGCTACTTTCGGGGAGCTATCCTCCACTTTGGCTGAGCTATCCGCTACTTTGACCCTGCTATCCTTCACTTTTACAATGCTATCCTCTACTTTGCCGAAGCTATCTACCCCTACTTTATATTTAACCTAAATTTAGATTTGTAATCCATAAACTTTCAAATGATACAAAAAAGACATCCTATTTGCATAGGATGTCTTGGGTTTAACGAAAGTAATTTTAATTATGGAGAATTAAAGTTTAGTTACGTTAGCAGCTTGTGGTCCGCGGTTGCCATCTACAACTTCGAATTCCACTTTTTGACCTTCGTCAAGAGTTTTGAAACCTTCGCCTTGGATAGCTGAGAAGTGTACGAATACGTCGTTTTCACCTTCAACTTCGATGAATCCAAAACCTTTTTCTGAGTTAAACCATTTTACTGTACCTTGTTTCATTTAAGAAAACCTCCAAAAAATAAAAGTGAACAATATGTAATTTCTTCAGCGATTGAAAAAATTCACATATTACAAAGAGTACCGAACTAACGCGATCACTTTTTGTAATATGTGAATTCATGTTTCCGGTGAAGCAATTAAATTGTTAACTTAAGTATAAACGCCATTCATAATTTTGTCAAATAAAGAAAAAATCTTTTTTTATTTTATTTCAAAATTATTTTACTTCTCTTCTATTTTACACGCAATTATCCCATGATATACTTGTGCATCATCATCACAAGCCTCACAATAAAAGCTTTCATCCTCAGACCAAAACGCCCAGTACTGCCCTTCCTTCGCCACTTCATTGTCATATGAGGAACGAAATTGTGCTAATTTTTGCTGTAAAGCTCGTTCAAAGAGCTCCTTTGTTTCAAATGTATCTTCTGTTTGAATAAAAGCTTCCCAACCTTCAAATTTCCACCAAGGCTCATAGTCCGCTTTCATGTAAATAATTGTATACATATTTGCCCATTCCTTGCTGTCATTAGATATTTTCATTTTATCAAACACATCTGAAATGTCTATTAAAACCACCTGAATTATGCTATTATTACCTTATTATACATACTTTTTGGGAGGTATTTTTATGTTTTCAAGTATTCGACCGAAAGCAGAGCTAGAACAGCTACTTCAACGTGGTACAGATTTACATGCAACAGGCCGATTTCATCAAACATTGGCATTTAATCACTTCAATTCACAGGACGAGGAGCATTTAAAAACACTCTACCAAAAGCTAAAAGATATTACCCCTTCTATGAATGCCATTTTTCATCATTATTTAAGCGAGATTTCCCCTACCTCTCAATTAACCATTAGTGAAGAAAATATCAATAAATACTTAACACAGTTTTTCTTAGCAACGCGTGACGATGATTACGTCGATGAAACGGTAAAATTTTTCAATCTATTTCGTCAACATCAATACGAGCCTGGTAAATTAATTGTTGTATTCAATCAATTTGCCTTCTATATCACTACCTATATTTTACATAATTTCGGAATTAAGCCGAATAAAGCTTTTCAATACATGAAATCTTTCCAAGCCGCTGTCAATGTCGATCAAGAATTGCTAGTGGAAGTATTAACAGAACGCATCGTTGAAAACGTAGTAGGCGAAGTATCCTCGTTAATGGATGTCAATGCAAAAATTATGTACATGAAAGATTTAGTGTTTAGCTTAGATAAGCAAAATGAAGAAATTCAATCTTCCACTGCCGCAACAGAACAGATTGCCGCTTCTATTAATGAGGTAGCACGTATGTCTTCCCATATATCTGAGAAAACGACTGAATCGGTTGATCATGCAACGAAAGGAAAAAATGCCATTGAGCATGCCTTAGCGGAAATATTTAAAACGGAAGAAACCTTTACGTCCATTGTCGAATCATTTTCAGAATTGCAAAAACGGGTAAATGATATTGAACAGGTTGTAACATTAATTAATCAAATCGCCGATCAAACAAACCTACTGGCACTCAATGCCTCCATAGAAGCCGCGCGAGCAGGTGAACATGGCAAAGGCTTTGCGGTCGTTGCACAAGAAGTACGAAAGCTTGCGGAAAATACAGTCTCTGCACTTAGTGAAGTATCGACAAACGTACATCATTTAAAGAGTTACTCTAATGATGTGTCCAACTCAATTACCGAAACGACAGCGATTATTAAAGAAGCAACCGTTGAGGCAAAAGATTCGTTACCACTCTTAAATGCTATAGTGCATGCAATTGAGGGTATTAATGTAGATGTAACAAATACAGCAGCCATTTCTCAGCAACAAGCGGCAGCGATTGATGAAGTCTCCGCACGAATGATTGAAATTTCAAGCTTGCAGGAAGATATTCGTGATTATAGTCACAATACATCTAGTGATATTCATCTATTAGGGAAAGAAATTAATCGTTTCCGTAATGATATTATTGCCAACAATAATGTACAGCTTTCCTCTATTGCCCTTCTTCAATTATCGAAAGCAGATCACATTTTATGGAAGTGGCGTATTTATAACATGTTTTTAGGTCTTGAAAGTGTTGAACCAAATGATGTTTCTTCTCATAGAGACTGTCGACTTGGCAAATGGTATACAGCACCTCGTACAGTAGAACGTTTCGGCCATCTTCAGGACTATCATGATTTAGATGGCTACCATTTACGTGTCCATGAATCAGCAAAGCTTGCCGCAGAAGCTCATAAAGCAGGTAATATCGAAAAAGCAGATGTCCACCTCAAAGAAGTGGATGAAGCATCTAAGCATGTTCTCTATTATATTAATAACTTGATTGCCTATTTAGAAAAAGAACGTGTTATGCATTAAAAAGAAGAGGTATTCCCCTCTTCACTAGTAGGAGGTATTCCCGTGAACAAACGAGCAAGTATCAAATTTTTTGGTGATGTATACGGCACAGGTTATCGTTTCTTTATCAAACAAAAGGCTATTGAATTAGGATTAAAAGGATACTGTCGACTAAATAATGCTGAGCAAATTGAGGTCGAAGTGGAAGGCTCTGAAAAAGCACTCAATGAATTCCTCCTTTTTGTCCAAAAAGGCGTCAGTCCACAAGCTGATTCCAATTCCTTTTCATTAGAAATGTACGATGATTTAAAAGGCTATATACGAATGGAGTCAGACATTGTTTAGTCTGGCTCTTGCCTTTTAACATTTTATCAAGGTTTATGGCACCTTTACTGATAGTTTGAATATGTTATCTTGAATACGTTTCCGGGGGCAAGTTTCTTAAGATTGGGGTAAAGTCCCCAGTCTTTTTATTTTGTATATCTGCTACATTGTATCTTGCGGTCAAAATTCAGCTACCAATTACCTCTGCAGCGAGAATTACGCATGAGGCTGGTGAAGTCCTCAAATTTGGGGAGATGTTTCATTATACATCTTCTTATTTTTGATGAAGTCTGTCGGAAAGAATTCTTCCATTATATGGCACTTTGTATTTCCCCTCACCATATATAACAGAAAATCGCTTCATTATTTTATAGCTTACTTTACATGAATCATGATATGAGTGGAAATCATTGTATTTCATAAAATTTTGTCATAAAAAATGAGCATCCACGATTAAATGGATGCTCTATCTTCATTAATTATTGCATTGGGCAAGGTGCTTTGACACAACTTGGTGGCTTTGATGAACCTCCACCGCCGTCATTTTCATAATGTGGTTTGCTAGCACTCGCGCTTGCACCACCAGCTAATCCTAAGCTTAAAAATAGAACACCTAAAATAGACAACATCGATTTTTTCTTTTTCATCATTTCCATCCTCCATATATTTCATAATTTGGTTTACAATTGTTATATTCTGCATTATTTTATAAATCCCTTTAATTTTTTAGAATTTTTAAATTTTTATTTTAAAAAACATCTAGGCAATTTGCCCAAATGCTAAGGGAAAAGACGATAATTCGGTGTACATTCTATAATCAATTTAGAATGACAAAAGAAAAAGCCACACCTTGTTAGATGTATTCTTGGGTTGATTAAAAATGCTCACACTAATGGCAAAACCGGTCATATATCGTATAGAACCGCTCTCATTACTGCCGAAACCGATCATATTTCGTATAGAACCGCTCTCACTACTACCAAAACCGATCATATACCGTATAGAACCACTCATTCAAGTAAAAAACATAGTAACCAACGGCTCATCGGTCTCTTTGATGAAAATCGACTCACACACATTTTATCGAAAAGCGGTCTCCCGCTATTTTTCCATCGAAACATCTCACTTATTCTATGTATTATCATTGAGAAAGTTAACAATTAGCAGTAAAATTTATGTAAGGGTTTATTTTTCAATGAAACTTTATGTCGATTATTTCGTATAAGAAGATAGACATATTGAAAAGCAAGGAGGATGAAACAATGCTTAGTGTCGGACAGTTTTTCTCTAGACATAGTGCCAGCTTTCTTATTTCGCTTACAACTGTTTCTATCGCAGCAATTGCGGCAAATCCTGGATTCTTCCTTGGTGGTTTACTGTTTGCGGGTTCATATGCGACGAGTACAACGTTGCTGAAACATAGACAAAAAAAGAAGGTCATGCAAATAGCAGGTATCACAAAAGAAGAGTTCAAGCATATTGAAACACAATTATCTACAGCCAATAAGCATATTCAAACATTAAGTCAAAACTATTTACGTGTCCGTTCTGTATCTGCTTTTAAACAACTTCTTGAGATGACACGTATCTCAAAAAATATTGTTAAAATTGTGAAGACAGACCCGCGAAAGTTTTATAATGTGGAACCATTTTTCTATGCGCATTTACCTTCTGCGGTGGAATTAACGGATAAATATACAATGCTTTCAAGGCAGCCTGTGAAGGATAAGGAAATTCAATTGACGTTATCCAAAACACGTGAAACTCTTACCGATTTAAATGATACAATACAAATTGATTTAAAGGATGCGCTTGCTAATGATATCGATCATCTGCAAATGGAGATCGAGTTCGCAAATCGCTCCAATTTAAGACGTAGAGAACAATTGGACTGGCGAGGCGATGATAAATGACGGCTAATGAACACGCATTTCAACTTAATACCATACCTGGACTTTCTCCACTAGTCCAATCCTACTTAGAAACAACTCCACAAAATGAGGCGATGGCGACATATGAAACGCTATCGCCTCTTGCACAAAGTCGTGCATTACTATATGCCAGTCAAATCGATTTAACTGATTTTGAATCATTGCTATCTCTTGGGCAAGATTCGCAGCGAGCCTTATCTCAATTTGCGGATCGAATGCTTGCACAGGTGAAGCAAAAGGACGTTACTAAAATTGGGCAAATGCTTGATTCCTTAATGCAGACACTAGATCGAGTAGACCCAACAGCTTTAGAGCCAAAGAAGCAAACGTTCTTCAAAAAAATGTTTGGTAAAACAGAGCCCTCGGTCAAGCAAACGTTAACAGAATTTGAGCGTATTAGTATTCAGGTAGAACGTATTGGTGTTCAACTAGAACGTGCACAGCTCCAGCTGATTAAAGATGTGGAAAACTTAGAAGCACTTTATAACCATAATCGAGGATTTTTTGAGGAACTGGCTACTGCCATTGCAGCAGGTCAAATGAAAAAACAACAAGCTATTGAAGTAGAGCTACCAGCACAAATAATGAGTATCCAAGCAAGCAAACAGCCGCTCGCTATTCAGCAGCTCAATGATTTTGCTGCGCAAATTGAACGATTGGACCAACGTATTTATGATTTACAAGTATCTCAGCAAGTAGCCCTGCAAACGGCTCCTCAGATACGGATGATTCAACAAGCTAATCAAACGTTAGCCGAAAAAATTGAGTTCTCAATTGTTACGCTAATTCCGCTATGGAAAAACCAACTGGCAATGATGCTATCGATGCATATGGATCAGCACTATGCCCGACTAGAGGAACGGTTATCAAAGACACATGATCGTTTTACAAGTCCATCTTTTGAACAGCAAGTTTCAAAATTTAAAGAAACACAGCATGAATTACAAACAGCAATTAAGGATGTCTTTGCTTTGCATACGGCAACCGAACAAGAGAAACAACAGCTGCAAGATGTAGCGGGTGCTCAAGGCTATCAGCGAGATTAAAAAATGGGTGGCTCAGCAAATGCTCTGAACCACCCTGTTTTTATTTATTCGAAATAATCCTTATAATAGCCGCCGACATTACCTGTGTTGTCGATAATAAAAATGAATTCTTCTGTTTCGTTTTTTACTTCATATTCTTTACCTACTGTTAAGACGTTGGACACTAAGTATTTCGATGCATTTGTATGTTTGCAGGTAACCGTTCGTAATGTTGGCGCATCTTTCCATTTTAAATGTAACATATTCTCTCTACCTCTCTTTACTAGCAAAAGCTAATGTCTATTGCTTATTTTATAATATTTTGGGTCTTTTGTGGAGAAAAAAGAAATACTATACCTATTCTATCCAAAAAAAAATGAAATTCGGGGTGTTCTCATGAGTTTTGGTGGTGTACCGCAATGGTTTTTTATCATTGCTGTAGCATTCGCAATCTGCTTTGTGCTCTATGCAGAATGGAATTCTAGAAAATAAGTGAGTCCAAAATAATGGACTCACTTTTTTGTGCTTATTTTAAAGTACGTTTTAAAAACTCTTTCGTACGTTCATGTTGTGGATTGACTAATACTTGTGATGGTGGGCCTTCTTCCACAATCACACCTTTATCCATAAAGACGACACGATCTGCCACTTCTTTTGCAAACTCCATTTCATGTGTCACAATTAACATTGTATTCCCTGCGTCTGCTAATTGTCGCATAACCTTCAGCACCTCTCCTACCATTTCTGGGTCCAGTGCTGATGTCGGTTCATCAAATAGCATTACTTCGGGATTCATAGACAGTGCTCGAGCAATTGCTACACGTTGCTTTTGTCCGCCTGAAAGCTGACGTGGCTTAGCGTTTACATATTGATCCATACCTACGATCTTCAAATATTTCAGCGCTGTTTCTTCCGCTTCTTTCTTCGAGCGCTTAAGTACTTTGATTTGGCCGACTGTGCAATTACTTAACACATTATGATTATTAAATAAATTGAACTGCTGGAATACCATTCCTAGATGGGTACGATATTCTTGGATATTGTGCTTTTCATCTAGGATGTCTTCTCCCTGATAAATTATTTGCCCGCCACTTGGTGTTTCTAATAAATTTATGCAACGAAGTAGTGTAGACTTACCAGAACCAGAGGAACCAATTAAACAAACAACCTCGCCTTTTTCCACTTGGAAATTCACATCTTTTAACACTTGGTTACGTCCAAATGATTTACTTAAATGTTCGATTTTAATGACTGCCATTTGTGCGTCCCCCTATACTGCTTCTTTTTGTTCTTTTTGATAGGCATCCGGTCCATCCAAACGTTTTTCAACATATAGAAGGATGCGAGATGCGGTAAATGTCATAATGAAATAAAGAACACATGCGACAAAGAACGATTCAAAATAACGGAAGTTGTTACCTGAAATTGATTTTGTTTGGAAGAATAACTCTGTTACGCCGATGACATTTAATACGGCTGTATCTTTAATATTCATAATTAGTTGGTTACCTGTTGCTGGTAAAACGTTACGTGCTACTTGCGGCAGGACTACGTGAAGCATGATTTGGAAGTGATTCATCCCAATCGCTGATGCTGCCTCGTATTGACCATTATCAATCGATACAATCCCACCACGCACAATCTCTGCCATGTATGCCCCTGTATTAAGAGAAACGACTAAAATACCTGCTGTGATAAAATGCATGTCAATTCCAAACGCGATATCTAATCCGTAGTAGACAACCATAGCCTGTACAATCATTGGTGTACCACGGAAAAATTCAACATAGCATGTTAGGATAAAATTAATAAGCTTCAGGCTATAAAATTTTATTCCTTTTTTACGAACTGGAATCGTATGCATAATTCCGATGAAAAATCCGATGAATGCACCAATAATTGTACTAATAATCGAAATCAGTAACGTATAATACGCACCTCGTAAAAACATTTGCCAGTTGTTTTCAATAATTGAAATTATCCATTCAAGACTCATGATGTTCCTCCTTACAATGTCATGTTGCTTGCTTATCTTTTTCGTGTCCTAGCTCTTTCTACCATTCTATGATTTGTCACGCTAGGACATTATCATTATGTAGAGAGGTTCTCATTTTGATAATGATGAAATGATCATGCACGGACCAGCAACTAGTCCGTGCCTTGTCATTATTGTGCTGCTGGTTGATTCTTAATCGCTTCTTCCATAATGGCTTGACGATCGTCCTCTGTAATACCTTTTAATATTTCGTTAATTTTTTCACGATTTGCATCTTCTTTGCGTAAACCTACAGCAATTGAAGTGTTAGAAAGATCTGTATCAAAGCCTTCTTCAAATGCAACATATGTGAACTTATCGTTCGCTGCTGCAGCGGAAATTCCTTCTGGACGTTCTGCTACATAACCATCAATTTTGCCAGCCTCTAAAGCGACACGCATTGCCGGGAAGCTTTCCATAGCAGTTTGTTTGTCTACACCTTTAATTTGATCAATAACTGTGTAGTTCGATGTATTTAATTGGGATGTAATTTTTGCACCAGAGAAATCTTGAATTGATTTTGCCCCTTCATATTTGCTACCCTTTTTAATCACCATTACGAAATCCGACGTGTAGTAGTTTTCAGTAAAGTCGATTGTTTTCTTACGTTCTTCTGTTGGTGACATACCCGCAATGATTGCATCAATTTTGTTTGATTGTAGCGCTGGTACTAAGCCGTCCCATTCCATTTTTACGATAACTAGCTCTTTGCCTAAGCCTTCAGCGATTTTTTTCGCCATTTGTACATCATAGCCGCCTGCATACTCTGCATTATCAGCAATTTTTACCGCGCCATTAGCATCGTCCTGCTGTGTCCAGTTGAATGGTGGGTAGCCAGCCTCCATTCCAATGCGGAATTCACCGCCGCCTTCTTCCTTGTCCGCGCCAGCATCACCTGAACCGCCGTCTTTTTTGTCGCTAGTGCCACATGCAGCTAGCACAATTGCTGTCATGATAGAGATCATTACTAACAACCATTTTCTTTTCATGAAAAACTCCCCTTTTCTGTAAAAAAATAAGACAACTGTACTAAAAAAGACCTAAGTTTATTGAACTTAGGTCTTACCTTTTATGACAGTTGCCCAAATCCTCACTATTATTTCCATATTTCCGAGATAGCACAACCTAGTAAACCTGGAAATCAATTTACTAGGACAGTCCTGCACTTATTCACTGCAGACCCAGCATAAAAGTACGAGCTCCTTTTATACTTCGGCGATATTTCCTTCTTCATTGCGTCTTCGCTTGCTTGTACTCAACAATGAACTAATAAATACCGCGCCTCTACCTCACTGGTAACATTCGTGAGGTTTGTTTATTTAATTGATATTTAGATACTACTATAAAACTAATATGTTCGTCAAGACGATTTTAACATTTTTCTGACTAATGACAATATTAGGTTATTATGCGTTCTCTATCCATTTTAAATCATTGAGCTTTCGTCAATATTTCTGAAAATTACAACATATTTTTATTATAGAGTATGTTTTCTATGTGAGAAAAGTTGTGTTTATTTCTTTTTTGCTCCTCTATACGATATAACATTAGTACTCTTTCAAAAATAGAATCGGTCGAAAGATTTCATTATGCACAATCAGAACCACCAGTCTAACTGGTGGTTTGCTCTACGCGTGAAACGCTGGGGTACTGGCCCATGTCTAAAGACACACTGAAAGGTCCGCCAACCGCACTCCGTTTTCACGCTACCACTAAAGTGGTTTTATTATTTTCGCTTTTTTGCTTGTATTTCTTCTCCTGTAAATGGATCAATGAATTCTTTCATAGTCATTTGATCCTCAAGAATATCCTCTTGCAATTGATTTTTTATATATTCCTGTATGATTTTTCTGTTTCGACCTACTGTATCTACATAATATCCGCGACACCAAAACTTCCTATTTCCATATTTGTATTTCAGGTTCGCATGCCGATCGAATATCATTAAACTAATCTTCCCTTTCAAATAACCTACAAACGATGAAACACTTATTTTTGGTGGAATACTCACCAACATATGAATATGATCAGGACAAGCTGTAGCTTCAATGATTTCTACTCCTTTTCTTTCACATAACTGGCGAAGAATTCTACCTATATCTGCTTTGATTTTTCCATAAATAATCTGCCTTCTATATTTTGGCGCAAAGACGATGTGATACTTACAATTCCATGTCGTGTGTGCTAAACTTTTATTATCCATTTGGAGCCCCTTTCGTACGAAGTCGGTTGACCAGACCTGATTTCATTGTACGGCTGGGGTTTTTTTCTTGTCCATAGCTAGAAGCCCTTTGGAACCCCTCGCATAGCAAGGGGTTTTCAAAAGATACAAAAAAACCCTGCTGAACATTGTTCGCAGGGTTTAATGGTATTATGAATTTAATAATAAATCTTCTGGGTTTTCAATTAATTCTTTAACTGTTTTTAAGAATCCTACTGAATCTTTTCCATCGATGATACGGTGATCGTAAGAAAGTGCTACATACATCATTGGACGGATTTGAACTTCCCCATTTACAGCAACTGGACGGTTAACAATAGAATGCATACCTAAAATACCAGCTTGAGTACCGTTCATAATTGGTGTTGACATTAATGAACCGAATACACCACCGTTTGTGATTGTGAATGATCCACCAGCCATATCATTTAAGCCTAATTTTTTATCACGAGCTTTTGTCGCTAAGTTAGCAATATCTTTTTCGATTTCAGCGAAGTTTTTGCTGTTTGCATCACGTACAACTGGTACTACTAAACCTTCTTCAGTTGATACAGCGATACCGATATCGAAGAAGTTATTTAAATGAATTTCATCGCCAACGATTTGAGCGTTTACGTATGGGTATTTTTTCAGTGCTGCAACAACAGCTTTTGTGAAGAATGACATGAAACCAAGTTTGATGTCGTTTGCTTTCACAAACTCTTCTTGTTTACGTTTACGAAGTGCCATGATGTTTGTCATGTCAATTTCGTTGAATGTTGTTAACATAGCTGTTGATTGTTTAACTTCTAATAAACGTTTTGCAATTGTTTGACGACGACGGCTCATTTTTTCAATTGTTACACGATCAGAATTAGCTGCTGGTGTGAATACAACTGGGCCACCTGTAGTTACTACTGGTGTAGGTGCTACTGCTGCCGCTGGTGCAGTTCCGTGTGCTGCTACATCTTGTACACGTACGCGACCTTGTGGATCTACTGGAGATACTGCTGCAAGGTCAATACCTTTTTCACGTGCAAGACGACGTGCTGCTGGAGATGCGATAACACGCTCACCAGAAGTTTCTTCTACTACTGGAGCTGCTGCCGCTGGTGCAGGAGCTGCTTGTGGTGCTGCTGGAGCTGGAGCTGCTTCAGCTGGAGCCGCTGCTGGTGCAGGTGCTGCGCCTTCGCCTGCTTCTACTACTGCGATAACTTGACCAACTAGTACAGTATCGCCTTCTTCAGCTAAAATTTGTGTTAATACACCTGCTTCTTCAGAAATGATTTCAGCGTTTACTTTATCTGTTTCAAGTTCAACGATGAATTCACCTTTTTCAACGCGATCGCCCACTTTTTTAACCCACTGTGCGATACTACCTTCTGTAATCGATTCTGCTAATTCAGGGACTTTAATTTCAGCCACTTTCATTTCCTCCTTTGATTAACGTGCTTACGCACATAGAAGGGCTACCGCTTAAGGGCAAGTAGCCCGGTTTCAATATTTATATGTGATTATTTAACCTTTACTGGCTCAGCAACTGCTTCTTCAATTAATGCCGATTGTGCAGCTTTATGAGAATCTGCGTCCCCTTCAGAAGTTGAGCTCATTGCAGGACGACCTACATAGCGAAGCTTTTTACCTTCTGAAAGTTCATATAATGTTTCTAATGCATAATTCCATGAGCCTTGGTTTTTAGGTTCTTCTTGTACCCAAACAATTTCTTTCACATTAGGATACTTAGCAATAATACCAGCAACTTGCTCTTTTGGGAATGGGTAAAGTTGTTCTACACGAATAATGTGTAAGTGATCGAAGCCTTCTCCGTCTTTCACGCGATCGGCTAAATCGATCATCACTTTACCTGTACCTAAAACGATGCGTTCTACAGCTTCTGGTTTAGCACCTAAACCTGGTTGTTCAATCACTTCTTGGAATGAACCATTTGCTAATTGCTCAGCATTAGCGGCTGCTAATGGATGACGTAATAATGATTTTGGTGATACGACTACAAGTGGACGTACCCCTTCAGTACCTAATAACGCTGCTTGACGGCGTAATAAGTGGTAGTAGTTGCCTGCGTTTGAACAGTTTGCTACAAACCAGTTATTTTCAGCTGACATTTGTAAATAACGTTCCATACGGCTTGAAGAGTGCTCTGGACCTTGACCTTCATAACCATGTGGTAAAAGGATCACTAAGCCAGATTTTTGACCCCATTTAGAGCGTGCCCCTGAAATAAAGTTATCAAACATCACTTGCGCCATATTCGCAAAGTCACCGAATTGTGCTTCCCAGACAGTTAATACATGGCTGTTTTCTAGGTTGTAACCATACTCAAAGCCTACTACCCCTGCTTCTGTCAGTGGTGAGTTGTGTACTGTAAAGGATGCGTTCGCACCAGAAATATGGTGAAGTGGTGTGAATACATTGCCATTGTTTTTATCATGTAGTACTAAGTGACGTTGAGAGAATGTACCACGCTGTGCATCTTGACCTGTAAAACGTACTGGTGTGCCATCTTGGATAATTGTTGCATATGCTAAAGTTTCCGCATGACCCCAGTCGATTTTTGCTGACGCATAAGCATCACGACGTTTTTCTAAAATTTTACCAAGCTTTTTCTGAGGCTCAAAGTTTTCTTCAAACACTAGTAGCTCTTCATTGATTTTTTCTAAACGTTCCGCACCAACCGCTGTATCAATTTGTGGGAAATCTACTTTTAATTCTTCTGGCATTTCTAATTGATGATGATCATCTTTATCTGCCATTTCTTTTACATGGTCATAGGCTGCTTGCATTTCTGCATAGATAGCTGTATCTAAAGCTGCTACATCATCAGTAGATACAAGACCTTCTGCCACTAATTGTGCACCATATAATGCACGTACTGTTTCATGTTTTGAAACTAATTTATATGTTTCTGGGTTTGTTACAGTTGGGTCATCTGTTTCATTATGACCATGACGACGGTAACCTACTAGGTCTACGATAATATCTTTGCCAAATGTTTGACGGTAGTTAGCTGCAAAGCGACCCACTTGTGCCACTGCCTCTGGGCTGTCCGCGTTCACATGGATTACTGGTACTTCATAGCCTTTAGCAGGGTCAGAAGAGTACACAGAAGAACGAGAATCATAATGTTCAGTTGTGAACCCGATCATATTGTTTGCGATAATGTGGATTGTACCACCTGTTGTAAAGCCTTCTGTTTTAGCGAAGTTTAACACTTCCGTTACAATCCCTTGACCTGGGAATGCAGCGTCACCATGTACAAGAATGCCTAAGCCTTTTGTACGATCGAAAACAGGTTGACCTGGTTTAGACGTATCATCTTGTGTTGCACGAGTCGCACCAAGTACCACTGGATTTCCAACTTCTAAGTGAGAAGGGTTGTAAGCCAATTTCACATTCATACCTGATTCACGGTTGTAAGAAGCACCCATGTGGTATTTAACATCACCTGTCCAACCTTTTGTGATTTCAAGGCGACCATGTTCTGGCATAAATAAATCATTAGAAACATGTGCAAAGTCAGAGAACATCATGTCATACGGTTTATTTAAAATGTGAGTTAAAACATTTAAGCGACCACGGTGTGCCATACCAATACGTACGTTTTCCACGTTTTTCGCTTCTGCTGTTTTAATGATTTCATCAAAAAGAACGATTTGCGTATCTAAGCCCTCACCAGAGAAACGCTTTTGTCCTACAAAAGTTTTATGAATAAATTTCTCGAAATTTTCAACGCGAGTTAAACGATCTAATAAGGCTTTTTTCTCATCAGGAGATAATGCTTGTTTAAATAAGCCTGATTCGATTTGCGCTTGAATCCAATCACGTTCTTCTGTAGCTACTACGTGACCATATTCAAATGCTACTTTATCTGTATAAATAGCTTTTAAATAGTCAATTGCATCCTTACCATTTTTCACGTTTGCTGGCACATCTTTGAAGAAGATTGCTGCAGGAATTTCAGCTAAATCTGCAGCGCTTAAGTTGAACGCGCTTTCTTCAATTTGAGCTGTTTGTAGTTCACGGTTTTTCAGTGGATAAATATCTGCCGCTAAATGACCGCGTGTACGGATTGTGTCTGCTAATTTTACAGCGGCTAACACTTTTTTGTAATCGCCAGCAGGAGCCGCTGCTGTATGACTAGCTACAGCTACTTCACCTTCTACTACTACTGGTGCACCAAATTGTTGGAATAAAGATACTAACTCCGGTTCTACTTCTTCAGGAGACTGTAAGAATAAGTCGTATTGCTCCATCACATATCCTAAGTTAGGACCAGAGAAAGCTGACCATGGAGAACTTACAGTTGTAACGTTGTTCGACATGAAAAATGACCTCCAAATTTTGCCTTTCGGCAGTTCCATTAATTAAATTGCAATTAATTATATAATATTTAGCCGTTCTTTAAAAGAATGTTTCACACTACTTTTCCATATTTTAAAGAACGTTTTTTCCATCTCAATCTTACTACTCTTCACAAAAAATACAACTCTTTTTAGCAAATTAAGCAATTTTTTTCGCAAAGGATGGAATAATGAAATAAAGCGTGCATTTTTCTTAATATTTTAGCGGGATTTTCAAGAAGAAAACGGTTCCAATATTAACCTCACTCTTGACTTCTACTGTTGCATTGTATTTTTCAAGTAACATCTTCGAAATACTTAGCCCTAAGCCAGTTCCACCAATTTGACGATTTCTTGCCTCATCCACGCGATAAAAACGATCAAAAATAAACGGAATATTGTCTTGTGCTATTCCTATACCATTATCAGCAATTTCTAAACATGCATAATTTCCAGCAACAGAAATAGAAATTTGTATCTCAGGAATTTTTTCACAATAACGAATAGCATTCTCTATTATATTACGAACGATTTGACTTAGTGCATTTTCGGTAATAAATAACGGACCTATTTCACCATGCTTCGACAGCAAAATTCGCGCTTGTGGATGCACGAGCTTCAGTTCATCTATCACCACTTGGAGTACCACCAGTGCATTTGCCTCACTCGCATGATCTTTTTCTTCACGCCGTGCAAGCTCTAATAATTCCTCTATCATTTTGCGCATACGTGCGATTTCCGATAAAGAGGTATCTATCGATTCTTCTAAAATGGCAGGATCGTTTTTGCCCCATCTTTTTAAAAGTGAAAGATGTCCTTCAATTGCTTGTATGGGTGTTCGCAGCTCATGGGAAGCGTCTGCCACAAATTGTTGCTGCTTAGTAAAAGAAATTTGCAGCTCATTCATCATAGCATTGTACATTTTCAATAAATCGCCAATCTCATCATGTGATGTATAAGTCAATTGGATAGGCTCATTAAACCCCTGATCCATCACCTTTTTCATCGATGCACGCAATTCACGTAATGGCTTCATTAAATAATTGGCAAGATAATAGCCGATAGAACCCGATAACACTAATGCGCCTATCCCTGCTATAAGCATCGCTGTCAGTAGATAATGCATCAGTGATTGAAAGCTTGTTAACGGATGTATGACTTGAATATATCCCTGAAAAAAGCCTAGTTGCAATGGCTCGTTGATTACTAATACATCCTGCTTGTCGATTGTCGTCTCGATAACCTCTTGCATTGCAGTAAGAGGTACGGCTTCTGACGTATGATTAATACGTAGGATTTCTATGCCATCTACATTAAACAATCTGACCGTTTCATCACGATCGGCAATTGATTTCAGTAAACCTGTATTTTGTTGGATTTGCTGAATCGTAATATTGGGACCCTGAGATTCTAAAAAGGAGATGATATCCTTACTAGTTCGGACTACTTTACTCTCTTCATCATTTAATAACCATGTATGAAGAAATAAATAAACAACAACACATATAATGGTATAACTAATAAAGATGACGATACTCGACGTTAACATCCATTTTGTTTGCAAAGATTGGTGGCGTAGATATCCTTTTAATTTGTTCATTCACGCATCACGTATCCAACACCTCGAACGGTTTCAATATAAGCATTCATATCACCAGGTAGTTTTGTGCGTAAATGTCTTATATAAACATCTACTACATTGGTCTCAATATCTGTATCATATCCCCAAACTGACGTTAAAATATGTTCCCGTGTACATACTCTATTTTTGTGCTCGATTAATAGTTTCAGTAAATCGTATTCTGTCTTTGTTAAGTCAAGTTTATTCCCTTGCACAAAAACTTCATAGGCTGCTACATCTATTTCGATATCGCGAAAACAGAGGGATTCACTGTTTGCTGCCGCTGGCGTGACACGACGTAAAATCGTCCGTATTCTCGCAAGTAGCTCTTCAATCGCAAACGGTTTGACGATATAGTCATCCGCACCTGCATCTAAGCCCGCTACACGATCCATGACAGCATCTCTAGCCGTTAATAAAATAATAGGAACCTGTGACTGTGAACGTATACGCCGACAAATCTCTATTCCATTAATGCCAGGTAGCATTACATCCAGTAACAGGACATCAAAATTTTCAGCTGTTGCCATTGCAAGTCCTTCTCGACCATCGAAAGCAGCTTTCACCTCGTAGCCTTCATGCTGTAATTCTAGTTCGACAAAACGAGCAATATGCTTTTCATCTTCTACTAATAATATCTTTTTAGGCATCGTATCACCTTCTATTCCAAAATAGCGTATGAAGGATTTTAATCCATTTACGGTACTAGCATAACACCAATTAAAAAGTCTGTCTCACAAGTTTACCTTGTGGACAGACTTTTTTAATGGCTGCCAGAAATAGAGAGCTTATTTTTCCCCAATTCTTTTGATTTATATAAAGCTTGGTCAGCTAAATCCAATAACTCATCTAGTGTTTGGCCATGATCGGGATAATAAGCAATTCCTATGGAGGCTGTTGGTGAAAAATGATGATCTTCAATGATCCAGCCTAATGCTAATTCATCTCGAATCCGACGAATAATATGCATCATTTGGCTATGTCTTTTTTCTATATCTCTCGTTAACCCCGTTAAGATGACAATAAATTCATCGCCACCTAGACGAATAACCATATCATGACTACGAATCGTCTTGTTTAAGGCATCGCCAAATCGTTGAATAAATGCATCACCTGTGTCATGGCCAAAGCGATCATTTACCTCTTTAAAATCGTCACCATCTAGATAAAGCATAGCTACACATGTCTGATTGTCGTTTGCTTCCACCAGTAAATTCGGAAACTCCTTTTGTAAATAACGTCGATTAGGTAGCTGAGTTAAAGCATCATGATAAGCTAGATACAGCAAATCATTTTCCCGTTCTTTACGATGGGTAATTTCACGAGACACCATCATGATTTGTGACACCTTCTCCCGTTCAGGGTCATGGACAACTGTGACATTGCCCTCCGTCCAAATCGGCGTACCATCTTTCGCCCTCAGTAGTAGCTCAAACTGTGTATCAGTCTGACCAGAATAATTATTAATGAATGATTGCCACTCACTCTTACTTTCTCCATCAATAATGTCACTGTAAAACTGTCCTTGCAGCTCTACATTGTCATAGCCTAAATACATATTATAGGATGGGGATGTATAAATAATGATGCCATCCTCATTCGTGATGACAATTAAATCGTTCGTATTTTCCGTAATGAGGCGGAAAGTTCGTTCGATATTTTTTAATTCCGTGAACATTCTTTTCTTGTCCGTAATATCATAGTTAATGGTTAAAATTTGTTCGATGTCACCAAACTCGTTTTTTAATGGAACAATAGTGGCTTCAACCCAATAATCGGCATGATATTTCGTCCGATAGCATAGCTCCCCCTGCCAAATCTCCCCTGCATTAAGCTTGTCATTTATGCTCTGCAAAAAATCCTGCCCATGGATCCGTGGTTCGATTAATGCATACGGCTGGCCAATTAGCTCCTCTGCGCTATAGCCACAAGCCTGTAAAAACATTTCACTTACTTCAGAAATATTGCCTTCATGATCTAATACGGCAATGGCCGTGGCAGAGTTTAATGCAGATTTAAATACATCAAGCCCGTGAGATTTCGAACGTAGTTCTGCTTTTTGAACCGTGAATTGGGTAAAGTCTTGCATGATAAGAAATATAGCAAAAGAATTATCATCCTGCATCACAGGTGATAATGATACTAAATACATTCGTTCCTGTTGGTCCAGCGTGTACAATCTAATGATCTTTTCTGCAACGTTTTCCCCTCTTGCCGCCATTTGTAAGCATAAATTTATTTCTTCCACTTCTTCTTTTGGAACGATTGGTAGATCAACAAACCTTTTTTGCTTGACGCTGTCATTATCTAGTTGGAAACCTTCCATAAAGCTTGCATTCACTTCGTAAATCATGCCTTCAGCAGATAAAATAACAGTAGAGAAAAAGGCATGATCAAACATGGACCGCATAAATAAAAATTTATCTTCAATACTGCGGTCATAAAGAATTTCCTTCGTGATGGCCAAAATATAGTCTTCATTATTATATGTCAATGGTCTGACGGACGTTTCGTATTTACGCACCTCCGACTGAACATATGCATAATCTACATAGTCAACCAGATTATGCTCGCTAATTGCCTGATGATACTTTTTCTGAATGATCGAGAAATTTCGTTTTGAGGTAACAGTCGAAAGCATTTTTCCAATCGCCTCATTGGATAACAGATCTCGAGCTGCTTGGTTTAAGCGAATATATTGATAATCGTCTCCTATTTTTTTCATGAGAAAAACAAAATCCTTGCCAATAAACAATTGATTAAAAAAATCTTCGCTTAAAAGATACTCCATGCTGTCACCTCCAGAAAACCCTTGCAATCATGATAAAAATGTTAGTATGTATCCGTATGTAGAATTAAAATAATACTACTATTATAACATAAAAATAAATAATTACCTTTCTAGAATCAGAAATAATATATCCTTTTTAGGGTAATATTTGATATATTACCTATTCTAGCAAAACTTAAATCCTACTAAAGAAATGGATAAATGATTAATTTTAGTTAAAAGTGATAGGATAGACTTAATGTTAAAAAACAACAATAAAATTGATATTACCATCTCCTTTATCAGAATTTACTGACTATTAAACTTGAATTTTGTTTTTTACGAGCAAAATGATTGCATCAAACAGTTTCTGTGTTATATTATATTTAAAAAACTAGCCTTTTTTCGGTATGGTCGAAATCAGTAAGACAGCGGGAGATTATGGAATATCATAGTTATAACGTCTAGTTCTTTGGGTTTTAATTCCAGTACGAATTTTAGTTTTCTTCTTTATGCTTCAACGGAATTGTTTTAACTACCCTAGTAAAGGAGGCGTTTCGTATGCTTAAACATCGAGACCTGCATGAATGTACAGAGCTTTATGAGCTATTATCACACCCTTCTGTATTCCCTTTTGTCCGTCAGAAAGCCACATCAGCTGATGAATATTGGTTTATGACAAAACAACTGATTGAGGAGGAGGCGAGAGGACTCGCTATCTCGAGGACCATTACTGATGACTGGGGTCAACCAATCGGCACCATTAGTATACACGATGTTGAGGACGGTGCAGGCTTTTTAGGAACGTGGATTGGACTCCCTTACCAAGGTAAAGGTTATAATCAAAAAGCGAAAATGTTATTTTTAAACGAGTTATTTTTTGAATACAATTTCCATACGGTCTTTCTCCGTATACGAGTTGAAAATATAAAATCACAGCGTGCTGCGTTAAAACTCCCTTATGTGATGAGTGCAAACGAAAGCCATCCTACTCTACTAGCACAGGTCAATAGCGGCGAGGCACAATTTAATTTATTTAAAATTCCAAAAGATTTATTCTATCTAACAACAGCACATCAAATACAAGAAGGCGAAGAGCAAGCAATGTAACGCTCTTATATAAGAAGAAGCTATAGGTTTTGTCACATGACATGCCCTATAGCTTCTTTTTATAGCCTTTATTTTTTATATTGTAAAATTAATGACGCCATTTCATCTGGTGTTTTTGGCTTTTGCGTTTTCGCCATCGTCTCCACCATTTCTGCCTTACGCTCTGTTAGAGTATGAACAGATTTCATAAATGATTCCTTTGTTAGCTCTTCTTCCTGTAACACTTCTGCATAGCCTTGTTTTTTAAATAAATTGGCATTTAATATTTGATCTCCGCGGCTTTTTTGTGCAGAAAGCGGCACTAAAAGCATTGGCTTATGAAGCGCCAAAAATTCAAAGATGGAGTTAGAGCCTGCTCGCGACACAATAAAATCAGCTGCATGCAATAAATCAGGTAATTCAGTAGTCACATATTCAAATTGCTTGTAGCCTGGCATCTCTGCTAACGCTTCATCGTAATTCCCTTTACCACATAAATGGATAATATGAAATTGCTTTAAAAGCTCTGGCAAGTTTTTACGCAAGGCCTCATTGAGGACCACTGAGCCCAAACTTCCTCCCATGACAAGTAACACCGGCTTTAAAGTAGAAAAGCCACAGAAAGATAAACCTTTTGCTCTATCCCCTTGAAACAGCTCTGGACGGATAATAGAGCCCGTGCAAGTTGCCTTTTCTTGTGGTAAATGCTTCAGCGTTTCTTCAAAAATCGTAAACACATGTGACGCAAAAGGCAACGCAATTTTATTAGCAAGACCTGGCGTCACATCGGATTCATGAATAACGACAGGAACACCCGCGAGTTTCGCTGCCATGACAACAGGGACAGAAACGAAACCTCCTTTGGAAAAGACAACTTGAGGCTTCACTTTTTTCATAATACGAAAAGCCTGCATCATTCCAGCAAGCACTTTAAATGGATCTGTAAAATTTTTCATTGAAAAATAACGACGCAATTTACCACTCGCAATGCCATAAAACGGAACATTGGGAAATGCCTCGCCTATTAATTCTTTTTCAATACCCTGTTCTGAGCCAATATAGTGGACATCATAACCAAGTTCGAGTAAAGACGGGAGTATCGCTTGGTTTAACGATACATGGCCAGCTGTCCCACCACCGGTTAAAATGATTGTTTGTTGTTTCACATGAATTCTCCTATTCCTTAAAAACCATTGTAGTCAGCACTACTTTTTGTTTACAGTGTTCTATTTTACTATATGCTGACGAAAAGATATAGATGAAGCATGAAAAATTCAGCTTTTCTCTCTTTACATATGCTATACTTGTTCATTATGTTCATGAAGGAAGTATAAAACATGTACCAAACATCTACAATCAAGGAAAAATACGCATTACTCTTAAAAATGATTGTCCCTATACTAGTGACACAAGTAGCTATTTATCTCATTTCATTTTTTGATATTTTAATGTCCAGTCGCTATGGGACGGCAGATTTAGCAGGTGTATCGATTGGCTCCTCTATCTGGATGCCCATTTATACTGGCCTGTCAGGGATTCTTCTTGCCATTACACCGATTGTCTCACAGCTTGTCGGTGCAAAAAAAGAGATGGATGCTAAAAAGGCTGTCCAGCAAGGCATTTATGTAGCCATCATGCTAGCTATTATTATTTTCTCAGGACTCTTTTTTGGCATTGACTGGATACTTAGCAAGATGAGCTTAGAATCTGCTGTACATAATATTGCCAAGGGCTACATTTATGCAATGTGTGCTGGTCTATTACCACTATTCTTATTCTTTGTTATGCGTTGCTTTATTGACGCACTCGGACAGACACGTGTCACGATGATTATTACTTTAATGACAACGCCGATTAATATTGCCCTTAACTATATGTTTATTTTCGGTAAATTCGGCGCACCTGAGCTTGGTGGGATTGGTGCTGGTGTCGCAACAGCCATTACATATTGGCTCATTTTCATGATTACGGTATGGATTATCGCGAAACGAGTACCGTTCGAACGTTTCCGTCTGTTTCACCAATGGCCTAAACTAGAATGGCTGCGCTGGAAGGAAATATTACTCATTGGTGTACCGATTGGCATTTCCTTATTTGCAGAAACAAGTATTTTCTCTGCCGTGACGATGATGATGAGTAACTTTAGCACTGAAATAATTGCAGCCCACCAGATTGCCTTAAATTTCACTTCCCTTTTATATATGGTACCGCTTAGTATTTCCATGGGCGTTACGATATTAGTAGGCTTTGAAATTGGCGCTGGACGCATGCGTGATGCCCGCATTTATAGTTATCTATGTGTAGGAACAGCCATTTTGTTTAGCTTTATTTCTGCTTGTATCCTATTCATTTTACGTGAACCAGTAGCTCATATGTATACAGCAGACAGCATGGTGCTCGAATATGCCGTACAGTTTTTAGTCTATGCGGCGATTTTCCAGCTATCTGATGCGATCCAAGCACCTGTACAGGGAGCTTTAAGAGGATATAAAGATGTGATGATAACATTTATAATGGCCATTATCTCTTACTGGGTAATCGGCTTGCCTGTAGGCTATGTCCTTGCTACGCATACTGATTTTGGCCCATTCGGCTATTGGATTGGACTTGTTGCAGGCCTTACAATGGGTGCTATTACCCTTCTCATTCGCTTACTTATCGTACAAAAAAGAGTGACCGTCTAACGATTAAAAATCGCCTTTTCCTGTTGAGAAAGGCGATTTTTATCGTATAACTCCTGTACGAATGATTTTTACTTGAACTGTCGGCACAAGCTGTAATGATGCAAATTCATCACGCCAGTTTTCTTGAAACATGTTTGGGTGGTAAGCCCGAATATGACGACCTATCCCTAATGTATCTGACTTTTGATTTTGAAGAATGCGTAAAACCTCCTCAAATTCAGCCTGCACACGATCTTGAAACAATTGTTGAACATCTTTGAAAATGGAATCTTTATATAAATGATTTTGGGCAAATTCCTCAATTTCCATGTCTATTTGATAGTCCATCGTGATTCTTCGTAATTCCTCATTCACTGTCCATTTCCTTTTCACATGAATAACATTTGCTGTAATCGGCATTTCTTTTCCATCATGCTTCCACATATAGCTCATTCGTGCTTGTTTACTAGATTGATTCATTAAAAGCAGCATCATTAATGATTGATCTGGTGTTAAGACTGTACCCGTAAAGGTTTGACCTGAAAACAAGGCTAAACCAGCTGCAACCGCATGCTTTCTATCCTCACTTAGCTTGATATATGGAAGAGCAATATCGATTGTCTGTTCAAATAACATCGAGCCAACGGTCTGTAAATCCAGCTTCGGAAAATAGGTATTTTCTTCTGAACTTTCAATAAACCGTTGATAATAGCCTCCTGCACTACCCGATAAATCTTTTGTTAAGTCAATAAACGGTTGAACATCCCCATCTGTTATTGCAATTTTAATGGAAATGGGGTTATGGGGATCACGAAAATAAATATCTAAAATATCATAAAGGGGCTCTTTTACCGTTTGATCCGAAACAAGAATAGTTGATAGTTCTGATAAATCAAGTGTCTGCTCGACATTCAAATTGGCTTTACTACGAACATCCCTTGGTGAAATTCCCTCAGCCATAATAATCTCTGTTTGCTGAGCAGTATTGTTGGGATAGGCATAATAACCTTTATATTCCCCCACACGCCCTTCCACACCAACAAGCGTCACAACGGAAGCATTTTTATAGAGGCGTTCATCCCAACAAGCGACAAGCAGCAAGACGGACAACATCAGTAGAATCCCCTTACGATACACCTTTTCCCCTCCATTTATTCCAATAGATAATGACAATGGGTAACAAAAACGTAAAGACTAAAAATAGATAATGTAAAGAGTTTTTGATTATTTCTATGCTTCGGAATTTAATAACAAAAAGCGGAAGAACAGCTAGCAATATGTGATAGACAACTATACTTCCAATCGGTTTCTTCCTATTTTTCTTCAAATACAGCAAACGAAAAGACAGTCCGAAAATCATGACCGTAACAATCGACCAAGAAAGCCATATATAAACGAAAAAAATATCAAGCCGCTTCACGAATGTGACTTCCTGTGATTTCAAAATATACATAATTGGCTCTGGAATAAGCTTGATCTCCTCCAAACCAAAAAACATTTGCGTAAAAACAATCGACATAAAGAAAAAAATAAAAATGACCAGTTGATAGATGAACAATGGTTTCCCTTTGACCTGTAATTCCTTCTGTACATACGGTCGATAGATGAGGTACATTTCAATTCCAAAATAAGCGTAAGTGCTATGAATGATCCCCGCTATGATTTGTTTATTATTCCACTCAACTGGGAAAAGGTTACTCCACGTTAAGTCAGGTAGCGCTAGCATTAAAAAAATCACAAATAGCAAAATAATCGGCAGTAGCATGACACTCATATTAATGACTGTTTCAGGTCTACTCACATTAGCATAAAGAGATAGTGCAGCAATAATGACTACAACAATCCATTCAGGTGTCTGCGGGAGTACCCATGAGGCTAATACATAGCCCATATAGGCAATTAAAATAGCTGTTAGCAGCAGCCAATAAATTTGATAGATCCATCGAAAGAATGCATTTAAATAGAAATATTGATAATTACGTTCGAAAAATAGGAGTAGACCATAATGTATGACACTACCTACCATAAAGATCCACCAAGCATTCGTCTGACTGCCAATGATTAATGGTGTTTGGAAGGCAATATAAACAACACCTGTCTGTATGATAAATAATAAAAGAAAAAATTGAGCTTTTGAAAGAGAAACATTCATGGTGTATCCTCATTTTTTGCCTGTGCATCCTTTGGCGGCTGAAAGCTAGTAACTTGAACGGATGGCTTAATAAACGGCCAGCGTAAAAAGATTTTAAAGACCGCTTTTGGCTGAAATGGAATGATCGGTGAAAAATACGGCTGTTTTAAGGACGTTAAATTGAGGAGATGAATGAGTAAAATAACAATCCCCACAACAATCCCTAAAAAACCAAACATAGAGGCTAGTACCATAAACGGAAATCGTAGCATACGAATTGTACTATTCAATTCAACGGATGGCACCACATAGCTGGAAATAGCCGTTAGAGCGACAACGATGACCATTAAATTGGATACTAGGCCCGCACTTACAATTGCATCCCCTATAACTAAGCCTCCAACAATCCCGATGGTTTGCCCTACGGATTGTGGTAAACGAATGCTCGATTCTCGAATTAATTCCATAATAATTTCAAGAATAAGGGCTTCGATTAATGGACGATAAGGGATATCCTTTACATCATTTTTCACTTGATTACTTAATTCCAAAGGCAATACCTCAAAGTGAAAGCTAATCACGGCAATATAAAAAGCTGGTAAAAAAACAGCAGTTATAAACGACAGCAATCGGACAATTTTATAAAAGGATCCAACGATTACTCGACCATTGTAGTCGTCTGGTGTTTGATAGAAAGAGAAAAACGTGACGGGTGCAATAAAAGCGGTTGGTGAAATATTCGTCATCACGACAACCTTACCCTCCACTAAATTGGCAACAACCCGATCAGGATGTTCTGTATTTAGCAATTGAGGAAATGGAGACAACACAGAATCCTCCAATGCATCACTTAATTGACCTATACTATAAAAATAGTCGATATCGAGAGACCTAATACGCTTCTCTATCTCACGCAGTGTCTCCGGTTGGATCACCCCATCCATGTAGAGATAATACGCTTTTGTTTTGGTTTCTTTGCCAACCAGAAAAGATTTAACGACAAGCGCTGGATTATTCACCCGTTTGCGTAACAAGGCTAAATTCGTATCGATTCTTTCAATAAAACCTTCATGGGAGCCACGTAGAATATGTTCATTAATAGGTTCTTCAAGATTTCGGTGGACATCGTTGATAATAGAAAGTGTCAGCATTTTCCCTATTTCAGGCAATATAACAATTGTTTCGCCCTGGCATACCCGCTCAATCGCTAGAGGGAGGTCAAAATCTTCTAATGTCGTAATTAAGGTTTCACTCCAAAAAGGCTTTTCTGTATCTAATCGTGCATAAATCGTATCTAATACTTTTTGTACTTCCTTCGCATCAACAAGAGAAGCGTAAAAGCATAAAATAGCAGGGTTTCCTTCATGCCAATCTACCTGTCTGACTGTCAAATCAGATGAATGGTAGAATACTTTTTGCAGGCTTTTCATCATATATTCCACTTTATCCATAAAACGCCTCCTCTATTGGAGAGTATAAGCATTTTTAGCAGTTTTCAAACGCCACTCTTATAAGGGAACAGAGACATAAAAAAAGATGCCCTTAAGGAAAAAGGAGCATCTTGATGGTGTTTTATTTTTTAAAATAAGTCTCGAGATCCTCATACAGAAAAGGCTTACCTTCCATTTTTTCATGTTGGTTATGCAAGGCTAATTCCTTCTCACCCTCTTGTGTCAAGAGAAGCGCGCATATTTCCTTGATATACGCTCCTATTTGGACGAAAAGCGCTCTTAATACGTTAGTATAAGCTCCTATTTAGTTGAAAGGTGCTCGATTACCTTGGTTCCCGCTCCTATTTAGAGGATAGGCGCTCCTTTTATTTTGCTACCCGCTCCTATTTGGTCGAAAAGCGCTCTTATTAACCTAATACCCGCTCCTATTTAGAGGATAGGCGCTCCTTTTACATTGCTACCCGCTCCTTTTTTGTCGAAAAGTGCTCTTATTAACCTAATACCCGCTCCTATTTAGAGGATAGGCGCTCCTTTTACTTTGCTACCCGCTCCTATTTTGATGAAAGGTGCTCCTTTTACATTGCTACCCGCTCCTTTTTGCAGGAATACCGCTCTTTTTTCCTTGATACCCGCTCCTATTTGAAGAAATCCGTTCTAATTACTTTGCCATATGCTACTTTTCTAGAAGGTAGCTCCCCATTAAATCAACAAAAAAAATGCTCTATAAGCCTCGGCAGACTTATAGAGCATCTTTCTTTAAACGGTTGATTATTTTTGGATAAATTGTTGTGTCCAGTAGTTACCTGATTTCACGTAACCTACCCCGATATGTGTAAAGTTACCGTTTAAGATATTCGCACGGTGACCTGGTGAGTCCATCCATGCTTGTACCACCTCTTGTGGTGAACGTTGACCTTGGGCAATGTTCTCACCAGCAGCTTTGTAAGTGATACCTAAAGCTTTCATGCGATCAAATGGTGAACCGAATGTTGGACTTGTATGTGAGAAATAGTTTTTACTTTGCATATCTTGTGATTTTTCACGAGCTGCAGCCATTAATTTTGCATCAGTTTGAAGTGGTGATAAACCTGCTTTTGTACGTTCTGCATTTGTTAATTTAACTACTTCTTGTTCAAACGCGTTTACATCTGAAGTTGTTGTAGATGGTGTTGTTGTAGATGGTGTTGTTGCTGGTTTTTCATTTTGTGATGGTTGATTATTATTTGGTGTCGGTTGTGTATTATCATTTGTAGTTGGCGTCTCTTTAGATGGTGTAGATGCCTGTGGTAATTGAATGTTCCACTTATGATTGTTTGACCATTTATAATAATAAACATTACAGTTCGTTGACTGCTTTACGGAATTCCCTTCTGTTGTATTAGTAGCAGCAGAAGCTATTTGAATTGGAGCTGCTAATAGAAATGTTGCACAAATTGCAGTGAGTGTTTTTTTCATGTTTGCAATTCCTCCTTCTCTGCCATTAATCGTAAGGGATGATTTTCTTTAAATTCCTACCATCATTTGCTAACTACGCCAACAAGGAAAGAAATGCGCGAAAAATCGGGTTTTTTTTACCCTACTTTTTAGTAGGTTTCTCCAATCTATGAAATACTTACGTTCGAAAGAGGGTTGACACTCCTCTTAAACTAGTAAATATTTTCGAAAAACAGCATTTAAAATGAATAAAAAATGTATGTTTTATGCAACCGATCCTATTCCTCATTTTTTCATTTCAATTGTTGAATAGAGCTTGAGATGGCTAGCATTGATAGCTGATAGCCATTCTAATATTACAGTTATGTTACAAAGGCGTTACATTTCATTTACATAAAAATAAAAGAACCTGCGTAAAACTACACATGACCTATATGTGTAAAAATGCGCAGGTTAACATTTTATTTAATTCATCCCAATAACAGGTAGTGAACCAACATTCTCTCCAATGATGACAAGTTTTGCTGGCATTTTAATATACTCGGGCAGCCATTGTACCATCCCATAAGCGTATTGGAACAGCATCGGATTTTTGATGCCCTCAATTGGTACATAGCCTTTCATACGGTAAATCGTTTCAGGTAATGTTCGAACCCAATCTTCAAACTGCTCCTGAGAAAATTCCACATCCGTGAATTCTACTAAGCGTGAGCCAAGCTGCAAGGAGGCAATAGGTGCTTTGACAATGTCCGCTTTATCAGCCTGTGTCGTTGCCTTTAATCCCTCTAATAAATGTAGTGGTACACGCCCATTTGTTGTTTGCAAAATAAAGGCATGTGGGTTTAAGCCCTGGAGCTCGTAGACGACCTGACCTTGCTCCACCTCTGTTAATAAATCTGTTTTATTTGCCAATAAGAGATGTGCATGGCGAATTTGTTCCATAAATAAAGAACGTACTTGCGGTGTTAGCGTTTCACGATGGAGCCAAAGCTTAGAATCAGCTACTGTGACAATGCCTTTGACATTAAGCTTATCAGCAAAAAGGGGTGAATACACAGCATCTAATGCTTCCACGGGATGTGCTGCACCTGTTGTTTCAATAATTAACACATCAAAATCACTATCTAATAGAAGAGATTGAATTTGCGCCTCCGTTTTTTCAGCACCTGAACAGCAAATACAGCCTTCTAGCATCTCTTTAAGAGGAATATCTTTTTCTACTGCCTGTGAGTCAAATGGTAACTTCCCAAGCTCATTCATAATGACTGCTGGCTTTAAGTTTTTTTCTTTTAGTTGGCGAATGACATCTGTAAGCATTGACGTTTTGCCACTCCCTAAAAAGCCACTAAAAAGGTATACATCTTTCATCTTATTCATCCTCCTATAAAAAAAGCTGTCGCAGATGCCGTGAAAGACGACTGCTGCGACAGCTACACTGTTAGTTTGTTGATTCCTCAGTTTTTTCAGCTGTTCCTAAAAGAAGCTCTTTGGCTTTTAACAACTGTGGATCATCCGCTTTCATTTTCGCACGTAAAGCATCCATTAATGCGTACGTTGTATTACCAGTTAAAATACCTGTTTGTTCAAGATTATTCGCTGCTTGTAGTTCTTCTACAGCACGCTCTGTATTGTCATCAAAAATGCCATCGACCTCACCAGGCTCATACCCTAATACTTGAAGCATCTCCTCTGCTGCTTTCACAGAGTCAGATTGTAAACCTGCCTTCATTTCAATAGAGGCATTCAAGTATGGTAAAGAGGCATAAGATGGGTAAGCCACTTTGACATCAGGCTCAATCCCTTTTTCATTAATCCAGTTACCTTTAGGCGTTAACCATTTACCTGTTGTAAATTTCAGATTAGAACCATCTTTTAATGGTGTCACATTTTGAACAGTACCTTTACCGAAGGATGTTTCACCTACAACTTTGGCACCAACAGATTCTTTTAAAGCACCTGCTAAAATCTCTGAAGCAGAAGCACTACCATTATCGACAAGCACTGTGATTGGTAGATTATATTTCTTCCCTGCAATAGCGTTTGTGATTTGTGGCTCTGCATTTTTTTCTTGAACCTGAACAATCGCCTTGCCCTCTGGTACAAAGAAGTTAGAAATATCTACTGCAGCTTTTAAGTAGCCACCAGGATTTTGACGTAAATCTAAGACAATGCCCTTCATGCCTTTACCTTCGTATTCAGCAAGGATTTTGTCAAGCTCTTGGGCAGTTTGTTCACTAAATGATGTAATTTGAATATGGGCAATATTGCCATCAAGCATTTCGCCATACACTGTTTCCACTGGTATATCATCACGAACAATTGTCATGTGAATAGGCTCCGTATTTTCTCCGCGTTTCACTGTTAATTTCACAGGTGTTCCTTTTTCCCCGCGAATGAGTGCCACTGCTTCCGTTGCACTGAAGCCTTGAATGCTTTTCCCATCAACCGTTAAGATGATATCTTTTGGTAATAAGCCTGCCTTTTCAGCAGGAGAATTTTTGATAGGTGACACAACTGTAATATAACCATTACGTTCTTGAATTTCAGCACCAATTCCTTGGAAGCTAGAAGATAAGCCAGAATTAAATTGGTCGGCCTCTTCCTTCACCATAAAGTCAGAATATGGATCTCCTAATGCATCAAACATACCATTGATCGCACCGTCGACTACTTTTTCATCATCAATATCTTGGTAATAGTTATTTTTCAGTAAATCAAATGCTTCATATAATTTTGTAAATTCCGCACGTTCAACCGGAACTTTCACTTCCACTACTTTCTTATCACCAAATGTTAACGCAAAAATCGTTAAACCTGCCGTGATAAGAATAGTAAAGAACATGAGCATGATAAATTTAAACGGTTTCAGTTGAATAAATTGTCCTGCCGGCTTTATTTCAGCTGGTGTCGATTCCTGCTGCTGTTCTGTACTTTCCTTTTTCTGTTCATCCATCTTGATTGTCACCACTCTCATTTACACTAACTTGTTGTCACACTACTACCATCTTAACAGGTTATACAGAAGACGAAAAGAAAAAGACTGTCAAAATTTCATGACAGACCATGTCCAATCATGCTTCATCCTATCTAGTATTCTAGCACCTATTCACCTAAGTTTAGACATATAATGGTACTGCCTTTTAATTTTACTCATTTCCTAGTAGCAGTCAACAAAAAACTAAAAGAAACATAGAAATGCTATAAGAATATAACGTGCAAGAGAGCAAAAAAGTTGCACCTCATTAACTATTCATTAATTTTTGCAGTTTTTTATAGACCGAATGGACGGTTAATCGATGAAAGGTAATAAGTTGCCCTTTATAAACGACAGAAAAAATGCCATATGGAGTAGGCGATTTTTCCATCAGATCCTCTCTATTTTGAAGGTCAATCAGATCTGGTATCAATCCTAATTTATTCGCCGCTACTTGAATGTTTTCTGTAGCTACTTCAACATAGGGGCATTGAAACGAACGCAAAATAGTTAGGTTTTGAAATTTCGCCAATCGTTCCTTCCAGTTATTAGGAAAGTAGGGCAAATCAATATTTTCTTGTAATGCAAACATTAATAATTCGAAATCATAAGGTGCTGTTGCAATACATTGAAATTGGTGCTGTAAAAATAAATCCTTGCTCGGTGTCCAGGATGTTTGATCATTCGATAGGACGACTACTTCTTTTTTCCCTCTCTTTTTGGCATCCTCTAAACATTTTTTCAGTAATTGTGTTCCGTAACCCTTGCCTACTGCACTCACCCAGAGACAATGAATAACTACAAAGCCATCAGCATAAACGACCCTCGACGAGTACTCCGCATCTGCATACTCAATAAAACCTACTTGTTTACCATTTTCAAGTAGCTGTATGTAGTGTAAACCTTTTTCAAATTGTTGATTGAGCCATTTGTTTTTGTTTAGATAGCCTGGCGAATTCTTTTTGCTCCGTAAACAGAAACTGCCCATTCCCTCTAACCATTCTCCGTTCATTTCAAGCATTTCTACCTGTGACATGGCATTTCCTCCAATAATGATTTCTGCTAATTTTACCATTATTGGTGAATGATTCAAATAGCGTTATCGTGAACGTGAATCGCCTTTTCTTAAGCTTACGCATATGATGCTAGTAATGACACATGTAAGGAGGAAAAACAATGGGGAGAAATAATAAACAAAACCAAGGCAATGAATCCATAGAAATTTACGCGGCTAAGCTATCTTATATTGGTACAGCCATTTCAACACTAGGGGATGGCTTACAGACCATTGCAGCTGGTCTTGTACTAGAAGCGCTCCAAAACGCGAACAATGATTCTTCTCAAAATAATAATGGCAACGGGAATGGCAATCAAACAGTGAAAATAGATAATATGCAGAAACAAATTGATTATTTAATTACTGAGCTTAAACAAATTAAAAAAATGTTAAAATAACCCTTTACATAAAGAAAAAGTGTTGAAGACGTTTTGCTTCAACACTACTGTTTTTTTTCCATTTTTTTCGGCGTCCCCTGTATTTCCATCAATTCAGAAACTGTTACAAATTGATAACCCTGTTTTTCCAGCTCAGGTAGAATCTGCTCCAGTGCTTTGACTGTTTGGGCTCGGTTTCCACCACCATCATGAAAGAGAACAATATTACCAGCCTCCACACCTTTCAGTACCGTGTTAACGATACGATGGACTCCAGGGCTTTTCCAATCTAGCGTATCCAAATGCCAGGACCACATCACGACTTTATAGCCTTCCTTGGCAATTGCTTCAATCATTGCATCGGTATATTGTCCCTCGACCGGCCGGAATAATGTTGGCTGATAGCCCGTAATACCAACAATTACTTCATCGGTTTGTTGAATTTCTTTCATTAAGTTCGGCACATTTGTTTTTAAAGGGTGCGTAAATGTGTGATTGGCTAATTCATGCCCCTCTTCATACATTCTTGAAAGGAGTTCTGGATTTTTTTCTGCATTTTGACCGACAATAAAAAAGGTAGCTTTCGCATTATATTGCTCCAAGACATCGAGAATTTCTGCTGTATATTTACGATGCGGGCCATCATCAAAAGTTAAGGCAATGATTTTTTCATCTGTTTGGATTTCCCAAAGAATTTGTCCCGCTTCTTCATAATACTTTCTTCCTTTATTCTCAGAAGAACTCACTTTCATATAAAAAAATGACACGGTAATTAGACAAAGTGGTAGTAAAAACAGTAAAAGCTTTTTCACATTTTCACGTCCCCAAATAATTTTTTCGTACTTTATTATTTGAGGATTTCATAAAAAAATGCTTACGTTTCGCAAATTTGATGTTGTATATGATGTTCCAAATGTTGCACATAATCTTGAATAAGCGATGCTAGTGTCAAATGTTGCTGATTCATAACAATCGGTAGTTCTAACGATTTTTCAGGTATGTTTTCCAGCACATAGATGATTTTTTTGTTTAAGCTCGTCCATAGCTGTAAAATAGCTTCTATTGGCATTTCTTGATAACCCTGTAACTCGACCCATCGCACTTGGTCGTATGTAGTCACTACGTATGGTGAAGCCTTATACTGGATGTTTATTAGTCTTTCAAGATTAACTATAGCCGAATCACATAAATGACCAACTATTTCTTTTTTAGACCACTTTTTCGCCGCAGGTCGATGCGCTATTTCTTCTGCTGTCATCACATGAAATAATTCGGGCACTTTTATAATCCAATATTGTAATTGATCAATCGTCTTTTGCATAATGGTCACTCCCTACCTGATTAATCTGAACATAATAATCTAACAACGCAATGACATCTTGCACTCGTTTATACTCTTTTTCAATTTTAATGGAAATCATTAAAACAGTGATCGTAAAGCTTAATACCGTTATTGACACAAGCTGGACAAGCGACATCCCCACTAAGAACATGTTATTCATCGTCGCAGCAATGAACATCAATACGGACAGAATAACCCCACTTAACGTGATAAAAATAGGCTTATAACGCATAATTTCATCCGCCTGTAATTTTAAAATTCGGATGATATATTGAACCTCTTGAATTGTATATTGCTGTTGAAAAATAACAAAATAAGACCTATATACCTCATCGTTTAGCTTTTTATGAAGTATATTTTTATGAAACTTAAGCACAAATTGATCCCCAAAATCATTCGCCAGCGCTTTCTCAGGCTTTAATAGCTCATCTTTAATGTCAATGAAGGCGACCCTTAAACCTCCTCATCCGCTCATGATAAAAACAATTAGACCTTATACTATATGATAGAAAGATGGAGAAGTAGTACGTCAGAAAGTAAAGTTACTATTTTTTAGTGCTTTTCCGTTGCCAGCTTAGCCCAAACATGGTAGAAGCAAAGACAAAAACCGTCGTACAGAGCCACATTGCCAGTCCATTATAAGCACCTTTAGCAATAGTAATGTTCGCTAAAATGATAATTTGCATCATACAAATTGCAATATACAGCATGATGGTATACTTCATACTAGCACCTCCATTTGCGAAATTTTTTTAATTACCAAACGCAAAAACAAGATCCGTTTCACATACGATTTCTCCATCTACAGTCGCTATTCCTGTCCCTTTTCCTATTGCTCCCTTAACTCGTGTAATGTTCACCTCAAGGCGTAGTTGATCACCAGGTTTTACTTGTTTTTTAAAGCGACAATGATCAATACCTGCCAATAAACCTAAGCGTCCCTCATTCCCCTCCTTTGTTAGCATAATGACTGCACTGACTTGTGCAAGTGCTTCTACAATTAGCACACCAGGCATTACAGGGTAATGTGAAAAATGGCCGTTAAAGAACTCCTCATTGATGGTCACATTTTTTAGCCCAACTGCTCGCTTTCCTTCCTCTAATTCCAACACACGATCTACTAAAAGAAATGGATAACGGTGTGGTAAAATTTCTTGAATTTGTTGACCAGTTAACATACGTAATCCCTCCACAGCTTTTTATAGCCTTATTCTAACACTAATTATTAGTAGTTGATACTAAAAATAGAGTTTAAGGAAAAAAAGACAGTGCTACAACCAAAAATAGAAAACAAGCTGTGCCAAATGATACGATGCTCATTGCCGATTTATTCTCCTTTCGCCACTCTCTCACCCCGATAAGTACAAATGTTAAGCCTAATAAGGTGAAGGTAACAGGTAAAAACGTAAAATCCTTTGTTACGAGACCATAAACGCTAATCATAATAATGACCACAGCAAATAGTAGTTGTAAGCCTAAAGATCTGCTCATTGCAATCACTCCCCCGTTAAATTATTTTTCTGAATATTTTTTCATTACTTTTTCAATATTTCTTTATCGACAGCCGCACTGTAGCTAGAATATAATATTCCATGCATTCACCCTAGAATGATTAGTTTATTAGAATAGGATGGTTTAGCATGTTATCTTTTATTGCAATAGTTCTTTTATTATTTTTAATTCCAGGTCCTGCTGTCATTATCACGATTACACAAACATTAAAAAGTGGTAAAAAGAATGGGATCTATACAGCTTTAGGCATTGGTCTTGGAGATTTAGTGCATACATTAGCGGCTGTTTTAGGTCTTTCTGCTATTTTAATGAAATCAGCCACTGCCTTTGAAGTGGTGAAATATATAGGGGTAGCCTACCTTGTGTATTTAGGTATTCAAATGCTCCTCACAAAACCAAAGAAAATCGAACAACCAACTGTGGAACAAAGCCCTGCTAGTACGTCATTCCGCCAAGGGTTTTTGGCAGAAATTTTAAACCCGAAGACGGCATTATTTTTCCTTGCCTTCCTACCACAATTTATTCAGCACAATGAACAATCTGTCACAAGCCAATTGCTAACGCTGGGGATTACATTTGTCGTAATGAGTGCCTTGTATACTATCCTACTAGCAATTATTACAAGCTTCATCGGTGAGAAAATCTTTACGAAAACGAGTGGTAGCTCACGTTGGCTTGAAAAGACAGTTGGCTTCGTTTATATCGGTCTCGGTGTCCGTTTAGCGTTACAGACACAAAGTAGATAATTTGAAGAAGAACACGATATGTGTTCTTCTTTTTTTGCAGGAAAATGAAGAATGTTAGCCAATACATACTAAAAAGGAGGGTTTAACTTAAATCAACGTCAAGAAAATTTATTTGAGCAATTAGCTCATTACCGTAGCGAGTTGCTCCACTTCCTAGAGCATGTGTCTGAAGAAGAGGCAAATATCATTCCAACTGGTTTTCATAATAATATTCGCTGGAATTTGGGCCATCTCTATCTCGATCAATATTTATGGATAGAAGCATTAACAAAAGAAAAGGACACGGAGCTAAACGTTTTCATGAAATGGTTTGGTTTTGGCACATCGCCGAATCATTTTGACAAAGAAACGCCAACCCTTGAGGAATTAAAAAGTACTTGGCTCGGCAGCCTGACCAAGTCAAGGAACGATATGGTGATCGATTGGCTGAAGAATTTCCCCCTATTGACATGGGCATGCAAACCATTGAACAAGTACTGCTACGCACTATCTTTCATGAAGGGTTGCATTTCCAAGCGATTTTAACCATTCATCGATTCCTGAACTAATTCGGGTCTTTTGCTTCCTTATTCATTGCTAATTTTTAAGTTACCTTTATCAGATGCAAATCAAAATAAGATTTAACCATTTTGTTGCGGTAGACAATTTCCACCTTTATTTATTTCTAAGGCTCGATATATTCTTGTCCGAACGTCTTCAACTTCTGACCAATAAACTTTGTTGCTGCATTTCTGAAGGTGCTCAAGCCCCCAATTGTGCCTCTGAATAATCTTGAGCGTTGACATTATGTACAAATTCGTAAAATAATTGCAGAATTACTTCTAAATCGTCATCATGATAATTTTTAAAATGAAGCATCTACACCCATTTTCTCGCAATCTATTATACCAATGATAGGATATTTATGTAAAATTCAGTAAGCTTATAGATTAAAATCAATCTATAAGCCTATATTTCATGTTATTGTTTCGGCGTATTGGCTGTCAGTGGATTAGCATTTGCAACTAATTGAACAGGTGTTGTCGTTTGCTGAAAGCTTTCCTTCTGTCCTTGGTTTGATTTCCCATAGCCTTTCATGGCTGCAAAAAGCGCCACACCTACAATGCCCCAAGTTAAAAATTTCACAGAATAACCTCCTTTCAGTTTTAGTATTAGATAACATAATCGGATTATACGCTACGGTATTTATACAAAAATTTAATTAAAAACAGAAGAATATTATGGTAAAATTGTATATGTGGCAATTTTTTATATATTAGGAGGTTTATTACCATGAAGAAAATTTTCACAGGTCTTTGTATAACATCAATGTTATGGATGGCTTCACCGGCTGATGCTGCCACGACTCAAATTAAAATTGACGATGTTGTAGTAAAAACGGATACAGCACCCGAGCAAAAAAACAATCGAACAATGGTACCATTACGTGTAATCAGCGAAAACCTTGGTGCCCAAGTTGATTGGAAAGATTCGAAAATTACCCTATCGATGAATCAAACAACGGTTTCTTTAAATGTCAACAATCAAACAGTAATTAAAAATGGCAAAAAGGAGCAATTAGATGTAAAACCTTACATTAAAAATAACCGTACCTATGTACCGCTCCGCTTTATTGCCGAAACATTTGGCAGCCAAGTCGATTACAAGCAAGGAACAGTGTCTATTGCCACTAAACCATTGCTGATTGAAAATGAAAAAATAAAGGCCCTACAATATGAATACCATATGACAATGGGTGGTATCATTCAAGAGATAAAGGGCAATGCCTATCACAACGCTATTTATAAAATTTTCCAAGAAAAGAAAGGCGACAAAGTAGAAGCTCCAAAGGAATATTATTGGCACATTAATTTAGATGAACCTGGGTCTTACTACAAGCTTGGCCAGTATGATTTTATGACTCATGACAATAAGAGTATCAAGCAATTTGATATTTATTCATTAAACGGTCCTTTCCCAGAAGAACTACTAGAAGGCTATCCTAAGGTACTTCTACATGATGTTTCCGAAAATAGCTGGTATATCTTCTCAGAGCAAGCCGTGAATTCGATCCAACAGCTTATCAACAATGCATCAGAAAATGGCTTTAGTACCGTTATTAGTAATACAGTAGCTTAAATTTTTTATGCTTAACATATTCTGTATGAATTTGCGCAAACTATTCCTATCAACGTTTGCTCGATGGAGGTTTGTCACATGCAGAAATTACTGTTACTAAGTATTGTGCTACTTTTCCTGGCTGCCTGCTCCGCGGAACAAGCTCCGCCTAGTGAGGAAGCCGAAGCCAAAGAACAGACCGTCAATGCAGAGCCAAAAGAACATCAAAATGTTTTGGTACTTGATGACTAACAGGAAAAGCGTGTTTTGATGAAATACAATCAAAACACGCTTCTATTTTGGACTATCTTTGTATAATCTGTATAAGATTCCCACAAGTGTCGTCGAAAACTGCTATTGTGACATCCCCTGTTTTGGTCGGTGCAATAGTAAACTTTACATCCTTCTCCAGCAAACTCGCGTACTCTTTTTCTATATCTGCAACACCAAACATCGTTGCGGGAATCCCTTCTGCGAAAATCCTCTTTTGATAATCTTTTGCTGCAGGGTGCTCATCTGGTTCGAGCAAAAGCTCCGGACCCTCTTGATCATTAGGCGCAACAAGCGTTAACCATCTATATTTACCTACAGGAACATCCTCCTTTTTTACAAACCCTAGCTTCTCCGTATAAAATGCCAGTGCCTTCGCCTGATCTTGTACAAATATACTGTTTACTATGATATTCAATATATTTTCCTCCTTGTCTTTGTGGTGTAGTGCCAGTGCCGTCTCTTACTTTACTCTACCCATCCTTTCAGCAAATCTTGAAGTGGTTCTTTATTGAAGATCATCACTCGATATTTTCCCTTACGTTGTGATGTGACGAGTCCTGCATTTTCTAACACTGAAAGATGTTTGGCAATCCCCTGTCTCGAAATAGAAAGTTCATACTTCATGAGAAGGCGAACCGTCAATTCATACAACGTCATCTCGTCACGTTCGGCTAGTTCGTCTAATATAAGTCTCCGTGTCGAATCCCCAAGTGCTTTAAAAATAGTGTCTTTATCCCAATTCATACATCGATTATAAGCAACTATTTGGTTGCAGGTCAATTAGAAGCAACTAATCAGTTGCATGTATAGGATAGGATGGAACGATTTGTTTTTGTGGGGATTGCTTCTTACATTTTGGAGCGGGTTTTAGTTTTTTTGAGCGATTGCCTTATTGGTTTGAGGGGGGATAACTCTTTTATGAGCGGGGGCTTCTCATTTAAGAGCGGGTTCTTCTCTTTTTCGAGCGCTTCTATCATCGTTTGGAGCGGGTTCCTTACTTTATTGAGCGCTTTTCCCATCATTTGGAGCGGGTTCCTTACTTTTTTGAGCGCTTCTCGCATTGTTTGGAGCGGGTTCTTCTCTTTTTCGAGCGCTTCTATCATCGTTTGGAGCGGAGGCTTCTCTTTTTTGAGCGCTTAACTCCTCGTTTGGAGCGGGTACTATACTTATTGAGCTGTTTTCACACATTGCCATACGTTCTCATCTCTTTAAATGAATACCTAATATTAAAAAATAATTTATAGCAAACACAAAAACTCCACTTTGAAAAAAGTTCAAAATTGAATTATTTTTTGATTTAAGTATAGGTAATGCAAAACCACCCTACAACACTGAGAATCAAGGGTCTTTCCTGAAGTTTTGATAGCAAGTTTCATATTCATCTTTCATTAACAAACTTTTACAAGCCAATCCATTTTCATGATAAATCTCTTTATCAATTATTAATTGGATGCTTCTATTTGAATTTGGATAGCTGGGGTCATCATTTACTATGTACAGCGTATCCTCATCCAGCCATTCCATCGCAAAATTACTCTTAGCATCACTATAATAAACTGTTTTGACCTTACTTTTCTCCATATTATTTGTAATTTCAACCCATACATTTACACCACCTGCAGCTCCACCATATGGTTCGTAATAAGCATTAGCATCATACTTTTCTGTAGGGGATGTTACAGGTCCAGGTCCTTTTTGAATAAATTCTCTATCAATATTACTGAATGAAAAAAAGTACATTTTATATACAAAGATTGAAGATGTCAGAACAATGCCTAACAATGTTGCAATGAGCATTTTTTTAGGAAAAGCTTTCTTTGTAATGGTAGAAATCATTATGTTCGCACATAACATCAGAAATAAAATAATCGTAATAAATGAAATGAATAATCCAAATAAAATGAATATGGTCATCCCTCTTTTTTCATTAACATATCATTTCGCAAAACTCTTTTTAAAGTAAAGTAGCGAATCAAATGTTTTTGCTGTTATATTTTTTTACAACAGTTGCTAAAATGGCAATAATAAAAACGATAGCACTATTTATCATTAAATAATACCCAAGTTGCATGCCATAAAACAGCGCGAAAGGATCTCGAATAATTATTATTGCTAATGTTCCACCGAGCGTACCAAAAAAGATTGCTAGTAGTAGTATTGTAAAAGCAGAAAAATAGAGATTCTTCTTTTTTCTGTATGAGATAAACCCAATAATATTTGCAATAACGATAAAAAAACCCATTAGAATTATGAAGAAATAATCCATTTAGCTCTCCTTATATTTTTATTATAAAAACTATAGGTGGACAATTTTGCACCATTAGTTTAATAAGGGTCCGCGAACCTTATTTATCCCACTCTTCTCTGACAAAAGCTATTGCACTTTCCATAGTTACGATATTTTTTTTGAGCCAACATTCCCCCATTTCTCTTACTAACGGGTGAATAAAACCAATTCTATTAACAATTTTTACATAATCTAACAATACATTTATAACGCTATCGTTTAATCCCAACTCTTGTAAATCTCGCACCAGTTCGATATCATCCTGAGAAACACCGCCATTACTTTTTATTAAATAATCAATTGGTGTTGAAGAATTAACCTGTTGTCTATACCATTCGTCGGAACTCATACCTGTTTTAGCTTTAAACATTTCTACTTCTTTTGCTTGCCATTCCTCTATTGTCATTCCGTGTACTTCTTTAAATCGTTCTTCAGGCGTCGTACCGTATATGACTTTACTACCTCTTTTCTTAGATTGTTTTTTATCTTTAGTCATTCCACATCACTCTTTTCTACCAAAATACGCAGCTAGCTCAATAAGGAAACACCGCTTGTCGATGATACATATCAACATAGCATAAAGGGGAATTCGATGATTTACTTAAAATTAATTTTAACATAAATATCCAAAAAAATAATCACCTCAAGACTAACTAACGAGTTGATTTTTTCAAACATTATTATAAATAGCCGCTAATTCTCGCACCGCTTGAAACGGGAGCTTCTCTTTTTTGAGCGCTTTTCTCATCATTTGGAGCGGGTCCCTTACTTTATCGAGCGCTTCTCTCATCGTTTGGAGCGGTTCCTTACTTTATCGAGCGCTTTTCTCATCGTTTGGAGCGGGTTCCTTACTTTATCGAGCGCTTCTCCCATCATTTGGAGCGGGTCCCTTACTTTTTTGAGCGATTTTCTCATCATTTGGAGCGGGTTCCTTACTTTTTTGAGCGCTTTTCTCATCGTTTGGAGCGGGGTCCTTACATTATCGAGCGCTTTTCTCATCACTTGGAGCGGGTTCCTCTCTTTTTTGAGCGCTTCCCTTATTGTTTGGAGCGGATCCTTCACTTTTTTGAACACTTATCTCATCACTTAAAGGAGATCCATCACTTTTCCTGGACTCTTCCTCCTCATCGCGGAAAAGGGTCCGACGTTTTGTTGAGCAGTTCAAAAAAACCTTGCATAAAAAAGCTGTCCCAACCGTGTTGTCGTTTCTGACAAGGTGTTGGGACAGCTGGTTTTATTTTACGATTAAGGCTGGACATTGTACACGTTTCATGACTTTATGGCTAACACTGCCAAGGACCATTTCCTGTAAGCTATTTAATCCTCTGCTACCGATGACCACAAGATCTACTTGTTGTTCATTGGCATAGCGTACAATTTCGGGACCAGAGTCTCCTTTTAAAAATGTTGTTTGATAAGAAATGTTTGCTTCTTGTAATGCCTGTTCAACTGGGGCGATTTTGCGCTGACGGGCTAGCTCCACGTTGTCGATAGTGCCAGCGATTAGCAGTTCATTCTTTATTTTATCTACATTCACCACATACACAATATCGATTGTGGAGGTTTCGGACAGCTTGGCTAATTTTATAGCTTCCTGTGCTGCTCGAAACGCATTATCAGAGCCATCTACTGTTAATAAAATACGCTGATACACGCTTACCTCCTAATGGTTGGTTGTGATGCCATTTAATTGATAATATAACGCTTGGCTTGCAGGATTTAAGCCTACTAGGTTTACATCAATTTGTTGTGCTTCTAGACGGGCTTTGACTTTCATGAGTGCTCCAACGGCCGATTCATCCCATAGATGACTACTTGATAAATCAATAGTAATACTGGAAGCTTTAATATGTTCAAATGCCTGCATAAAGCTTTTCGTTGAGGCAAAAAATAAGGGCCCTTCGATGATAAAGGTCGTACCTGCTTGCTGGATGGAAACCTTCGATACCTTCGATACAAAGAAGAGGGCGCTTAAAATAACACCGATGACAACACCAATAGCTAAGTTATCGGTATATACAACAATGAGCACAGTAGCAATCATGACAAATGCATCTGCCCGAGGAGCTGTCACAATATAACGGAATGAATCCCAGTCAAATGTACCAATACTTACCATAATCATGATACCAACCAAAACCGGCATTGGAATATCTACCACTAAATCGCCAAGGACAATGATGAGGAACATTAAAAAGACCCCTGCCACTAGTGTTGATAGACGTCCTCGCCCTCCAGATTTAACATTAATGACTGATTGACCGATCATCGCACAGCCGGCCATGCCACCAAAAAAGCCATTGACAATATTGGCAATACCTTGCCCACGTGCTTCTCGGTTTTTATCACTTTTCGTACTTGTCATATCATCGACAATTTGCGAGGTTAACAGGGATTCTAGTAATCCAACGATAGAGAGAGCTAATGAATAAGGCAAAATAATTATTAGCGTTTCCATTGTAAATGGCACGTTTGGAATGAAGAATGACGGTAATGCACGCTCAATGGAACCTAAGTCTCCAATCGTTTTTAATTCCACACCTGTTGAGAAGGCCACAATTGTTAAGACAACGATAGCAATTAATGGTGCTGGGATTGCTTTGAAAAATCTAGGTACAATATACACGATCAACAATGTTATGCCAATAAATACATATGTCCAAAGCCCTTCTTTTAAAAAGTGAGGGACTTGTGCCATAAAAATTAAGATAGCCAGCGCATTGACAAAGCCAATCATAACGGCATTAGGTATAAAACGCATTAGCTTAGCAATACCTAGTACCCCAAATAACAATTGGAAAATACCTGTTAAAATCGTTGCTGCTAATAAATATTGAAGACCATGATCTTTTACAAGGCTCGTCATCACCAATGCCATCGCACCTGTAGCAGCGGAAATCATGGCCGGTCTTCCCCCTACAAAGGCGATGATGGTCGCGATACAAAATGAAGCATACAAACCTACCATCGGGTCAACGCCTGCAATAATAGAAAATGCGATGGCTTCGGGAATAAGTGCAAGGGCAACAACTATACCTGATAATAGATCAGCACGGACATTGCCAAACCATTGTTCTTTTAACGTTTGCATAAATAAACTCCCTTAGTTATAGTAGAATAAATCGTACCAAAAGATACCTATTTGGGACGAACAAGAAGTAGCATAACATACTCATTCCCAAAAAGGAATGATTTTGGGAGGATTAATGATGATTTACGGCTATAAGCGGCCAATAATTGGTGATGAATCAGGAGAACAACAGCTAGTAGATAGACAAGTAGATCAATTATTTGTAGAAGCACATCCCTTTTCGAAAAAAAGGCATGTCCTAGAGGATCTATTAATGACAATCCAACCAGGCGATGAAATTGTTGTTGAAAATCTAGTGGTGCTAGCAGACTCCTTTCATCAATTATTAGATGTCCTTCACGTCCTTGCAAAAGACCGTGTCAGGATTACGTTCCTAGAGGAGCAGATTTCCAATACATCATTGCTCCAGCTAGATTTATTAGAGTCCGTTACCCTCTTTACTAATCTACAAACTCAGCTGAAGAGCCATGCCACAACATTTGGTCTGGTTGAAGCTAAAAAAGCGGGAAAAACGATTGGACGACCTAAAAAATCAGATGATAATTTACGAAAAGCATTTGCGATGTATCAAAGTAAAAATTATTCACTTATGGACATTAAAAACGAAACAGGCATAAGTAAATCTACCTTATACCGTTATATAGATGAAGTGAATAAAGGCCATCATGATAACTAAAAAACAGCAAGTGAGCGTTCGCTGCTCAAACTTGCTGTTTTTTTATATTGGTAATATTGTAGAAAATTTAATTTCACGTAAGGATAAGTTCGTTTGAATTCTAGAAATCCCGAGCTTATTTAATTTTCGAATAAATAAATCCAATTCCTTGCGATCTCGTATAACAACCTTCAACAGATAATCATAGGCACCTGTTAAACAATGACATTCTAATATTTCGGTCATTGTTTTCAAGCTGTTCTCCAATTCCTCTAGTTCCTTTGCTTGATGAATATTTGTACTCATAAAAACATAGCACAGTAAATCAAAACCTAATTTCTCCTGATTTAAAATCGCGACTTGCTGATCGATATATCCTTCATTTTCTAAACGTTTGACCCTCGTATGTGTTGCTGGCGGGGATAGATTGACTCGTCTAGCCAATTCTGCATTACTGAGTTGAACCTCTCTCTGCAAAATATCTAATAATTGAAGGTCCACGCTATCTAACGCCTTATTTTTAATCTCCTCCACAATTTTCCCCCTTTCGATAATTTCTTACAACTGACATATAACGCTTAATTACAGAAGATTTTTTTGTAAAAACTTCAATAACTTTTAATTATTTTGAATTTACTCAATTCAACAAAATATTATACAGCTAAACATCCGATAATGCTATGATTCTTAGTATACATATTATTTGAAAGGAGTGTTACATGCCTTGATTAAGTTTTATATGGGCTTAATGCTCATCACGAGTCTACTTTGGGGAGGAAATTTTGTCGTGGCTAAAACGCTTGTCGCACACGCTTCTCCTATGACATTAACCACAGCAAGATGGTTAATAGCAGTCGTCGTCCTTGTACCATTCGTCTGGTGGAAAGAAAAGAAATTAGTGCCTGCAAAACAAGCTCTTGTGCCCTTATTCTTAATGGGCATAACAGGTGTGGCCTTATTTAATATTTTTCAATTTTTAGCTTTAGAACGGACAACATCCACTAATGCAGGTCTAATTTCAACGATGAATACAATCTCAATTGCCCTCTTTTCGTTTGTTTTGCTAAAAGAAAAAATAAATAGCATGCAGCTTGTGGCAATGACAATCTCTTTATTCGGTGTGGTTCTTGTTCTTTCGAAAGGAGAATGGCAGCTATTACTGGATTTCCAATTGAATACTGGGGACTTATGGATGGTTGCAGCTGTCTGTGTATGGGGACTTTATTCGGTTTGTAGTAAATGGGCTATGAAAACTACTTCTCCGTTAATGGCGACATTATACGCAGGTATATTCGGTGTGCTCATGCTTGTACCGTTTACAAGGATGGATTTTACCATTTCTAATATGGATTCGGCTTTCATTCTTTCACTCCTCTATACAGGCATTATCTCTACTGTTTTGTGTATGGTATTTTGGAATATTGGGGTACAGAATTTAGGGGCAACAGCCTCTGGTATTTTTTTAAACTTTAATCCTATTTTCACGGCCCTGCTTGCCTTTTTGTTTATCGGAGAAAAGCTGTCTTGGTTGCAAGGGGCTGGAGGACTGATCGTTATTATCGGCTGCTATTTATTCACTCATTTTAAAACAAAAATACCACAGGCTTCTCCGGTATAACATAAAGAACTCTTATTCAACTAACTTTCAAATTCAGTCGCATCTTCTAGGTTAAAATAATACTTTGCGATTCTAACAAATTCTTCCGTGTCAATCTCTTGAAAGAGATAGAAATCTACTACGTCCACCAAAATGTTCCTCCTGAATAAAGGTAGGCTTCTATCAATTAAAAATTAGTCATTTTAACATAAAAAATCAGCTATTCCTTCTTGAGAATAGCTGATTCTTTATGGTTGAATGACTTTAACAAGCACTCCACAGTAACCTATGTAGTTTTTACATATTTTGTGGTGGAATGATACCCGTTACAAGTAAGATAAAGAAAACCAATCCAATAAGGAAAAATAGCAGAGACGCATAAAAGGTCGGACCAAGTTGAACCTGGAACCGTTCTCGCTCATGAATGATACCTGTTTGTGCACTCACTTGGGATGCAAAAAGTCTAGACATAGCTCCACCACTGCTAGAAAAGTAGAATGTCCCTAGAGTAAAGGCAACACCAGTGAAAAACATCACTTCAATAAATCGTACCGAGAACATAGTGGCAATCCAATACGTCAACACTATTTCCACAATCCATGCAATGACCATAATAATGACGTGTTTCCTACGCATTCTAATGGCTCCCTTCCCCGTTAATTACTACATCTACGTCGTATATATGGGGGAAGTTTCGTTTTTTCTGAATTTATTGTCATTTCTATCGGTCTTTTTTCGATATTTAAATGCCATCCTCTAATTGTATTCGTTTCTGTTGAATGATTTCACCTTCTTGCTGAATTGTAGTTTTCCTTCTTCATCAAAAATAAAAGTACTTGGATAATTCATCACTACAAGCTTTTTTGTAGTATCCCCTCTTTGTCTATAAAAATCGCATACTACGGCCTTTTCAAGACTATCATAGGCTGTGGCATTAATTGCGTTGACAGAATACCTCTAAATTAGGTACTCTCCTGTTGGCATGGGCCACACCACAATACCCAAAAATTAAAATTTTCCCCATTTTCGATGATTGGTCCAATTGTGTTAAAGCTGTCTCATAATTAATTTATTTCGTACTATCCTCTAGTGATTCATAACCATAATAAAAATTATAAAAATAGCCCCAACCGTGAAAGGAGGGGCCACTAATTTACGTGAAAAACTTTTTATTTTTATAAGCTATGAGGCTAACGACAAATAGCATCATGGAAGACACGACAAAAACCATTCTTACTCCATACCATTCCGATAAGATGCCCAAAATGAAAGAAGAAATGCCAAATACCCCAGTAACAATGACATTTAAAGAGGTATAAACGGTTGGTAATTTTTCCTTGGTGACACTTATTTGAACGATGGTCTGTTGTGGGATGTTTTTTAATTGTCCACAAATGCCAATCATAAACGAGCAAAGTAACGCCAAAAGTGCTGTCGGACTAAAGGCAAAGAACAATGTGAAAATAGCTGATAACAAAGCACCTCCACAAATGAACACTGCTTTTTTACGATCGACAACTGAAGTCCATTTTAGACATATCATACTCCCTATAATCATTCCAATGAAAAAAATGCCATTGAGATAACCCCACCATTGAGAGGAAACCTGCAAAGCCTCCTCAACAAAGACAAGCAAAATAGCTGCGACCCACGCTGCACCTGCAATAGATTCTAGTAAATCCATACGTGCCGCTATTTTTAGCACAGGGCTTTGCAGAATGGTTTGCCAGCCTTCGACTAGTAATTGCCGCTTTTTTGTCTGCTGACTTTGTTTCCAAGGGACATCTGGTAAAAGATTTAAAAGAACTGTTGCCAAGAAAAAAAGAAAGACAACAACCCATAAAAGTTGAGATGGAGTAAAAAGAATAAGCAAGGAACTTCCAACGAACCAAGAACCCACTTGAATGGATTGAATAACCGATTCAGCTATACTATTTGCTCGCAACAAATCCTTTTCCTCCACATAATGAGGTAACAAGGATTGACGAATGGGATTGGCACACCCATCCAGTAAGGCAATTATCGCAATCATGACATAAATATAGACAACGATTGGCTTAGCACCTACCCATTCTACATAGGATGCAAGACCAACGAGGACAGCTGTTTTACAGCCTTGAGAAATAGTTAGCAAACGATTCAAAGGACACTTCGTAGTAAAGATTGGTGTCAGTAGGCTTGAAATCAACATACTGGAAGTAATAATAAATGGCACCAATGCCGTTGAAATAGCGGAATTGGTTAGACGATAAATGATACTAATAACACTTACGATATAGAGGATATCTCCTATATCCGCAAGAGATTGACCTGTCAGTAAAATTGAAAAAGAACGGTTTTTTTTATTCACTTTTTATCCCCCATAAAAAAATTTTAGCTTTTTATGGGGATGTTTAAATTGGACCGTTTTGCATTGGCTAACTCCTTTATATGCCTATTTGAAAAAATAATGGGGGACGTTATTTTTTCATTTATAGGTGACTTGATATCATTTCAAGAAAATTCGAAAGTATTGATCTTATTTTAACATCACTTCCCATTTGATTCCAGAACACAAAAAGACCAGGAGCTCTTCAAATATGATATGCTCCCTATTAGGTAGACAGATGAAAAAATAAAATCTGTTTATCTAAGGGGAGTATTTTTTATGGGGCGAAGCAAACATTCACTCGAGTTGAAACTATATATCCTTCAATTGTTCGAAGAAGGTCACTATTCTATCAATGAATTGTGTGAAAGGTTTTCAATAGATCATCAAACTTTTCATAGATGGAAAATGAAATTTGAGGCAGGTGGACGTGAAGGATTACAAGAAGCTACTTCATGTAAGTTCTATTCAAAAGAGTTAAAATTAGCGGCTGTGGAGGACTACATTCAACGAAATTATTCACAGATGGAGGTGTTGGCGAAATACGAGATTAGCAGTACCTCCGTTTTAAAAAGCTGGGTAAAAAAGTATACTAGTCATAGTGAAATAAAAGATTCAGGTAAAGGAATGAGTCAAGCTATGACCGAAGGAAGAAAGACAACTTTTGAAGAACGTATTGAGATTGTCGAGTACTGTTTGAAGCACCAGAAAAATTATCAGTTGGCAGCGCATACCTATGGTGTTTCGTATCAACAGGTATATCAATGGACGAAGAAATTTGAAACGAATGGTGAAGAGGGATTACGTGATCGTCGTGGTCGCACAAAAGATGAAGTCGAATTAACCGTTGAGGAGAAATTGAAATTAGAGATTCAACGTATTGAACGTGAAAATGAACGTTTACGTGCAGAAAATTTATTTTTAAAAAAGTTAGAGGAAATCGAAAGGAGGCATCGTTAAGCCAAATACGTCTACAGCAACGCTATTTAGCGATTCAAGATTTACATCGAGAGGAAGAACTTTCGATTCTTTTACTATGTGAAATAGCTGATGTTTCGCGTGCAGCTTACTATAAGTGGTTAAGTCGCAAGCCTTCTAACAGAGAAGTTGAAAATGAAGCCATTTTAAAGGACATTCATCTCCTTTACCAACAAGTAGATGGTATTTACGGCTATCGTCGTACAACGTTGACAATCAATCGTCAGCGAAAAGAAAATAATCAAACGATGGTTAACGAAAAGCGTATTTATCGTTTAATGCAGATTAGTGGATTGAAGTCTGTTATTCGTAGAAAGCGCAAGCCTTATCGTAAATCCCCAGCACATCATGTGGCGGAGAACGTATTAAATAGAGCATTTACATCGAAAAAGCCCAATGAAAAATGGTGTACAGATGTCACAGAGTTTAAGTATGGAAACGGGAAAAAAGCTTATTTAAGTGCAATTATCGATTTATATGATGGTTCAATTGTGAGTTATGTGTTAGGTCATTCGAATAATAATTCCCTTGTTTTCAAAACAATCAAATCAGCTATTCAATCATTACAATCAGGCGAACAGCCATTAATACATAGTGATCGAGGTTTTCAATATACATCGAAGGAATTTAAGCGAATTGTGGATACAGCCAATATGACACAGAGTATGTCCCGTGTTGGTCGATGTATTGATAACGGACCAATTGAATCATTTTGGGGCACATTGAAGTGTGAGAAGTATTATTTACATAAGTACGATTCATATGAAGAGTTAAAACTAGCGATTGATGAGTATATTCATTTTTATAATTACTATCGTTATCAGAAACGATTAAACGGCTTGAGTCCGTTAGAATTCAGGACTCAAGCCGCTTAATACATTTTTTATTATTTCCACTGTCTACTTGACGGGGTGCAGTTCAAATATTTAGAGTCCTGGTCTTTTTGTGAAAAGTGAAACTTACTAGGTTGCTTTAGTTTTTTGTATTCTACTATTACATTAGTCGTACCAGCTTTGCAAAGGTTACAGGTTTCTCGAAAGAATTTTAAAAAATGTTAATCATCCTGTTTACCATTTTCCTGTTAGACGTTGTACCGTTTTAAGGTAGCCCGTTCAAACACTAATTGAAAAATACAAATACAGCAGATCGGGAGGTATAACTAGACTCCTTACCTCTTACGCAAAGCATTGAACAATAGGAAAAGAATAAGAAAAAGGCCGATTACTACTAAAGCTTTAAATAAATTGTGGGCAATGTTGAATTGATGATACGTATACTCTCCGTCTCTAATGGCTTTCAGGTAGGTCCCTTTGTCAACCTGTACCGCAATGGCAATCTCCGTATCTATCCCCTTTATAGAAAAATATTTTGTTCCTTTTGGATAAGCATTTGAAAAATTCCCTCCATATTCCTTCATATCTGAATACTTCGTGACCGCTCCAATTTTATTTTCAATCGTTGTTACTTTTTCATCGGTCACTTCATACATATAACCATCCCAAACAACAAAGGGATAAACCCAGCTTGTTGCAACAGCGTTGGCAGGTATTATTATCATTATTAATAAGCAGAAGGAAACCATACGTAGATAAGGCTTCATGCATATCCCCCTTTCCATCATTTTACTTATTAGACTGACAATTGAAGAAAACGTTACATTTTTTTGATTTGACTTCTATTTCATTGGATGCTAAATTTACTAAAGCAGTAATTTACTAAATTACTAAAACTGCATGACGAGGAGTACGGAAAATGAAAATCCCAACACATTTAAAACATAAACCTGTTATCGTTGCTGAAAACTACGCTAATATTGACGGGCGTACAGCTTATCAAACAGATGCTCAAGGGCTTTCTCTTGGCTTGGCGCAATGGAATGATCGAGGAAAGGTTGATATTTCTGCGAAGGTTTGGCGACATACAGGTGGCAAATGGTCGCGTCAATCAGAGGAGCTTCCATTGCATCGTGTTCTTGACCTGGCTATTTTAGTATGTGAAACACAACTTTATTTTAAGGAGGCGTATCGTCACGAGCATCTATATGATGAGGAAAACCCTATTATTAATCGTGTAGGCTTACAAGGAGACGCTATGACTGTAGAGGTTTGTACAGAAAATGAACAAATTAAAGAGGATATACAGCTTTTTCAACAGGCATTAAATAATGATGGTGAGCTGATTGGTGAGCGCCTTCGCACACTATCTCGAATCTTAAAAGAAATGGGTTATTAAAACTCAAGAGGAACTTTAAAATGAATGAACAAATGTTACAGGAAGATACAAAACTGAGAAAAGCTTTTTTTAATTTTTTAATTCCCGTTATGTTAGCGAATGTGCTACAGTCGGTTGGTCAAGTTTTTGCCATGTTTTTAGTTGGTCGCAATTTAGGAGTCGATGCGCTCGCTGCCATTTCTGCATTTTTCCCATTCTTCTTCTTTTTAATGGCTTTTGCGATAGGTATTGGGTCAGGTAGCTCAATTTTAGTTGGGCAAACATTTGGCGCTGGCCAACATGAGAAAATGAAGGAAGTCGTTGGGGTAACCTTAGCCTTTACAACCATTTTATCCATTGTCGTGGCAATCTTTGGTGGCTTCTTTATTGAATGGATATTACGCTTTATGCAAACACCAGCTAATATTTTAGACATGAGTATAAGCTATGCACAAATTTTATTCTTCACCTTACCAATTATGTTTTGGTATATGGTGTATACAACCTTTATGCGTGGCGTCGGTGATTCGAAAACACCATTTTTATTTTTAGTCATCAGTGTCGTGTTAAATATCGCCTTCCTTCCACCGCTACTTTTCGGATGGTTTGGCTTGCCAGCATTCGGCTTAAATGGCGCTGCCTATGCTTCTGTGTTATCCAACCTTGTAACGATGATCTTGTTACTGGCTTATTTGCATAAGACAAAGCATTTACTGCGTTTAGACAAATCGATCTTACAGCATTTTAAATTAAAGAAAGATATTTTAGCTTCCCTATTAAAGCTCGCGATTCCATCAAGCATTAGTATGGTTGCCATCTCTGTTGCGGAAATTGCTGTTATTGGGTTTGTCAACGTCTATGGTTCTGATGCCACTGCCGCTTATGGCGTGGTCAATCAGGTAGCTAGCTATGCACAAGTACCTGCAATGAGTATTGCCATTGCTACTTCTGTCTTCGTGGCACAGGCATTAGGTGCGAATTCTACCGAAATGATCAAAAAAATTCGTCAAATGGGTGTGCGTATTAATTATCTTCTAGGTGGCGCCATCATTATTTTGATGTATCTCTTTGCAGAGCCGATTTTGGCTTTCTTTATTGATTCACATGATACGGTGCTCATCGCCAAGGATTATTTATATATCGCCTTTTGGAGCTACTTAATTTTCGGACATACACAAACTGTTTCTGCTACGATGCGTGCTACTGGTGTGGTGTTATGGCCAACTATCTTTTTAGTTATTACGATTTGGGTAGTTCAAGTGCCTTTAGCATTCCTACTATCCCACCATACGTCACTGGCATTAAATGGTGTTTGGTTAGCCTATCCAATTACCTTCTGCGTACATTTCATCATGCAATATGCGTACTTCAAGTTAGGCTGGCAAAAACGAACATTAAAAGCTATGCTAAGCGAATAACATCTTTTTAAACCAACAAAATGACCAGGTACTCAACAATTGAGCCCTGGTCATTTTGTGAAAAGTGAATGTTACTATATTGCTTTAGTTTTTTGTATTCTACTAATAGAGTAGTCGCTTGATGTTTCAAAAGGTTACAAAAAACTAAAAAAATTTTTCTAGTTTTTTTCTTCTAGTACTACTAACCACAATAAGGCGATAAAAACAGAAAAACTGACTAGCATGAAGAAGGTGTTAAGATTAAAATATTGATTGTTAACATGAATCGTTAGCCCCGACGTGATATCCAATAAATATTGTTGATCTGCATACCCGTATTGCTTTATCAACGCCTTCTCTATTACCCCTCGATAATTAGCAAGCTCCATTCTTTGATACATAATGCCAGCAATAATATGAAGAGATGTGAAAAGGAGCCCAATGATAACCACCTGTTTTGTTAGCTTATAATAGCGAAAAATCCTTTGCCATAACAAAACCATAATGATAAATAATGGAACGACGATCATAAGGAGCAGCAAGGCAGGATTCCCATTGCCAGAGGAACTGCCTGGTGTTGCCGTCATTAAATGAATGCCCATGAATAGTACCAATACTATTAACTGAACAGCGAGTAAAACTAGTTTTGTAGCCTTCAATACATCTCCCCCTGTACCAAACATACCTAAATGAATTTTGAAGAAAAAGTTATCCAGTGACCCCCTTCATTTTTTTGCCATCTTCTACAAACACAATACTATAAAAAAGCCGTCTTTTGTCTAAGCTAACAATATCAATATAAAATACAATGTCAAAGCTATTCGAGTGGAGAAACGATGAAAATATATATCAAATTGTTAACGATTATTGGATTGACGACCTTACTCGCTGGGTGCTTGGATATGACCGAACCACAAAGAATGTACTATATCAATGCAGTAGGCGTAGATTTTGAAGATAATGAGTACGTAGTGTATTTACAAATCATTAATTTTGCTGACGTTGCAAAATCTATTCAAACCAGTACAGATGTAGCGCCTGCTGAAGTGGGGCGTGCCACAGGAAAAACAATAGAAGAAGCTATTTATAAATTGTATCGTTCGTTGGATCAGGAGGTTTTTTGGGGTCATATGCGCTATTTAGTTTTTTCAGAGCGGGTTATGGAAAATGAACATATTATTCCTGTTATTGATACATTTATCCGTTTTCGGGATACAAGATACCAAATTTGGGTGTACTGTACAAAAAATCCTGTTAATGAAGTGCTGCTTGTCACACCCATCCTAAGAAATTCGCTATCCTCATCTAAATTAAGTAACCCCATCAATCCAACTGAACAGGAAACCTTTATTGAGCCGAAAGATTTAAGAGATATTATCATCGGGTTAAATGAACCAAGTCATGAAGTAACCATCCCCTATGTGTCCATTAAAGAAGATTGGCAAACAGCTGAAGAACAGTTAGAGGAAACTTATTTTTCAGGGGTAGGAATTCTCTCGAAAGACGGCTTTAAAGGCTTTTTGCAGGACAATGCGGCAAGAGGCAATCAATGGATGCATAATAGAACAAAAAGAGGTGAAATCACTGTTCAAATAAACGCAAATAGTGACGAAGCATTAACAGCTAGTATAGAAAAGATTCATATCGATGTGAAACCACTTGTCAAAAAAGAGATTGTGACATTTGAGGTTGAACTAAAAATCAATGCAACAATCAATGGATTTAGAGGAAAAATATCCGAACAAGAACTGAAACATCAAATTTCGACAGAGATCAAAAAAGAAATCCTACAAACTTTTCATGAGGGCTTAACATTGGATGTTGATATCTTTCGTTTGTCTGAGTTTCTGTATCGAGACAATGTAAAGACATGGAAAAGGCTTGAGAAGGATGGGAAAATTCCATTAGATGAGCATTCTATTAGTAAAATTAATGTGGAAGTAGCAAAAATCAATCCGGGTCGAAAAACATTTAGTGAGACTATACAAGAATAAAGGACAAGGCCATGCGACCCTGTCCTTTTTGTGTGTGAGTTTATATGTGCATGCAGACAGGATCTAGTTCTAAACTTGCACCTTTTCCCACATAACCATATACTAAATACGAATATTTTTAGTATAAAATATGCCTTTTTTGTAGGAAATTCACTATTATTCCTAGGCAGTAATCACTTTTAAAATCGGAGGTAACTGTCATGTATAAAACAATTACTTTTGCAGTTGATACGAAATATAACAATCCAATACAAGAAACTTTTACGTTTGAGCAATTAGGGATTGATGAACAATTATCGGACATTGAAATGAAAAACAAATTGATTTTATATTTAAGAATTGGGTCAGTGATCGACTCAATATTTCCCATAGTATTGTGATAGAAACCGAGACTGAATGACTATCCTCTAACTAGGCGTCTTCCAAATTCATAACTTCTGCATGCAAGCTATTGGCAAACTCATGGATTTGTTCCATTGTGACGATAAGGAGAAATTAAGGAAGAGCTTGTGTATAACATTGTGTACTCACAAGCTCTCTTTCCTTTACAAGATTTTGCTCGCAAACAATTCCGCTTCTATTCCTTTCATGATGTCAAAAGCTCCATTTGATTGATTTGAGCAAATAACTACCTTGATTGAGCTGTCTGGATAAAATGCTGAGTGAAAGCAAACTCCCGGATCGTACCCCATAACATGATATTTTATAATAGCACGTTCACTATTACGCTTAATCCATACACCATACCCATAACAATCGCTTTCATTAATTTCAATATGAGGCGAAAGTAAAAGCTTTGTTAAATCTTCACTTAAAAGTTCAAAGTTCATGAGCGCATGCCAAAATGTCGCCATGTCTGTTGCTGTTACAAATGCTCCCCCATCAGAACCTCCCTTTACCGGTAATGAGTAAATATTTGTTTTCCACGAACCGTCTGGATTGTCTAAGTATCCTAATGCCGTATTAGCTGGAAGAGAATCTAATGAGAAATAGCCAGATTCCGTCATATTTAATTGATTAAATATATTTTGTTGAATGTAATCAGAGAAAACCATTCCTGATCTACGCTCAACAATTAATCCTAATAAAATATATCCAGCATTGTTGTAATGAAATCTTTCACCTACTTCATTTTTCATAGGCTTATTCTGAAATAAAGGTAGGAAATCACTCAATTCTCGAAGTTGATACATTGGATTTTCAACCCATAATGCTTCAAAATCCTCCATTTCTTCCTCATCAAAATAATCCGGTATCCCCGAAGTATGGGTTAGTAGATGATGAATGGTAACTTTTGCATCAAAATTTTTAACATCATGATGTAGACATTCACTTAATCTCGTGTCAAAAGAAAGCATTCCTTTTTCAATAAGCTGACAAATAGCGATTGCCGTAAAAATTTTACAACCAGAGGCAATCCCAAAACGAGTGTTTGCGTGATTTTTGATTTGTTCTGAGCGATTAGCATAGCCAAAACTTTGATTGAGGAAAGCAACCTTCTCTTGATTTTCCACTAGTACCGTACCCGAGAATTCATTCTTCTGGTGAATTTCCATAACGATGTTTTGTAATTTTGTCTGCATAAATTTCCTCCTTATTCCTTAAATTTCAAAAAGCAACTCCTATAAAAACAATAGCCATTTACTTGCATTTTCACAAGTTTATTTAGTTTCCTACAGCTTAATTTATCATGCAGATTCGCATAATCATGTAAGGTAAGGGAACAATAAGAAAAAAGAGGATGTGTCATCGTGGATTTCCTACATAGTCAAGAATCACTTACTGCCATTCAATGGATACTTCGTGCCATTGTCGCCTTTTTCTTTTTACTCTTTGCTACAAAAGTTATGGGGCAGCGTTCTATTTCCCAGCTAAGATTTTTGGACTTTGCTATGGCCATTACGCTTGGGAATATTATTGCCCATCCCTTATCTGATGAAAGATTAGGAATGAAGGGTTCCATGATCACCATGGCAGTTTTAGTTTTTTTATACCTCATAGGTGTTTATTTGAGCCTAAAATGGATATCGTTTCGACATTTTATTGACTCTCCTCCCATTGCACTAATTAAAAATGGAGAAATTATTAATAACAACTTACGGAAGGCTAGGATTTCTGTTGATTTTCTTTTATCTGAATTAAGAAAGGAAAAAATCGAAGAGATTCAAAATGTAGCGCTGGCATTATGGGAACCAGATGGATCGATTTCTTGCTTTTTAAACACACAATATCAAGCACCCACGCGAGCTGATTTGAAATTACAACCTGAACCCTTTTTTCTACCAAAAATCCTTATTAAAGAAGGAAAGATTGATTACCATGAATTAGATCAAACAACAATTACAGAAGATTGGTTAACAGATCAATTAACGTCAACTTATCAAGTTGATTTAAAGGATGTCCTATTAGCTACAATTGATCAACATAATAAATTACATGTATTTCTTTATTAATATACGTTGTGTAAAGCTTTACACTTTCTATTCCGCTGGATGAACCATTCCATTACGACTAAATTAGGCACCCAACATAGCCAGGCAATGATAGCATAGCTAGTTTCAAAATGATCAAAGCCAAATACTACCGTGAATAAAGGGAGCCATATTCGTAATGTCACCGCTGCAAAAGTTAAGGCATAATTTCTTAGCATCCATTTTTGATGTTCCTGAATGTTTCTTTGTTTAATTTTTGTCAGTGCAAGACATACCGTGATTAACCAAGATATTGATAATGTAGCAAAGCCTAGCCGCGCTAACCATCCCCCTGTGGCGTAATAGGCTAGATAAAGGCCAGCAACCCCACCAAATAAAATACTGACGATATAAATCGTCCCCCATCTTCTATGACGCTGCACATTTTTCTCTCTTATCTTTGAAGATAGTGTAAATGGGCCGATTACTAAGGCGAATACACTAAAAAGAATATGTATATATAGCATGATATACCACATTGAATTCAGAGAAGCATTGAACATACGCTTTAATTGAACAAAGCCTGCTTGTTGTGCATCGAATAGAAAATATTGAATGATTGAATAGCCCGCTATAAAAAATGCCAGAATGCTGATCATCCACATGTTCTTTTTCATATTTGTAGCTCCTTTCATTCCTAGCGTATCATTGAAATGAATGACTTCTTTACATAAACAAACAAGTGGTTGTACAAAGTAAACAAGTGGGCAATTTTCACATGTGAGCTATTCACAACAATTCATTAGACAGGTAAAACGTTCGACACCTGGATATTTTTCTCCTAAGCTGGTAATTTGAAAGCCTATATTTTTATAAAAATTCACAGCATCTTGATCTGTTTCAGCACAAATTGAAGAAAATGAATAGCGATCTCTAATATACTGGACCATTTCACGGCCAATTCCTTTGTCACGATAAGCTGGGGATACGGCAATATGGTTTCAGTTCACATTGTTTTTGGTCTATTTTTGCTATTCCTATACATCCAACAATATTTTCTTCAATGAAATAGCCATATAGCATTCTTTCGGGACATTCGATATAAAGACGATATTCGCTATCCACTTTTTTTGTGGCATAGAATAATAATGTTTTTACTTCTGGTTGAATGGTCTTTGATTGAATAACTTTCATAGAATTTCTCCTTTCTTGTGATTGTCAAATACTTGACCTATACTATAGATGTTAAAGGAAAATTTAGGAGGAAATAGTATGCTCGTAAAAGGATATCAATTTAAGCTACCGCTATTTTACTGGTTACTTTTAATACCAACCTTTTTACTGACAAGTTACAAAGCATTATTTTTTGATTGGCATATACAAAATTTTTCATTTAATGAATTAGAGGATTTCGGTCGATATGTACTGGTACTAGTAACAAGCTTAATTGAGGCATTTATTTACGTACTTATTATCCGACTGATTGTGTATTTGCTTCAAAAAGTATTTAACAAGACATAAAAGCCTATACGACTCTCCTAGTTTATCATCTGATTCCATGTTATGATTTCCACATCATCCACTCGCACTTTGCCTAAGCTTAAAATATGTGGAATATATGCAAACAGCCCAAAGTTCTTGCCTTTTTCTTTCTCCGTTATAAAATAGTCAATGGTTGCAGTTGGCAGTTGTGTCAGCTCTTTATATTCATCCATCATCAATATTTTTATATCCTCTGCCGCTATTTCTCCCGCTGGCCCTTGATAGTTGTCTTTTGAATATAGGTATATGACATTTTGATTAGGCGCTAGTTTTTGTATTGGAATTCGATAAAACGTTAAGTTTTCTTTGATGTCAATTTCTAGCTTAGTTAACAAGCTATAGATGTGAAAAGGGTGGATTGGTAAGAAATGTACAACATCGTTCCACAAGCAGTTTAAGTGAGGGATTTTCCTCGTTAACAGTTTCATTCGCTCGGGATGATCAGAATACTTTTTTGTGTATCGCTCATATAAATGCGGGGATATTTCCCTAAGCTGATGTAATGGCATCAGCTCTTGACCGACCATTTCTCGCGGAACCATATGATATAAATATCTCTGCATAAAAAACACCTCCGACCTTATAATTCTTCATATATTTGGAAAATCCTCTATATGATACAATAAAATGTAAAAAAGAAAGGAGTGTCATCATGGGTTTATTATTTGTCATTCTTATCATTGCTGGAATTATTGCGATCTATGATTCCATTAGACAAGTTAATAAAAATATTTTGGCGCAAACTGAAGAAATAAAACGGTTACGGGAGGAGATACAGGAAAGCAAAAAAATTAAGACCACTTCTGCAAAGTGATCTTGCGTACTAATTACTTTTTGGATCATTAATTGAATTAGCTAGATCAAGAAGCACATCTACTGATACCTGATCTGCGACATCACTGTCAATACTGAAGACATACTGCCAATGATCTCTTTCAAACACCAACAAATGAAAACCAATTCGCGGATTTTCAATATAGGCTGCCTCCCTACCATTCTTTAAAAGAAAGACATCGGTCACATACTTTTCAAAAGGCATTTTATCCTGAACAGGTCGAATATCAATTTTAAAATGATTTTGTGGCAATTGATCATTCATCATTACTATTTCCAGATTAGTATGGCCATTCATTTGATTAAATCGTCCAAAGCGGTGTGTAAAACTAATTGGTGGAACCTTTAAAGGTAGCTTCAGCTCTGTTTTATTATACTGTTCGAACTCTTTTAAAGCAGCCTCTACCGTTTTATAGCCGATTGTAGGAAGAAACTCTTCAAGAGGTTGTGGAGAATCACTTTCATTGGCATAAACGTAGTCCGTTGTGGCAATATACAGACATCCAACAGATAGCAGTAGTCCTATAAGCATACGCCTGTTCATTTAAACGCTCCTCTATCTTTTTTAGTATATGTTGTCCTGTTGAAAAGGAATTATGCCATTTTCTTGACACCTCATACGCTATTGTTTTATTCGTGCAGGAACTTGAATAAGCACATATTGCTTCGTCCACATTTCTGTCGTGATAATCGTCCGTTCTTCATTTTTTTCGAAAAATAACCCGCTCCCTTCCTTCTCAAGAAATACCCAACCCTCATTCTCCATCAGTTGTTGAATATCCGCATCAACCTTTTGTATGCCCATAGTGGAAATCGCTGTGATGTACCAAGTAGCATTATGATCTTTAGAAAGTTCTACTAAATCATTCGATGACGTATTTATTTTTCGAATAGCTTCCTTCTGTGTAATAGAGTCTATGGGCAGTGACGGATAATAGATCTTATTACTAAAGATAATGATTGCACCAACTGAAAGTAGCGCAACCAGTATACCCAACTTTTTCATCTTGTCACCTTCCCAAAAAGTTATTCTAAACTAATTAAAATTCCATTTTATATGATATAATTGTAATTAATGTAAATTCTAGCGAAAGAAGCTGATTCAATTGAAGATGAAAATATGGTGGTTACTAAATATCGTTTGGCTCATTATTTTTGCTGCTGGCGCAGTTTTTATTGGCGTGAGGAAAGTCGATGGAGCAGGAGCCGTTCAAACGCCTGAAATCAAAATGCTGTCATTCGGTATTTTAGCCGTAGTATTCCTGTTTGTTATACTTTTCCAACTCATGCAACTGGCCATTATTCATTTTATGGATAAAAAAAGAATCCAATAAGCTCTTATCTACATAAGCCCTTTGTGAGACCTATCGTTCAAACGGGGCTTTTTTCTTTTCTTCCATAAAACAAAACCAACGACCATAGTAAAGAATAAAAGGAATCCTAAAAGTATGACTGTCAATGGATCGATAATAAAAAAATAGCTATCTGTTAGTTGATAGTTTGCACTGCCTAATTGCATTTAGAACCCTCCTCCAGTATCATCCTACATCAATCTCAACAATCGTAGTCATTTTTCATATTTTACCCTATTAAGTAAATAAACTGTATACTATGTTATAATCTGGTTTAATAAGATTTACTATGGGGTGATAAAATGATCATTCGAAAGGCTACCTTGAAGGATGCAACGGGCATTGGGAAAGTCCATGTGGATAGTTGGCGGACTACCTATAAACATATCGTGCCAGATGACTATTTAAATAATTTATCCTATGAACAAAGAACAGAATTATGGGCACAACAGCTTGCAGATAGTAATAAGTATATAGTTGTCGCAGAAAATGACTTGGGTGACATCATTGGCTTTGCATCTGCGAGTAAAAGAGACACCAATCCCCTTCCAAATTCAAATTATGTAGAAACGCTCTATCTATTAGAAGAGTACCAAGGAAAAGGAATTGGAAAGCAATTATTGAAAGATTTATTCGTCTATTTCCGTCTGAAAAATGATCAAACTATATTTGTAGAAGTACTCGCTGAAAATAATACTAAATATTTCTACGAACATTTTGGTGCAACGCTCAATACATCCCTGCAGGTTACTATTGGTGGGAAAGTTTTAGAAGAATTAGTTTATGAGTGGAATGATATAAATAAGGTTGTCGCATTACTTTCTGATTAATTAGATGAAGACTACCCTTATGGAGTAGTCTTTTTCTCAACTATTTAGATACTGATTCAGACCACTTTTTAGTTAAAATTTGTTTGTTGGTTGTTGTTGAGGATTATAAACAACAATAGAAAATAATACCACAATAACCATTGTCCCTTTTTACATCGTTATGTTTACATGGGAATATGTTACACTGAAAACACGACTATCTTTTATTTTTAAAGAATAGGAGGGTTTAAGTTGGCAATTGGAATGGTTATTGTGACTTTATTGTTGGTAATGTCTATTGTATTTATGATTGGGCTTGGTAAATCTAAAAAAACGAAATGTATCATTTGGGGAATAACAATTATGATTGTCATAGCTCCTTTACTGTCATGGCTTATTGCTATACCCTATGGAATATCGGAAGGAGATGGGTTTGCGGCAGTAGGACTACTGATAATTTTGTTTCCCATACTATTTTTAAGCGGACTGGTTACACTTCTAATAGGAATATTCAAAAAAAATCTATAATCTTGCGTGTTTGACAAAACACGCTTCTTCTTTGATGAATCGGTAAATAAATTTGCACCTCCTCTTCCCCATCCTCCATTGGGTGATACGTCTCCACAATATATGAATCTAGATTTCTTGTATAATTTTTTTCATTAGCCCACTGTAATAAATCTAAATGGAGCGTACCGATTTTCGATACTTTCCCTCTTGTTGTAACATATTGATGAGTTGTTTCCATAAACGCCATCCCTTGGGGCACATCACTAGATGCCTGATCCACCATTAATCCTACATAATACTCCCCTACGCGATGGTTCTTATCTCTTTTAGGCTCAAACAAAGCCATTTCAATTCCTGTATGATTTTTTATTTCTTGAGATCGATTTAATAATTGTTTTGCAAGAGCAGGAACTTCCTTATCAAAATTTTCAAATGCTCCTTTCCCAGTTAACCCAACTACTTGAAACGTTCTAGAAAGAATTTGGTATGCCACTTGTATACACCCCTAACGATTTTTATAATTACCTATTCTCTTGGAATTATGAAAAGTCCTTTTAATTTCTCCAGAAAAAAAGCAACCGACCTAGCCTTTCCATAAAAATGGTCGGCTGTTGGTCGGTTGCTTTGATGAATTATTAGATTAGTCTTGAATTGCTGCGTCTAACGCTACAACAATCATGTCATTGAATGTTGTTTGACGTTCTTCTGCTGTTGTTACTTCGCCAGTTAAAATGTGGTCACTTACTGTTAGTACAGAAAGTGCTTTACGGCCGAATTTTGCAGCTAATGTGTAAAGAGCTGCTGATTCCATTTCTACAGCAAGTACACCGTATTGTGCTAATTTTTCATTTTGGTGCTCATCTGAGTAGAACATATCAGCTGTGAAGATATTCCCTACTTGTAAGTTAAGACCAGCATCTTTTCCTGCATTGTATGCTTTTAATAATAAATCAAAGTCTGCGATTGGTGCGAAATCAATAGCGCCGCCCCAAATGATTTGGTTCATACGTGTATCCGATGTTGCTGCTTGCGCTAAAATAACGTCACGTACTTTTACATCTTTTTGAATTGCACCACAAGTACCTACACGGATTAATTTTTGAACATCATATTCTTGCATTAATTCTGTTACATAGATGGAAATAGATGGCACACCCATACCTGTCCCTTGTACAGAAATACGTTTACCTTTATACGTACCTGTATAACCAAACATATTTCGTACTTCATTGTAGCAAGTTACATCTTCTAAAAATGTTTCCGCGATGTATTTTGCACGTAATGGATCTCCTGGAAGTAAAATTGTGTCAGCAATTTCACCTTTTTTTGCATTAATATGAACACTCATACTGCAATCCCTCTTTTCTGTCAGTTATCACTATAAATAATACTGTGTTTCTGTCATTTACGCAATGCTAGACGTCTAGCAACTAAAAAATTATTTATAGTATTCATACAATTAGGCATGCTCTTCATAGAGTGCCCATAAAGTATCAAATGTTTCAATTGTTAAGTTTTCCGTAGCATAGGACTCAATATAGTCGGACAGCTCATGAAAGTCTGTGCTTTGTTTTGGAAAATTATGCTCATGGAACATTTCCTCTGCAAAGCGTACTTTAGGGTCAGTCCAATCACCACCACGATATGTGAGGACATACAAATAGAAACTTTTTTTCATCAAACATTTCCCCTTTTATACATTAGCTTTTGCTAGTGTATCAAAAAAATAAGGATTCGTCATAACTTCTACTACTAAGATATTTTACCTATCCAGCATTTTAGCACTATATTCTTGGACTATCCTGACTTTTGTCATAGTCTCTTTTTATCTGAAAAATTTTAATTTTTAGAAATAACAATAGAAATATCTAGTAAAATAAGATAAAATTGAAATCGACTATTGAAAAAAATAGGAAGGTGATGGCGATGAAAAAGACTAAAAAAGCGCGAAATACAGTGAAAAAACGCCCGTCTCTCTTTAAAAGAAAGAAAGCTTCAACACAAGAGACACTTGGGAACGATCTCCCTCCTATTAAAGAGAAACGACAACGTTTTTATCATTTAATTCGGGGCAAAGTGCTTATTATGTTTGCACTACTTATTGTGATTAACGGTGTTATGGGTATATTGTCGTATGTCAATATACAGAATTTGCAGCAGCAAATGGAGGATTTCACTAAGAAAAATGTCCAGGAACAACTAACCGTTAATCAACTTGCCTATGAAATTGCTAGACTGACAAATTTAGAACAATCCTATTTAATTACAGGTAATGGCATTTATTCTACTTCTTATCATTTAAAAATTGATACCATTAATAAAAAGCTAGCTGCATTAAAAGAACAATTTAAAGATCGGCAATTAGAGCTTGGTCATATGCAGGCCATCGAACAATATTATAAAAATTATCTTGATTACTCAGAAAAAGTGATGACGATGCGCGACGAGCTAGGTCTTGAGCAGGCTCGTAAGCTGATGATGGGTGCTGCTGGGGAAACGATGAAAACACATATTGATAATAATATTGAATCCATTAATGTGGTCATGGATGATGCCAATAAAACCAAATTGGACAAGCTTAATCAACAGGTCAATATTTCGATTACTACATTCTTTATCGTATCTATCATAGGCTTTTTAGCTATTATCATTTTTGGCTTCATGCTCTTTAAATCTTTAAAACGCAATACCCAGGCAATTAACGATTCTATCCTTGATATAGCACAAGCAGGAGGCGATTTGACGAGACGTGTAAAAGTTCGTAATCATGATGAATTCTCGATTATTGCCGCTTCGACGAACACATTAATCGAATCGATTTCCAATTTAATACGTCGTGTGAGTGAATTAGCTGATCATGTATCAAGTAGTAGCCAGGAGCTAATGTCGCTAGCAGATGAAAATGCCCGTACGATTCAGGATATTGCGGATGCAACAGCTGATATTGCGAGTGATAGTGATAATACCATTTCCAGTATGCATAGTGCCCAGCAAAAAATGAGTGATCTGGAGCATTCTATGCATCAGCTTACAGAACAAGCTAGTGCCGTCCATCGCGCCTCTGTTGCCATGCAGCAAGCAGCCGATGAAGGGAGCCGTTCAGTGGAACAATCCTCGCTCGTTATGCAGTCCATTGAAGAAACAATGGCTTCCACAACATCAACTGTGGAGGCATTAGGTCGTAAATCTGCCGACATTACTTCCATCATTGGGACCATCACGGCCATTTCCGAGCAAACCAATCTTCTCGCTTTAAATGCGGCCATAGAAGCAGCACGAGCTGGCGAGCATGGTCGAGGCTTCGCAGTGGTGGCTGATGAGGTTCGCAAATTAGCTGAACAATCACAAAGTGCAGCGAAAGAAGTAACTGCCATTGTCACTTCTATTCAAAATGAAGTCACGTCAATCATCGCCCAAAATCATGAAGGCGTCACTACTGTCATCCGAGGCGTGGAAGTAACCAATGAAACGAACCAATCATTAGCCAATATTTTAATGCATACAGAAGAAACAACATCCATTATCGCAGCCATGGTAGATAAAATTGCGACGACACTAGACTTTAGCAATGCCGTGGCAAATGACTTTGTTCACGTCAATGCCTATGCAGAACAATCCGCAGCCAACACCGTAACATCTGCTGCAGCAGCAACACAAGGCTCTGCATCCATGCAGGAAATCAACGCAGCAGCCACTGAACTGGCCCAACAAGCAGACAACCTCCGAAATTTAGTGAGTGAGTTTAAAGTTTAAATATACTTTAGCTTTCCAGGGAATCCTTTCGTTTTGGGATTCCCTCTTATTTTTGAGTTTTCTAGTAGTACTCGCTGATTGCTTTGTGTGGCTATTCTTCACTTTGTGCTTTCTATCCACTATTTTCCTGGTTTTATCCTTCGATTAGAGGATTCTATCCTCCGCTTTATGCTGCTATCCTTCACTTTGGGCGTTCTATCCACCATTTTCTTGGTTTTATCCTTCGATTAGAGGATTCTATCCTCCGCTTTATGCGGCTATCCTTCACTTTGCGCGTTCTATCCACTACTTTCTTGGTTTTATCCTTCGATTAGAGGATTCTATCCACCTTTTTATGCGGCTATCCTTCACTTTGGGCGTTCTATCCACTACTTTCCTGGCTTTATCCTTCGATTAGAGGATTCTATCCTCCGCTTTATGCGGCTATCCTTCACTTTGGGCGTTCTATCCACTACTTTCCTGGCTTTATCCTTCGATTAGAGGATTCTATCCTCCGCTTTATGCGGCTATCCTTCATTTTACGCGTTCTATCCACTACTTTCCTGGCTTTATCCTTCAATTAGAGGGTTCTATCCTCCGCTTTATGCGGCTATCCTTCACTTTGCGCGTTCTATCCACTACTTTCTTGGTTTTATCCTTCGATTAGAGGATTCTATCCTCCGCTTTATACGGCTATCCTTCACTTTGGGCGTTCTATCCACTACTTTCTTAGTTTTATCCTTCGATTAGAGGATTCTATCCTCCGCTTTATGCGGCTATCCTTCACTTTACGCGTTCTATCCACTACTTTCCTGGCTTTATCCTTCGATAAGAGGGTTCTATCCATCGCTTTATGCGGCTATCCTTCACTTTGGGCGTTCTATCCACTACTTTCTTGGCTTTATCCTTCGATTAGAGGTTTCTATCCTCCGCTTTATGCTGCTATCCTTCACTTTTGGCGTTCTATCCACCACTTTCTTGGTTTTATCCTTCGATTAGAGGATTCTATCCTCCGCTTTATGCGGCTATCCTTCACTTTGGGCGTTCTATCCACCACTTTCTTGATTTTATCCTTCGATTAGAGGATTCTATCCTCCGCTTTATGCTGCTATCCTTCACTTTGGGCTTTCTATCCACTACTTTCCTAGCTTTATCCTTCGATTAGAGGATTTTATCCTCCGCTTTATGCGGCACTCCTTCACTTTGCGCGTTCTATCCACCGCTTTATGCGCTATCCTTCACTTTGCGCGTTCTATCCACCACTTTCTTGATTTTATCCATCAACAAGAGTTTTAAACTCCTCGCTTTGTACGGCTTTCCTTCAATTTTGACATTGCTATCCTCCACTTCCAATAGCAGCTTTCGCTCCGGATATCCAACCCGATGATCAACAAAAAAACCTAGCAAGATTGCTCCTGCTAGGTGTCGTTATTTAAATAATGAAAGATATTCGCCGTAGCCTTCGTTTTCTAGGTCCTCTTTTGGGACAAATCGTAGGGCTGCTGAATTAATGCAGTAGCGCAGGCCTCCTAATTCACTTGGACCATCTGGGAAGACATGTCCGAGATGAGAGTCTGCTTCTTTACTGCGAACCTCTACACGACGCATGCCGTGAGATGTATCGAAGTGCTCTGTGACTTGTTCTTTTTCAATCGGTTTTGTAAATGCTGGCCAACCACAGCCAGAGTTGTATTTGTCCAACGAGCTGAATAATGGTTTTCCAGAAACAATATCTACATAGATGCCTTCCTCAAAATGCTCGTCATATTCATTGCGGAATGGTGGCTCTGTGCCATTTTCCTGCGTGACATAATATTGCATATCTGTTAGTTCTTTTAAACGTTGTTCTTTATTCATGTTTATTCCCCCAGTGATGCTCCTGGAACGCTCGACGACCTGAGCCAATCGAATAGCGCTCATAGTGCATTGGATTTTTCTTATAATACTGTTGATGATAATCTTCAGCTGGATAAAACGTGCTAGCTGGTAAGATTTTGACCATAATCGGCTTATCGAACTTCTTAGATGCTTCTAAATCTGCCTTCGAACGTTCGGCTAATTCACGTTGTTCTTCGTTATGATAAAAAATGGCCGTTGTGTAAGATTCTCCACGGTCATAAAACTGACCCCCTGCATCTGTTGGATCGATCAATGTCCAATAAATTGCAAGTAATTGCTCGTAGCTATATAATTCATCATCAAATACGATTTGAACAGCCTCTACATGTCCTGTCGTTTCTGAGCATACTTGTTCGTATGTGGGGTTGACAACATGTCCACCCGTATAGCCAGAAATCACCGAGTCAATACCAGGTGTTTCGTCAAAGGGCTTGACCATACACCAAAAACAGCCTCCCGCAAATGTTGCATATTGCTTTGCCATTCATCTCACTCCTTATTCACCAGGAACAATAATTTCTAATAATATTTTATCCTTTGGTAAGTCTAACTCTTTGGCACGAACACGTGATCCTGAAGCGATGTTAATACGCGATAAATCAATATAGATTTCTGCTTTATTCGGATTCACTGTAATCCATGAGGGAAATTCCACCGAATCACGCATAATTTTCATTGTCGTCTCCGGTGGAATATTCAATAGTCCAACATTCATGCCCGTTTGTTTTAAAATAATATTACCCTTTTCATCCACAATCGGATCAAAATTCATCGAAATCGGGATTTCCGTATAAAACACGGTTAATGTGCTTCTTAATTGAATATCATCACCGATTGTAAAATCAAGCGGTAAAGGAGAGCCCTTCGCTGCATCCTTTAAATATTTTTTTGATATCGATTCTAATTCCTTTGTTGTGGTTTGCACAACGAGTACATTCCCTTTGCTTTCACTTTCACCTGCAGAACTCTTCGCAACATTGACGTCATCCACTGGTCTAGTTGCTAAAAAAACGACGAGGAGGATTGCAAAAAGCACTGTGCCCGCTAAGGCGAAAAATGCGACTTTCCATTTATTCATTTTGTCACTCCTCGAAGCCTATTGCCTTGTTAATCTTCTTTTCCATGCCACACTGCTCCATTGCTGCTAGTATTCGCTCGGTCATTTTTTCATATCCCTTTGCATTCGGGTGGAAAAAATCTGTATGATAGACGAGCTCTTCATTTGAATCGAATAAATCTTCTACTGAAACGTAGCAAGCATTTGAATCTTCACTCGCTACTTCTTCAATTACATTATTCCATTCTGTAATAATTGTATCAAATTCATTCGCCTCATTGGTCACAATCGAAAATGGATTATAGAAGCCAATGAGTAGAATAGGCACTGTTGGATTTTTTGCGCGAATGCCTGCTACGATTTTGCTGTAGCGCTCCTTATAGGCCTTCAATTCCTTGTCGAATGCGTCACGCTTCAAATTAAACAAATCCTGCTTGACAACTTTCATGACATCATTGCCGCCCATTGTTAATGAAATGAGCTGCGCTTGTTGCAACTCTTCATCATAATGCCCTTTTTTCACTAATTTTAGAAGTTGATCACTGCGCCTACCACGTTTTCCACGATTATCGACATCTACGTCCGAAATCGAGGGCCACGCCAGCAATGAATCTGCTAATCTTCCAACATAACCGTCTTGACTATACTCATCACCGACACCATCTGTTAACGAATCTCCCAGTGCCAAGTAATGTAGTTGCTTTGCGTTTTCTTCATCAATTTGCGATAAATCCTCTGCTGATGGCTCAAAAAAATGTTCAAAAATTTGCGTCAACATATTCTTAGAGGCTTTTTCCTCATCTTCTGTTTGTTGCTCATCCTGCGTCATATCTTGCTCCGTTCCTGCTTGCTCACCGTCTGGCTCTGCTTGCGGATTCGGTTCATCGATTGATATTGCACAACCACTTAGTACTAAGACGGTCAAACATGACAACATAAATCGCCAAATGTCCATTTGACCACCTTCCATCCCTTTCTATTACTTCTATTATAGAATAGTTCATACCGCAATGAAAAGTGACTTACCCTCAGTTCTCCATAATTTTGTGTTCTTGCCAAATTTCTTCACTAAGGATGTAATCAACATCGCTTCGAAACTGTTCTTTCTTGACACTAAAGTGATCAGCTTTGCTTCGAAACCGATCTCTCTTACCACTAAAGTGATCATCATGACTTTGAAACCGATCTTTCTTGACACTAAAGTGATCATCATGACTTTGAAACCGATCTTTCTTGACACTAAAGTGATCAGCTTTGCTTCGAAACCGATCTCTCTTACCACTAAAGTGATCATCATGACTTTGAAACCGATCTTTCTTGACATTAAAGTGATATCTTTGCTTCGAATCCGCTCTTCTTTGACACTAAAGTGATCATCATGACTTCGAAACCGCTCTTCCTTACCACTAAGGTGATCATCTTAGTATCAAAACCGCTCTTCTTTCAAACTAAAGTGATCATTATCGCTTCGAAACCGCTCTTCCTTACCACTAAGGTGATCATCTTAGTATCAAAACCGCTCTTCTTTCAAACTAAAGTGATCATTATCGCTTCGAAACCGCTCTTCCTTACCACTAAAATGATCATGGCAAAATAAGCAAAGCATGAAAAAAGCCACTACAATTACTTATGTAGTGGCTCCTTGCTATTATTCTGCAAAATAAATAAAGCCGATGGCGCCTGGACCCGTGTGTGTCGAGATGATTGGGGATGTGAAGGCAATTTCTACATCGGTAAAGCCTGTGCCTTCGATTAATTCTTTTAATGGATTCCCCATTGTGACTAGGCCATCTGCATGAGAGATACCAACTGCCTTGACTGTTTTTCCGGCAGTGTCTGCTTGGAATTGTTTAAATAAGAAATTGACTACCTGCTTATGGCTACGTACCTTGGAAACCGGATTGTAAACGCCGCCTTCTAGGTTGGCAATGACTTTGATATTTAAGAGTGAACCGATAAAGCCCGTTCCTTTACCGATTCGACCTCCTTTAATGAGGTTTTCAAGTGTATCTACAATAACATACAAATGTGTGTTTTCGCGTACTTTTTCAAGGCGAGCCACTATGTCCGCTACTGTAGCACCTGCATCTCGCATTTTAATCGCCTCTCGAAGCTGAATGGCAAGACCAATGGCAATAAAACGCGAGTCAATTACCGTTACATCCGCATCTGTCATTTGTGCGGCTTGTCGCGCTGATTCAACCGTTCCACTCATGCCACCTGTCATATGGATAGAGATAATTTGATCTCCATCTTTACCAAGCTCATCATACAATTCTTTAAATTTTCCTGGAGCTGGCTGAGAGCTTTTTGGTAAATTTTTCGCATTTTTCATTAAGCCTAAAAATGGCTGCGGTTCTAAATCCACACCATCTGTATAGGTTGCACCATCAATTTGAATCGTTAAAGGCACGATATGTATACCATGTTGTGCTACTTCTTCTTTCGTTAAATCACAAGTTGAGTCCGTTACTATATGAATTCGTCCCACTTTGACACATCCTTTTACTTCATTAAAATTTATTATATAGACTAATGAATCATTATGTAAACATGACATTTGTCATTAGGCAAAACCTTGTCTTCTCTAGCATGTAAACGCTACCTTGGATACTATAGCGTTTTCGCCTACCTCTTGTCTATCAATGCCCCTCAGAGAATATGACAGCCTTATGACATTTTAGAGATGAAATATATGACAAATGTAAATGTTCATGTATAAATTATTGGGGTATAGTAAACATATAAACGAAAGGAGTGTTTCAAATGATCGATTCATTTGACTATAAATCGTGGAAGGAAGAGCTGTGGAATGCCATTACACACGGTATTGGTTTCATTGCCAGTATTCCGGCACTAGTTGTCTTACTGTTAGCAGCCATTCAAACAGGAAATGCCCTACATATTACCACTTTTAGTATTTTTGGTGCGTCTGTTATCATCCTGTTTTTAATGTCTACATTGCTACACAGTATGCCAGAAAAATATAAACACTTTTTCGCTATTTTAGACCACTCGTCCATTTATATTTTAATTGCTGGCACTTATACGCCGTTTTTATTAATTGCCGTTGGTGGCACTTTAGGTTTGACTTTACTATGCATTATTTGGACACTGGCTGTGCTAGGTGTACTTTTTAAATGTTTCTTTATTAATCGCTTTGAAGTTCTTTCACTGATTTTTTATATCGGTATGGGTTGGTTAATTATTTTCGCCATTAAGCCTGTTTATCTTTTCTTAGGATTTTATGGTTTTGCCTTATTGCTAGCAGGTGGGCTTTTTTATACAATTGGTGCTATCTTTTATGCATGGCGCTCACTGCCTTACAACCACGCCATTTGGCATCTCTTTGTATTAGCTGGTTGTGCCTCTATGTATGCGTGTGTATATTTTTATCTATAATAAAAGCAATCGCTCCGATCACAATGAGCGATTGCTTTTTCATTTATTTACGTTCAAAAATTTGATATTGGAATATATAGCCTTCTGGTGCTGTTTCTGGCTCTTCTGAAGATACTTGAACAAAATCCTGCTCATAGCTTGGGAAATAGGTATCTCCCTGGAAGGAATGATTGATTTTTGTAATGTATAAACGATCAGCCTTCTCCATGACTAAACGAAAAATTTGTTCGCCACCAATTATCATAATCTCAGGTACATCTCCAGCTAGTGCTAATGCTTCCTCCAAGCTTGTCACGACTTCAATACCATCGGCATGATAGTTTTTATCACGCGTAATAACAATATTGCGACGTCCAGGAAGCGGTCGACCAATGGATTCGAATGTTTTTCGTCCCATTATCATCGGCTTGCCCATTGTTTTCTGTTTAAAATACTGCAAATCTCCTGGCAAATGCCAAGGCATGCCGTTGTTATACCCGATGACGTGGTTGTCATCATGTGCCACAATTAAAGAAATCATACTGTCCCTCCAAATACGTTCATCTCTTTTATTATAAACACATTTCGCTTGTTTCACCTTATTTCTAAAAGAATTTTCTTTTTCTACACCTAAATCCTAGTAAAATTATACGAATAGTTTATAATAGAATTAACAAACGTCACAATAAAGGAATGATAAAGATGACTACATTGCGAAAAGAAGCTGTTCATTATATTGAAGATCAGCATCATGGTACGCCTTATTACAAAGTAACGCCACAAGAAGCAAGAGCAGCGCGTACGGTGACACAGTGGCAATCACCAAAGAAACCACAGCTTGCGTCGATTAAGGATCAAGAAATATCTGTACGAGATGGAGCGAAAATTACGCTTCGAATTTATACTCCTTTCCACGATCAACCATTACCTGTAATTGTTTATTACCACGGCGGTGGTTGGGTTTACGGCAATTTAGATTCGGCTGATGCAGGCTGTCAGCTATTAGCAGATCGGGCACAGGCTATTGTCGTTTCCGTTGATTATCGTTTAGCACCTGAGTTCGCCTTCCCAATTCCATTGCATGATGCCTATGATAGCTTACTATGGGTGCATGACCATATGGAATCGTTTGGTGGAGATGTTAGTCAATTGACTGTTGCTGGGGATAGTGCTGGCGGTAATTTAGCGACAGTTGTTGCTTACTTAGCTTCTACAATGAGAGGCCCAACATTACAAGCCCAAGTACTTATTTATCCCGTGACAAATGTGAATTTTACTACGGATTCTTATCACTTATATGGTGAAAATTTTGGCTTAGATATCCAAGGCATGAAGTGGTTCTCACAGCATTATACAGATGAATCCAATTTTACAAACCCATTTGTATCTCCGCTCCAGCTAGAGGATGTTCGTAGTATGCCCAAGACAATGATTATTGCGGCCGAGGCAGATGTGCTCTTTGATGAAGGCCAAAGCTATGCACAAAAACTAATGGACGCTGGTGTTGCCGTAGAGCATGTCACAATGCCAGGTTTAATTCATAGCTATTTTAGTAAAATGAATTATTTTGAAGATGCAACGATTGAAACGGTGGAAAAAATCGCCCAATTCCTAAAATAAGTTTGGCTATCCCACTCAAACAGTGCGATAATAGAGCAAAACGTTTTTTAAAGGATGACACGATGACACAAACAATTGCTCTACAAATACAACAGCCATTTTCCGATCAATTAAGAAAAGGCTACCCGCTTATTTCAAAGGATGCAGTGAATGCAAAACAGCTGCCTACCGAGCAAGGAACGCTCCTGAAGCTGATGGATCACCATAATCGATTTATTGGCACAGGATACTACGGTATCCAAAATAAAGGGATTGGATGGGTGCTGACAACAGATGCCAACGAAACGATTGATAAAGCTTTTTTCATAAAAAAATTCAAAAAAGCGATCGACAATCGTGCAGCATTTTTTAACAATGACAACACGACTGCCTTCCGAGTTTTTAATGGTGAAGGAGATGGCATTGGTGGTTTAACAATTGACTTTTTTAATGGGTACTATATGGTGAGTTGGTATAGTGAGGGTATTTATTCATTTAAAGAAGTGGTTTATGAGGCGCTTGCTGAAACAGTCAACTACCAAGCCATTTATGAGAAAAAACGCTTTGATAGTAAAGGGCAGTACATGGAACAGGATGATTTTGTCATGGGCACGCCTGGCGAATTTCCCCTTATGGTGAAGGAAAATGGCATGACCTATGCGGTTCATTTAAATGATGGTGCGATGACGGGCATTTTCCTTGATCAACGTGAGGTACGATTGGCTATACGTGAGCGTTATGCAAACAGCACCAACATGCTCAATACGTTCTCCTATACAGGGGCATTTTCTGTGGCAGCTGCCCTCGGAGGCGCTAATAAAACAACGAGTGTGGACGTAGCTAAACGCAGTCTAGCCAAAACGATTGAGCAATTTAGTGTCAATGACATTGATTATGAAGCACAGGATATAAAAGTGATGGATGTCTTTCATTATTTTAAATATGCGCAGCGTCATGCATTACAGTTCGACCTTGTCGTATTAGACCCACCTAGCTTTGCACGTACGAAGCAAATGACGTTTTCAACGGCGAAGGACTACCCTAAATTACTGAAGGACACGATTGCGATTACGGCCAAAAACGGTATCATTGTTGCTTCTACCAATAATGCAAGCTTTGGTATGAAAAAGTTTAAAAGCTTTATTGACCAAGCCTTTAAAGAGACTCGTACACGCTATAAAATTGTCGAGGAATACGGTTTACCGAAGGATTTCCGTGTGCCTCGGGAATACCCTGAATTTAATTACTTGAAGGTCGTATTCATTCAAAAGATCGACTAACTAGGAGGGAATCACACTTTGCTGTGATTCTTTTTTTATGTAAAAAAGTGGCCTAAGAAAGTTCTTAAGCCGCGAATAAAACCTTATAAATACTTCACAAACCAATCGCGAATATATTCGAGTCGATTAATTCGTAACGTTGGTTTTCCGCTTCGAGATAGCTCATGATTAGCCTCAGGGAAACGCACGAATTTTGTTTCTTTTTTACGATGCTTTAAGGCAATAAATAATTGCTCTGCCTGCTCAATCGGACAGCGATAATCTTTTTCACCATGTAAAATCAATAAAGGTGTCTCCACATTATCTACATATTTCAGTGGAGAATGATGCCATAGCTTCTCTATATCGTCAAAGCCCGCTTGAATTTGCCAGTCTGTAAAGTAATAGCCAATATCACTAACACCATAGAAGCTAATCCAGTTCGAAATGGAACGCTGTGTCACGGCTGCTTTAAAGCGGTTCGTATGGCCAACAATCCAGTTGGTCATAAAGCCTCCATAGCTTCCCCCTGTTACACCAAGACGGTCTTGGTCAATAAAATCATAGTGCTCCAACGTGTAGTCTACGGCAGCCATCAGATCCTGATAATCATTACCACCATAATCACCTCGTACTGCATCGACAAATGTTTGACCATAGCCATGACTACCACGTGGGTTCGTATAAAGCACAGCAAAGCCTTGAGCAGCTAAGATTTGGAACTCATTAAAATAGGTGTTGGCATACATGGCATGTGGCCCACCATGAATTTCAAGAACGAGAGGATATTTATTCCCAGCTTCATAGCCAACTGGCTTCATAATCCAGCCGTTAACCTTCCAGCCCTCTGCTCCTTCGAATTCAATGGCTTCTGGTACCGATAAGGTTCTCGTCTTTAAAAATTCTTCATTGATGGATGTTAGCTGTTCTCTGTCACCTGTTTGCAAGTTGATGTAAAATAAATCGCCAGGATTTGTTGTTGTGCTAATAGCAACAACTGCTTTATCCTGTTGAGCATCAAGTGAGAAACCATAGACATATTGATCATCGTGAATAGCTGGGTAGATTTCGCCCTCTATATTACCGAAATAAATCGCCGCATTGCCATGATCTGTTACTTGGAAGTAGAAGCTTTTGTTATCGTTCAGCCATTGAACACGTGGTGTCACTACACCTTGTAGGAAATCTCCAATAGCAAAATCCCCAATCGGTGCATCAAATTCACCTGTGATACATGTCAGCACATTGTCTTGCAAATCATACACCCATAGCTTAGCTTGCGTAGCATTTTCAAATTCTCTTTCACTTCCTATATAAGAAATAAAGCGACTATTCGGTGACCATGATGTTTGATAATACATGCCTGTTCCTTGCGTAAGCTGGCGCGTCTCTTTTGTCTCTACATTTAATAAGAAAATATCGATATTAAATGAGAAATCTAAATCCTCCGCTTTATCTGCTAAATACGTAAGATATTGTCCATTTGGCGACCATGTATCAAGATGGAAATGTTCATTTCCTTCCGTCACTTGCTCAAGCTCACCCGATTCCAAATCGACGATGGCAATGTGGGTAAACTGCTCCAAATTCAAGAACCCACCTGCATCTGATTTATGTTTCATCTTGTCTATTTCGAGAGGCTTTACTTCTTTCTCCTCTTTCTTTTCATCCTCCACCTTGTCTAAGATAGATTCATCCTTCCCTAGCTTAACAGAAAAGGCAATTTTCTTTCCGCACGGTGACCATACAGGAGATGACGCACCATTTTTACAATGTGTCACTTGTTTTGCCTCACCCCCCGCTTTTGACAAAACATAAATTTGGGGCTGCCCCGTTCTCGTTGACAAAAAGGCAATTTGACTGCCATCCGGAGACCAAACAGGAGCACTTGTTCTATCCTCTCCAAATGTCCATTGCTTTGGCGTTCTATCCTTCAAGTGTATGTAAAATAAATTGGATATATAGTCTTTTTTCTTTTCATCAATACGAGTCTCTACATATATTACCTCAGTGCCATCAGGTGATAGCTGGGGATCTGCTACCGATTTTAAGTGATAAAGATCTTCTGGTTGAATTCCTTGTTTCGATGTCATGTTCTTACTCCTTTGGATTTGTAATTTTTATTGCCTTATTACAATACTTCGACACCCTAAGTAATATTCCTGCTATTTAATAGAATCTTTTACTATTTCCCAATATTCAGTTGATTTTGTTCTACGATAAAATTTATAAAAGGGCTCATGAGGACGTGCATACTCCTGATAAAGACTTATAATTTGTAGCACAAAGCCTTCAATCTGTTCTACCCCTACCTTTTTTGCAAATAATGTGCCAGCCTGTGCCTTTGCCCCCATCGGTATAGCCCCTAAATAAACATCAAAGCTTTCGTTTTGATAAACGAGTCCTATATCATCAAAAGATGGGTTATAGCAGGCAGATGCACAGCCATTCACGTTAACACGCACTCTCGAAGGGACCTGAATCCTCTCTAACGTATGATAGAGCTGTTCTGTAATATGCACTGCCTCCATTTTTTCACCATCACAAAAATCACATGCCTTCATGACGATATTAGGTACTGCTGGTGCAATATGTAGACCCGCTTCCTGTAAGGCTTGAACAGCTTGTGCGGCAGCACTCGTCGGGACGGATACTATAATACTATAAGAAGCCGAATACTTAATTGCCCCCTTTTCTCCAACAATCTCGGCTATTTTTTGAAATTGTGCTGGCGTGTAATGCTTATTAATAATGCCAGGACTGACAGCTAAGCGTGTAAATTCGCCTTGTTGGCTAAGTGTTTCGAAGGTTTGATCTGGTACGTTTTTTTGAAATGCATTCATGGATATCTCTCCTTATGAAAAAGGAGCTAGCAAAAACGCTAGCTCGGATTGTTGTTAGATTAAAAATTTTCAGGATAGAAGCCTTTTGCTAAAATTTCAATCGCCTCTGCTGCTCGAACTCCTTCAGATGCTGCTGATAGCGGAAGAATAACAAAGCGCTCATTTTTAACAGCTTCCATCTCCTTTAATGCGGGATCATTTTTTAAGAATTGAATCTTTTGTTCTGCTGTTGTTTCACCGTAATCAATGACAACCACCACCTCTGGGTTACGGTCTACTGCATCTTCTTTTGATACGGTTGTCCAGCCGGATTCCACATCACCAAAAATATTTTGACCACCAGCGATGGTCACTAGCTCATTCATAAAGTTTTGACCAGCTGTAAAGATATCCTTTTCACCGCTGTCAAACACTAACACACGTAAATTTTCATCATCTTTCGGTAATTTCGACTGTACATTTTCTACGTCTTTCGTCATTTGCTCAATTAAGGCTTCTCCACGATCCTCCACCCGGAAAATCTTCGCGATATTGCGAATATCAGTGAAAATATCCTCTAATGTCGGCTTTGTCATATTGGAAGCTGTATGTAAATACGTATGAATCCCTAATGCCTCTAGCTCTTCCGGAGTTCCTACGCCCTTTTCACCAAAGCCACTTTTCCAGCCTGCATATAAGAAATCCGCCTCTGCATCAATTACTTGCTCCTTCGTTGGATATTGATCTGAAAGCACAGGGACCTTATCGTAAGCTTCTTGTAATGGCTCATAGATTGTATCATCTAAGTAAGCTGTTCCTACCATGGAATCCTCTAATCCTAATGCCAGCATGATTTCCGTTACATGCTGATTTAAACTAATCGCTTTTTTTGGTGCTTCCTTATATGTTTGCGTTGTATCATTATTTTCGATCGTTACTTCTGTTGTTGCTGTCTCGGACGGCTCAACCTTTTCACCCTGTTCTGCAGACTCTTTGTTGTCCGTTGCATTACAAGCGCCTAAAACAGCTACTAAGGCAATGACCATGATGAGCCATAAACTATTCCATTTCTTCATGTCCTAATCTCCTTTGTTATGAATATAGTTTTGAGGGCATAAAAAAACCCTCTTGTCGCCAAGAGAGAAGCATAGTGAAAAAATGGTATGGTCACCTTTATCACTATCCCCATCCTCGTGGTTCTTAGTTAACAGTTCATATTGGCAGGTATCCTGGCTTAGGTTCATCATCTATACGCCTTCCCATAGCTACACTACAGTGGCACGTTGTATAGACTCCCCATTTACAGTTGCGGGACAGCATCGGAATTACACCGATTTCCCTTTTAAGCAAATGACAAATGCCATTTGCACCAATACATTTTATAATGGTTAATACTATTGATAGACTAGCAGAAGAAGATTAATCACGCAATGAGGAACATGGCGTGACATCCATAATCCCCATTATATTAGCACTATTTCGACATAAAGACGAACTATTTTACAAGAAATATTTCTACGAGAATTCTGTTACAATGGGAAGAAAGCAATGGATAGAAACGAGGATTGGTTATGTACAAAACAATTGGTGTACTTGCGCATGTCGATGCAGGGAAAACAACATTTTCTGAGCAAGTACTTTTTCATACAAATAGTATTCAAGCCCGAGGCCGTGTCGATCACCAGGATACCTTTCTCGATAATCATGAATTAGAGCGCAAGCGTGGCATCACCATATTTGCCGAGCAAGGTCGCATGAACATCGGCGATGATACATACACGTTAATTGATACACCAGGGCATGTCGATTTCTCCCCTGAAATGGAGCGTTCCATTCGAGTCATGGATTACGCCATTATTATTATCAGTGCAGTGGAGGGCGTGCAAGGTCATACAGAAACAGTATGGCAGCTGTTACGTAAATATCATGTCCCAACCTTCTTTTTTATCAATAAAATCGATCGTGAAGGGGCCAACGTAGAGGCAGTCATGAAGCAGCTACGTAAAGATTGCTCACCAGATGTCTTGTTGATCGATGAACCGCTTCGAGCAGATTATCTTTCTAGTAGTATGATGGAATGGCTGGCAGAGCGAGATGAAGAATTACTCGATGCCTTTTTGAATGAATCGTTGGAACATGAACAATGTCTAGCACAGCTAAAGGACATGATTACAAGTGAATGTGCTTTCCCTTGCTTTACAGGCTCGGCCTTAAAGGATGAGGGCATTCAGGAATTTATTGCCCAGCTTCCTCTATTAACCGATACTCATTTTGAACAGGATGCACCGTTTCAGGGAGAGGTTTTTAAAATACGACACGACGGCCACCAGCGTTTAACCTTTATGAAGGCCATGCAGGGGTCCTTACATGTGCGGGATGAATTTACCTTTGGCGAGACAACAGAAAAAATCACAGAAATTCGCCTTTATAATGGCAATCGCTTTGAAACCGTTCAACATGTTGAAGCGGGTGAGATATTTGCTGTTAAAGGGTTAAGTCAGGCAACTATTGGAGACCGCATTGGCAGTACTACACAATCGCAGCCGTACGAGCTCGTCCCAACCTTACAGGCAAAGGTACAATATGAAGGCGACCAACATATTAAAGAAGTGCTACAAATTTTTCGTTTGTTAGAAGCGGAAGAGCCTTCATTACGTGTTCTCTGGCAGGAAAAATTCCAGGAAATCCACGTGCATATAATGGGCGTTATTCAGCTAGAGGTACTCGTTGAGGTATTACAGAAGCGTTTTTCATTAGTCGTTTCTTTCGGAGAGCCACAAATTTTATACATGGAGACAATTGCGACAACGGTTACAGGCTATGGCCATTTTGAGCCACTCAAGCATTATGCGGAAGTGCATGTATTAATGGAGCCAAATCCACGTGGAACAGGCATAACTTTTAGCAATGCCTGTCATGCGGATGATTTATCAGTAGGTAACCAACGACTTGTTGAAAAGCACTTATTTGAACGGGAGCATCATGGACTACTGACAGGCTTCCCGCTAACCGATGTTCATTTTACGCTGTTGACAGGTCGCGGGCACAATGAACACACATCGGGCGGTGATTTCCGAGAAGCTACTTTCCGAGCGTTACGCCAAGGACTTGAGCAAGCGCAGAATGTCTTACTGGAGCCATACTATCGCTTTAAAATGAAAGCCTCTAATGACTTTATTGGCCGCATGATGACCGACATTCAACAAGCAGCGGGTACATTCGATGACCCAATCTTGACGGAAACAGATGTTGTGCTAACAGGACGTGCGCCCGTTGCCACTTTGATGAGCTATAGCACAACCTATGCTGCCTATACAAATGGAAAGGGCGCACTAACACTACAGTTTGACGGCTATGATGTGTGCCATAACCCCGAGGAAGTCATTGCACAAATTGGCTACGATAAAAATGCCGACCCTGAATATAGTTCCTCTAGCATCTTTTGCGCGAAAGGCAAAGGCTACACCGTCCCTTGGCAAGAAGCACAAGCCGCCATGCATTGCCAATAATATTGGGATTGGGTGGCACCGCTCACGTGGGGATTTGCTCTTGGCGGCAGGGATTCTTCCTTCCGCGGGTATTCCTAGCTCTAGCGCGGGTGTTTGCTCCTTTCGCGGGTTTTCTTCGCTCTAGTGCGGGTATTCCTTACTCTTGCGCGGGTGTTTCCTCTCCTTCCGCGGGTATTCTTCGCTCTTGCGCGGGTGTTTCCTCTCCTTCCGCGGGTATTCTTCGCTCAAACGCGGGTATTTCCTCCCCTTTCGCGGGTATTCTTCACTCAAGCAGCGATATTCTTTAATTAAAATAAGCCCTCCGTTGGTTGGAGGGCTTATATTTATAGGGCACCGACTGCTTTTTTTGTTGGTTTGTGCACGAAATATGCTGGTTGGACGATTACATAGTCATGCGAGTTTGTGAAATCAATTAACACTTTGCCTGGATGACTTTTGATAAGTTGTAAATGATCAATTAATTTCAGCAAAAGCTCATGGCCGTTACCGCGCGGATGCCAGTTAAAATGATCATTATTTAATTCTTGTACCGCTTCAATAAACTGGGCATATTCCTGCTGTACAAATGCGATGAGTTTGTCGTGCTGTGGTGCTAAATCCTGTATATACGTTTCATAAAAACGCATCACAATCGAGCATAGTAAATCATTCACTCGTGCAGCACTTAAAATAGGCTTTGGCTCGAATGTCAGCCGTTCAAGATTAGGCTTTGCCCGTGTTGAATCAATACGTGTTATGAAATGGTACGGCTCCCCATTCACCTCATAGACAATTGGATTGGACGGCATATACATCATAAAGCTATTGGTCTTCGTTTTCAGTTGATCAGTTACCGCTGCCTTCGCAAAAAGATGACCATTGACCTCCCCATTTTGGATCCAAATAATATCTTTATTATATAAAATTTGCTCAAAGAAACGATCATTGCGAATGAGCTTCGTTGCTAATAATTGATCGATCAGTGATTCAACCGCCATTCTCGTTTTCGCTTTCTTGGCTGTTTCTGTGCGTGGTTGCTTACAAATGTTCATTTCTACATACATCATACGTGCATCCCCTTTGCGTACATTTTTTCAAAACAAAAAAGGACTTCCTATTCTTTGAGGAAATCCTTTACATTAACTTTCTTCATCACACAATGCCAAACAAACCCGAAGTAAATGTGAATGAGCCCGATGATGAACCCCTTCATGAACTTTGGGCGTTTGACGTACTGTGACGAACAGAGCATTCTGTTTTGTCAACATGCCACCTCCTATTCCTCGTAGGTTTATGGTGTGTACTCGTAACAGGCAGGTATCCTGACTCATGATCATCGCTTCTTTTCTCCTTCCCGTCCAAAGACAGTGGATGCTGAAAAGTCGCTCACATTTACAGTTGCGGGACAGTGTCGGATTCTCACCGACTTCCCTTTTAAGCAAATTGCACGCAATTTACACCTATTACTACACGCTATTTAGTTGATAAGGAATTTAGTATTTCCCATATTCCTTATAAATTATTAAATCCAATTGTAAATCTTTGTGAATTAAAAGTCAATTTTCACAACATTTTACAAACTATCACTTACTTACAAAACCTCTATTTCACATACCTGTAACCCTAATCGCACCGGTGTGTTAAGATAAAGGTTCTACTGTTATATAAGTATTGCTATAAAGAGGCATAGTAATATTTTTTACATTCCACAATTTTTTAAATTCCTTAATAGTAACTTTACGATTATAGCTATTGTTAGCATCATTACAATTCACCAGTTGCCTTAATGATTCTGAAAGATAGACAAACTGCTCGTCATATCCTACAACAGGGACAAAATGCAAATTATTAAAATCCTTATGTACTTTAATGAAAACAATTACGGGTGTTCCTTTACTTACTTCATACTTTAATGTATCTATTGTTCCTTTAAAATAGCTTGTTTTCAATCCCTTTTTCCTTAACACCGTCCGGATGCCCTTTGGATACACATTACCTGACCTCATTTTACTAGGGAAACTAGAATATAATGCTTCACCATCGGCCTCTATTCCAAAATGTCGCAACACATACGCTGTTGAAAATCCTGCACATTCCCTGTTATTTTGTATGTCGATTCTATTATTTCGTTTAATTAGATAGTTAGCCGGGTATCCTCTTTTTCGTAAAACAGGAACAGGAAATGTCATTAAATATGCATTTATCATAGTTGATATAATAATCCATAAAATAACTGTTCTAATTATAAACATACTACTCCCCCAATGCTTTGCTGCCATATCACAACAATATTCAAAGCCCTTCTACTTGCATCGTCGTTAGCGCATAATTAAACAATCGAACCCATTAAAGTACATTTATTTACAACCTTCTTTAATTCCAAACGGTATCCATCTACCATTATATCTAGTAATAAAGTAAGCATCGTACCCAAAGCCATATAGTTCCCTCATGATAATAACTCCAATTGACTCCTCTTCCTTGGTGATGCTTTTTTATGTAATGAGTTACTAAACTCGATGAAACTGGAAACCGCTAGAGACGGTCATATCCTCTAGCGGTTTTATGTAATAGCTTCTTATTCAACTTACCAAAGTTTTGCGTACCCCATTACCACTTCTCATTATGCTTATGAACTTTTCTATAAACGTAATCTGCATTATCAAGTCCCTTCCAATTGCTAACAAAATTCAGAACGAGCATAAAAATTCCGAATAAGGCAAACGCCACCATATAATGACCTAAGAAAAATAACACAAACGCCGCAGCTAATAGGACTATCATTAAAACTATACCAATGACCTGAAATTTGCGCTTCCTCTTTTCATCCATCTGGTTAACCTCCAATCAAAGGAATTATCTTTGTTTACTATTATGGTTTATTTTACCATAGTTTAGTCAGAAATCATCCATTATTCAGAAAAATTCCTTATTGATTGTGATAGGATATTCTTGTTTTTTGTCGAAATAGTTTCATAGACAATTAAATGAGGTGTTCTGTATGGAATTTATCATAGATCATGAATGTTTTAACAAAGCTATTTCGGACGTTACTAAAGCTGTGTCTTTAAAGACACCGTTCCCCATTCTGGCAGGTATTAAGATAATCGCTTATGATCATTGTTTAGTACTCGTCGGAAGCAATTCTGATATGATCATTGAGAGAGTGATTCCTCTAACGATTGACGGAGTAAAAGTACTGGAGATTTATCAACCTGGTAGTGTTGTGATTTCTGCTAAATTTTTAAGTGGGCTTGTTAAGAAATTGCCTAATAAAATACATATCAACGTGAATGAAAAACAATTCGTAACTATTCAATCTGGCGAAATTATAACAAATTTAAATGGCTTTTATTCTGTAGAGTACCCAAGTCTTCCTCTATTTGATGAAACCGACTATATTGAAATCCCTAGTGTAGTACTAATGGAAATTATTGAACAAACTGTGTTTGCAGTCGCAAAAAGTGAGTCGAGACCTGTTTTGACAGGAGTAAATATGATATTCAAAGAGAATCAATTGACGTGTGTTGCAACGAATTCCCAACGATTAGCTTTAAGAAAATATGTAATAGAATCAAGCATAAATGGCTCATTTACCGTTCCAGGAACAAGCCTAAGTGAGCTGATGAAACTCATAAATAACGAATCGGGTGTAATACAATTATTTGTAATAGACAACTATATGATATTTAAATCTACTACTACCTTACTTTATACAAGATTAATAGCTGGAACTTATCCCAATGTTTTTGAACTCTTACCAAATCATTCGAAGACAATCATTACGCTTAACAGGAAACAACTATTAAAGGGTATTGATAGAGCTTGCCTTTTTGCAAACGAATGGAAAAATAACAATGTCAATTTAGAAATTATCGATGGGAGTAAAATAAAAATTTCCTCAAACTCCTCCGAAATAGGAAAAATAGAAGAAACCCAACCTATCAAAGCGATTAACGGTGATCGTGACCTACGTATTTCATTGGATGGCAGTTTTTTAATGGATGCTTTAAAGGTAATAAAAGATGAAGAGATTAAAGTAAGTTTTGGTGGTACAATGAGACCCATCTTCATTGAACCGGTTGATCATTCCTCTTCCCTTCACCTTATTTCACCAGTACGTTCGTATTATTAGAAGACTAGGCGTTTACCCGCCTAGTATCTCTTATAAATTGATAACTACTCAAAATCCTTCCACGTATAATCTAACGATAAGATACCGATATGATTTGCTATTGTCGAAGTATCCATCGTTTTAGTTGCGACTGCTGGTTTTCGAAAACAAACTAGCTCCTTGTAATAGCCAAACATTCTACAAATTTCAGGTCGTACGGCATGGATGCCACATCGATCCTTTTGTAAATCGTAAAAAATACATGTACCCATAAATCGTTGTTGGTTTTTAAGCTCTAAACGTATTTTACTAGGCATCGATTTGAGCTTCTTTTTTATGTTCTTTAATTCCTTCTCTGTGATTGGAACTGGACCACAGCATAACCCCTTACACCCTTCACATGGTAAGTTTTCCATCTTCATTCCCCTTTCATTGCACAACAAAAAAAGCCTCGCATACATGCGGGCTTTAGACGATGTGTTTTGTAAATGTTACTCTTATTATACCATACATTAGGTTCCTAGAACATACTGAGCTAAGACACTTTGTACTTTATAAATATTTGTCGCCTTGTTGAAGTTTTTTTGAATCGGTAACGAACTGCCTGATACCCATATTTTGAGCTCTGCATCTAAATCAAATGTGCCGGCTGTTTCCACTGAAAAATGCACAATATTTTTATAGGGAATGGAATGGTACTCGGTTTTTTTACCCGTCACCCCCTGCTTATCAATGAGGATTAATCGTTTATCGGTAAAAATAAACGTATCTCTTATAATTTTATAGGCATTTTTGATTGTTTCATGTGTAATTAATAAATCCTTTACTTCCTGCTGTAATTTATCTAAATCGACCTCACTTGCATTGCCGATTAACCCATCAAATAATCCCATGATCTTCCCCTCTCACTTCCGTTTATTTAATGTATTACAAAGATACAAGGGCTACGACAAGAAATGATGGTATTATTTAGTTTATAGGAGGTGAGGAGTTGCGTGTAATGATGGTTGCTTTTTTGGCCGTATTCCTCTTTGGCTGTAATGAAGAGAGGCTACCAGGTGGCGAGTTAACTAAGGTCAGCCTCTCAATTGGAGCTGAATTTGGTCAAATAAATACTGATTTTATGGTTATATATGAGGATGAGGAATCACTTGATTTATTCCAACAAGCCATTTCTACAGCCGTCAAAAACGAAGGCGTTGTGGATATGGCTTCACCTGAATATGATTTGCAAGTAGTGGATACTGCTGGCAACAAATATGGCTATATCTTTGGCTAGGTGAGAATGGACAAAGCAGTGTGCTCATGAATACGAAAGACACACATACGATCTACACAATCTCAAAGGATTATACCGAGGCACTCATAGCCCTTGTTCGGCAATAAAAAAACACTTCCGTTTATTTAGGGCTACGACAAGAAATGATGGTTTAATTTAGACTAAAGGGCCCTTTTTACTCATGGCGATATCAGCTCATGGTGATTCCCCTTCAGATCGATTCTATAATGTCCGAACGTTTTTTTTCTTTCATCAGAGCTTAAATCACCGGAGCGTTGAAAGCCAAATGTAGTGATCCCGTTCCCATTAATTGTCCAATCATAGACATTACCTAATGTGTCAAAGCCATAATAAAATCCAGGCTTACCTAAATAATCGGAAAACCATTGTCCATTGGTAAATGTTGCAGATTTTAAATTGCTTGTATCCTCAGCATTGAGTATTCCACGCTCATATCTTGTCAAGTAAAAGACATTGTTTTGATATGTTTTTACCGACTTTATTGGTGCTTTCTCAATCGCAACTCTTGTAATTGCATCGCCATCCACACGATATAAAATAAATTCCTGCGTTGTGTTATAGGAATAATTCAAATAAAAATGGCCCATGTCCGTATTAAACCATATATCCCCATATCGAACCGAGTTTTTATCCTCAATTAATTCCTGATAAACAAAGGGCTCGAAATCACTAAAGGTGTTGCTAAATACTAAGTGACCGTTTTCTTTAATGACTGCCATATATCGATCACTGTAGACAATGGATTTTCCTTGATAGAGTAATTTAAAAATATGGATAAGATTAAGGTTTTCAATTGCTGTGGCATGAACGTCCCTAATTATAATCAAACGATATGGTTGAATCTCTGCATTTTTTAAGTAGACGACTTTTTTATTAAATGCCTCGCCAATATACCTTAAAGGAATATACGTTGAACTGTTGTATATGCTTGCTGCCACATCCATTTCGCTCGATTTACCGTTTATTGAAATATTATTATCTCCTATTTTTAGGGAAATGGTTTTAGTAGCGTATGTAATGGTAATGGACTGTTTTTTTGTATTAAAATCTACCTTTGCACCAAATCCTTCAGAAATAAAACGAAGGGGTACTAATGTTCTTCCATCTTTAATAATCGGCTGAACAGTAGATACTTTCTGCCCATTAATAAATGCCATGGAGCTTTCAGGAGAAAGAATCATACTATTTTTCAAGTCATGTTCAGATACATCTTCATAATAGTCATAAAGATTTTCTGCGTGTGCTGTGAAACCAAAAGCTAGGAACAATGTAAAAGTAAATAATATGAGGATAAATTTCAAGTTCATTCTTACACCTCTCAATAATGAATGTTATATTTTAAAGAAGCATACAGGTTTTTGTTACCAATATATGTATTATCCATAGTGTACCACTTTTCCGTCAGGTGTTACTACCTCTAATGTCCATACTTTTTCTCTAACTAGCGAAGCTCTTTTAAACTATAAAGTTAGTAATCTAACCAGTAAATGAAGAAAGGGTTCTACATAGTAGATTGGTCTAATATGTAGAACCCTAACGATTAATTAGAGCCATTGAGGAGCCTTTTGCCATTTTATTGCTTGTTCAAAAGAATAGGCTAGCTTAATTAAAGTGACTTCACTAAATGCAGTAGCAGGAAATGCAATACCACAGGGTCTCCTACTTGCCATATTACCTACTGGGACAGCAATTGTTGGATCGCCTGCTTTGGTACTTATTGTGGAAGCCTATACGGTCCTTTTTGATCAAAGCTGGCTATGAATACATGACTAGTTCTTTGGCTGTTAGCCCCCCTTGCTCGAACGCCCTTTGAATGGCATATATAGTCATTTCTTCTCTTAAATCCTATTACATTTTATCTCCATCAACGTGCTCCCAGTCTTTTTCTTACATAAGAAATTATAGGAAAATGCTTATGTATGATGGATCGCCTTAAACAGCCTCTGGGCATAGCTGTTTGTGAAAGCAAAGCGATTTTGTTCCTTATAGCTCTCGTCCACAATTTCTCCCGCCTTCATGACATAAATGCGGTCACATAAATAAGAAACGGCCTTTAGATCATGCGAAATAAACAATATCGCCATGTCTCTTTCTTTATTGAGTGTGACTAATAAATCGATTATTTCTCGTTGTATTAAACGATCTAGACTCGAAACAATTTCATCACAGACGATTAATTGCGGCTCAATTAAAATGGATCTTAGTAAATTGACACGTTGTCTTTCACCACCACTTAGCTCTGTAGGTAAGGCATGTAAGATATCTGCTGGTAGTTTAACTTTCTCTAGCATGGTCTGTAAATACGTATCATTTACTGATTGATGCTGTAATGGCTCTCTTAATAGTTCCCTTACCGTCCACGTTGGGTTTAATGCCGCTGTAGCATTTTGAAAAATGAGCTGGCATCTTTCATAAAAAGAGGTGCGATTATGTTTGGTAATAGCTTGGTTTTGAAAGAGCACTGTTCCTTTGTTCGGCTTTTCTAGCTGCATGATAACTTTAGCCAATGTACTTTTGCCGCTGCCACTTTCCCCCACTAAACCTACTAATTCACCATTTCCTACAGTAAGGTTAATATCTTTTAATACTTGCTGTCCTCTTCGATAGCTTTTAAAAACATGGTCAACCTGCAGCAACAAAATTTACGCCTCCTAAAAATGATTAGCCACAAGCTGCTTCGTATATGGATGCTTCGGCTGTTCAAAGATGTCTTTCACATGCCCTCGCTCCACCATTTCTCCATTTTTCATTACAAGAATAAAATCAGCGATGGCAGCAGCAACACCTAAATCATGGGTAATCAATAGTATTGTCGTTCCTAGTCGGGTATGAAGCTTTTTCAATAGTTGAATAAATTCCTGCTGATGGAGCATATCTAAGGCGGAAGTTGGTTCATCCGCTATTAAGATGTCTGGCTCATTGTATAAGGCACAGGCGAGCATACAGCGTTGGAGCATTCCCCCTGAAAGCTCAAAGGGATAGCAATCTAACACATTTTCTGGTAAATGAAAGTCCTTTAACATGACTTGGATGGTAGCTAAAAAATCCTTCTTCTTATGACCCTCCCGTAAAGCACTTAACGCATACATTTGTTGCTTTAACTTTATAGTCGGTGAAAAACTATTGATGGCATCCTGGAAAATCGTAAAGAAATGTTTTTGACGTAGTGCCAGTTGCTCCTGTTTCGATAGCTCCATTATATTTTGACCATTAAAATAAATTGACCCTTCCACTGTTGCATGAGCAGGAAGCATGCCAAGCAAGGCTGAAATAGTCGTGCTTTTCCCACTACCACTTTCACCAATCATCACGGTAATCTGCCCTTTCGGCACAATGAATGACAGATCTTTGAGAATTGTTTTTTCATTCATTCGTACCGCTACATTGTACATCTTAAACATGTGTCCGCTCCCCTCCCTTCTTGAACGTACTTCCTATTGCTTGTACACATAAAATAGTTATAAAGATTAATAGTCCTGGAAACAGCCCCATCCACCAAGCACCAACTAGTAAATCATTTTGTGCCGTATAGAGCATGGTCCCCCAGGACGGAATGGCTGGTGGGACCCCAATCCCTAAAAAGCTTAAGGACACCTCCGTAAATATAGCGCCAGCAAAGTTAAAAATCGTTACGACAAAGATGGCAGGAAAACTATTACGTAATAAATGGCTAAAAAGAATTTTCCACAACGGTGTACGGAACATTTTAGCCATTTGTACAAATTCGGCTTCCTTTAAACGGATAAATTCAGATCGCACAATACGTGCTGTGACAAACCAGCTCGTAGCCCCCATAATAATCGCCATGCGCCAAACGCTCCCCTGCATAATCGCTTGAAGGGCAAGGACGATCACTAAAGAAGGAATGGTTAAACAGGCCTCTAATATACGCATCATCACGGCATCAATAGCCCCGCCAAAATAACCACTTATGCCTCCATAAATAATGCCAATTATACTGGCTAGAACAACGGAAACAATGGCGATGAAAAGAGTCACCCTCCCACCAATAAGCAAGCGGGATAGGACATCTCGGCCTAATTGATCTGTTCCGAGGAAATGTGTCGTAGTAGGCGCCTCATAAATATGGTTCATATCCATCGCATTTGGTTCAAAAGGAGCGAGGATAGAGGAGAAAAGGGTCAAGCCAAAAATGAAAGCAAGAAGCACTAACCAAAAGATGGGTATCTTCCGCTGTTTTTCTTTTCTCATACAAGCCCCCCTCTTCTTAACCTAGGATTCAGGCAAATCATTAGGATATCAATGAGAATTAAACACATAACAACCACAACGCCAATGAGTAAAATAGCCCCCATAAGTACAGGAAAATCCTTAACCATGACTGATTTCACCAAAAGCTGTCCTAAGCCTGACCAGCCAAATAAGGTTTCAACGACAATGGAGCCTCCGAAAAATGAAGGAATGGTAACACCGACATAATTGATATAGGGAATCATGGCATTGCGTAATATCATCTTACGAATTTCACGCTCTGGCACTCCGTTGGCACGTGCAACTTGGACATAATAGCTATGGTTCTCAGCCTTCACATTCTCCTGTAAAAAGCGGGCGAATATCCCGACATGTGACAGAACAAGGACTGTTAAAGGAAGGACCATATGGTATAGTCGATCCACCATCCCTCCATTCCCCCGTACATCATACATCCCCGATGAAGGAAACCAGCCTAGCTGTACGGAAAACACCATGATAAATACTATACCGAGCCAAAATGGTGGGATAGCTGAACTTGCAATACTGACAATAGATAGTCCTCTATCTAGTAATGAACCTTCCAGCATCCCTGCCCGTAAGCCGAGCCAAATGGACGCAATCGTTACCATAACTAAAGTCAAAACAACGAGCTGTAGTGTATTCGGTAAACGTTCCTGTAAAATTGTTGCGACTGATCTGCCCTCTTTTGCCGAGTATCCTAAATTGCCTTGTAGTACGCCACGAAGCCAAGAACCGTATTGATACAGTACTGGTTGATCGAGATCAAAGGCTTTTTCAATACGCTCCTTCTCAGCTGCGGATAATGTTTGCGCATTGCCACCATAATAAGCTGCAGCTGGATTACCAGGAGCGGCATGCATCATGAAAAAAGAGAGGAAGCTCACGATAATGAGGACCATTGTCCCCATTATCACTCGCTTCCCGATCCATTTAGCGATCATTCCATTTCCACTCCTCGACATTCCATAGGAAGCCAGCCCCGTGGTGACCTAAAATCCGCTCTTTGACACCATGAATCTGTTCATTGATGCCATATACTGCATCCACGTAGGCAAAGTAAGCGAAAGGTGGATCTTGTGCTAGTTCCTCTTGTAATGCCACATAGACTTCCTTACGTTTTTCAGGATCAACGGTTGTTCGTCCTTCCTCTAGCAAAGCATCTACTTTAGCATTGGCATAGCTGCCGTAATTATAGCCAGCACTTGTGTGGCTTGATTCACCCGAGTGGAATAAGCTATACGTATGATGATCTGCATCATATGGACTACCCCAGCCCACCATAAAAGCTTCTGAATCTTCAATGACAATATTGTTCCAATCTAGGGCAGCTACATTCACATCTGCCCCCACCGCTTTATAGCCTTCTGCTGCATAATTAGCCATATTGACACGCACTGTATCGGTAATCGGAGCCGTAATCGTAAATGCTAATTTTTGACCATCCTTATAGCGGAAACCGTCATCCTTTAATGTCCAGCCCGCTTGTTCTAGGAGCTTGTTGGCTTTCTTGACATCATAAGAATACTGTTCAATCGTGCTATTGGTAAAGGCATGCTTTTGTAATGGTGAGTATGCTTCCGTACCGTAACCATGTAAAATGCCCTTTACAATACCAGCGCGATCAGTTGCATAGCTAATGGCCTTACGAATCGTCACATCTTGCCAAATTGGAAACTTCATATTAAATAAGAGACCGCGATAATCTGCTGATTCAACTTCATACATTTTTAAATGCTCTACTTTTGAAAGCTCCTCCACCTGATTCGGGTCAAGAAGCGCAATATCTACCTCACCAGATTTTAGCTGTAAAGCTCGCACATTGCTATCAGGGATAAATTTAAAAATGACTTTTTCAATTGAAGCCTTTGTGCCAAAGAAGGCTGGGTATGCTTTTAGCGTTAAGCTTGTTCCTTTATCCCATTGCTCAAACATGTACGGACCAGCCCCAATTGGTTGTTGGTTAAACGAAGCCGTTCGCATTTCTTGCCCTTCGAAGGCATGCTTTGGCAAAATTGGCACCGTTAATTTATCTAACATCGGCGTAAATGGCTCGTCTAATTGAATGGTCATTGTTGTGTCATTGATCTTGTTCATTGATGCTACATGGTTAAAATCAGACTTTAAATAGGAGCCGTTTTCATCATCTAAAATACTGTCAATGGTAAAGATAATATCGTCTACTGTTAATGCCTGCCCATCATGGAACGTCACATCTTGTTGAATGGTAATTGTATAAGTCATCTGGTCATCAGATATTTTAATGCTTTGAGCAATATCATTTACCGGAACATTATGCTCATCAAAGCGCATCAGACCTCTAAATAAAAATGCATCTAGATTGGTTTCCTCCAACAGCGGATTCAAACCCGCAAACTCAGATTCCGAGGCAAAAATAAGCTCATTTGCCTGAGACGATGATGTAGCAGCTGGTTGTTTCTCTTCCCCCTGACTAGAGGCACAGCCAACAAGACTTATTGCTACTATCATCAAAAGTATGAATAGGGAACTCTTTTTCATTTACTATCTCCTTTATCACAACAGAAATTACAGCAATGTTGAGATGTACTCAAACATATTGTTGATTTCTTTGTGAAGTGTTCGTTGCTCTTTGGCGAGCCATCTACAATGAATGGCCTGATCGGTTAGTTTTGTCACACTTGCCTGAACGGACGGTTCCAATTGAATTCGATCCTGTAAATCTCGTATATTGAGATGTTGAACCTGTGGCGCCACAATCCATAAGGAGCCGATATAGAGCGCCTTTTCAAGCAAGCCAATCGTTGAAAAATTCATGTCCTGTGGCTTGAAATGAAAGGAATCAAAAGCAATCAATGAATCCTCTACATAGAGCTTGTACTTAGATTGGAATGCTTGATAATCAAAAATTTCTCCTCGCATTTCTCTTCCAGGGGCGACAATCTCCCCCCAAATCAATGTTGAGCTCTCTTTCAGATGAATCGTTGTATCTACCTGAAATTTGGCTCGTTCAAATGGAATGGTCACTTCAGGAAGCCATTCTAATCGCGCTCGTTCATCGAGTTCCACTGTGATGGCTTGTGTACAAAACTCGCCAGTGTGGGAAGGGTAAATTTTTAATGCTGATTGTTGCTTTAACCTTACCTGACTGTCTGGCGCAAGCTTTACTGAAATTTCATTGCGGTCTCCCGCGACCATACCACCAGAGGACTCCATAATAAAAACGGTGGCAGTTGGATGATTGCCCTCATACAGCTCTCGACTTGCCTTTAATGGCGGCTGCTGATACACATGAACAAGCCGTGTAAAACCCCGTCTAGGCTCAAAAGCCATCTCCAACTTACCGAAATGATTGACCCTTCCTTGATTAAGCATTTTCTTCAACTGCTTCGGCACCTTCAAGGAGCATATGGTGCTGAATCCATTCAACCACCTTATCAACATTTGTTTGTGAGCGAACATCTGCAAAAATATATGGTCGTCCACCACGCATTTTTTTCACGTCCTGATCCATCAGCTCTAAATCAACACCAACATGAGGGGCCAATGACGTTTTATTGATTAGTAATAAATCAGAACGTGTTAACGCTGGGCCACCTTTGCGCGGAATATCCTGTCCTTCTGCTACATCAATGACATAAATATAGCCATGAACAAGCTCTGGACTAAATGTAGCCGATAAATTATCGCCACCGCTTTCGATAAAAATAATATCTAAATCGGCAAAGCGTTTATTCAAATCATCAATCGCGGCAAAATTCATCGATGCATCCTCACGAATGGCTGTATGTGGACAGCCACCTGTTTCCACCCCAATAATTCGCTCTTCGGCTAAAACACCGTTTGTGATTAAATATTGGGCATCTTCTCTTGTATAAATATCATTCGTGATTACTGCCACATTGTAGTGCTCATGCATCACACGTGTTAATTGATCGACTAAAGATGTTTTGCCTGACCCAACAGGCCCTCCGATACCAATGCGTATTGGTTTCATATCTATCCTCTCGCTTTCTATGAAATAAATAATCTCGAAAATAAAAACTCATGCTTCATGGAGGCTAGTTCTATACCTAGCGCATTATTGGCAAGGTCATCTAGCGTTAACGTCTTCACCGTTTTGGCAGCTTCCTCCACCGAGGCAAGGAGCTTATGTAGGGCTTGGACACCTGTGTTTTGACCGAACGGCACTGCTCGTACGGCATTTTGAACGAGGCCACTAATTGTTGCATACATAAAGGTCATGACAGCATGAAAAACGTTAACACCTAGTGCTTCACAATAAATCCCATATAAAACTGCATAATGACCTTTCACGACTTCCTGATCAATGTGATCCTTCCATTGCAATAAAAAAGGGCTATCCATAAGTGGGGCTACTGTTCGCATAAATTGCTTCCCTACATTGACACTAGCATCTCTTGACTCCTTCGCTAGCTTCATAGCGCCACACAGTTCATCCAGTTCAATAAGGCGTGTAACATTTCGGGCTTGTGCTGCATGGAACGCCTCCTGAATAAGGATGGCATCCCCATACACTAAATTTTGCTCTAGATACACCTGACAAAATTCAACTAAATGTTCCTTCGTGCGAATGCGATCCTCTTGAATATACGTTTCCATACCATAAGAGTGGGTATAGGAACCGATTGGAAAGGCAGAATCATGGATTTGCAATAAATGCAATAAGGATAAATTAGTGAGAGTGTCCACGGTATTTAAATGGCTGCTTGAAACGTCTTTCAGTAGTTTCATAATGCACCCCTATTTCATCTAGTAATGGATTAATCGTATGATCTGCTCGTACGATGATTTCATTGTTTTCAATTAAGCAAGGTGTATGGCGATTCCCTAATTCAAATGCTGATTTCCCCATTTCGTACATGTCTTTTGGGGTAATAACGATAACGGGCTCCAGCTTCGTGCGAATTGCAATACGACGTTCGGCATCCTCAAATAATAAGTCGCCATATTGTAATGGTTCTTCTCCCTCTAAACGCAAAGCAATATCTGTACCTTGATCCGTTGTCGTACGAAGAATTCGTTTGCTTAATTCCTCCCACTCTAGCTCAATCCATTCTGTTGTTTTCTGTTGATGTTCTTCTTCATTAGCAATATTGCCTATTACTTTTTCAATTAACATAAGTTCTGCACCTCATCCTCTATTTTTAGCTGTTCCTCTCACTTTGATGGCTTAGAATAGGAAATATCGTTGGGCCATTGGTAATATATCCACAGGCTCACATGTTGCTAGTTCCCCATCAATTTTTACTTCATAGGTTTCTGGATTCACATCAATCTGTGGTGTTGCATTGTTGAGCTTCATGTCAGCTTTACGAATATTTCGGCAATTCGAAACCGTACCAATCATTCGTTTTAAGCCTAATTTTTCAGGTAGGCCTTCCTCCACAGCGATTTTCGGTAAAAATGTCATGCCACAATTTTGAGGACCTTGACCATAAAAGCCAAATGTTTGACGTCCTTTCATTGGCTGTGGCGTAGGAATCGACGCATTCGGATCACCTGTGATGCCATAGACCGCAATCCCTGCCTTAATGACTACTTCTGCCTTAACACCAAAGAATGCTGGCTCCCAAAGGACGATATCTGCTAGCTTCCCTTCCTCTAGCGAACCTACCTCATGGCTAATTCCGTGGGCAATCGCCGGGTTAATATTCAGCTTTGCCATATAGCGCTTAACACGATAATTATCATGATCCTTGCCTTCATCCTGTGGTAATGGACCACGTTGCTTCTTCATTTTGTCTGCTGTTTGGAACGTTCGTAGCGTTACCTCACCAACACGTCCCATCGCTTGTGAGTCCGAAGACATAATACTTAAAATCCCTAAATCTTGCATAATATCTTCCGCTGCAATCGTTTCTGGTCGAATGCGGGAATCCGCAAATGCCACATCCTCTGGTACATCATGCTTTAAATGGTGGCAGACCATTAGCATATCTAAATGCTCATCTATAGTGTTCGTTGTAAACGGTTTTGTTGGATTTGTAGATGCTGGCAAAATATTGGGTAATGATGCCATGACAAGCTGGTCTGGCGCATGTCCTCCACCTGCCCCCTCCGTATGGAAAATATGAATGACTCGCCCATCAATCGCATTAATTGTATCTTCCACAAAACCCGCTTCATTCAATGTATCCGAATGAAGAGCAACCTGAATATCATAGTCATCTGCAACAGATAAACTTTGATCTAGCGCTGCTGGTGTTGCGCCCCAGTCCTCATGAATTTTCAAACCAATCGCACCTGCACGGACTTGTTCTATGATGGGTGCTGGCTCAGATGCACTTCCCTTTCCAAGTAAGCCAACATTTATTGGGAAGCCCTCAACTGCTTGCAACATGCGATGCAAATGCCATTCACCCGCTGTTAAGCTCGTCGCCTTCGAGCCAGCTGCTGGGCCTGTTCCACCACCAATAAAAGTTGTTGTCCCTGCTAGTAGGGCCGTCTCCACCTGATCAGGGCTGATGAAATGGATATGTGTATCAATGGCTCCTGCCGTAGCAATTAGCCCTTCACCTGCATAAACCTCTGTACCAACGCCGATAATCATGTCCTGATCGACTCCGTCCATGCTGTTCGGATTACCAGCTTTCCCAATACCAATAATACGTCCATCCTTTATACCGATATCTGCTTTGACAATCCCTGTATAATCTATAATGATGACATTAGTAATGACGGTATCAAGCACACCTTCATCACGTGTATTTTTACCATTTTGCCCCATCGAGACACGTAATGATTTACCACCACCGAAGACCCCTTCGTCCCCGTAGGATGTATAATCCTTCTCAATTTCAATCCACAGGTCTGTATCTGCTAAACGAACTTTATCTCCGACAGTGGGACCAAACATTTTCGCGTAAGCTTCATGTGTTACCTTCATTTTTCTTCCGCTCCTTTAAAGCCACCTTCAATTGCCTTATCTAAAATTTCTTCCTTATGGTGGGTAGAGCCCTCTGTTAGCCTATTTAAACCAAAGACATGCTGTTTGCCACCAAACTCGACAAGCTCCACCTCTTTTTCCTCACCAGGTTCAAAGCGCACCGCTGTCCCTGATGGAATATTGAGATGCATACCAATAGCATCTTGCCGATTAAACTCTAGAAATCTATTAACCTCGATAAAATGAAAATGGGAACCTACTTGTATAGGTCGGTCACCTGTATTGGCTACCAATACCTTTTTCGTCGCTCTACCCACATTGATTTCAATGACACCGTTTTTCGGTCGGATTTCTCCAGGAATCATTCTCCAACACTCCTTTATTGAATTGGACGGTGAACCGTAACAAGCTTCGTCCCATCTGGGAATGTACACTCAACCTGCACATCTGAAATCATGTCCCCGACACCTTCCATTACATCTTCAGCTGTGAGTACATGCTTAGCCTCACTCATCAGCTGCGCTACCGTTTTGCCGTCTCGAGCACCTTCCATAATAAAACTACTAATCAGTGCCACAGCTTCCGGATAATTTAGCTTTAAGCCACGAGCTTTTCTTTTCAGCGCAAGTTCTCCTGCCACATGGAGGAGTAATTTTTCTTGTTCAACTGGTGATAGCTTCAATCCAATCTCTCACTTTCCTATATTCAGAATTATCTTTCAATAATATTTTTTCTGGACATAACTTCCTTTCAGTAGTTTGAAATGTTCTAACGATTTAGTTGTACGTGCATTTAGTTGTTGTCTTACAAATTATGATTTCGCAAGGGATTTGCGAAGAGAAATAGAAATGACTTGTTGACCCGGCGAATGCGGGTTGCAATAGTTGAAGTGAGTAATAGAGGTAACAGCTAGTCCATTATAAGAAACTACATTAAAAAATTCAACATTTTTATTTATCTGTGAATTTACAAGTTTGCTAAATAATTAATAAAAAAAGAGGCATATTTTACAGAAAATTGGTCATCTGTAAAAAAGCCTCTTGTCTTGCTAGCTAAAGCGAATGAAAAATTATATTAAAAAACTAGTAAATTTATTTTATGTAAAATAATTATTTCAGGACTAAAAACGCTCTTTTTCATAATCAAATCGATTGGTTAGCTTCTGTAAATTATCAGCTTGCACGGTTAAATCCTGTGTAACATGATTGACTACTTGCATGGAGGCAGTTTGTTCATCCATTGAATGTAAAACAACTTCTGTGTAATTAGATAGCTTGCCCATGTCATCTGCAATCGTTGTGACAGAGGATGCCACTTCATTCGCGCTACTAGCAAGCTGTTCAGCTGTCGTTGAAATGTCCTCAAGCTGACCTGTCATTTCGCGAACATGCTGTGAAATCGTTCCAAAAGATGTTGTTGCTTCATCAATGACATAAACACCCTGTTGGACATTTTTTAAATCATCTTCCACTGCTGACGCAACTTGTTTTGTATCACTTTCAATCCCCACGACTAAGTCCACAATTTGCGTAGCAGAATGCTTTGATTGCTCAGCTAACTGACGCACTTCCTCAGCCACGACCGCAAAGCCTTTTCCATGCTCCCCAGCACGAGCAGCTTCAATGGCTGCATTTAATGCTAATAGATTTGTTTGATCTGTAATAGCCGTAATCATATCAGTCATCGCTTTTATATCTGTCATTTTACTTGATAATTGTTGCATAAGACCACTTGTTTTTTCAGTTGAAGCGGAAATAAATTGCATTTGCTCCTTCGCAACATGTAAAATCTTTGCACCATTTCCTGCAATATCATTGGCATCCTTCGCATGATCAAAAACATCCTGTGTAGCAACGGTAATTCGTTCGATTCCAGCGACCGTTTCCTGCATCGCATTTGCGCTAGAATAAGCCGACTCGGCAGCCTGTTTTAAGCCCTCAGACGTTTTTTCCATTTGTTGATCTACTTCTTCTACAGCAAGAGTAATTTCATTCGTACTTGCTGATAACTCCTCAATGCTTGCTGATAAATCAGATGAGCTGTGTGCAATTTTTTGTGACATTGTTTGTAATTGTTCCTTCATTTCTAAAAAGGATTGTGCTAGCTGAGAAATTTCACTATTGTCTCGAACCTCAATGTTCACATTATCTAAATGGCCTGCAGTAATCCCTTGTGCAGCCTCGGTTAACTGTTTAATTGGCTGAATAACTTTGTAGTGCACATACGCCGTGTAAGATAGTGTAATCGTGATTCCTACGATGGTTAAAATGGTAGAAAGCCATTCTAATGACGTTACATTGGCTAAATCAATAAATAAAATAGCAATCATTAAGACATTTAAAACAGAAAAGCCAAGTAAACTCTTTTTTCGTAAACTCATAACAAATTCCCCCAACTAAAATATTACTTCTATACCATCATTATAGTTGAATAATCCTAAAAATCATAAAGAAAAGCTCTATTTTTATAAGAATAAAGACACAAAGCATTCCTTAAATCTCCGATAATTGTTCACAAAAAAAGACTATAGACAGCTTTAGTAGCATGTCTACAGTCTTGAAATCTAGATTTATTTTAATTTCATAATACTAGAACCAGCGATCCCTGGGTGTGTCATTTCATATGGATCTAAGATTAAATCTAATTGCTCTTTTGTTAAGACGCCTTCTTCGATACAAAGCTCACGAATTGAACGACCTGTCAGAATAGCTTCACGCGCTAAGCGAGCAGCTACTTCATAGCCGATATGAGGGTTAACAGCAGTTAATACCCCTACACTTTTCTCTACATATTCTTTCATACGCTCTTCATTTGCTTCAATATCTTTTAAGCAATTTTCCGTAAACGCACGGAAAACATTATTCATAATGCTAATCGATTGGATTAGGTTGAATACTAATACAGGCTCCATTACGTTTAATTCTAATTGTCCAGCTTCAGAAGCTAGAGAAATTGTATGGTCGTTGCCAATTACTTGGAAAGCAACTTGGTTCAGTACCTCTGGCATAACAGGGTTAACTTTACCTGGCATGATAGAAGAACCTGGTTGACGAGCTGGTAATAGGATTTCCCCTAAGCCTGCACGTGGACCAGAAGCCATTAAACGTAAGTCATTAGCGATTTTAGACATATTAATCATACAGATTTTTAAAGCACCAGATACTTCTGTGTAGGCATCTGTATTTTGTGTTGCATCCACTAAATGTGTCGCACCTTTTAATGGTAAACCAGAAATTTCAGCAAGATGCTCATCAACAGATTTAATGTAATCTGGGAAAGCATTTAAGCCTGTTCCTACAGCCGTTGCACCCATGTTCACATCATAAAGATTTGGACGTGTTTGACGAATGCGTACGATATCACGATTAATCACACGGCAATAAGCCTCAAACTCTTGTCCTAAACGGATTGGCACTGCATCTTGTAAATGCGTTCGGCCCATTTTAATAACATGAGCAAATTGCTCCGCTTTTTGATGGAAGACAGATTGCATATAATCCATCGTTTCAAGTAATTCATCTATTAAATTTAACACAGCGATATGGATCGCTGTTGGGAAAGCATCGTTTGTTGATTGTGACATATTAACATGACTATTTGGACTTACTGTGTGATAGTCCCCTTTTTCTTTCCCTAAAATTTCTAGGGCACGGTTCGCGATCACTTCATTGGCATTCATATTGATGGATGTACCTGCGCCACCTTGGATTGGGTCTACAATAAATTCTGCATCCCATTTGCCATCGATCACTTCTTGTGCAGCTTCGACAATTGCCTCACCAATTTCTTTTGATAATAGGTGTACTTCCATATTACTTAATGCAGCTGCTTTTTTCACTATCCCCATTGCTTTAATTAGTGAAGAGTGAATTGTGTAGCCTGTAATTGGGAAGTTTTCCGTAGCACGCAGTGTTTGAATTCCATAATACGCTTCTGCTGGTAATACGCGCTCACCTAAAAAATCTTTTTCTATTCGTTGTGTTGACATTATTGTCGTCTCCTTTTATGTAATACTCACACTTGATAGTAGCTAATAAAAGTCGTATTGTAAACAGTCATTTTTCTGTAAACGAAAAAAATCCTTCAAAAAAGCAAAAAATCCGCTAAAAACCGAGCATATTTTATTAATGGTCGAGCAATATTAGCCGTTATATTGTTCTTAGGTAAAGTCAAAATTAACTTAAATGGATTGGAAACATGAATTAAAAGTCAAAAAACCAATAAAGTTGTTCTCTTCGTCAACTTTATTGGTTTTCATTTCATTATTATTTATTTGATGTCACAGTAAAACGGCTGTTTTCATGTTGAGGTTGTTCTAGCTCATCCAATACAGCCACCGCATAATCGGCATAGCTTACATAGCTGTTACCAGCGTCATTTACTAATAAGTGGTCAATACCTGCTGTGTAGTGTCCTGTACGCGGGCCTTCTGGATCAAAAAATGCGGAAGGACTTAAAAATGTCCAATGAATAGAGGATTGTTGTAAATCCACTAGGTTTTGACCTTGATTTTGGGCTGTTGCCAAAAACATCTCTGGGAAATCAGGTGTATCCATAACACGCACTTTTTTCTCTGGGTCCACAAATAGACTGCCTGCCCCACCTACGACAAATAATTTTGTGTCAATTCCGTTGAAAATTGCAATCAAATGACGACCTGCTTTTACATGTAACTCCTCTTGACCTGCTGGTGCACCAAATGCATTTACCACCACATCAAAGCCCTTCACATCTTCTTGCGTTAATTCAAAAACCTCTTTTTCAATCACTGGAATAGAGGCTGTTACCTTTGCTGCCGAACGAACGATGGCTGTTACTTCATGACCACGTTGTAACGCTTCCTCTACTATTTTTTGTCCTGCTTTCCCTGTTGCACCAATCACTGCTATTTTCATTCAATTTTCCTCCTCAAATATAGTTGTAACTATTTTAGTTACAGGTTGGATACAAAAGATCATCTCCGTCTAAATACGAAGTTGATCTAGCACGTCCTGAAGCGTCTGTGCTTGTAATTGCTCCTCCATTGCCTGCCAAACAGATGTATAAACCCCTTCCAATGTATGTTGGATTTTACGTCCCACTGCACACGCTGGATTAGGCTCATCATGAATCGCAAAAAGCTGCTTTGGCCCATCCATTGCTTGATAAATGGCTAACAATGTTAAATCCTTTGGCTCAACTAATAGCTCGTAGCCGGCCATCCCAGATCGTGATGAAAGTAAGCCCGCTTTTTTTAGGACACCAATCATACGTCTCACCACAACCGGATTTGTATTCACACTGCCAGCAATAAAATCGGACGTTAATAGGCTTTTATCAGATGTTGTGGCAATGAGCGAAAGTATATGGATCGCCACCGAAAATCGACTGTTCACCATATGAATCACCACCTGTTGTAACCATTATAGTTACAGGTGCAGAAAAAAGTCAAGCACTGTCACCTGTAAATATTGTTTCCCTTTAACTATTTCCCATGCATGACTTATATTTTTTTCACATAAATCACTAATTCTTGACGGATTTGTCCATTGTCCTCATAAAAATCTAAATTGTGAAATTCATATTTAAAGTGACCTACTGGAAATGTCACACTTTCTCCCTGAGCAGCTGCCAAAATACCCGCTACATCCTGTGAGACCATATGTAATAATTCTTCCCCTGAAAATGAATCGATAAAAATTACGTTCATAAAAAACACCTCCACAGCCATTATAGCTTAGAAGGCGCTTACATTTATAGTGTTTCTTTATAGCCTTTCAGCCGAATCTCCTCAATGATTTGCATCATCTCTAGGACTTGCTGCTCTGACAATTTTGCAGTATTAACAGAAAACATTTGTTGCTCCAAACCAATTTTTTGTTCTAGATGTCTTGGATGTGGTTCACTTTCTTCTGCTTGAAGTACTAGTGTATTCTTCACAACTTTCACCTCTACCATTATGTTGACGAACGCCATTGTTCCAAATAATGCTAATAATCCCATAATTAATATAATCAACTTCTCTTTAACTAGTCATCTAACTATTTACCCGTTTACTAAAATGATTAGTAAGAACTAGATGAAAGCAAGAAAAAACAGCAACCATAATGGCTGCTGCTAGTATTATACGGCAATAGGAGCTTTAATCGTAGGATGCGGATCATATCCTTCAATAGATAAATCCTCAAGCTCAATATCAAAAATCGATGTTTTATTCGGATTGATGTGTAATGTTGGTAGGTCTCTTGGCTCACGTGAAAGCTGTTCCTTAACTTGCTCCACATGGTTTGCATAGATATGAGCATCCCCAATGCTATGAATAAATTCACCAACCTCGAGTCCACATTCATGGGCAATCAAATGAGTTAATAAGGCGTAAGAAGCAATATTGAAAGGACAGCCTAATAATGTATCTAAGCTTCTCTGCATTAACTGACAGCTTAATTTACCATCAGCTACATAAAACTGGAACATGACATGACATGGCGGTAATGCCGCTTTACTGCCCTTTGCACCCGCATTAATGACATCCTCTGGATTCCATGCATTGACAATGATACGACGTGAGTCAGGATTATGCTTAATTTGATCAATGACATCCTGTAACTGGTCAATGCTTTCTCCATTAGAGGTTGTCCAATGACGCCATTGTTTGCCATAAACATTGCCAAGATCTCCGTACTGTTGTGCAAAATCATCGTCTGTTAAAACACGCTCACAAAATGAGGCAAGCTCTTTTTGATAGAGGACATTAAACGATTCGTCCACTAAACAACGGCGACCAAAATCCGTCATATCAGGGCCAGTATAATCGTCTGATTCTACCCATTTTTTAAATGCCCATTCATCCCAGATGTGATTATTATGCTGTAATAGATAACGAATATTTGTATCCCCTTTTATGAACCATAGCAATTCACTCGCTACAAGCTTAAAAGGCACACGCTTTGTTGTTAATAGTGGAAAGCCTTTGCTTAAATCGAAGCGCATTTGGTAACCAAAGACACTGTATGTACCTGTCCCTGTACGATCCTCTTTTTTCGTGCCATGTTCTAATATATGTTGTAGTAAATTTAAGTACGCCATTTCTGGATGCGTCATTTTTCTTCAACAGCTCCTTCAAGTTTGCTGTTGACCATTATACCATTTTACAGCGTATTTTCGTACGTCTATTATTAGCTCGAATGGTAGGAATTCTTGTTGTTAAGCTCCCGGGAGATTTCACTCTCTGCCGTGACGAAAAAGCTAGGAAGTAAAATAATATTGAGTAAAATAGGTCCAACGATAACTAATAAATCGATGCCAGGGCTGAAGTAAAGCCCGAATGCTGTAATAAGGCCAGTCATCACAAGAAAGATGATTTGGGCAACAATAATTAAAATTGGTAGTAATTGATACAGATAATTCAGTCTACGGAACTGATGCATATTGTCTGGATTTTGAATGATTTTTCTTTTTAAGCGTCTCGACAAAATGAGACAAGCAAGCAATTGAATACCAATAAAACTAAAATAAATGACACTGTATACTAATAATTGATTTTTCTGAATCGTACCATTAAAATGACCCACCCTTTGGTTCAATAAATCGTCGACTGCGCCCTCATATATATATTCGCGCTCACTTAAAAAAGTAAAAGGCTCCATAAAGCCAAGTGCCGTCCAATCCTTTGTATTGACAGTCCAATGGGATAACTTACTCGCTAAAATACGCAATTGAATAGGATCCTGTTCCCCAAACATCCCAAGTAAAATACGATAAGGAATCGATACCTTCAGCTGCCCATCTTGCTTTTCTTGAAATAAATCCCCTATGTAAAAGGTGTAAGCAACATTTGAATTATTCGCCTCATAATGAGCTTCTTCAATTTTCCAATGACTAGCTAAGGAAGCTTGAATGCCATTCCTCATTTCAGTGTAGGGTATATCCTTATGTAAACGCTTCGGAATTTTATAAACAAAATGATTATCACTACCGATGAGACAAATTTCCACTTCGACTTTCTCTTGATCTACCGTTTTGGCTTTCGTGGTCAACGGACTCATGATCATAGCGATGAGGAAAAACACAATAAGTGATAAAATGCCTTTTTTCACGCAATAGCCCCCCTATTCGTCACAATGATTAAATTTACCCTATCATAGCCATGTCCGAAAACACTATTTCGTTATTCCGAAAAAATAATAGTGGTTTTCCGAAACGCGTCATTTCGGTATTCCAAATTTATCAATAATTAGCGATAATATATAGGAGATTATTATCATAAGCAAACTTGAGGTTTCATAATGAAAAAATGGACATATAGTATTTTTCTTACCTATTTTATACTTGGCATTTATGTATTAGCCATTGCAATCAAGTCGCCCTTTATTAGTATGAGCGTTGATATAACAAATGGACAACCTGTCTTCATCGATAGCTACTATCCTCAATGGGCACAGCAAAAAAATATTAATAAAGGGGACATCGTTCTAGCCATTGATGGAGAGCCGACTTTGGAAGACCGCTCTGTTCAGCTATATTCCATCATTAGAAGTGCCCATACATTAACGATTCAAAAACCTGATGGGGCGATTCAAACCATTGCTGTAAAGCATCGAGATATGCCGGAAGAATTATATTTACAAATTTTGTTTCCTATCTTTTATTTTCTTTTAGCTTTCGTTGTTGCACTTTATTTATGTCAGCGTAATAAAAATAATCTATCCACTTTTTTATTGATTCTATTTTTATTAACCTGTTCCCTGGCCTACATTAGCACAGGCGCTTCTGCAAGAGGGAATGTCATTGGCAAGTTTGTCATCGGCATATGTATTATTTTATGTATGGTTCTCTTCCTTCACTTTTTACAGCATTTTTTCAACTACTTACGAATTAAATGGACCTATATCGACAGTAAATGGCTATATCTGTTTCCACTTATCATTCCGGTCTGTGATTTACTAGGAGAATTTTTGCCAACTGTTCGTGAGTTGACACCTCTCTTAAACTTGAGCTTATTTGCTATTCTTGTGCTCTATGCTATTTATATTTTATTAACGAGTTACTTACGGACGAAACTAGCTAAAATTCGTTTGATTGCCATTGCGTTTATTGTGCCATTTTTACCATTTTTATTGTTTTTCGTGGCACCTGAAATTTTAGGACATAAGCCGTTATTACACGCCGAAATAGCTGCTTTATTTTTATTATTTATTCCATTCTCATTTCTGTTTATTCAGGTGAACGAACGATTATTTGATATTGAATACCAATTATCCCGTTTACGCTATTATTCAACACTGGCCTTTTTCAGTGCCCTTCTAGCCACAGCAGGGATTACGCTATTATTTTTAGGCGAGCTTTCCATTGTTCATATGACAAGTATTTTTTTACTGCTGTTTTTGGTTATCATTGCTAGCTTTTATGTAAAAGAACGCATTGATTTTAAGTATCGAAAAATTATCTTTTCTTCCACTGGAAATTATGTACATAATTTATATGCGGCGGTTCATCGTATGGGGAAAGCAAAAAACCAGCAAGAATTATTAGACCGTTTTAAATATGAAATTACCGAAAAACTAGGCACGACAGCCTTTCATATCTGTACGATAACAGAAGATTCCCCACAGCTTGCCAGTTCCTATACGCGGCTGCTGCTACATGATGCTGGTGAGGAAAAAATTATGTTAGAGATACAACATGCCTTACAAAAGGAAGAGCTGCTTTGGTTAGAATTGCTCGCGCTGTATGTGTCCATGTCCATCAATAATTTACAGCAAATTGAGGATTTAGTTCGTGACATACAGCAAATTAAAAACACCAGTGATACACCGCTTCATTGGCTCGATAAATTGCTGTGGAATATTATTGAGAAAGAAAAAAGTATTTTAGCACAGGAATTACACGATACCATTTTGCAGGAGCAGCTGCATTTAGCTAGAGAGCTTGATGTTCTTGCTGGCTCACCTACTATTAACAAAGGAACCGTGCTGGATATTCGTGAGCAACTATTAAATGCGACGAAGGACTTACGAGAATATTGCGAGAACTTAAGTCCCCCTCTACTAGATACCTTTGGCTTACAAATAGCCTTAAAAAAACTGATTCAAAAGGTAAAGATACGTGCCGACTTTTTATTAGATGCTCGAATAGATCAGGTGCAATTCCAGGATGTAACCCTCCATCTCGTGGTCTATCGTCTCGTTCAGGAGCTTTTCAATAATGCAATCAAGCATTCCGAAGCAACGGAGGTCTCGCTCCAATTACAAGCAGTTCCCCATGGCTTTATCCTTCAATATGACGATAATGGGATAGGCTGTGACATAGACGATTTGATCCAGTCCTCTGCATCCATGGGCATTAATGGCATTCGCGAACGTGTCCGTGCTTTTAATGGTAATATTACCATCCAATCTAGCCACAATGAGGGCATGCATATTTTTATACAAATACAAGAGGACGGGGATTCATATGATGAACATACTTATTATAGATGACCATCCTGTCGTTTTAGATGGTACAAAAACATTGTTACAGGATTTAGCCAATGTCAAAATCGAAACCGAACAGGATAGTGCAGCTGTTTTACCAAGAATGGATACCGAAGCTTTTCAGTTATTCCTAATTGATATTAATATGAAGCCAATCAATGGCATTCAATTATCAGAAATGATTAAGAAAAAACAACCTGAAGCACTCATTATTCTTTATACAGGCTACGAGCTGTCCGATTATTATGAGCTACTCATTGAGAAAAAAATTGATGGCTTATTATCAAAGCTTGCAACGAAGGAACAGGTGATTCAAACGATCCAAGCAGCGCTAAGAGGCGAAATTTTGCTGGCAGCCGATTTCTTAGACTTTGTCCAGCAACGTACCAACCTACCTAATGTTCAGCAAGAGGTATTATTAAGTGATAAAGAACAGGAAATATTACAGCTCGTTGCACAAGGCTGTACGAACAAAGCCATTGCCTCAGCTATAGGGGTCACTCAGCGCACGGTAGAAAATTATTTATCGAAGCTATTCGTCAAACTGAATGTTGAATCCCGAGCAGAGGCCGTCATTGTGGCCAAGGAAAAAGCATGGATTGATTAATATCATTACCATTTGATGACAATTGTAAAAATTCTTTTACTAAAAACGGAATATACTGGATATACAAACAATTCTGTACTATAATAAAGGTAATAATTACATTACTTCGTTGCGATGATTAAAAACGCGTATACACAAGGAATACAAGCTTTTGAATACGTTTTTTATATGTGATGGAAGCAATTGATTGTTGAATTTTTTTGGGAGGGTGTTTACATGACACAAGGAACAGTAAAATGGTTTAACGCAGAAAAAGGTTTTGGCTTCATCGCAGTTGAAGGTGGCAACGATGTATTCGTACATTTCTCAGCGATCCAAGCAGATGGCTTCAAAACTTTAGAAGAGGGCCAAAAAGTAGAATTCGGCGTAGAAGAAGGAAGCCGTGGACCTCAAGCAACGAATGTAGTGAAACTATAATCTTCACTTAACATAGACGTGCATCATAAAGAGACATCCTACAATGGATGTCTCTTTTTCATATTTCAAGGCTATATCATACAAGCTCCAAGGAACTGTCCACTAAGCCCCTGTTTGATAGTAAGTTTAGTTAAGGTCCTTGTTCGTTAAAGTAATTTGATAATACTTTTTTGGGCGCCCACGTGTTGAAGAGGTATTGCTTGGCAATTCGTGTGCTAAATTTTTTTCATGGAGCTGCTTTAAAATTCGGTTTGCCGAGCGGACTGTTATGCCAAGATGAGTGCTGAGCAATTCGCCACTGACGATAGTGGTCGTTAGCTTTTCCAGCATAGCGTCAATTTTTTGTAATTGTAATAAAGGAATGTCATAGGTAGTGCTTAACGTTTTTAAGTATTGTTGTTTTTCATCGTCAAACTGTAGCTTTGTTGCATATAATAAAGGTCCGATTTCTCGTGTATTTTCAATTATATAGCCCTGTGTTTCCTTTGAGGAGCAGAGGGTTGCGGCTTTTTTAGCAAACTCCTGACTTTCAATAAGAGAGTCACCAATCCCCCACCCTATTTTGACAGGAAAGGATAGCTTATCATTTAAAAAATCAACTAACTGACAATGTGTATATTGATCTGTTGTAGATAAGAATTGCTGATATGTCGTGATAATCGCAAGGAATGAAGCCTCTCGATGCACGATAAACGAACAAGCATATAGTCGTTTGAAATCTAAAATCGCTTTATATAAGGCGATTTGCCGATATTCTAAGTCATCTAGATTCGATTTGTCTATCGGAATTAAAATATGTACAACAACGACTTTGTTTTGATTAAGCTGGCGAATTTGAAGCTGTTTGACAAAATGATCCAATGTTAATTGCATGGCATACAGAGATGGGTAAAAAGCAATAAACGGTATGTTTTGAAGCGCTAATCGTTCACGTATTTCTGCAATGCGTGTAAAGCTTAGCTCAACCTTGTTTTCGTTATGCAATTGTATGTGCCATTCTGCAGCTTTGTCGATAATATCGCTACTAGCGAACTCGCTCATTGTTTGGCTAAAAAGAAACGGTTTTTCACCTATCGACCATTCATGAATACCAAGATAGCCGTTTTCCTCATAACAAAAATCGATGGCGATACGATTCATAGCTATCTTTTTCTCATAAAAAAGCTCCGTAACGGTACGGTAAAAATCACGCTCTGAAATATCGAAATAATGCATGGGTACTGTTACTTCTTGAAAATAGCTTTTAGCAAAGAAATAAGGAATCTGCCCGCTAAAAAGTGCTCCATCTCCCCCATCTAAATGCTTCTCTAAAAGCTCATGTAAATGTGCATTATCGTTATAAGCATAGTAATGAAATTTACAAAAAGCGGGTTTAATTTTTTCAAGTTGCTGAACCCAAGAAAGCGAACGTTTTGCGGTAAAAACATTAATTTTATACATACATATATCTCCTTATTGAAAAATAAATATTGAAAATAGTCAGAAAATACGGTTTCTTTGTATAAAGGACATAGATTTTTAATGTCTTAAATTACAGACATTCATTTTTTAAAGAATAAGTCTAATAAAGTATAAAAGGAGATGAAATTTATGCAAGGGAATTCACAAACAATTAAGAAAAAATCTTGGATTGACAACATGTTAGATAAAATCGAACGTGCAGGCAATAAATTACCAGACCCAATCACGTTATTTATTATTCTAGCAGGTATAGTACTAGTTTTATCATGGGTTCTATCTATGCTAGGTATTTCAGCAGTTCAACCCGGTACAGATGAGGTCATTGAAGTCAAAAACCTGCTAAGTCAAGAAGGACTCATCTTAATTTTAACGCAAATGGTATCGACATTTACAGGCTTTGCTCCTCTAGGGCTAGTTATCGTGACGATGATTGGTATTGGTTTAGCTGAGCAAACAGGGCTAATTTCGGCTGTCATGAAGAAGATCGTGATGTCAGCACCGACAAAGTTAATTGTACCTTTTATTATTTTTACAGGTTTAGTTGGAAACTTAGCTGCTGACGCGGCATTTATCATTTTACCACCTATTGCAGCTATGATTTTTATGAGTATTGGTCGCAATCCATTAGCTGGTTTAATTATTACATATGCAGCTGTAGCTGGAGGCTTCAGTGCCAACATTTTGATTAGCTCTCTCGATGTATTATTACTAGGAATTACCGAATCAGCAGCACATATAGCAGACCCTACGTATACTGGTCGTGCAACGATGAACTACTACTTCTTAATTGCTTCGACATTTTTACTAGTCATTATTGGCACGTGGGTTGCGAAAAAGTTTACAGAGCCTCGCTTCGGTACGTTTAACGGAGAGGTTGAAAAGCTAGAGCCATTGACAGCCCTAGAAAAACGAGGATTAAAATGGGCTGGAATCGTAACGCTAGCTTATATTTTAGTCATTGCTATTACAGTTATTCCATCGAATGGGCTTTTACGTGATCCTGAAACAGGCGGCTTTTTAAATTCACCTTTCATGTCAGGCATTGTACCCATCATGTTATTCTTCTTCCTATTACCTGGTCTTGCCTATGGTATTGCAGCGAAGGAGGTTAAAAACGATAAAGAAGTTGCGGAGAAAATTTTTAAATCCATCGCTGATATGGCACCATTTATTGTATTAGCTTTTGCCGCTTCACAAATGATCGCCTTCTTCAACTGGAGTAATATTGGTTCTATTTTAGCCATAAAAGGGGCTGAGCTGTTACAAGCATTAAATTTTACAGGTTTACCAATGATGATTGGCTTTGTTTTAATTTGTGCATTTGTTAACTTATTAATCGCCAGTGCATCAGCCAAATGGGCTTTGCTTGCACCGATTTTTGTTCCGATGTTCCTCTACTTAGGTTATACCCCAGCGATTACACAAATAGCCTATCGTGTAGGGGATTCGATTACAAATCCAATAACGCCGATGTTACCGTATTTCGCGATTCTTCTGTCGTTTGCAAAGCGCTACGATAAAAATATCGGTATCGGGACACTTATTTCCTCTTTATTACCGTTCTCGGTATTCTTTGCAATCGGCTGGATTATCTTATTTGCTCTTTGGTTCCTATTCGGTTTACCGCTAGGACCTGGTGATTATATTTACTTAAAATAAGGAGTGTTTTACATGACAGCATTACAACAACAATTAGCAGAGTTATTAAAGCAATATGAGGAAGAAATGATTCAGCTTCGTCGTCATTTCCATGAAAATCCTGAACTTTCCTTCGAGGAAGTAGAAACGCCGAAAACAATCGCAGCCTTTCATCGCGCCTTAGGTCATGAGGTTCATGAAGGTGTAGGTGGCAATGGTGTTGTGGCAAAGCTAGTAGGTGGTAAACCCGGGAAAACCGTAGCGTTACGCGCGGATTTTGACGCCTTAGCCATTACAGAAGAAACAGGCTTACCTTTCCAATCAAAAATTAAAGGTCGTATGCATGCTTGCGGACATGATGGACACACAGCCTCCCTGTTAATTTTAGCGAAGGCCCTCAACAAAATGAAGGATGACCTAGCAGGAACTATCGTCTTTATTCATCAGCATGCAGAGGAGCTGGCCCCGGGTGGAGCTATTTCAATGATTAAGGACGGCTGCCTAGAAGGTGTCGATGTTATTTTTGGTACACATTTATGGGCTCCAACTGAACTTGGAAAAGTACAAACAGCGAAGGGACCATTAATGGCTGCAGCAGATGGTATTTATATAACAATCAAAGGCAAAGGTGGCCACGGTTCCAACCCAAGTGACACCAAGGATTCCATTGTTTTAGCGGCACAGTTTATTACGAATTTACAGCAGCTCGTGGCACGTCGCGTCAATCCATTACGTCCAGCAGTAGTGTCGATTGGGCATATCGAGGCCCTCAATCCATTCAATGTCATTGCTGATCAAGTGTATATGAAAGGTACTGTACGCACTTTCCACGAGGAAGAGCGCAGTTTGCTAGAGCGTGAAATTGAAGAACTATTAAAGGCCACATGCTATTTAACAAAAGCAGACTACGAATATGAGTTTGTACGAGGCTATCCACCTGTTGTTAACCATGAAGCAGAGATAGAGCATATTATGGAATCCGCAGAGAAAATTGCAGATGTAGCAGCTGTTGAACTGGTTGACCCTAATATGGGTGGTGAGGATTTTGCCTATTACTTAGAGGAAATCCCAGGTGCCTTCTTCTTTACAGGCGCAAAAAATCCAAATTGGGAGGAAGTATATCCTCACCATCACCCGAAATTCGATATCGACGAACGCTCCTTACGAATTGCTGCCAACGTTCTAGGCCAAGCAACATTAGACTACTTCGCAAAGCATAATTAAAATTAATAGGACGAGATGCATGCAGCATCTCGTCCTGTTTTTGTTGAGAAGCGGAGGATTTAAGAGGTTCTCTTCGGGGTGAAGTGGTTCTGCCTTGCATTGGTGTGATTTCCTGATTTGGTGGAGCGGTTCGATCACTAGTTCGATCACTTCCCCCTCGCTTTGGAGCGGTTCGATCACTTTTTGGATCACTTCCAACTCACTTTGGAGCGGTTTCCTCACCTTTTGGATCACTTCTCACTCAATTTGGAGCGGTTCTATCACTTTTTGGATCACTTCCCCCTCACTTTGGAGCGGTTCGGTCACCTTTTGGATCACCTCTCACTCACTTTGGAGCGGTTCGATCACCTCTTGGATCACTTTCCTCTCACTATTGAGCGGTTCGATCACCTTTTGGATCACTACTCACCCGATTTGGAGCGGTTCGGTCACTTTTTGGATCACTTCCAACTCACTTTGGAGCGGTTCGATCACCTTTTGGATCACTTCCCACTCACTTTGGAGCGGTTCGATCACCTTTTGGATCACTTCCCACTCACTTTGGAGCGGTTCGATCACTTTTTGGATCACTTTCCCCTCACTAATGAGCGGTTCCCTCACCTTTTGGATCATTTCCCACCCAATTTGGAGCGGTTCAATCACCTCTTGGATCACTTCCAACTCGCTTTGGAGCGGTTCCCTCACCTTTTGGATCACTACCCACCCGATTTGGAGCAGTTCTCGCACTGGTTGGTCTACTTCCAAGCAAGTGCACTCTAAATTAAGCATAGGAATGTAGGCCGGCAATTACTAGATTGACGAAGACTTGGTTGAATACGATGATGCCGAAGCCGATGATGGCTAGCCAGGCTGTTTTCTCACCTTCCCAGCCTTTGGATAGTCGGAAATGGAGAAAGGCAGCGTAGAATAAAAAGGTAATCAATGCCCAAACCTCTTTTGGGTCCCAGCCCCAATAGCGACTCCACGCAATTTGTGCCCAGATCATAGCAAACAATAGGCCGCCTAATGCGAATAAGGGGAAGCCGATGACGACAGCACGGTAGGATATTTCATCCATTAATTGGGGCTGCACTCGGCTTGTCCATGGCTTTAATAAAGCACTAATAGATTTTCTTGTAATTAATCGAATGACAGCGTATAAAATCGTACCGACCATAAATGCCCAAACAATGGAATTTAACTTTTTGGCATCAATTTTGTTCGTGATTTCAATCATACCGACTGCTTCACCATTTTCTGTGACCGCACCTTTTGTCACAATAAGTGGCATCATCGAGTAAACGGCTTGTTCTGACTGTCCCTGCGCATTGTCAAATTGTACTTTGACATCGTCTGAGGCAAAGCTAAATGTCGTGGAAACACCGATAAAGCCGATGACCACAACTAAACAATATAAAACAAACTCTAGACCGTATGTACTGATGGATTTCTTCGAGACATCCAACGTTCTTAATAAATAAATCAAACCTGTAGCAAAGGACACTGATAAAATTGCGCTAGAAAAGGCAACTGTCATAACATGAATAGTTAACCAGTGGCTTTGCAGTGAAGGAACAAGTGGTGATACTTCCTTCGCGAAAACGCTTCCATATCCAAGGATGATTAATGAAACAGGAATAGTAAATAAGCCCACTACAATTTGTTTATAGAGGAAATGAATAATTAAATAACTTCCTGTCAGCATAATGCCAAAGAATGTCATAAATTCATACATATTACTCACAGGTGCATGATCTACAGCCATCCATCTCACCACAAAATAGACGAGCTGTAAAGCAAAGGCTACATACGTGAGAAACAGTCCTAGCTTGCCGAATAATTTGCCCTTTGATTTGACCGCAAGCCCTAAAGGCACAATTGCAATCAGTAGTAAGATAAAGGCAACAAATAAAGAATTGCTGCTAATAGATAATAAGGTTTCTTGATTCACATGAATCCCTCCCATGTTCTGTTTCGGAATTTGCTTCCAACTAATAGGAACGATACAAGATTGCAAGAGGTGCCATGTTTTCCCTGTAAATATTTTTATTTTTTTGAATTGTTACAAATTGGTGAAATAGCAGGTGAATTGAAGGACGTAGAGCATAACAAAAAATCATCTAACTGTAAATAGATGGTAATAGAAAAAGTGATATGCCTCTATCTACATCCTACAAAAAATTGCAAAAAAAGTCTATTTCTTTTTTGCCTCCCATGGGAAAATAATGATGCGCACAATTGACATAACGTTATGTTTCACAAATTGGAGGTTTTCCATGAAACAAAATATTTATGATAATCCGATATTTTTCCATCAATACAAAGCATTAAGGCAAAAGGAATTGAATTATAATCGTCTGTTGGAGCAGCCCACAATGAAATCTTTACTACCACCATTAACGAATAGCGACATTCTCGATATCGGCTGTGGTATGGGTGAGTTCGCCAAATATTGTATCGACCATCAGGCCAAGCATGTGACCGCACTGGATGTTTCTAGTAATATGTTGGCAATGGCGAAACAAGAGCATGCCCATCCGCAAATTGACTATCAGCTACAAGCAATCGAGGATTATGAAGCACCTTCCAATAGCTTTGATTGTATAACAAGCTCCCTTTCCCTTCATTATGTTAAAGACTTCGATGCGGTTATTGACCGAATAGCTCGAATGCTACGTCCTAACGGTGTTTTTGTTTTTTCTGTCGAGCATCCGATTGCTACAGCTCGTCAAGCAATGGAGGATAATTGGATTTATGATAACGAGCATAATCGTCTTCACTATGCAATCGATCATTATCATGAAGAGGGCTTGCGTGAGCAGACATGGCTCGTGGAAGGGGTTGTCAAATATCATCGTACCATTGCGACGATGATCAATACATTGATTGCCCACGGGTTAACCATTGAGAAAATAGTCGAACCTCTTCCTAGCAAAGAAGCTATCCTTCAGCTTCCTTCCCTTGAAAAGGAGCTACGCCGTCCGTCCTTTTTATTTATAAAAGCTAAAAAATAAGTAAAAGCCTCACCCTACTCCTGTGGTGAGGCTTTTTTTACATAAATAATTTCTGGATCCCCTTCATCTAAGTTGTCAATAAAGCCACTTTTAATAAACCCTAAGGCTTGAAATACTTGCTGCATGCTTGTATTGGATTGATTAGTAGAAGAAAATACCTTTGGTGTCCTCGCGACTTCCAAATATGCACGCATTAAGCTAGTCGCCACCCCTTTTCTCCGCTCGGAAGGCTTGACAATCACTAAAGAAATAAAGCTATGACCAAAAAAGTCGTTATTAAATAGTAGAAAACCCGCAGCATCCTTATTAGCTTGATACAAAAGGCAGCGTTGCTCTTTAATAGCTTGTTGAATTTCATGGCTTCTTGATTGATCGCCAATTACTTCTTGATCAATCGCACAAAGTACCTGTAAGTGCTCCATTCCTGCTTCTATTATATTTTGCATTTATCATCATCCTTCATGGAATAGCTCATCACCTTAATCTCATCTCGAAATCCCATGACCCGTCTTCCCTCATCCACAAATCCGCACTTTGTATAAAGGGCTTGCGCCGCTTTATTTGGTACATTTACACCTAGCACAAGCTCATTTATATGAGGGAAATGCTGCCGCACAAAATCAGGTAACAATTGCAGTGCCTTCTTGGCATAGCCTTTACCCTGCTCGTAATAATCAGTAGAAAATGAACGGATTAACAATGCCTTATCATTAGAAGTGTAAGGCTTGACCCCGTCTTTTTCATGTAGCACAAAAAAGGTTACCAGCTTGTCTCCATCCATGGCTAAAATAGCATGCCGACTGTGATCCTGCCTAGCGAGTTCAATATTTTCCTGTGGTGACTTTGTATAGCGGAGCTGCTCATCTGTTATTGTATATTCTTCTATTAAAGATTGCGCACTATCCTCATAGAACATAAGCTTCATGGACATTTAGTACTCCTCCTCGTAAATAGCTGTAAATTCGTAGTCCCCTTCTTGAAGCTGCTGTAAGTAATCATCAAAGGAGGAGGCAATGACCTCAAAGCTATCTGGATCATGCACATAACGAACCACTTGCCCTACTTGTCCCGCTTCATTTGGTGAAAAATCAAGAAACAGGCTAGATGTTCCACCATTATTCATGCAATCGGCAAAGCATAATCGTTCATTTAATGGCACATGCATATTGATTTTTCCGTCGACTTCGACATACTCCAAAAACTCTTGATAACGTTCATATATTGATTCTCGATTGTCATGATAATCTTCAATGATTTGCTCAACGGATTTCAGATAATACGGGTAGTCACCTAAATCGGAACCTAGGACAAGAACACAGATTGTTTCTTGACCATGCTTACAATAATAGGTACCATTGACATCCTGAAGTAATGCTAGTAAGGACTGCGGACAATCCGGAAAAACTTCAAGCAATGCCTGAATTTGTGTATCTGTTGCACCAGTTGCACGCTCTAATTGTCGTTGTTCCTCTTCAGGTAAGTGTTGGAGTAAACGTTGAAAATAGCTAGTACGCATTTTAATCCCTCTTTCTATTAAACTTATTTTTTACATTAATATACTTTTACTATTCCGTCATGCTACTATGGAAGTATTCATGAAGAAGGAGTTGTGCCTATGAGTTCGTTCAATGCAGTAGACGTTAAAGTTTTATCAACAATCAAAGGGTTGTAACGCTACTTGCAGCCCTGATACAAGGGAGAATAACAAATGGAACACTATGTCAACACATTTCTAACTGGTCAATCAGTTATGCTACAGCAAATGGATTCTACTGATTTAAAAGCCTTCGTAGCCAACGAAAGTGAAATAACTACATTGCTTCTTGCCAATGATGATATTCCCTTTCCTCAAACGAAAGAGGATCACACTGCATTCTTTCATAGTATAAGTGGAAAAAAGGAGGAATTCTTTTTTGGCATTTATGAAAAGGACTCCCATCAACTGATTGGCTCCTGCGGTGTTTTTTCCGTCAACTGGCAAAACAGTACTTGCTCTGTAGGCATTGCAATCGGAAAAGCGTGGCAAGGCAAAGGATATGGGACTGATGCAATGAAAACACTCATAGATTTTATTTTCCAATACATCGCTGTACAAAAAATCAAGCTTCAAGTTTTTAGCTTTAATCAGGCAGCTATTCGCTCCTATGAAAAATGCGGCTTCACAAAAGAAGGTACTTTACGCCAAGAAATTTTTCGCTTCGGTACATTTCATGACATCTTATTGTTTGGCTTATTACGCTCGGAATGGGAGAAAAATTAACCAATAACTACAAGAGAGATACTATGGTTGCTGTAGTATCTCTTTTTTTATTCCTCTTGCCATATGCGTGTTACTTGCTGTAGTGCTAAACCTTGGAATGTTAGTTTATAAATATCCGGCATCGTAAGCTGCTGCCAAAATGCGTAATCATAGCGGGCATCAAAGTATTGCATCATCAATACCATGATATTGCCATGTGTCCCTAAAACAAGGCTCTCCTGTGGATGGGTAAGAATGATGGATTGCAAGCTCTCGACAGCACGTGCCGTCGCCTGTTCATTTGACTCCCCACCCTCCCACGCAAAGCTTGGCTCCTGCCACACTCGCTGAATAGCTGCATGAAAATCCGTCATCTCTCCACTTGAAAGCTGCCGTTCTTTTAAAGCATCCACGGTTTGTATGGGTAGATGATGAGCATGCGCAATGCCCTCCACTGTTTGAATTGCTCGACGATATGGACTAGCATAGATTGCTTCAATTTGTTTCTCTTTAAATAATTTTGTAACACGCTCCGCATCCTTTATCCCTTGCGTCGAGAGAGGTCGGTGATATTCATCCACTGAATAATGTGCATGAGCATGTCTTACAAAATACATAACAGTCATCCTATTCTTTTCATCTCCCCTGTTATCAAAATAAAAGAATCTTCCAAATACCATCTTGCCTTTGAAGAGCAAAGGTTTTTGCGAAGTTGTGATTACTCGCGGAAATTTCCAGTTGAACAACCTGCCTATCTGGGGTGCTCGCTTCATTAATAGCTACTTGATCATAATAACGAAACATTAGATGGGTTTCTAACAAATCATATGCCCGTAAATCCATATATTGCTGTTCAAACTTTTCTTTTGTAGGAGTTGCACTATTTTGGTAAGTAATTGCATATAATGCATCTATTCGTGTTTCGTGCACTAAATCGAGCATTATCAGTACCATCTCCTCTGGCGAAAAGGTTTGCAAAACTGCTATATCGCCGTCATTTAAGAACGTCTGATAGTGCTCCTTTTTTTCTGATGGTAAATTGGCTACATAACTAAAGTCAGTCGCAGCTGTCTTGACGATGTCAGCATCAATGGTAGGTTGTTGAGCGGGTTCTTTCGCTTCACATGCTGCTAGTAAACTTGCAATAACTGCAACATAAACTAGCTTTTTCACCATACACTTCATCACCTCAAATCTATCTTTTATTATTCCATTAATTTCAAAAATTCTCAACATTTCACCATACATAATGAAATGTCCACAATTCTAAACAACATAAAAGGGAATTTGCTAAAATGTGACAAGATAAAAATCACAGGATAAATTATCGGAAAATTCAATTTCTATTCACAACTATTTTCATAGTATAAAAGGATCAATACCTTCTTTTTTTTCACTTAATTTTTTCTAAATAAAAGCAAGCAAATAACCCTATCAAGTCAATGAATAGGGTTTTAAGCATGGTATAATTTTCTATAAAAAGGGAATTAAATAGACCATTTTATTCAACATTATAAAAAACATTTCATTTTATTAAACAGGATAAAGGTCCCTACATGTGACTAAATTACGAATTTGCTAAACGATACACAATATGACATTTTTTTTAATATAAGTGATATACAATGAAAAAGTTGAATCGAGGTCATGAGAAATTAATTTCAGGAATATGGATAAAAAATTAGGAGGAAAATATCTTGGTAAACTTATTACTTAAACAATTCTTGAAGGCGGAAATTGAGATCAAACGAAGAATTATGTATAAAAAGGCAAAGGATCTTGGTTTCACCCACCCTATTGTAGTAGATTACAGTCAAGAATTGGATGTCCTACTTAATAGATATTTAAAACAAGCTCAAGCTTCCTAATCAAACGAGGCATCTATATAGAAGAAAGAATAGATTGAGATAAAGCCAGACAAGTTTTTTGGCTGGTTTTATCTTTCATGCATGCATTCATTCATCAAGCCGAAATGTATAGATACAGTAAAAGTAGGCGATGTTTTTCTTAAGAAGACATTTGGAGGTTGAATGATGCAAGTATTCATCTTAACTTTTATGGTTGTTTCTAAAATATTATTGCCACCTCAACATTCAGTAGACCAAACAACACCCACACTTTGCACACCAACTGAAATCAATACACTATATCAATATCCAAACAACCAATTTCAATCGTTTCGTGATGAGGACGAATTTTATCAGCAGCTTAATCGTACAATTTATGAGGAATATGCTAATGCTTCATTGAATATTCGTCAAAAAATGGCTTTTAGAGATGTAGAAAATGCGACACAAAACTTTTATTTACAAACAAATAGTAATCAGGAAACAATCGACCTCTCTCAACATACTTTTATTCATCCCAATCGACAAGTTTATTTTTTAGCATCCTTTCAGCACAATACCGATGAGTCCTATCAAAAATTTCTTGTCATCGACGCTGAAACACAAGAAGTAATACTTGGACATTCACATTTTCTAGAAAGTTCCAAGGACCTTTAATTCATTGTATGCACATCACGTAGATTCTAGTAGTCATTTCAAAAAAATAGAAATAAAATTTTTCTAAAAATTGAAAAGCTTGCTTTGAACACGTACATTCAAAGCAAGCTTTTTTTTCTACAGTGGAATTAAGATAACCTTTTTTCTTGAATAGCTCCTGTGATGTCATCTATTAGTTGCTGTAGTGATTGCTCAACGGAATTTTGCTGACCATGTCTACGAACAGCCACTCGTTGGTTCTCAACCTCACGATCTCCAATGACAAGAATATACGGAATTTTTTGTAGCTGTGCTTCACGTATCTTTTTCCCAAGCTTTTCTTGGCGGTCATCTAATTGCACACGAATTTCTTGCTCTTGTAATACTTCTACTACTTGTTTGGCATAGTCATGATGCACTTCTGCAACATTAATAACTTGTACTTGCTGTGGTGCTAGCCAAGTTGGGAATGCTCCTCCAAAATGCTCAATAAGAATGCCTAAGAAGCGATCAATCGAGCCAAATACCGCTCGATGGATAACAACAGGTCTTACTTTTTCATTGTGTTCATTAATATATGTTAAATCAAACTTCTCTGGCAGTTGGAAATCGAGCTGTACTGTTGCACATTGATGGCTGCGCTGAATTGCATCTTTAATATGAATGTCAATTTTTGGTCCATAAAAAGCGCCATCGCCCTCATTGATTGTATAGGCAATACCCAAATTTGTTAGCACGTTCTCTAGTGCCGCTTCTGCTTGATCCCATAGTGCCAAATCGCCCATATAATCATCTGGTCGTGTCGATAATTCTATTGTATAGCGGAAACCAAATACGTTGTACACCTCGTCAATAATCTTTAATGCCAGCGCAATTTCATCCTCAATTTGCTGTGGTGTTGCAAAAATATGGGCATCATCCTGACAAAATGATCGGACACGTAATAAACCATTTAAGGCTCCACTAAATTCATGTCGATGTACTTGCCCAAATTCAGCCATGCGAATTGGTAAGTCTCTATAGGAATGGAGGCTGTTTTTAAAAATGAGCATATGTCCTGGGCAGTTCATTGGCTTTAAGGCAAAGCTTTGATCATCCACCTGTGTAAAATACATTTGATCCTTATAATGATCCCAATGGCCCGACTGCTCCCAGAGGCGCTGATTCATCATTAGTGGTGTCCTTACTTCCCTATAATCATATTTCGCTTGTAAATGTCGCAAATAGGATTCCAGCTCATTGCGCAAAATTTGACCGTTTGCTAAATAAAATGGCATGCCAGGCGCTTCTTCTGAAAACATAAATAAGGATAGCTCTTTACCAAGCTTGCGATGATTACGCTTTTCCGCTTCCTCTAAAAAGACAAAATGGTTGTGCAGCTCTTCTTTTGTAGCAAAGGCTACACCGTAAATGCGCTGAAGCATTGGCTTACTGCTGTCACCTCGCCAATAAGCTCCTGACACATGCATTAATTTAAAGTGCTGCAATTTACCTGTAGTTGGGACATGTGGGCCTCGACATAAATCGTAAAACTCTCCCTGCTCATAAATCGTTACCGCTTCATCTACCGGAATAGCCTCAATTAGCTCTAGCTTCAACGCATCGTGTGCAAATAGCCGCTGTGCTTCCTCCCGAGATACTTCACGCCTGTGAATTTGGATATTTTCCTGCGCAATTTGTTTCATCTTTTTCTCAATTTGCTGCAAATCATTTGGTGTTAATGTGTTGGCAATATCTATATCATAATAAAAGCCGTTTTCAATGACTGGTCCTACCCCAAATTGTGCATGTGGGTATAGTCGCTTAATTGCTTGCGCTAATAAATGGGCCGTAGAATGGCGAATAACCTCGATCCCTTCCTTCGAGCTTGCATCGTACAATGTAACTTGAGCATCTTCCATAATCGGGTGCGTCAAATCAACGATGGTTCCATTAACACTTCCTGCCACTGCCTTTTTACGAAGCTCGGGACGAATTGCCTGCGCAATATCGGTTAGTGTCACGCCTTTCGTAAATACTTGCTGTTGACCATCTGGAAATTGAATGTGAATAACTTGATTTGACATGTTCTCTACTCCTTTTAGTAAAAATGTAATAATATGCGCCTCGGCATTGTTTCTGTCTAGATTTTTGGAGTTTGCTCGAAAAGCTCTCTCCAAAATTCATCCATGACACCAGCCTGAGCGTTTATCTTGATTCCGTTGTCGCTATGTTTTCGAAATAAAAACAATTGCTGAATCAAAATAAAAAAAACACATATTCGCCCCAACAAAGGGACGAGTATGTGTTATTACCCGTGGTTCCACCCAAATTCCCACTAGTTTATTTGCTAGCGGCTCATTGATTTTGCTGTAACGTTGCAAAAAACGGTGCAAGTTTCCAAGCACGGCTCCAAGGTAGTAAGAAGAAATCACGACATTAGGAAGCTTGCAGCGATTGCCTCCCTCTCTGAAAATGGTTGATTAAATCTCTTGTCCTTATCATTGCCCATTTCATCTTGCATGAAATTGTTAATTACTATAACGAATAGTGGATTTTTTGTCAAACACTGATTTGAAAAAATTAACGATTGCTAGGCAGTGTGTAATCAGGCCGCTGTACACAGTAGCGGCAATGCAGATCATCACATATTTCCTCTTTCAACTCATTACAGCATGTGAAAAATAAAACTATAAAAGGTATCATCATAAATGACATAACGTTCACAAGTGGAGTATTTTGGTTCCGCTAATCTTTATTCACGACCACTACATTTCCCCGTTGCTCAATTCGCACATTTTTGTTATCTCTTAATGATTTTTCACTTCTAAAGTCTCGCTTTTAGTTTGCCATTTCATATGAATTATAGGTTTCGCATCACGTTTAAACATTTTCTCACTCTCTTTTTTCGTGAATGAATAATATCCCTCTTTATTTAAATGTGCATCATCCAACGATTGAGTGATTTTTGTTCCTTCAATTGTAATTTGTAAAGGCCCCAAATCATGGGAGTCACCCAGATAATATAAACGTAAGCCTTCCTCGGTATTATTATGATAGATCGCTTTCCAATGTTCACTTTTAGCAATGTAATGAATCTCTTGTTCTTCACTTTGACAGCCTGCTAAAAGGATAAACAGGACCAGTGGAAGTATCCATTTTTTCAACAAGCCTTCCCCCTAACAATGTATAGTGACAGTAAATCCTGTTGGCTTTTCTTCAAAAACATCATGATATTCTGTAAACACGAAGTCGAGTCCTTGGATGTCATCTGGTAAGGGTGGTGTCACCACAAACTTATTGCTTTCATGCCCATCCGAGCCGCTCGCACCCGTATTCCGACATTCGTAATGATCATCTATAAACAACTTTAAATATTTGCAGTCCAATTTTTCATGAATACGCTGAGTAGCGTCTTGTTGCGCATCCCAGTCAATTAATAGCTGGACCACACTTGCATTTTCGTATTGGCGAATATAGGAAACTGTATATAACCGTTCTCCCGCTTCAACTGTCTGTAATACGGGAATATATTGAAGAAAGCCTGTAGGTTCTACCTTTGCTTGATAGTATTTTTCTGATCTTATTAAACTAAAGAGCATGGTTAAAAATAAGTCATCAAGGCCATACTTTTGCGCCCATTCCGTGATGGTTTCATCAGTGGGGAAACCTGGGGTATGACTGAATTGCTCTTTCCGTAGTTGCAACAGTACACAAATTTCTTCGTCTATTTCTTCTAGCCTTGGGTCGTCGTAGCCCTTGCTTGGCATTTTAGACATCCAACTCCTCCTCCATCCTACGATCCTTCTTCTTTCTATACGATATTCCCACCATTTGGTTCCATAAACAGCCTAATTTTACTTTCAAGTACCAAAATTGCTATAATTCAGTTAATTAAAAAAGGGGGGTCTATATGAAAAAAATCATCATGATCTTGTCTTTCCTTATCATTATCACTGTTGGTTTTTTAATTGTAAAAAAAGACCAAAGCGATTCTACAACAGATGTTATGAAAAATAACAACTCTACAACAGACGTACTGGAGAACACTGAATACTCCGCAAAGGATATATTAGCAAACGCTGATTTTAATGTGGAAAAGCAGACTATAACCGTTCATACCATTGATACAGATAAAAAAGATATATTTACACGAATTGAAATTCCAGAAGAAACGCAAAAAAAGCTTATACAAGCTTTTCAGAATGCAAAATTTGCTAAAACAACAATAGACCCCATTGAGTACGATTACCGAATAACGATTTCATTAAATACAGGTTATACAATGTATCTTATTTCAGACAAAAAGTCGCTGCATATTGTTAATAATCGAGAAAATTATGCCATTGTAAACGATAGTGATTTTTTTAGTATTTTAGTAAATGCAACAAAATAAAAGGCACTTACTCAAGTGTAAGTGCCTCTATATAAGGACAAAAGCTGTATTAGCGTAATTAAATCATCGATCATAAAGAGAATGGAGTAGTTGATGGTCATCCTCAACTGTTGAAAAATCATTTTCTTTCCAACGTTTTAATATATCAATATATGTTTCATTATGAAAAAAGACGGCTTCCTCTTCTTCTGTTATCTGCATCAAATGATCAATTCGTTCCGCTGTTATCTCCATTGTACCTTCTTCTACATGCGTATCAACCTTTTGGTGTGTCATATCTAACATCACTTCTTGCACTAAACGTTCATCAAACGTTTTATCTCCACTTTGCCAATCATCAAGCATAGCGGCATGAACACCGTCTACCCAAGATAAATCCGTTTCCTTAAGTGATTCTTCCCCATCATCTTCAACAATGGACTCTGTTTCTTTATCATTTATCCAAAACGCAACACCTATACTCAACACTACAGCTACAAAAAGAACACCCCAAATATAACTTTTTTTCAATTTTAAACCACCTCTTTAAAAATTATCGCAAATTTATTACGTCCAAACAATAGAAACACAAAAAGTCCCCTACATATGTAGGAGACGTTATGAATTGTCTATTCACGCTGCAAAGCATTTGTTGATGCTTGTATGCATGAGAGTTTGGTAGTTTGCAATAGCATAGATTTTTGCCATAACTCGAATAAAGGCTCCAATTTCATAAATGCTCAAGCGATGGTTCGTTCTGAGTAGCCTCAAATCTTCTGCTAGTTGTCTTTTTTAAGGATACGTCAACGTATTTTCCATTGCCCTAAGACATTGGATAGCTAAGCTAATTGACTACAACATCATTGTGCCAGCTCGTTGAGTCAGATAATTGATATGTGACCATATTGGCTGTGACCGCGAGAACAACCCCCGCTCTCGATATATTAGAATGGGTCGGACTTTCCAGCACAAGAACTACATAGCCCTCTCCCCGCCCCTGTTCATCAATTGCCTTTGCTGCATTGATGTCAAAAGTACAATAGGATTGCTCAGTTGTTGCAAATAGAAGCCGCTCTTCATGATAAGCACCGTTCTCTTTTAAATTGTAGCTAACTGGCAACCAACCTTCAGACCATTCAATACTACCTATTATTTCTCGTCTTCGACTGGCAACCCGACCAATTGAATACATAAAATATATTTTCATTATCGTTTGATTGTCTTCATTTCTCCCATTACAAGTGGCTGTCACGTCAAGCATAATATCATTGTTCGAAAGCTTTTTCATTAACACTAACGTCACAGTGATAATACAGATAAATAGTACTATACCAAAAATGATAAATGCCATTAGGTCCCTCCTAGTATCAAGATTGCTGTTACTAAAATATTACCATGATTTAGGAGAGATAGGTGCTTTTCATCAAACAATCTTAGAAATAGACACGGGCATAAAGGATAAGACAAAATTTGCTTCGCTTATCCTTATTTCCCCGCTTGAAGCTCGGCTGTTAGTGTAAAAGGTATTTTTAAATACTCATAGTGAATCGTTACTTTCTTAATGTCAGAAGCTTGAACTTGAACAGCATAATGCTGAGGCTGCTTGCCAATCGCTTGTTGATCTATGTATCGACTTGGTAAAATTATGCGCTGTGATAATTTATGAAAAGACATTTGGCTATTTCCCTCTAGTTTTGTTTCTACCTCAAATGGTTCGGACTTACTAATGACAAGCTCTACGCTGTCTGGGAGCTTATCGTTCACAAGAAGTTGTTTGAGTTTAATTTCACGTAGCCCTTTATTTTCAAGCGCTATTATTTTGACTGCCTCATTGTCCTGTTTGCTTGTATAGCTTTGAATGACAAGTGGCGGATTACTTTTGAGATAAATCATAAAAACGGCACCGACCACAAGTACACTCAATACAAAAATAAATAGTAATTTTTTCATACTTTCCCTCTCTTTCTCTTTCATCAGTATAACAAAAACAACCTGACCTATTGATAGTCAAGTTGTTTTTGTAAACGTATTTCATCTCGTATCGGGATACCATCATTACCAATGAAAGGGATAGAAGGCTTATAGGCTCTCGCCTGTTCGACTGCATTGCGCAATATTTCGAGTAAATAATAGCCTCGTTTTTGATAAAATTTCAAGGCATGTAAGTTATCGTTCGTTGTGATAAGAGAAATGCTTGTACAACCTTGTCCAACAGCTTCTTGCTCTACAGCTTTTACAAGCGCTGAACCAATGCCTCTCCCCTCAACTGTACTATCCAATGATATAATTTCACAGTCCTCTTCGCGCATAATATAGGTAATCAATCCAATGATCGCTCGCTGCTCATCCAAAAAAGCAAAGCCTTCTAATTGACTGCAGTCATAGATCCCACTGGAAATGACCATTTCTGTACTGCCCCAATGCTCCTCAAAAAAATGAAGCACCTCATGTTGGGGTAATTGGTGAATTTTTGTCAATGTCATGTTTAGAACCCCTTTTTTAAATCGAAATATGAAAAACACCTGCAATCGCCTTTTGAATGCCTAGGAACACTGCCCATGACAGCACACCTAGACCAATAGCAAGGACGATATGCATTGAGGATTTCATCGCCATGTATATCACAAAAAGCATGCACATTGTTGCTGGCAGGCCAACGATGACTCCTACTGTAAAACGCTGAATATGCTCGCTCGACTCACTTTGCACCGTCAGCCAAATAATACTTAAAATACTCACCAACGGCAATGCGGCAATGATGCCACCATAGGTTGGAAATCTTCGTGCTACCTCGGTTACAACACCAATAATCGCCGCCGAGCTAAGAATTTTAAAAAATGTATACATTATTTCGCCACCTCACTTAGGCGTCTAAATGCCTGTAGGATAGCTTGCTGTTCCTGTTCAGTTAGCTGAAGAAGTGCCTGCTGTAGCTTGTCCTCATCTAATTCGGAGTTTTTCTTCAGCACCTGTAGCCCTTCTGGGGTTAAATGAAGAATAACTTTCCGTTGATCATCACTCGCCCGCTCCTTTGTCACCCAGCCATGGCGCTCCAGCTTTTTAATATGCTCTGACGCTGTATTGGGAGAAATATTTAGTAATCCAGCAATATCACGTACTGTTACTTCCGCCTCCTTTTGAATCATCTGTAAAATACGGACGCTTTGATGGGAAATGACATCCTCATGTGTTGTATGTAGATGATAGAAAATCGTTGTAAAATAGTCATTTATATCTTTAATCATCGTCTAGACTCCTTTATATCGTTCCACACGATTATATCGTATAATACGACATAACGAAAGAGACATCCTTAAAGTTTTTATTTTCAGACAGTTCCCCAACAACCTTCTTAAAATTTCTATCTATTTTTCATAATCATCTATCTTTCTGCGTATCTTGCTAACGATGTGAAATAGGTACTTGTCATCATCAACTTTCTACATTATTATTACCCTATTCTGAATTTAATCGAGGGCATCCAATGTTATACTTTCTCTATTTTCTAGTTGGTGGCACAATCATGGTACTGGCGCTGCTACTTAGCCAATCAAAATACTTATTTTTGTCAGGCATTATTACCGCATTACCGATTCTGACGCTCATCAATATGGGGATGCAAATGAAAAATATGAAAGAAGATACCTTTCATACCGTCTTACAAAATACAGTATTTGGCGCGGTCGGTATGTTGTTATTTACCGTACTTGTCTTTTTATTAACGAATTGGTTGAAGCCAAGTATTTCGGTCATGAGCGCACTCGCTGTCTATGCCGTATTTATGCTATCTGGCAAATATATACTATCGATGTTCGCTTAAAAGTTGAAAAAGGAGCTGCCATATGACAGCCCCTTTTTTAGTAGATCGAAAATTCGTCTACCTGTTGATAATCTTCACATAAACACCCTTCTTAAACCTGTCAATCGCTTGGGTATTCATATATTTTACATTGTCTGATAGTTCGTTTGCCTTCCATAATTGCTGTTCGTGATAAACAAATGGATCAATTAAACGTACCTTATTCCGAAATGAAAATCAAAACTCTCTTGATTCTCGCATACTTCAACATGTTCATGAGAAAAAACAGTATGGGATACATCATGTAATAGGGCCGCAATTTGCTCCTCCACTGATCCCCCAAACTTTTTGATCAGTAGCATAACACCTATCGAATGCTCAAATCTCGAAATATTCCACTTGCTGTTGACTAGAAAGCTCGCTCCAGCCTGATGAATTCCTTTTAATCGTTGCACTCGCTCGCTTAAAATAAGTTCTTCTAGCACACCATCAATTTCGAATGATCCATACAGTGCATCTGTAATCAGCATTTAACCATTGTCCTTAACATGGTTTGTGATGACAAAAACTCCACCACAGTGTGATATCGGATCAAATGTTAGCTGACAACTATCCTGCAATAAAGCTTGTAGCTCCTCGTGGACAAAATAAAATTCATCATCATCCCAATAGCCTTTGCTATCCAGTCGACATTGTTCTAGCTGCTCCCTTGTGTTAAAGGCAACATCGCCAATTAACATTTTACCATTGGGCTTTAGATGCTCTAATAATTGGGTAATATACGACACCTTTTGCTCATCTGTAAAATGATGGAGCGCATAGGTACTAATAACGGCATCATATGACTGCTGCAACAGCACGGTAGGTAACCCTTTCGTTAAATCCCACTCGATTAAATTAGCCTGTGGCATTTTTTCTTTCGCAATAGCTATCATGTTAGAAGAAAAATCGAAGCCATTGATCTTATGGCCATGCTCATAAAGCTTGGCAGTTAAAATGCCTGTTCCAAAGCCTATATCTAAAACAGTCGAAGCTGGAACGTCCATTACTTCGTTAAAAATTTTATTTAATATCGCCTTATAGCCTGCAAATGGATATTGATTGTTTTCCTCACTTAGCTGAACGGTTTGATCATAATCATCCGCCCATAAATCGAATCCCTGTTTATTTAATATCATAGTGCCTCCTACAATTGATAAATTCTCCAAGCCTTTGTTATTGTACGATTTGTAGTCTGCTTCATAAAAAACGCTCCCTTCTTTAACCAATTCATGCTATTATACCAATTTTTTGTATATCGAACAATTCAGAAAATAATTCGAACTTTATCATTTATCAAATGATTGAAGTAGCCCTTTAGAGTTCATTCAATTTGTAATTGGATATTGCATCATTTTTGGTCGCTATTTTTTTATTGACCACTTTAATAAGAGCAGTCTTGTTCATAACTTGGCCTTATTAATCTGGAGCAATTTCATACAAAGTAAGTAAAAGAAAATTGCATTTGTATGTAGTATTTTTTTCAAATTCAATGTTATATTCTCCAAAAGGTAAACTTTAAATAATTTATAAAATATGCTAGACAAGATTATTTATCTTGGCTAGCGTATCATTTGTATGTTAGTGATTATTCAATTCTCTTCATCCTTTGATGTAATAAACCATCCGAACTGTTATTTTCACCATAGACGAAATTCTGCATATAATAGTTCAAGTATTTTCCATAATCACTTTGTGTATTTAATAATAATTCATCGACATAGTATACACCTAAAGGAACATTATCTAACATTAAACTCGCAGTCCCTGCATATATTCCACAAGCTACTTGAAAGTAAGTTGCGCTAGTTTTATATTTTGGGAATATATCACTACTTTTCATCGAGTTATACATATAAATTTCCTTATCACTGTATACTAATAGAACACCAACAAGGTCCTCTCCTTCCACCTCTCCATCAGATGGGTCAATCAGTTTTTGCTTCCAATCCCAAAGATCATCTACATTATCTAGATTTTTTCTAATTAATTCGGTTGTATATTCATTGACTCGATAGATAAATCCTATTTCAAAATCATATATTTCACCTAATGTCAGTACTTCTTCATGAGGCATAAGACAACCGTAAAATTCCTTTTCCCCCAATTTCACCTTAAATTCAGAAGCATAGACGTCATCGTATAAGTATAATGGTAAATGGTGGTGGACAAACATTGGATAGCTTAAAATTGCTTCATCCAGAAAACATTCAACAGACCAAGTAGAATAAATAGTTTTAGGCTGAATAAGCGTTTTGTCTTTATAGAAAGAGCTGTCATGTTCAATAATGTAACAAGCTAATGGTTTGTTATCAGCATGATCTTCCAATAACTTAAATGCCATCCATTGAACGACTCCCGGGTTCATACCTGAGCCAATAATCGCTCTTGTATTAGTAAGTGTTTCTTTTATATCTTCAAATCGATAATAGCGTTCAGTCAAGGGGAAACCATATAAACTCTCATCCAGATCTACCGCAGTATTTTCTAAAGCGGAGTTAATATAATGAACACCCAGTTTATTACAGCATTGTAGCATGTCAATTGTATCAGCCCAGGATACATCAATAACTAATTTTGTGTTTGTTGATTGTAGATGTTCAGTAAACTTAGCTGTGTCACTTAGGTCAAATTGTAAGAGGGTAATTTTATCATTTAAATGTGGAAACAAAGTATCATAATAATCTAATGGATTTTGTTCGATATCTATTAGAAATAGTTTCGAACTTGTAATAACATGATGGATAGGATCGTTTTTATCTATAGCGGAATGATTAAGAATAGATAGTATTGACTTAGCAACACCGCCCTTACTTCCAAGGATAGTGATAGAATATTGGTTAAGTTGTTCCACGGCATTACATCCTTTTCTTATAATTAACATAGCTTATGAATTTTCGAATGAGTATGCTTGTATGAAACAACTAATTTCAATAAAACATTCACTTTCGTTAAATAGCTTAATTAATGCATGCCTATGTAATTATCGCATCATATTACCTTAATCAATTTCCCATTATAGTGCTGTGAGTCTATTGACCTGTTACATTATCTAAATGTATAAACCTAATGCATTGATAAAATAAAATACAAAAGACCACACAGAATACAAAATTTTGTGTAGTCCAAGAAAAATTATCTCTCGTTTGTTTTTTTACTCTTATATTATTCTTATTTTGATATGATTGAATTCAATTGCATAAAAACTATTGTATTTATCCTACAAAAAACAATGAAGCATCATGGAGTATGAATAGTTTTTATATGTTGGAGATTATAATAGACGATATCCTTAGCAGTTTGAAATTGGATAATTGAACCTTTTATTTCAGTTATTTTCCCTGTAAAATTGTTTTTTTCACTTAAGTTTAATACTATAAGTTTATTTCTTAAATTTCCAATTTGAGCCTCAAAAGTACTTGGGAAATGTTCGTTACATGCAGTAATTAAAAATTCATCATCTGTTAGTTGATACGGCTTCTGTTGGTGACTATAAGGTACGATTGTTTTTATATGTTTAATGGGAATATACATTTTTTTGTAAACGGGAGATTGAAATACAATATAATCATTTAAAATACTGGAGATATATCCATGGAATGGCTGATTATTTAACACCTGAATTTCTAAAAATGTCCCTAAAGATTTTGTTAGAACTTTTGCAAACGTCATTTCTTCATTTGAATCGTTAAATATTTTATCCTGTGTTATAGATGAAGGAATTTTAAGTCCATCTTCATTAACATCATCTATTTTTATCTCATGAATGTGATTAAAAGGAATATAAAAAAATTCTTTACCGTTAAATAAAACAACTAATTCACTACTGCTATCAATTATGATTCCTTTGAGTATTTTTTTCCCTGTTACTTCTAATTTAACGATTTCTTTATCAAAATCTTGAATCAAATTCTTCAAAGTCTCCCCTCCTCTATTCAAAAATTAAGGCAACCCATAAATATAGACTAAATAAGCTTACAATTAACCCAATTGGAACAACAAGGATTGTAACTTTTAAATAATTTCCCCAAGTAATAAGGATTCCATGTCTTTTTAAAATAAACATCCAAATGAGCGTTGCTAATGTACCAATTGGGGTTAATAATGCACCAATATCACTACCTATCACATTTGCTAAATAAGCTACTTGTAAGTATAAAGGGTCAAGTCCCATCTCCATTATGGACAATGTACCGATCATCACTGTAGGAAGATTGTTAAAGACATTTGACAGGAATGTAGATAATAGCCCCATAATCATGGCTGCGTTTAAAATATCATGTTCTACTGATGTCTTAAAAGTTTTTATGATAATATCATTCAGTCCCACATTTTTAAGACCATACACAAGCACATACATATTAAATGCGAATAAAAAAATATACCATGGCGAATTTTTAATGATATCTGTTAGTCCTGTTCTCATTCTAAGCCATCTAACTGTAATTAAAATGGCAGCACCAAATAAACCAATCCATTCTATTGGAATACCTAATGGGGATAGTGCAAAGAAACTTGCCCTTGTTGCTACAACGATAATTAAGCATATTCTAAACATTTTCCAATCGATCGTTACATAGTCTGTACGAATATCTAGCGGATGCGAATACAAGAGCTGTTCATTTGTATTAACATTGATTGGTAGAGCCTTAGTTCTTTTAGGGATAGATCGTTTAAAATAGAAATATAATAAAAACGTAATAGTTATGATACCAATCATTGATGGAATAAATACCATTTCCACATAACTATTTAAACTAAGACCAACAATCTCTAATGCAATCAGATTAGAGATATTACTTACAGCAATAGGTGCACTAGCAGCTGTGGCAATAAGTGCACCTGAAATTAAATAGGGTAATGCTTGATGAGGTTTAAAACGAAGGAGCTTGACTATGTGTATAATTATGGGCGTTGTAATGAGAATACTTCCATCATTATTAAAAAGCATAGTCATTAAAAAACATAGCAAAATAATATACACGTATAGTCTAATACCAGATTCCTTGGATTTAATGACGATGTTATAAGCAATCCAACGAAAGAATCCTATACTTTCAAGTACAATTGACATCATGATCGTTGAAAGTATTGTCAGTGATGGACCACTGACAATACCCAATATCCCTAGGACATCGTTCCAAGATACAATACCTGTCATCAACACAATCACTGCACCGATCGTTGTTGGAATAGTTTCATTTATTCCAAATGGTCTCCACAGCATGAATATTATAGTTAAAATAAAAACAACCAACATGATAGTAATTGAACTATCCAACATTCACATCAGCCGCCTTATGTTTAGTAATGGTTGATGTGGTAGGATTGATTGTAATTTCTTTGCTACGTTCGTCAGGTTTCCTAAGAAATAATTTATAAAATAATCCACCAACGATAGAGAAGTAAAGGAGCATAATCACATTCCTTCCTCCTTTCTTTAGCTAGGCTTTGTACAAAAGAGTATTATCTTTTTCGATTTCTTGCATTTCTTCCCTTATTGTTTACGCTATTATTGTTGGTAGTATTATTGTTTGTTGTTTCATTATTTCCTTCATTTTTATTTTCCTCTTCTTTTTTACTAGTACCTAAACTAATATTACGAACGTGATACATGGCAAGGCGGATAATTTCATCTTTTGAAAAAATGGTAATATAATCATCAGTGACCTCTTCCATTATGCCCTCTAGCATTTCTGGTCCACCACGATTTACTTTAACCCATTGATGTAGAAAATTACTAACAACTGTTTTAAAATTAGTTGGGAGTAAGTAGGAATCATCTTCTGGATCTTCAACTTTAAATTCCATTCCATCTCTTGAATTGACCGTAATACTTTTTATGTGCTGCGTTTTATAATAAACAATACCGTCTTTTTCTGTTAGTAAAACAAAATGATCCTCACCTGCTGTCAATAACTTGCCAATACGCGATTCTGGACCTCCCCTATCAACCCTAACAACTTTGTCAACTAATGAAATAAGCAGATTTCTGTTCATTATTTTAGCCTCCTATTTTTATTGTCTTGCTATCTATATGTGTGCTCCGATAAATACCTTATTGGAAATGCCTAAGTAGGTAAAAATATACTTTGAACTCCCTTACCAGTTCATATTTCTCACATCCATTTTGGCAATGGTGTAGTTATCAACGCTGTCTTTAATTGCTTCAATAAAAAAGCAATTTCATTATCGAGTTTCTGGTTAAAATTTGTTAAAATAAATAAAGGGATATGACATTCCTTTGCGCGAAGTAGATTTTTAAAAAGCAAATAAGTCATACACATGGTAATATATAAAGAGAGGTACTTATAAGATCCAAATCATTGAAGAAAAAGCTAAAAATGAAGATGGGTAGTTTATGGGTCCTCGTTAAATTCAATTTATTATGTAATCTTAAATAAACCTTATATAATCAATGTTATCTTTAAAGGAGGGATCGAAATGATAGCATTCACTTGTAATGCTTGCTCTAGAACGACTTCTTTAGGTCAAAGAGGTCTAGTTTAAGTTATACGAATAACATAAAATTGAATGATCTCTTTAGGCCATAGATTAACAAAATAGCCTAAGAATCAGGAGAGATTTCAAATGGAAAACCAAACAATTCAGCCGTTTTTAACGGTCGCAAATTATCATTTACTAGAACAACAGTTAAATAAAATTTTACATGCCCTTACGACAACAAAGGATAAAAATGTTATTCTTGCCGTACGTGGGCTTGTTGATACTGAAATTACAACTAAATTAGAGCTTTCCGCCGAGGAATTAAAATTAATTGAACAGCTATTTGCTGTGACAGATCGTGCGCAGGGAGATGCATTTTTAGAACAATTAAAACCATATGTCATCCCGTTCAAGCCAGTGACAGCCAGCACGCTAAAGGCTCTATTTAAAAAAGAAAAAAAGCTAAAGTTACCAAATTTAGAAGAACTGGATTTTCAACAAATTTGCTATCTTGCTTGGGATGATCCAGGAACACATCGTAAATATGTTGTTCTTGAACAAAATGGACAGCTAAAAGGCATTAAGGGCATATTTGCCAACAACACTGTGCGTGGTATATGCGCCATCTGTAATCGTCATTCAGATGTCGGCTTATTTACAACGTCCATTAAAGGCCAAGTGGTAGGCACATTTACCAACCATAGTAATTACATTTGCGCCGATAGTAAAACATGTAATGAGCATGTCACAGATATGGACAGAACTCACGAATTTTTCGAACGTATTACACAAAAATAGCGAATTAATAAAGGCAGAAATGTTGTGTATGCAACATTTCTGCCTTTTGTATGGTCATAGGTTCAACTATGCGTGTAGCGATAAATAATGCAGGAAAGGTCATAAGGAAAGTGACTGATATTGAATGTGGTAGCTTTTGCTGGTTTGGACCTTCATAAAATCCTGTAAATTGTAATTTATTGTGATAAAGCACAAATAGGATCATATATATAGCTATCACTGGTAACCAGCCATTCTCTACACTTAATCTCAACTGAATAAAGAAGCCTTATGACTCCCCACATTAGACATCCTAAATTGTTTTAAGTGCATTCATCTTTCATCACGATCTATTTTTTTGCATTTTTATATAGAGCCAAAAAATATTGGCTATCTCTTCAGCCTCGACAGTATAGATTGTGTCAGTAAATGCATTACGAAATGGTTTTAGCATAATTTCTAACACACTAATCCTAGGCTTTTCCCGACCCATTTCTTCTAAAAGCAAAGAAGTTAGTTCGATGGATTGTTGGGGAAGCTCGACAGTCGACATGTTTTTATCAAACTTCCCCAACTTCTCTAGTATCATGTCTTTCGTTACCATCTTGGTTTCGAATTCACTTTCGATCAAATACATATCTTTTGGATCTAAAAAAACCTCACCACATGCTATCATCTCTGGAAGGAAATTTTCTACATATCTTAATGATCTACAGATTACCTTTTTGATATCGATCGTCGTATTCGTTGCTAAATTCCAGTAAAAAGACAAGTATTGAAATGTACCGAAAAATATCACGGCACATTCATAGTAATAAGGCTTTCCGTCCTCGCCATAAATATCATACAATCTATTTTTTAACCATGTGATTTCATGGAAACGATGATCCGCAAGAATTTTTTGTAACTCTTCATCATGTAAAAAAGAGATTTCACGAAATAATGGCATTAAATTATATTTTTCCTTAATTCTTAATGAAGCCATTAACTGATCAACCAAAATTTCGACATCATTCATTTTCTGTCCAACAAGAATTTCCTCTTTTAAAACATCCCTCTCTCGCCGATTTTGTTCTAAAACAGCCTTCAAACATTCATTCTTTGATGAAAAATAATTATAAAATGTCCCTTTTGAAATATTGGCTCTATCTAAAATATCTTGCACAGAGGTATGTTGATAACCTTTTTCCGTAAATAACTGTATTGTTGATTCGATGACTACTTGTTTACGATCTTTCATACATTTCTCCAATCTCCAAACCTATTCCAATTATACTAGTAAAATTGTATTTCACAACATCCTCTATGTATGTAAGTTTTAATTGATCTATCATACCTTACGGAATTGCATCTTCCCTCATTTCATCATTTAATGGAATTAATTATTTTGATTAGTACATTTAAAATACATATGTAGAATAATTGCCATAATCATCCCTATGCCACAAACTATATAATTGAATGTAGATGAGAATGAAAAGATAGTCGATATGCTAAAAAAACGAAAAAATAAATGATCAACAAATTTGAAGCTATTTTCCTTCCAAATTTCATAAAAATCGCTTCCTCACTGTAAGTTTTGGTTAATTTTCCATATGAGGTAGTCATTTAGAAGAAATCTACCTGCCATTTACTTCGACCAAGTTTTTTTAAAATTTACGGATACTAAAGCACCTTCTGGTCAAACTAATTTTCAGGAGGTGATTTTCAATGGCAAAAAATAATAACAACAACCAAAACTTCAGCTCTAAAATTCCTAATGCAACGCCAAATGCAATGAATTCAATGAATGTTGAATTCGGGAATGAGACTGATGTGAACCAAGTTAGACAACAAATTCAACAAGCGGAAGCGAACAAACAACAAGCTTCTGGTTCAAGGAATGCAATGAATTCCATGAACGTTGAATTTGGTAGTGAAACTGATGTGAATCAGGTTCGACAACAAATCCAACAAGCGGAAGCGAAGAAACAACAAGCTTCTGGTTCAAGAAATGCAATGAATTCCATGAACGTTGAATTTGGTAGTGAAACTGATGTGAATCAGGTTCGACAACAAATCCAACAAGCAGAAGCGAACAAACAACAAGCTTCTGGTTCAAGAAATGCAATGAATTCCATGAACGTTGAATTTGGGAGAGAAACTGATGTAAATCAAATCAGACAACAAATCCAACAAGCGGAAGCGAACAAAAAATTTGCTTCTGGTCGTTTTGCAAACGAAAATAATACAAATAATCAATAGCTCCACAACCGGCAACCACTGCCGGTTTTTTTGTTTCCAAGGAACTCCTATTAAAAGTATGCACAATCCTTTGAAGTACATGTATCGTCGTTTCTTCATGATCGAATCCGATTCGTATATTGGTCCTTTTCATCCTTTTTGACACAACTAAAAAGCATCCACCAAAGAGGATACTTAGTGTAAAAAAACATTTATAAAATACATTATTAAACAGCCTGTAACAAAAGCATGAAACATCAACGCAATTTTGGTTTGAAACTTAATTTTAAAAACAGATACTAGAAATTTATATAAAAAAGAAAATATTGTCAAAACTACAAAATGACTTATTGAAAACAAAAAACTCCATACAACTAAAGAAAGAGTACTCAAATCTCCTGGATAACTATCTGCAGCTGTAAACCTTACACTGCCCATAAAAAGCACTGTTACCCATTGCATACAATAAGTTAAAATAAGTCCTATTACAAAATAAACTATGTACGATAAATATTTACACATTAACTTATGGTCCATTCCACACTCCCAAAATAACCTCGTTTAATACATTAACGATATTCCCGTCCATTTGTTTCATACCTATCCAAATATTCCAATATTATTCTGTATTTCCTCGTAAATCAAGTATTTTGATCACATAATCTTGCTTACCACCTACTGAAACGACATCAACTTAAATAACTTTAAGCAACTTATAATAGCTTTACAATTACATGGTATATCTAATGAGGAGTAAAATAGATACCTCTTTTATTTTGGTAAATACGTCGAGAAGTTTTAATCTAAAATAATTGAGCTTTACCTCTTCTAGACCCATACTCTAGATCTACTATAAAACCCTTACACTAATCTTAAAATAACAATAGACGTGCTGATAACAGCCGGAATGCCTACATTTCCATTGAATAAAGGTTTTGGGCTGTCATCAATATTTCTTAAAGTAAGAACATCAGATGCATTTAAAGGTGTGATTACTTGACCATTTTTTATCAAAGGGCAATAAACTATAAATCCCAAGTGTACTTAGCATATAAATAATAGTGTTAAGCTAAACTGGTTTAACTTGAGACCTCCCGAATTTTTACTTAGGGTCACCACTATCCCGGGTGACCCTTTTATCGTTACTTTATTCATATACATCTTAGAGGATAGACATCGGTCTAGTATTATAATGGCTAATATCTGTATTGAACATATTTTTCACTCTACCTTCCTTATTGTCTATATAACTGTATTCGATATGAATAATTTATTTATAAGAGAGGAGGTGAATATAAAATGGCAACATTTGAAATTGGAGCGAGAGGCATTTTCAATTTTCGAAACGAACGCTTTTTCCTATTAGTTGAAGATGAAATCACAATTCCAGAAAAAGGTGTGGAGATTGATCCAGTTAATATCTATGAAATTGACGAACAAACTTTCAATTTTATTAGAGATGAAGGAGATACACCTGTAGTTGTACCACGTTTTAATCTTCCTCCTGTACCACCTGGATTTGAATTAGAACGAAAATGTATTTTTACAGTCGATAATTCTTACTTTGTGATATATGAATTAGAAAATGGCACTGATAACTTTGTTATGTTAAGAATCGGTGCAGCTTTATTTAACTCATTGAGAAATTCTGGTGTTCATGAATGTATTCCTCAAAATTTCATTAATTAATATTTCCACCAGATATAGTTGGAGACGATTTTCTGTGGGAAGACTTTAAATAATTCTCTTAAAATCTTCGCTGCTTGCCTAAGTAAAATTATTATTATTCATCATAGTGAAAATGATGTTAAGCAACGCTCCATCATCCTTGCTTAACATTTTCTATATACAAACTTGCCACCAAGAAGCTTGAAATTTCGAGAGCTGTAGCGTCTATAAACGCTACGGCCTTTTTTTTATGTTATATTCTCCAGAAATATCTTACAAGGCCAGTAAATGATGTATTTAGAATATGATGCATTGTCGTTTGCGCTTCTCTTCCTAATTGAAATACGCTACCCGGTGTGAGTAGCGCTTCAAAATATGAAACCATCTAGTAGTCAATTATTTTTTATACAATAGTTTTAAAATATTTTTTGTAAACTCTTCATATGAAGTATTTTTTCCCCGCAGGTTATACCACTTTCGAATCGTTTCTACTAACCAGAACGGCACAGAATTTCCGTCTATTAGATGATAGTATTGCTCATATCCTTTTTTTAAATGCTCCCATCGACAATCATTGCCTGGTTGGGTGTATTCAGAGACATCAATTATTTTAATTCTGCCATTTTGTAATAAAATATTTTTTAAATGAATATCACGAGGGTTAAGGCCCTTTATCCGGACATATTCTCTTGCAGCCTCCACTTCATTTACAACCTGTTCTGGAATATGAATACCTTGTAGAATGCAGTCAAAGAGCGTTTTTCCTTTTTCATAACTTAAAACAAGGTATTCGTCGGATGATGCAAAACATGTTGAAAAGAAAGGTGAATCTCCTAATATTCGGTAAACATTTGCTTCAACTTTTACCTTGTGTACTTTGTCCTTGGCATATAATTTAAATGCATAAGCTGGAGCAGAAAGATATTGAAAAACAGCCGCATCTGTCCCAACACCGATACACCTCAAATCATCCGCTTCACCACTTATAGTTACTGGCTCGTTATTTGGATTTGAAAAAACGTTTATTTGAGAAAGAGAACCTATAGCTTTGTTCCAGTCGTTTTCCATATTATCTCTCCCATCATTTGGATTGAAGAAGGATTATAGAATACTATCTCCTAAATGTCGCACTATATCCTTAGTTCCCTACACGTCCACTTCAAAACATTAGGAAAACGATAAATTCTTCCAAAATACATTCTTCTTATGGAAGTATACTGCTTCAATGGCTAGAGAAGAACCAATGCCCCTCTTCCTCTTTATCAGTAACAATTACCCTTAACCATCTTCATTAAAAACTTTCAAAGTATTTGATGTACTTCTATTGTTGCTCTAGATTGCCCTCAATTTATCGAGAACTGTGGAGTGGTTGCTTTAATCAAAGTAGATAACTCTAAAAAATTCATCTAGTATTTCTGTTTAATGTCACTTCAAACCTAGTGACCCTTTTTAACCGTCAAATCGTCGCTTGCTTAATGAAAATTTCTGTATGCAAAAGATCTCACTATTCGCTTTAAAAATAACTTAAACAAAAAAACACTCGCTATGTAAACGAGTGTTTCGCATCCTTCTTGACTACCACTTAGCTGGTTTGTTTTTTTCCTTCTGAAGTTATTTATTCCCTTTTTTAAAGAAGTTTTTTGCTTCTTCTAGTTGCTTTCCCGGTAATGTCCGTTGTAGTTCCTCTTCTAACCAAGCTATTGTTTTACTTCTTAAATAATTACGCATTTGTTCTTCAGCTTCTAGCATTACACTATTAATCGTGCAATTCGATTGACCTATACAGGATTCACACTGTTCGTTTGTTTTTTGATAAGCAAAATTCGCTTTAATATTCTTACATTGAAATATCGGATCTTCACCTTCTACGGCACGCACAACATCCCAAAATGAAATATCTTGTGGTTTTTTATTGAGTCGATACCCCCCTTTTACTCCAGATACGGAACTTACAATCCCTTCCTTGGACAACTTCCCTAAAACTTTTGAAAGATAGGTCTCTGATAATCCTTGAAATTCAGATAAATCTTTTATGCCAATACTTTCATTTGGTGGTACATCGATTAAATAAACAAGACTATGTAGTGCATATTCAACCATAACACTATATTTCATTACTTCACCTTCTTAAAACATTATCCTTACCATGATAGTAACACATTTTAGAAATACATAAATGAATCAGTTTGACAAAAGATAGTTAAAAGCGTATATTGTAGACAATGTTAATCAACGATTAATTTAATCGACGATTAATTCAATCTTTATTATATGGGAGGATTTTTATGTAGTAACTACTTTGCTCAAGCACACCCCAAAGTGGATTCAAAGACTTCTATGAGACAATTTCTACAAACTGATAAAAAAATAAATAGGACCATGAAGTAGTTAATTAAATTAATCTATATAGAGAGGTTGTTTTAGATAGGTAGTTAACAAAGTCAATTGAATTAGCTAATTAGCTAATAAATAATGGAGGGATTCACAATGACACAACGTATAAATTACTATGAAATTGCACCGGATGCTATGAAGATCATGATGGAAATGGAAAAATACACGAAGAAAAGTGCTATCGAAAGAAAACTTCGTGAACTCATTAAAATTAGAGCCTCTCAAATTAATGGTTGTGCCTATTGCATCAACATGCACACTGCTGATGCTAAAAAGATGGGAGAAACGGAACAACGTTTATACTGTATTAGTGCTTGGAGAGAATGTACATTTTATTCAGAAGCTGAAAAAGTAGCATTAGAATTAACGGAACATATTACACTTATTCCAGAAAAACGAGTTCCTGATGTTTTATATGAACGTGTACGTAAGCATTTTGATGAAAAAGCGTATGTCGATCTAGTTATCTTGATTAATCAAATTAATAGCTGGAATCGAATTTCTATAGCGATGGGCAATGTAGCAGAATAAGGAATGGCTGCCTTAACAGGTAGCTATTTTTCTTTATTAGTTGCTCCAGTTAGGAAATAAAAAAATTTCCCGGGTAAGCGCAAGAAATGACAAGTTCAGTACCACATTCCACCAACAAGCGACTGATTTCTTCATTATCCTTCGCTCTGGTTTAATCATTATTTCTTCTTTAGAAGGCTTCGTATGGGAAATTATCGTATTCATTAAAAGACCTAAACGCTGATATAACAACGATTTCGCATAAAAAATGTCTACGAGAATTTTCGGTGTTTTATCAACCACTTAGGTTTCCCAGAGTTCAAATTGGATAGTATCTTATCGTTATTAATTGTTAGGCTGCTTTATTTTCAAATTTTCTTATCATATTTTGATTTTAATAGTATGACGTGAAGAATAAAATGATTAAATTTAGACCCTATTCGATAGTCTGGTTTTTAGTTATTGAATCCGGAACTTTTTCAAGATCGAAACCTTTATTCAAACACAATCTTTGCTTTGATGAAGTAATCGAATAAAATGTTATAAATTTTACACAAAAAGATATTTATGTAAATGTTATACTAAATTTGTAAGGACCAATTTTAACTAGGGAGAGGGATTTTGCTATGTCCGAAAACAAGCAATTTATTGTTAATGAAAATGATGTGAAATTTTCCGTTATAATACCCGCTCATAATGAAGAAAAGTATATAGGTGGATGCCTAGATTCAATTGCAAAAGCTGCACAACTTTATAAAAATCAAGTTGAAGTGATTGTGGTGCTTAACCGTTGTACAGATAGAACAGAGGAAATTGCAAAGTCATACAATTGTGTAACATTGGTAAATGAAGATAAAAATTTATCCAAAATTAGAAATGCGGGAGCTGCTTTAGCAAAAGGTGAAATCTTGATTACAATCGATGCAGATACTCGAATGACTGAACATTTTTTATCCGAAGTTGAAAAGCATCTAGCTTCTAATCAATACATTGGAGGAGGAGTAAACGGAAATTTCGAGAGAGTGTCGCTTGGAATCATTGTTTCAACCATGCTATTGATAGTTCCCTTATTGTTTAAATATGGTTTTATTTCTGTAGGGATTTTTTGGTGCTATAGAAAGGATTTCCAAGCAATTAAAGGTTTTAATGAGAAGATGCTTATGGCTGAAGATGCTGATTTTGCAAAACGATTAAAACAATTAGGAAAAACAAATGGAAAAAAATACGGAACAATAAAGAATGGTATGATCACTTCTTGCAGGCGTTTCGATCATTATGGGGACTGGATTTTACTTAAACGACCTAGTTTGATTTTAGCTTACTTAAAAGGCAATAATCATAAGGCTGCAAATGAAGCCTATTATGAAGATCAAGCAAGATGATGAATAAACGCAATGATTTTATTACCCTTTAAAAGGGTAACAAAGATGCAGGATAAAATAGTTTCATTTGAAGTAAGCGTATTCAACCTAACCGTAACCAGGTACTCATTCGAGCGCCTGGTTTTTAGTTTATTGCTTCTAGAAATTTACCAAAATGAAACCCTTTATCGCCTTTACCAAAGTAACGCACTCAATTGTTGAACAGTCCTATATTTAAGGCTCAACATCATTCAGACACTATTGTTGAATAAAATAATATAAGTGATGACAGGTTACTGCTACTACCTCTAGTCTTAGTACCTCTCTAAGCATTTTTGTTGCACAAAAAATATCTGTGGATGTAAATGATTTGAACTGCGACTATATGCAAGTGGAATAAATATACATAGAGATGAAATGATGTTGATACACGTATTAAAGTGTGTTACTTTAAATGGTAATAATAGTTAAAGGAGGCGTTTTATGTGATTAAGAAATTATTAGTAAAGGGCAAATTTTTAAAGGGGAAAACGCATAGCTAGCCCTCTAAACTGCGAAACCCCCTACTTTTGAAAGGGGTATTATTTTGAGCGAATCATCAACAGAGATTTCCATTCGTCATTTCAAACATGAAGATATGCCTTTACTTGGCGAGTTATATCAATTAGTAACTGCAAAAGAAAATGCAACGTTTTGGTGGGTCGGTGATGAAGATAATTGGCGTAACGTTTATTGTGCATTTGAAAATGGAAAAATGGTCGCTAAGGGGCAAGTAAGCATAATTAACGTTGTCCCCCCTGGTCGTTCAAAAGAAAACAATCACTCTCTATACATTAATCTTAAAACTATTCCCGAAAGAGAAAGTGACTTTGATTTACTCGATAAAGTCTATCAGTATCTTTTCTTTAGAGCCAATCAATTAAAGGATAACCTACCTAAAGAATATGGAACAATACTTTGTGTTGGTAACGATTCAACAGAAACAGCAAACAATCAATTTTTTATCCAAAAAGGATTCCGTCATCTGAACAGTTTGTTTCGCATGAATCGTGACTTGAATAAACCTATTCCTGAATTATTTCTCCAAGAAGGCTTTCAATTTTCGAATTGGAAGATGGAGACATCTCGCGAGGAAAGAGATTACCTAGATGTAGAAGCTGAAATTTGGCCTGACACTCCACTAGGACTTAATAGATTAACTGAATACAAGAAAAACAAACTATGGACATCGATGATCATACGTCAAGAAGATACCCTTGTGGGCGGACTAATGGTATGGCGAGAGAATGACTATGGTGTAATAGAGGATGTTTTTGTCCGTGAACCATGGAGGAAGCGCGGCATCGCTAAGTTTTTGCTTACACAAGCTTTGGGTTATCTAAAATCTCATCAGATACATTCCGCTACCCTCATGGTATTAACTACAAATAAGTCCGCTTTATCTTTATACGAATCTGTTGGATTTTATACGGCTAATGAAGAGATAAGGTACTTTACAACACTGAATTAGATTAAAAAAAGAGGGGTAATCCGCCCCTCTTTTTTTTTCCGCTAATACAATCCAGATTTAATTGTCCTTCTGAAACACATTGAATAGTACTCCACATACGTGGTATAAATTGCATCTGGCAAGGATTCGTAAGTTAGATCTTCGCTATCCATTTCATAGTCACATGATCTTTTATCATTGTTCTGGTTCCTCACAAAATCATTTAAGTAACTTTTTAAGAACAAATCTTTTGTTAATCAATAAATTCTAAACCAATTATTCAATTCTAATTTAGGACATGTTAACAAGAAAAGTTACAAGCGACACAATCAGTATTGTGATTATGTATAACGATATATAACAAAAAGCCATCTATCTAATTAATTTCGATAGATGGCCATTTTTTACTTGTCAAATCAAATTTATGCAGCTGGGACGTTTATCACGAATACTTTTGGATTTCCAACATTAGATATTGTATCGGTATCAGTTTGAGCCTGCCCTTGTACTTGAGCTTGTAGCTGCGCTGAAATTTGAGCTTGTAGCTGGGCTTGAATTTGTGCTTGAGCTTGAATTTGTGCTTGAAGCTGAGCCTGAACTTGAGCTTGTGCCTGAATTTGAGCTTGCAGTTGCGCTTGAATTTGGGCCTGAGCTTGCACTTGTGCTTGTAGCTGTTCTTGCTGTTGCTCGATTTTTTGGAGTTGTACAAGAATATCTAATAAAGTATTCTCTGTATAATGACCATGTCCTTCATAATCATCATACCTTTTCTCCTTGTAATGGCACATACATTTATATCCTTTGCATTTACAATTCCCCATAAAATCACCTCCTCTCAATGTGTTCCTTCTATATTATGTTTAAGAACAACTATAGTAAGGGCAAGTGTTTGTTACGCATTTTTTCAATAAATTATTATTTGAATATACATCCAAATTAATATCAATAGATAAGTTAAACGTCCTTAGAAAACTTTCAGACTATGTAAATGGTTTTCAATACAGCTTCAAGATATATAATTGCATTACAAATATCTAATAAAATACAAAAAACCAGATTCCATTGAATATGGAATCTGGTTTCAACACATTTGGGAACATTATTAACGGTAGTTCCTAGTGTATAAAAATTATTAATCTTGATATAGGTGTAACTAAACGAGTTAACCAAATTGACTTTTTTACATCTGTCTTTGTTAAAGAAATATCAGTTAAATGAAATGTAACTACCTTTTAACATTTACTACTTTGTATCCAACAAATAAGATGATAAACCAAACTGGTGCGACATATAGGGCAACACGCATATCCGGAATAAATGCCATTAACACAATGACCATTAATAAGAATGCAATGGCAAGATAAGTAGAAAGTGGATAGAGCGGAATTTTGAATTTCAGTTCCGCTACTTCCTCTTTCGTTTTTGACTTTCTAAATTTCAATTGGGCTAATAAAATAATCATCCAGCTCGTTATGACTGCAACAGTCGCAACAGCAGAAATATAGATGAACACTTTTTCAGGTACTACATAGTTTAAGACAACCGCAATTAATAACATCGCTGAAGAAAATAATATCCCTCTTCGCGGACTACCGTTTTTACTTACTGTTTTAAAATATTTTGGACCATTTTTTTGTACTGATAAGTTGTGTAGCATACGTCCTGAACCATATAAACCACTATTAAATGCGGACATTGCTGCTGTAATGACAACAAAGTTAATAATGTGAGCCGCAGCAGGGATACCAACGTAATCGAAAATTTGAACGAATGGGCTACCTTCTGAACCAACTTCGTTCCAAGGATAAATAACCATCATAACGCCTAATGCACCAATATAGAAAATTAAAATACGCCAAACGATATTGTTAATAGCTGAAGGAATTGACTTCCTAGGATTTTTGGCTTCTCCTGCGGAAATACCAACTAACTCAACCCCACCGAATGAGAACATAACTAATACTAGTGACATTAAAATACCATGGAATCCGTTTGGCATGAAGCCACCGTGTGCCCATAAATTGTCGAAGCCAATTGCTTCACCGTGGTTACCAACACCAAAGAAAATAATAGCTAATCCTAGAACGATCATACCGATAATCGCCACAACTTTAATCATCGCAAACCAGAATTCGAATTCTCCGTAAGCTTTTACATTTGCTAAGTTTACAAGCGTCATAATAACAAGTACTACAAGGGCAGTTACCCATTGTGGGATATCAGGGAACCAGTAGTTAATATATACACCGACTACTGTTAATTCTGCCATACCAACGACTATCCACATGAACCAATACGTCCAACCAGATAAGAACCCTGCAAAGCGTCCTAAATATTTATTCGCGTACGTACTGAATGAGCCTGACACAGGTTCCTCTACTGCCATTTCGCCTAATGCTCTCATAATTGTGAAAATAACTAATCCGCCAATTAAATAAGCTAGTAAAATAGATGGCCCAGCCATTTGAATGGTTGAACTAGAGCCATAAAATAAACCGACCCCAATGGATCCGCCAAGTGCAATTAATTGTATGTGCCGCGTACTTAATCCGCGCTTTAGCTGTGAATCTTGATGATTGTCTTTCATAATGACTAACTCCTATTACGTTTAGATTTTCAAATACTTGCTCAAAAAAGGAATAAAAAAAACGCCCTTTTGGATTAACCAAAAGGACGATTCAACTCGTGTTACCACCTTTAATTTATAAGCAATTCACATTACTTACCTTAAGAAGTACGGTCAATTGACGATACTCTCGCACATGATTACGGGTGCTCACCGGCGTAGCCTACTAAGAATAATCTTTTCGGTACACAGCTCCAAGATGAATTCTCAATCGTTTTACATGCACCTCTCATCAACCGGTAACTTTCTGTTCGTAAAAATAATTGATACTATTTCTTTTCATTGCCTTTGTTCTATACAAATATTTTTGAATTGTTTTTCATTTTACAGCAAAAAATTATATTGTCAATATAATTTTTAAAATTTCTTCATAACCTGCTTAAATTACCTATAACATTTTACTATAGTACAACTTACCACTTAAAATTTCTTTTAAGCATACTCTTTTGTTTAATAAGAGCCTTAAATACTATCCTACACTTCTTACAGAATAGAAAACGAGAATACTAAGTACTGCAAAGAGTTGAATGAAAATTCCCACCACGCTACAAATTAAACCGGAAATAGCTAATCCACTACCACTTTGGTTATTTTGTACAATTTCTTTTGTCGCTTTTCTAGCCACTAAAACACCTATACAACCCAAAAACAAACCGATAAATGGTATTAAGATTGAAAGAATACCAAGAGTTAAAGAAATTACCGAATTACTATTTGTTTGAGCATTTCTAACCATTTAGATTTCCCCCTTTACAACCTTATATTACCACAATATACCATGCAAACTATTCCAGTAAAATTCCCCTTTAGTTTAAGTGAAAATCCTCACAATTTCTTTGCTCCAATAATGATTTTCTTTAAATGTGTTACTCACTGAAAAAGGCACATTGGACTTGGTATTCCGATCTGCATAATTCTCCCCTAAACGATTATTAAGAAAGGATATTTGTTCATTGTTGCCTCTGCGAGAATGAAGTAAAAAATAAAAAGCCATTCAAAATAAATGGCTTAATCATTTCAGCACGATACCCATTAGTACTATTGTTGTTCTCCACGAAGGAAACCATCAATCTTTTTCCGCACTATTGCGGGAGGAATTAGTTGAATATGGTCACCTTTATCATCACATGTAAAAATTCCTTTGAAAACTTCCGGCATGGCATCGTACTGTTTTTTTAATTGTTCATTAAATTTTTTGAAGCAGTCATATGGATAGTTTTCCAGCAAGTAAGGCATCAGAAAAGATGATCGTAAAATTTCATATTCCTGATAATTATATGGAGTACTTTCGGCACGCTTTTTTAAGATTTCCAACATCTTATTCATTAATATGGCAACTTCTTCTTCGCTTGCAAAGGCAGCATATCCTCTAATGGCCGTAAGTCGCATATCCAAATATCGCTCTTTTTTATACACTTTTAGAAAAAAGTCCTTTCCGTTCTCAGGCAAGTCAAATACGAATTGCTTTAATAATGCGTTTCGTTTGGCAATATCCTTTGTATGAAAGTATGTTTCCATTGTTGTATTTCTTTCATCCATATATCTCACTTCCATTCCTAAGCTAAAAGGCTACATCTTGTTTTTCAAATAGACTAAGCTTAATAGTTACTGTGTTTCTGATACCTCATGGCTTTACGATATTTAGTTTGTGAAGAGTTAATCTTTTAAAATTAATTTTAACATAAATATCCAACAAACAAATTACCACAAGGAAAAATTTGAAAGAGAAAGTTTAATAATAATCTAAAAAACTGACAACCAATGTTGCCAGTAAAAAAAGATGTTACCTACCCTTATGTTTATTTTTAGCCTTTTGAACCTTGATATTCCTAATATACTCTTTACGTTCTTCTTTCAGTCGTTTGCTGGTAACAGATTTTTCTTTTTTTCTGAGTTCAAATTCTGCTTTAAGAGCTTCTTCAGCCTTAGTTGAAATACTAGGTTTTTTAAGTTCTTTAGCAACTTTTCTTTGAAGTCTTTTTGGATTGATTTTTTTTACTGTATCTTGTTTGATCGGTATTCCACCATGTTTATCATTATTGATAAAATCAAACAAGTTTTTATTTACAAAATCTAAGACTTCGTGGTCCTTAGGTTCATTGCCGAAAACATACCTATATGCTTTGTATTTGTTTTCAGAAATGTTTTCTATTAGCCCTATATAAAATTGGCCATCATAATAAATGGTTAGTTTCATAGTAGGTCCCCCCTCATAATTTAAACTTGAATGATGGACATCCCGAGGAGGGGAAGGCTACTGACATCGTCATTTTGATGCATCCGGACTACCAACCGAATCGTGTTTTTTCATTCAATTATATATTATAAATAATTTAGTATTTTTTGTAATAAAAAATAAATATTTTGATTATAACTTGGCTTAAATTAGATAAAAAAGGAACTCTCATAAGATAAAGATCTAAACGGGGAACAAAACACCCTATTTTGGGTTCATTGAAATTACTTTTTATAGTTTAAATTTTAATGAATTAATCATACTTCAGTTTAAAGACTAAATGTTATGGCATAGTTCAGCACTATAAGTATATATTTGAGATATTGTCAAAAGATATTATTATGAAGTAGCACAAGACAGATTGTGATAGAAGGTGTTTATTCGGTGCTGATTGGAACAGTCTCTTTTTTTATATGTTGGCTTGCATTTTTATTTTTTTCTAATAAAAAGAAGTTCCCACTATATGTGTTCACATGCTACGTTGGTATTATTTTATCATTAATTGCGAATTTGATGATGTTTGTTTACCCTTTATGGGAATATCCAGGAACAAAGATCGAACAATTTTTTATTAATCTTCTAAATGGTTTTGGGATATACTTTGTGGTTATCTATTTTTTTCTACAGTCATTACCTAAAGAGGAAAATTTTTTATCTATTACACGACATATATTTTATTGGTCTATATTTGTCATTTTAATTGAACTGCTTTATTTGACGACAGGCTTTATTGAATATGGCTTATGGTGGAACTTAGGATTCTCCTATGTCACTGATTGTATTTTATTTATTATGTTCTACATCCATCATAAATGGGCATCAAATTATTTAACAGTAAAGAGAGATTAATTCCGAATCAGGAGGATCGTGATGCACCCCACTTGGCAAGAGGTTCAAGAATTCACACAACAATTTAGAAATATAAAAACAGAGTATTGGTTAAGTGAAAACGTTTTTACCTTGAGTTGGTGGATTCTTTCAGTTACATCTTTATGTTTATTAATCGTATGGATCATTATTTTAGATAAAAAAAGAATAATGGAGATTATCACATATGGATTTTTTGTAGGAACTATAGCAATATTGGCAGACATAGCAGGTTTTTGGTTAGGATTATGGCAATATCCAATTACAATAACACCTTTACATTTACCTATCGAAATCCACAGACTACAAATGCCTATAATTTATATGTTGTTTTACCAGTATTTTAAAACGTGGAAAGCTTTTACAATTGCAGCGATGGTAAATGCCTTTGTATTCTCTTTTTTATTGGAACCATTATTGGTGTGGTTACAAATATATGAACCCTATCATTGGAAATACACCTATTCATTTATAGCCTATTTTGTCATAGCTATTGTAATGAAATGGTTAATCAATAAATTTAAGCATTTGGACCAAAATTATCAGTAGTTAAGTTGTACATTAATTTACAAAAAAAACATCTTGCGCTTGAATATAGGGAAGATAAAAATTAAGAAAATAACAAATACCAAGTATTTTAGCCTTGGTATTTGTTTACTACTTCTAGACTTTTTAAAATTCATTCATAATTTTATTAATCCTTAGTTGAGTGCTTTCAACTAACTTTTGTAAGTTTTCCGTGATATCACTAACCTTTGTTACTTCATCAGTAATGTGCCCTACATAAGAGCTAACATCTTTGATAGCCTCATCTGAATTATTGGCTAATTTACGGACCTCATCGGCAACCACTGCAAATCCTTTCCCATGCTCCCCAGCACGTGCTGCTTCAATGGCTGCATTTAATGCTAATAAATTTGTTTGAGAAGCGATATACCTTATCTTTTTAGATACTTCACTTATTAATTTAGTTTCTTCTTTTAGAGAATTAAGTGCTTGAATGTTTTCATTAGATTTAGAAACAACCAAATTTCCTAATTCTGTAGATATATCATTTAATTGAGCTATAACATCCCTTGTTTTATTTTCACGTTCTGTAATATCTGTGGCAATCTTCAAAACATGACCTACATTTCCCTTGTCATTTAGAATTGGTATATAGGTAGCTTCAAGCCATAATAAATTCCCCCTTTTACCGACTCTCTGCATTTTTTGCTGGAACTTGATTCCTCTGCGAAGGTTATCCCATAATAAAACGTATTCTTTACTGTTTCTAAATTCTTGCGTACATAATTGTTTATGTTCCATATCTTTCATTTCATTCACTTCATATCCTAAAGTGCTAGAAAAGTTTTTATTAACCCAAATTATTTCGCCTTGTAAATTAAACTCTATCATTGCTAAATTTAATTCAAGTGCAGATATAACTGCTTTTTCATTCAAAACTTGTGTAGTTGCTATAAAAGTAGTGCTCAAACATTTAACCTCCATTACTTATGAACCAATTTTCTAAATTGAATTGATTATACCTTTTTTAATTCTTTTTTTCTATAAATTTCTTTATTTCGTTCAATTTGAGCACAATACTAATATTTTTATGTGTTTGTTAACATGTGCATTTGAATAACATAAAAAAGTCCAGGTACTCACTTACTTCTGAAACCTTATCAAAATCGGAACCTATATATGATACAAATTCTTAAAGTACCTGATGCAGTTTTTTCTAAGTAATGAACTTTGTAGCACATTCTAGGTTTTAACCACATATGTCTCTTTCTATATAGTTACTATTTGTTAGCGATTTACGAAAGTATCTTTTCCTCTTAATGAAGATATGAAGGTATGATTTCAGCATACCGGCCAGATCCTAAAATATAGGGGTTGTATCTTTAAGTTTCTTATTATAAAATCTAACTAACGTTAGGTAATAATTGCGCTATTTGAAGGAAGGACTTTAATGAAGGTGTTAAAGTCATATTTTTCCCACAAAAAATCTAACGAATGTTAGTTAATTTAATGTAACTAAATTAATTTTGAAGAAGGAGAGATTTTAATGGCTTGGTTTTATCTGATTCTTGGAGGTATCTTTGAAGTCGGCTGGGCACTTGGATTAAAGTACTCTGATGGCTTTACGAATATAAGTGTTCTAATTCCTACATTGTTGTTACTGGTGTTAAGTTTTTGGTGTTTTTCGAAAACATTAGTGGTTCTTCCTGTATCAACTGCCTATGCGGTCTTTACAGGACTAGGGGCCTTTGGAACAGCTATAGTAGGTATGACTTTGTTAGGTGATCCAGTGAGCTTTACAAAAGTTGTTTTAGTATTAATATTAATCAGCTGCATTATCGGTTTGAAAATAGTATCCAATGAAACAGAAACAGAAAGTGATGATTAAAATATGGGATGGCTTTTTATAGTAATGGCAGGCATATTTGAAGTTGGAGGCATTATTAGCCTTAAATTAACTGAAGGATTTACAAAACTTAAACCGACAATATTGTTGATCATGTGCATGGGATTGAGCTTTTTCTTTCTTTCACTATCATTAAAAGAAATTCCTATTAGTATTGGCTATGGGCTGTGGACAGGTATTGGGGCAGCCGGTAGTGTGTTACTTGGTATGTTAATCTTTAATGAGCCGAAAAGTATAAAAAAATTAATGTTGGTTGGTGGTATTATAATTAGTATCGTAGGCCTTAAGCTTGTGTCCTAATTTGTATATACTTCTAAATGAGGTGAGGAAATGAAAAAAGGAGAAGAAACGAAACAAAACATTCTAGAACATGGATTAAGATTATTTTCCTCAAAAGGTTATGAGGAAACTTCTCTTAAAGATATCGCATCTAAAGTCAACATTAAGACACCTTCCATTTATGCTTATTTTTCAAGTAAAGATGAACTCTTTGAAAAAATAGTAGAATTTGTGATTGATGACTATGTAAAATTTATTGATGATCAAGCATCTACTATAGGTTCACTTTCCATTAAAGATCAGTTATATAAGTTGTTAGGAGAATTAAATGAATACTACTATATGAATGACAGAGGGGTTTTTCTTAAACGGTATGGGGTTTTTCCACCAGAAAGATTTAAAGAAATTATCACTCAAAAAAACAGTATGGTTGAAAATAAAATTAGAAAATTACTTTATATGATTTTAGATGTTAAATCAGACGATCATCAGTTTATCGAAAAAGAAAACATTGCAACATCTTTTATTTGTCTCCTAGATGGAATGTTGTTCTATCTCATGAATTATTCATTTGAAGAATATGAAAGAAGACTAACATCTACTTGGAAAGTATTCTGGAAAGGAATATTGAAATAGATGTCCACTGCTTCTGGGTGACAGAGTATAATAAGATTCGCTACATAAAATTCTTATTTATTGTATAAACTATGATATCCGTCCAGAGAAGATGTTTCTTAGATTAGGGAGAAGGATTTACCTTCCCCTATCTTTACTTAAAGTTCAACTAACGAGAAAGTCTACTGCATAACCACCTGTATCTAATTTCTTTCCAATAGCATTTGCTAATACAATTTCCTTTGTTCACAGTCCAGTCCATTTCATTCATCCTTTCTGAACAATATCTTTTCAACCAACCACTTTCCTCTACCTAATACTCCTCCAGCTCTTGGCTTTATTTGTTCAGCCATTCAAGATCCAGCACAATCAAAGCCAGCTTACCTTACTTGTATTAAACCTTGATTCCAAAGCGTAATAAACGTTTCTTTTGGTGTTGTGTAATATCAAATTTAACGATTTCATGAACCTCCCCAATGAATAATATGAATCTACTATCTACTTTCCTTACTATTTAATCGTCACCTCTGCCCTCGGTGCTCCGAATAAAACCTGCTATAAGCGTTTTCGCACAAAAAAACACTCGCCATGTAAACGAGTGTTTCAAGTCTTTTATGACAACCACTTAGGTGGCGTGTTTTTTTCCCAATAGATATCGCCCAGGTTGTAGTGTGCCATGAAGTTGTCCTCTGCACTGTGGTAATGGAAGTTGTAATAGTACCCTTCCTGTGGTCTTTTTTCTGTACGCACATGGAAGCGAATTAGATCTGTTCCAGTTTCATTATTGATAACATTGAAAATTTTCTCACCATAATGACCACTTGGCTTTTCAGAGATAGTTAATGAAGCTAGGGATTGCTCGTCCAAAGTAGCAACTGTCATCGCAATGGCTTCCTCCATTTTTGGGAAGATGATGTTGTCGAATTCATGACTAATTTTTGGACCAATTTTTGTGCCAAACTTTATGTACGATTGCTCTCTAGCTGCATCCATGAGTAAGGCATTATAGTCAATCTCTTCCTCTTGTATCTGTAGCTGCTCGTCACTGCTATCCTCACGTTCAGCAGCTAGGGCTGTGCTTGTCCCAGCAGCAGGGCCAATGGATGCACGGTTCGAAGGATTTTGATCGAGTGCATCCCAAATCTCATGGGTAGGCGTGATTAAACCAAATGTTAAAAACGCAACCATGATGACTATACTTTTTTTAACCCACGTTTTCATTTTATCACCTACGCTTTATGTACAAATTGGTAATTCTCCTATTATTATATACGTTCTGGCCATTAAAAGGTTTCATATTTCTATAATTCATTGTACAATATTTATGAATAATGTGTCGTTTTTTTAAAGGAGGTACAAAGCATGGACATCGTAATGGGTATTGGACTTTTATTAATGTTAGGTTATTTATCATCTTTATGCTTTACGGACTAATTTAGTCAATTTGCATCATTCAAATGTAACATGACGCGTTCAAGGCTTTGCTATTATTTTTAAGTTCATACTATGGTGAAAAGCGGCATGTGTACAGGAATGTTTGAGTAAGAATGATTGGAGCTAATACAGTGGCTCCAATCTTTTTTTGGTTTTATATCAAAATAAACCGTAGACAATCACCTATCGTGAGCTTCTACGGTTTGTTTATGCTAGCCTTTACTATTAAAAATCTGAACCCGTAATTTCCTTCAGCTTCCCGTTTTCTTTAATCTTTTTAAGGCCTTCGTTTAATTTATCTAAAAGCTCTTTATTCCCCTTTTGAACCATAAAGCCATAATATTCTTTTTCAAAGGAATCATCTTTAATTACTTTTAGCTTGTCATTTGGATGTGCTTTGATATATTCGTAAACGACTGAATTATCACCAATTGCTGCATCTACGTTGCCATTCAGCATCTCCTGTATAGCGATTGGTTGATTTTCAAATGCAAAAATATTTGGACTTGATTCACCCTGTAATTTTTTAGCAGCCATATGACCAGTAGCATTAATTTGGACGGAAATCTTTTTATCTTTTAATTCATCCAACGATTTAATTTTTGAATCTTCTTTCACGACGATTAATAATTGAGATTCATAATACGGCTCTGTAAAATCAAATGTTTCTTTACGCTCGTCCGTAATGGTAATTCCTGCACCACCGATATCCGTCTCACCATTTTTAATTGTTTGGAATACTGGCTCCCAACCAATACTTTCCCACTTCACGTCAAAATCCATTTCATCCGCGATAGCTTGTAGAACATCCACATCAATTCCTACAATATTTCCTTTATCGTCGAGTGAGACAATAGGAGCAAATGTAGCTTCTGTTCCTACCTTATACACTTTTTTACCTTCTCCATCTCCTGACGATGAATTTTCTTTTGCACCACAGCCCGCTAAAACGAGTGTGAAGGCTGCCGCAATTGTGAGTACCACCATTAACTTTCTTTTCATAGCCCATCCCCCTATTCTATTTTTCCATAATGCGTATTATTTTTCGCAATTCGGAAATATAAGACTATTAGGTAAATTATAAAGACATCATTCTCATTAGACAATACTTTTTTTGTATAAACATAATATTTTCTTTATATTAATTCATATTTTTAGTATATAAAGGATTTATTGGTAAGGTACTCATGGTATAGCCTATCCCTATACATAATAAAAAGAATCCCTCTAAAGGGATTCTTCATCGTATCGGTTGTTCAAAATTCCAATTTGTATAAATGACAGCTGCCTGAACTGGTTGTGAGGAAGTATTTTCTGTAAAGCCACTTATTAAATTACCTACTCTAAAGGTAGGCTCAAATAATTGTTCTTCCTTAGGTGGTGCTGTTGGACCATCGATTCCAATTCTAGTTTCATCTGTCACGACGACTTCCATTCCATTATCTAGTGTAAAGCTCAGCCCATCCTCTCCAACTGCTGTAATGATTCCTTCGATATTTACTAATGCTTTTGCTGCAGGTGCAGAATGATCCGCTACAATTCTTTCCGTTAAATCAATTGTTGTATCATTGTTTGTATGAACCATAGCAACTACTGCAATCACTGCACAGGCAACTAAACTTGCCACACTTATTCTTACTTTTTTCATAAAGGCCCTCTTTTCTTTCTTTTCATATGCCAACATCTCTTTCTGCATCTTATCCTTAAATTCCTCCGAAGCATGAATCTGCTTCATCACATTCTTATAAGCATTCATCATACTTTACTCCCCTCTTCTAATATCGTTTTCAGCTTCATTCGTGCCCTTCGTAGCTTGGAGCCTACTGTGTTGACATTTATCTCTAATAAATTGGCAATTTCTGCAGTTGTGTAGCCTTCATAATAATGTAAATAAACAATGGCTCTCTCTTTAGGATGAAGCTCAAAAATTTCAGCAAGAACGATTTGCTCCTCTTTTGCGATAAAGGACATGTCTTCGGTAATTGGAACCGTTTTCTTCACACGAGAAGATTTAAAATAATCCTTGCATTTATTGAATGTCACTTTTATAAGCCAAGCCTTTAAATGCGATTCATTAGCGAAAGGCTTTTTCTGTTTCATCAGTGTCATATAAACCTCTTGTACAATATCCTCCGCCTCAGACATACTTTTTGTCTGTTGCACAGCAATTCGTATAAGCATGTCACTATAGGTTTGAACAATTTCTTGAACACACAAGCCAGCAAACGTTATCATATTTTTCACTTAACCTCCTTCATGTCATAATACGATTCAACTTCATTTATTCGTGCAACAGATCATTTAAATAAAAAAAGAGACAAAAATATGTAAAACCCCGTGAACAATATGAGGTTCACGGGGTTGTCTATCGTTATTGCCAAGCCTGATTGTCAAACTGCCACTCTTTAAAAAATTCATCCTCATCTAAAATGACTTCATATACAGGATTAAAAAAGTGTTTCAGAACGCCTGATATTTCAAGCGTAGGATTTAATTCGATGGTAAAGTGATGACGATCAAATAATTCCTCAATATACTCCTGTAAAGCACGCCCTTCAATGTTTTGCGTTTGGATCAGTGAAAGAACATCTTCTATGGCCTTTGCAGTCTTCTCTAACGCTGGATATTGATATATTTCTATAAATTTTTGTGCAAGCACAAACTCCGTTGGATATGTATAAAGTACCGCAGCCTTACAATCTAGCAAGCTTGGGAAAATAATTGTTTTCGGCATCACTCGCGCGCTTTCATTAAAGGTAATTTTTACTTCTATGTATGTGGTCATCTGAGCCAATGCTACTGGTATTGTTATGTGAATACTATTATCCGTTAATATAGACTCTATCTTTTCTGCAAACCATTCAATCCCATCCTCAACTGTCATCAAACAAATTTCCTTCAATGCCTGATTGACAATGTCATGCTGATGGATGCTTTTTCTAGCTGTTAGTGTAAGTACGTTTGAATGCTTTACCAGCCCATCTGTTAATGCAAATAATAATGTATCTCCATCTAGATAAAATTGATCGTCATAGGATGATCCAGCTAGGCGATATAGTAGCCGTTCTTGACAATAAAGTGAAACGAGCTTCTGCAAATTTTCTTGCCGTGATTCAGCTAAATTTATTAATTGAGCTGCTACATTTGTTGAAAGAGTATTGATATTTTCCATAGACATCCCTCACATTTTTGATTTTTCAGATTTCTTATTCGGAATTTAGATTTTTACTAAAATTCATACTTTTATTATTACTTATTTTCTGAATGGAGTAAACGGTAATGTATACCAATATAGTATGTATAAAAAAATAGCCTGTCGTTAAAAAGCACGACAGGCTATACAATTAGACAAGGGGCAGCCTCGCTTGTGCGAAACCACCCCTTTAGTATTTATAGGTAACATTTTCGTAAATTGTAAAAGTCTCAACCCAATCATCTGGGGAATATTATCTTGAAACAGTATTCGTTTCATTACCGCGGTAAAATTCCACTGTGAGCTTTCTAACTTAAGCAACGCAAACCCTACCATCTTTTGCGTCCTTGCAGCCCCAAAGCATGCGCCAGTGTGAATAAGTATCTACAAAAACAAAAAGCAGAATGCCAGATTACGGAAATATGCCACCTAAAATAGCACGTGTATTATTATAACATCTAATTTCATAAAAGTAAATACGTAATTGACGAAAAACTTTTAATGGTAATATTAAATTTCCCGCATTTTGATAGAACCAATAAAATCCAAGTGAAATGCTTCATAATGCATATGTTGAATCTGTCCTTCATACTTCACATCATATAATAAAACCACTGTATTATAGGCATTGGGTAACTCCTTCCCTATTTTTTCTATTAATTGATGTTTAAACTGCTGAGCATAGGAGAATTCATCACGTATAAGTTGCCCTAGTTGATTAGAAGAAACCTCATCAAATAATGCCTCACAGAAATCCTCATCGAATGTTAAACCAAAATCATATTCAAATTGATTATAGAACTCATCATATAGCGCCTTAAAAGCCTCTTCACAGGGACGGTGCTCATTTTTTGCTAAAAAAAGCTGCTTAAGCTTTTGTGAAAATGATTCGTCCGTTTCCTCTTCACCTTGATAAACTGTATTAAGATAGGTAGCTAGCTGTTCTTCATTAGTAAAATTACCTGCCCAAATGGATACATAGCCTTCGTTTTCATAATTCATGGTCTCATTCCTTTCTTGAATAAATCAAGGCACCGCCTGAGCCCATGATTAGTAAATGTTTGCCGGATGGAGAGAAGCCACATTTAATTACACCATCCAATCGCTGTACATCAATAGCTGTTGCATTTTTTAAATATTCATAATGTGTCGTATAAAGATGATCAAGCACTACCGTAGCACGTGGCCACCAAGGATAAATGACCTCCACATGCCAGCCATCTGTTGTCATATGGATCCCATCTCCTGCTTCAAAGCCAAAAATAGGAATCGGTTGCTTAGATATTGGCAGCTGAAACGTTAAACGGTCATCACTTATGCTGTCGTCTGTACGATCTGCATCTCGTTCTCTAGTAAGGCGACGACCTGTTATAGGCTCTGTGACACTATAGCCTGATCCACTAATGAGTACGATGTTTTCATCAGGATCCCACCCACAAGCCAGGACACCATTCGCTAGGACGATGGTTTCATGTATCCAGGGACTTGGAGGTTTCGTGCCTTTCAAAGCCTGTGCTTTTGCCAGCAAATCTAATTCAAATGGGGTTCTTATTTCATTTTTAGCCATATTATTCCAGCCTCTTTTCTCTAACGATATAATAAATAGAGGCCTGTCTCAACAACAAGCCTCTATACGTTTAAAACACCATAATGAAATTTAGCGGTGATCCGTTCATATTGCTGAAAACCATAGATCGCAAACCATTCCGAACGAAAATGCGCCTTTAACACGACACGCTTTTTCGCCACACGCTTGGCTTCATGGACCCATTCATCTGTTAATGTGACATGTTCTCCTGCTTGCCGTAGTGCTTGGAAATTATTAGCCTCTTCAATAACCTCTTCAAACATCGGGTCCATATAGACTACGTCAAACGCATTGTCTGGTAAGGTTTTTAAATAATGAATAGCCTCTGACTGAATGACCTCAATTTGTCGCATGCAGGCAGTTAATGGTAACTCAGCCGTATCATAGGCTTGCATCCCTTGTCTAACAATAAACGCTACATTTGGATTCGCCTCTAGTCCCACTACACGACCTGCTTCCCCCACTGTATAAGCTGCTAGCATGGCATCCGCCGCTAGCCCTAGCGTACAATCCAACACCGAATCACCCTGTTGGAGCTGTGCCGCTTCCAAAAAAGGCTCTGTCTCACCACGTGCAACGCGCTTTAAACGAAAGGCCGCAGAATTGGGATGAAAGAAAAATGGCTCCTGTGCCCCATAGGCATAATAGTCATAACGATTTTTCCCCGCCACCATCACATGGGCCTGCAATGCCTGTGACATCTTGTGAATAGATCGCTTCTTTCTTGGCTCAAATGTAGCGCCTAATTCTTGACATGCAAAAGCAGCGAGCGCCATCGATACCTCGTCTGGTCTGCCCGCTGTCGTCACTATCGTTTTTAGTTCTCGCATGTTTGCTCTAACACGCCAGTTAAATGAGAAACAATTTGCTCCACAGGGAAGCCTTCAATTTGTTCACGTGGAATAAAGTAAGCCAATTGCCCATCCTTTAAAATCGCCATAGAAGGTGAGCTTGGTGGCACATCTTCAAAATAAGCACGCATTGCCGCAGTTGCTTCTGGGTCTTGCCCTGCAAACACCGTCACTAAATTGTCTGGCTTCACCGCTGCAATGGCCTCACGCGCTGCCGGACGAGCAAGTCCTGCTGCACAACCGCATACTGAGTTAATCACCACTAACGAAGTCCCCTTCGTCTCTGCCATAAATTCATTCACCGCATCAGCAGTCGTTAGCTCCGTAAATCCAGACTCCACAAGCTCCTCACGCATCGGCTTTACTACCTGCTTCATATATTCATCATAAGCGTTCATGCTTTTACCCTCTTTCCTATGTATTCGCAAAGCTATTATAGCAAGGTTTTGTGTGAATGTACAAAAACATGCTTTTTGGCTAAAAAGCACTTGAAATCTATCATATCCCTAATACAGAAATGAACTTCGTTGTTGAACTTTTTTCCTCGATCCACGTTTGAAATTCTGTCATCATCGAGATAAGTTGTTTGATATTGATATCATAGTTATCTCTAAACTCTTTCTCAGAATAGACATATAGAAAGCCGATTGTATCTTTTAATGATTGAGGGGTGGGATTACTTTGTAGGACCTGTTTCATTTTATCCAGTTCCTTATTAATTTGGCCCCAAATCTCAATCTCTATTTCATTGAAAGCAAAGTAATCAAACTTCTTGTAGCACTTCTCAATTGCAGGCAATATGTAGCCAAAGTTGTCTTCGGTAAAGAAAATAGAAGAAGTATTCCAGCATTCGCCTATGTATATATCAGGTAAAATCTCTATATAACACGAACCTTCAAGTACACTTAAATCATAAATTATTTCAATCACTCAACCTGCCCCTTTCCATCGGACTCAAATAGTAACTACATCCATAAAAAGCTTTGAATAGACGCATACATTGAAAATAAAAACACCCCGGTGAGGAAGCATCCATAAACCTTTTTCCCTCTCTGGAATTCTTGTATGCCTGAAGTTAACATGTATAAGCCTAGGAAAAAGAACATTAGACAATTCAGTTGGAAATCTCGTGCGATGAGTCCGTAAGCTGCGAGAGAAATGCCGATGATGGAAAAAACAATTTGTAATATTTTTAGCATAACTTTCCACCCCCTCTTTTCTTAACATACACAAAAAACATAAACGGAAATAATTTAAATTACCTTTATTTGTTACTATATTTTCTGACAGGTTTTATTTTATTTAAATAATTAAGAACGATTCTCAAAACGTTATTCTACTCCTACTCCCACAATAGTTAAAGGAAAATATTAACGATTAAAATTTTTCTGAAAAAATGATATTATCAAAAGGATTTTTGATTAATGGGGGATTTTGATGAACATCGATTTTGAAGAGCAATTATGTGAGATTTTTTCAGCATTACAACTAATTGAAGGAGTTAAATCAGTAGAGTGTATTATTACTATTTTAAAAGATCGAGTCATTTTCCCTGAAATAACCACCTTAATAGTCAACTCCAAATTCGAATTGGTTTATGTATTTGATGAGCAAAAAGTGGTGTTCAAGACGTTAAAAGAAGTAGCGATTGATTCAACGTATATAAAAGAAATCAATCTTATTAATGAACATATTCATGCAATTGAAACCATCTTGAATGAGTTAATTAATACCGAAGTAATTGCAAACTATTCTCTACACCTTCTGTCTTTAAAGTATAAAGAGAAAATTCCGAATAGTTGATATTAGGAAGTGGTGAACTGTTAGCAAATGCCGATTTTCAATTGGAGATCGGCTTTTTTAAAAAGTAAGCACAGGGCATTCGTAAAGAACTTTTAAAGATGGAGGCAAATGATATTGAAAAAGTTTCGAGGGAAAAAGCGTTATTTCCGTCACTTATGGCGAGAAACATCAGCAGAGCAATATGATATAGACTTTGGCAAAGAAGGATGGTTTGATTTGTGGCACATCCATCTTGATTTATTTGGGCTTGGGAATCAAAGTGTGAAGGTTCGAAGAGAACATATTAAAGCACAAATTGCCTTATATCAAAGTTTGTTAGATAAGCTCGGAACACTTGAGAAACCATATCAATCATGGATTGAGTTAGTTGATGAAGATGCTGGCTTGGATTCAATTTATATTCATACGCCTAATCCTAATGAGGATAATTTTCCACTGAAAATACCCAATATAAACTGGAACTGTCTTATTCCAAAAGACTTCGAGGATTTACTAAACTTGAACGAATTTTATATAGGACACTACAAGTGTGAATCAAATAACAACTATATCATCCAATCTAAAAATAATAGGGTTCAATTATAGAATTTGTTACTTAATAACAAAAGGGAAACCCTCACAAATTAGGTTTCCCTACCTTACTATGAACGTCAAACTCTTAAGGAGCCACGGAAACCTCTTGCGGCATAGTAGGATTCTGCTCCATTATGATACATGAAAATCGTGTCATAGCGGCGGTCACAGAAAATGGCACCACCGAGTTTTCTGATGTTTTCTGGTGTTTGTACCCAGCTTGATGTTTTCAAATCGAATTTCCCAAGCTGTTGTAACTCGCGATATTGCTCTTCCGTTAACAGTTCAATGCCCATGTCCTTCGCCATGTCCATTGCAGTATTTTCTGGTTTGTGATTTTTTCTCGCTTCCCATGCTTCTCTGTCGTAGCATACACTTCTTCGACCTTTAGGACTTTCTGCTGAACAATCATAGAAAATATATTCGTCTGTCTTTGCATCATAGCCAACAACATCTGGTTCACCACCAGTTGCTTCCATTTCATGAAGTGACCACAATTTTTCTAGATTTGCGTCAAGTTTAGCTTGTACACTTGCCCAATCAATGCCTTCATGGCGTTCAATATTTTTCTCAAAACGAGCTTTTAATGTTTTGATGAGTTCCTCTTGTTGTTCATGTGTCAATTCCTTATTGGTCATCGTTGTCTCCCCTAACTTATTTAAATGATAGTCCTTCTTCCTCTAATGAAGATCTTAATATCGGTAATGAGGCTGGTCCAATACCATGGATGTTTAGTATTTCTTTTTCTGTATAGAGCGATAGTTTTTGTAACGTGTCAATGCCTTCGTGAACTAAAGCATTTCTTGCAGGTGAACTAAGTTTTGAAAGGAAGCCGCTACTTGGTTTATTTTCTTTATCACAAGTAGGGCAGCTTGGACAATCCGTGCTTTTAAAAAACGTATGTCCCTTTTCACAAACCCTTCGCTTTTTTTCTACCAACCTCATCCCTCCAAACTTGTGTTTTGTTTATTTTAACATATTTCTCCTATTGGATTGTAGAAGGACTTAGGCATATTAAATAAAAAATTGCTTTTTGCTTCGTAAGGCTCCTTAAACCTATAATTGTTCTTTTACTTCCATTCATAATATTTCATAATAGCCTGTATAGTGAGCACCAAACTCATTATTGTTGCCAATATGAGGTAGATTGCTTCACGGTCATTGAGCATTAATCCATAGCTCATTAAGAGGCTAAAGCCACTTCCAAAAGTATTGAAAGCCAATAGTGACCCCCACAAGACAATCTTCAATCGTCTATATCCGCTTCGTCCCAAGAAATACCTTATGTACAAGAAACAAACACCACCTAGTCCAAACAAGAACAGGAAAGCTGTAGGTGAAGATGAAGTTACAGTCATTGGTTCTTCGTATGGCATATCGACAAATAAAATATTGCCAAAATGGATCATGTTTAACACTAATAGACAAATCAGCACATAAAAAAAGAATATTCCTTCACCTATTGCCAATAATCCTTTCATTAGTGGATCTCCCCTCTTAGTCTAATAACCTCACATCCTTTTTATGGACTAAATAACTGCAAAAAGGACAACAGTGATCTTTCTTAATAAAAATCGCCTGATACATATCTGACCACTGAATCGTGTCTTCACAGCGATCGCATTCTACATAAAAATCAGGTAGTAAGCCCTTATCTAAAAGAATATCCCATTGGATGTTTGTTAATTGTTCTGGCCCATTTTTAATAACGTATATGAAGATTTCCAATGCTTCCCCATCATAAACTCGGTTTGACTTCACCAATTCTTTTAAATAAGAAATACATTCTGTTGGTTCATTACTTATTCTTTGTTTTAGCTTGTCACGCAGCATTTTCCTCCCGCTTTCTTTTTCATTCTTTAACGACACACCACTCTAATTATGTAAAAAATAAAAAATTAAGTAAAATAAATCACATCAATTTATTTCTAAAATTGCTTCATCACTAAAATTTTTTAATAAGCATCGGGTCTAATAACATTTCTCCTTTCAGCAACCTTACATATGATAGGTTGTAGAAAGGAGGGATTTTCAATGGGATACGGTGGAAATGTAGGTAACTACAATAACAACAGCTGCTATTATGGCGGCGACTCTGGCGGCGGATATTACGGCTCAACATTCGTTTTAATCGTAGTATTATTCATTCTTTTAATTATTGTCGGCGCTTCTTTCATGTATTAATTCATCCCTAATAGCACCTAAAATCCCCTTTTACACGATCAATAGTCGTGTTAGGTTATGCTAGCCAATTCATAAGGGTCACTTTACCAGCCTAGTGACCCTTTTCCTATTCAAACATGCATGCGATAATTGAATGGAGGATTTACTTTGTATAATCTACAGCATGGTCAATGGAGTTGATCCCCATTTGTTTATCTACATCATGAGAGTAATACAAGGATTACTTGGAATCGTTTTGATAATGATTGGGACTATGTTAATTGTTATTACTGTTGACGATTCGCTATTTCTCCAAAAAATATATAGTTACTGATCATTGGTGGTCTGTGCATTTTACTTGGCGTTCATTTCGTACATAAACAATTTCATCCGAATTCATACAAAAGTAAACCCAGGTCCTCAAAATAAAGAGCACTTGGGTTTACTTGAATGCTATAGAAAAATATTAGTCCTTCGCAAAATATGTTGGATCTATTTGAAGAAGAATTGTATTCATATCATAAAATCCCCATTTTAATTTTTCCTCATATGTGAATCCTTGTTGATTTTGAATAAATGCTAACCAGTCCTTTTCTAACTCACTACTATTCTTTCCGTAAACTTCCTCTAATTTTTTTGCTAGTTCTTTCTTGTCGTAGATCTGTTCAAACTTTTCGAGTCCGTATGTATCAATTAAATAGATAACAAATGAAGCCGCATGCGTATAGCTCACCTCCATAAGGACTTGATTCTCTTTTACATTTGAAAGTTTAGGGCGAAAATAAACATCATCTTGATTTGGATCAATTAACCTACTAATGGGTATTAACTTATCTGACTCCATATATTGCTTCATGTATTTATCAAAATATAATTTATTTTTTCCATATTGATACTCCATATAACTTGCAAAACCCTCTTGCGTAAAATAGCCGTTATCTGTGTCAAAATTGTTGCCATAGCCAAGTAAAGAATGGGTCATTTCATGGACAAGTGGGTATAGATCTTCTTTCACACCAGCTAATTCGATTTTCGATGCTAAACCCCATGATTGACCGTCTTCCTTAAGCCATACGCTTATGTGCTCGGATGGCGTGTAGGAAGTATGAATGGAATCCTTTATATGGTCATATGCCGTCACAATTTCATCCTTTATAGCCTCTACTTTTTCCTGTGGAACACCAACCTTATTCTTAATCTCAAAGGTTATTTTTCCATCGTTTGTCACTACAATATTATCATCTTTCTCTTCTTGAATTGGTTCCTTAGAAATCGTTTCCTCTGTACAAGCGGTTAATAACAATAGACTTAGCAGGAAGGAGCCTCTTAATTTAAACATATGTACCTCCAGAAAAAGTATTTTTAGTATATACGAGGATAAAAATCCAGGAGTTTCATTTTTGGTAATATTCCTGTAATTTATTTATTCGTCATTGCCCTTTCTAGGTATACCACAAAATATTTTGTAATATTTGGAAGGTTATAAAGCCACTTTTGTTGAATATAGTACCTTAACGACATGTTAAAGGAGTAATTAAATGGAGAAAAATTATGAAGAGTATATTAATAATGCAATTGATTGGGCTAAAAGTCATTTGAACTCTGAAGAATATTGTTTCATTTGTTTAGCTTTTGTAGAGGATGCTTTAGAAAGAAGTAATAACATTGAAATTTTTGGTGGAGATACGGCAAAAGAATCTGCAGTTTTATATGAAGCAAGTATGCAAACAGGAATACCTCCGAAAGGAACCTTTGTTTTTTACGATTGCTTTGGTGTAATTAAAGATGAGCGAAAAAATTGGGGTCATGTAGGATTATCTGTTGGCAATGGCGAGATCATTCATGCTTGGGATAAGGTAAGGATTGATCATTTCCTTGAAGTAGAAAAGTTATCGACCGCACCAGGTTGGGATAAACCAAAGTTCATTGGGTGGGTACCACTGGCACGCATTATGGAAGGGTTCCAAAGCAAAGTTTATTAAAAAGTAAATTAATATTATATAGCCTTACCATTTCACATGTAAGGGCATGTTTTGATCATTCTTCAACAAAACATGTCCTTTTCATTTCTAGAAATTTTTCGAAGCAAGGAGGAATTTTAGCTTTTTAAAGACGATGGTCTACAAAACCGAGTAATCTTATCATATAAATAGTAGTGTTAAGCGAAATACGTTTAACATGATACCTCCCGATTTGTTACTAAGGGGCACTTTTGCGAGTGCCCCTATTGAATATGTCATCCCTAGCTATTACTATAGGTTGTATTCGAAATTACAGGAGTAAATCTATGCTAGAAAATTTATTTGATTTTTTATCAGGTGCCTATAGTGGTCAGTCCGCTTTACATACAAGAAAAATCGATCGAAATATAGAAAGGCTGCAACAGTATGAATGGTTTCACAATATATACCATCAAGATCAGTATCGCAGCTTATTTTTTGCGAATTATCATGTGAGAAACTACCTTCAAAGCAATGTTCGTGTGAATAGAATGCTGAAGAAAAAGCAGGCTCAAGAAAGGTTTATCCTTTTTTTAAATAAACATTTGGATAAACGTTTCCGCAGTAATTAGAGAAAACTTCCAATCGAACATAAATTCTTATATACTTTAATTACTACTAGCGAATGGAGGTTGATGAATGATGAACGCCATAGATCTGATCATATTAAATTTCAATGAAGTACGAAGACGTAGTATAAAGCTTTGGAGGTCTATCCCCCAAGAAAAATTACATTGGAGGCCAGATGATGAAGCCATGTCGTGCATCGAGATGGTTAGACATGTTCTAGAAAGTGAACATTATTACCACCTAGCAATCCTTAATAAAGGCAGTATAGGCGAATTTGATTCACCCTTTGAAAAACAGCCCTACACTACTGTAGAAGCAGAATTATTATTTGCAGAGCCTTTTAGAAATGAATTTATTAACACGGTTCAAGCTTTTTCGAATGAAGATTTATCAAACATACAAATTGATCGCTCAGACGTTGGATACATAAGAGATTTGGGTGATATGTTGCTTAGAATTGCCTATCATGAGTCAGTCCATACTGGGCAATTACTAGATTATTTACGTACTGCAAAAGTTCCTATAACAACGATTTGGGATTAACATTTTAAGGTGTTGCACTTAGGTGACACACCTTTTTTCTTATCTTCATTTGTTCAAACTCTTAAAAACCTGGATGATCATTGCCCTAGTTATATTTCCCCCACCAGAACATTTCCAACAAACAGTACATTTGACAATATTTCCATTTTATTTTATTTTTATATTGACTGGTTAATCAATCAAAAGGAGCTGTCATAATGCCAAGAACTGAAGCTCAAAATATAGAATTACGGGAGCTGAGACGGGAAGAAATACTACAGGCTGCATTAAACGTCTTTTCAAGAAGAGGAATGGTCGCAACTAAGATTAGTGATATAGCTAAAGAGGCCAATTTAAGTCATGGACTAGTGTACCATTATTTTCAATCAAAAGAAGAAATCTTTACACTTTTAGTTAAAAGAGCTGCTGAAAGCTCTGGGCAAATTATTGAAAAAGCGCATTTACAAGAAGGAACTGCACTCGAAAAACTGAAATGGATGACGGAGCAGATTTTATATAGTTTATCAGAGGGACAACAAATTTTATTATTCTTAATAATGATTCAAGCAAGTACGTCTGATGCTGTACCCGAAGAAGTAAAAAGATTTTTATCCTCGGAGGAATTCAAGTCCCCTGTTCACGGTCTCATCCCTTTAATTTCTGAGGGGCAACAATGCAATGAAATTGTTCAAGAAGATCCACTTAAATTGGCAATTAGCTACTATTCATTTATTCAAGGTTTTGCGATTAATAAACTACAATGGACACAATGTCCAGTTCCAGAAGCTGAAATAATTATGAAAATTTTTAAATAATCTTTTGGAAGAGAGGTTTTGTATGAAAAAAATTAGTCAAGATACGAAATTTTGGTTATTTTTCATATCACCATTTTTCATTATATTACTAGGGTTCTTGACTGCTACATTTTTTTATCAATTTATTGAGGGCTGGGCTTGGATTCCACTAGCGCTTGTTTATTGGAGCTTGTTAGGATTTTGCATTTACTATTTTAAAGGTAACAGAAAACTAGGAGATTGGTTTCAAAAGTCAAAAAAGGCTCCTTTTTGGATAACCTTCACAACGCTGATTGGCCTTTTTCCATTAACAATCTTAATTATGAACTACCATTTGTTTCACTCTGTTTGGTTAATACTCTCTTGGCTTTTATTCGCCATCATCAATCCTTGGCTTGAAGAATACTACTGGCGAGGCGTTTTATTTGATAGTTTATTAACAAAATTTCCAGCATGGTTCGCTATTTTATATACAACTATCCTTTTTGTCATAAGTCATCCATTGATGTGGGGAGTCTTTTCTTATGCTAGTCAATCCTATCATTTGTATATCTATCTATCAGTAACAGGTATCGTGTGGGCCATTACGTATTTAAAGACAAAAAGTTTACGTTCTATTATCTTATCCCACTGTATCGTCGATATAGGGAATTTGACTGTATTAACATTCTTAAATATCTACATACCACCTACAATGTAATGACACAATCATGAAAGATGGTGTGCTTTCAATGGACACCATCTTTTATTCTTTCTTCCTCCCTTATTATAAGCTCAAAATATCCTGAGCTTCATACAATACGTAATCAGCCTCTTCAAATCCATTTGTCGTTTTGGCACCCCAGAGGGCAAGGGCGAATTTAGCTCCTGCCTGCTTTGCACATTGGAAATCATAGATAGAATCACCAATATAGATGGCATCCTCTGGAGCTACCTGTAATGCGTCCAAACATTTTAATAGAGGCTCAGGGTGAGGTTTATGCTTCTCCGTATCACTGGCACTAACAATGTGTTTGAAATAATGACTTAAGCCAAACGGATCAAATTCATCGGTTACCTCCTGAGCTGTTTTAGAGGTCACGATGCCCAATAGAGGCGATTTTGCTGCTAATTGTTGAATAACTTCCTCTAGATTTTCGAAAACAGTCACTTCATGTGAAAAATCTAGAACAGCTGCAGACCACTTCCGATGAACTTCATCTATGTTATCAATGTTGAGCCTCATCAACGTATCTTTCCCAGGTATCCCCAATGCAAAGCGTAAATCCTCCAACGAATACTGTTGATCTGTCTCTTCCAGTAAGGTTCTTTGCAATGATTGTAAAATCGCCTGCTCAGTATCTAAAATCGTCCCGTCTACATCAAAAATAATCGCTTTTACCATCTATACCCCTCCTATTTATAGCACGTCCTTAATATACGTACATAATTGCTCATACAATGCCTCTTCATAATCCTTCTGCCCACGAATAAATTTCTCCTTTAAATTATAGAAACAAATTTCTAGATATTCCTGATTATGATGATGCAAAAAAGGCTTCCTGTCTTTTACTGGTCCTAATCCATCAAAGTAGTTATTCATTTTTTCATAGGTTCTAATTTGAAAACCTCGTTTATTCATTTCCTCCAACACTTTTGTTGTATACAAATACAAGTCAGCTTTCGGATAGTCATAAATATAATTAATGAGAATATGCCGATCCTCTTTAGCAAAGATACTATTAAGTTCTCTCCACTGCGAAAGTAGTTGGCCTTTAGGTAAATACGCTAGTAAATCTACATGCCATAATCTCATATGCCTTCCCCTTTCTATTATTCAACCATTAATGTAAAATATTACTTACTATGATAGTAAAACTGACGGAGGGATAGTATGGAAATAAAAACGGCAACTCTCGATGAAATTCCACAAATTGAACGTTTATACCAAGAGCTTTTTTTAGAAATGTCTATTCTTCAACCTAAATATATCAGACCTGCAAAACAGGATGCCAACTTTATCAGATATACGATCATTGAAGATGATTCTGATATATTAATCGCAACAGTAGAGAAGGAAGTTGTTGGCTTCTTGCTTATTAAAGAAACAACGACCCCACCCTATTCTTGTTTGGTTGAACACAAATATGCCTTTATTGTTGATGTGATAGTTGGCAAATCATACAAAAATCAAGGAATTGGATCTGCTTTATTAGAAGAAGCGAAAAAATGGGCAGCCTATCGTCACTTGGATTATTTGGAGTTAAATGTATTGACTGAAAATAAAGGTGCTAAAGCCTTATATGAAAAACATGGGTTCAAGGATATGAACCATACGATGCGCTTAGAATGTTAGTTATACGATGAGAAAGAAGGGATATCCATGGTAGAAACGAAAAAAGTACAAAAGAAAGCAAACCTCATAGTCCCTGTCTTTATTGGCATGGGATTAGGAGCCTTTATTGGATTGCTCGCCTATGTCAAAGATTGGCTATAAGCAAATTAAAAAATAGACAAAGCCTTATTAACTGCTTTGTCTATTTTTCTGCAAAATCACTAGATTAATTTACTTTCTTTCAGTAGATCATAAATAATCGTATCTTTTGTTTTATGAATACCCAATTTACCAATTTGTTTTAAAATGAATGGGGCATCAATATCCGTTAATTTTTTACCATCCAGCAAACGAGCTGTAGAAGCTAATAAGGTACGAATATCAAAAGCAGATGCAAATACCTCTGGCACGCCTCGGTCAATATTTAATAATTGATAGACCGCTTCCATCGCTGTTCTTACTGAATATTCCGTTGTAAAGACGGTGTCTCTTGCTGTTTCACTAAAGTTACCAATAAAGGCTAAGTTAGCAGATCCTTTCGGCACAACGAACGGTCGATCTCCCATTGCTCTTGGCATAAAGTAAGAGGTGATATATGGCATATAACATGGAATAGTATTACAAGAATTTTGTGCTAGGTCCGGAATTTCATCAAGCGGTACGCCCATATGGTAAAGCCATTCTTGTGCGATTTCTATTCCCGTACATTCCGTAATGCTTTTTTTAATAAAATTACCTGGCTTATTTGATAGTAAACCATAGATCCAAACAACTAATTGGTCTTTTGGTTGATTTTTAAAATGAGGTTGTCGGTTCAGTGTATAGCTTAGCATCCAATTAGAATCTGTCGCTGTGACAATCCCCCCTGTTACGACCTTACCAGCATAGGGATCTCTTTTACTAATCTTTTCAATATATGGAGCTACGCGATCATCCAATGTCGTAAGTGTTGCTGACACAAACCAACTTTCTTCTGGAAGATTGTCGCAGAATTTTTCTGGACGACCAAACTCACTATCTTGTGCAGCGATGTTTTTCCAAAGTGACCAGCTGCCACCTAAATCAGTGCTTTTAGGTGCCGGTGTATTATTATCACCGTAAGTTGTACTCTCGGTAATACTGCCGTTTGTCACAAACACTAATTCATTTTCTGTCAGCTCAATATTCTTTTTCACGCCATCTTTTCTTAAAACGAGCGTATGAGCTACTTTTTTGTCTCCCACTTTATCAACCAAGACATTTTCGACAACCGTATTATATTGGAAATCAACATCATGGCTTTCTAAGTATTTAATCATTGGCAGTACTAAAGATTCATACTGATTATACTTTGTAAATTTCAATGCTGATAAATCTGGTAATCCCCCAATATGATGGATGAAACGCATAATATAACGACGCATTTCCATAGCAGAATGCCATTTTTCAAACGCAAACATCGTGGACCAATAAAGCCAAAAATTCGATTCAAAAAAATCCTCTGAAAAAACGTCAGTGATTTTTTTATCCTCTAATTTTTCCTCAGGGGTAAAGAATAATTTAATCATTTCTTCAGATGATTGATCCGATAAGGTGAACTTCCCATCATCTTGCAGTCTTTGCCCTCTATCCTTTATTAATCGACATTTCGAATAATTAGGATCTTCTTTATTTAACCAATAAAATTCATCTAAAACCGAAGCATTTTCTACTTCTAAGGACGGAATGGAACGGAATAAATCCCACAAGCATTCAAAATGATCCTCCATTTCTCGACCACCGCGAATAATAAATCCTCTTGTCGGATTAAGAGTACCATCAAGACTACCTCCCGAAATATCCAATTCCTCTAGAATATGAATATTTTCCCCTTTCATTTGGCCATCACGAATTAAAAAGCATGCCGCTGAAAGGGAGGCTAGTCCTGAACCAATAAGATACGCAGATTTTTCATCTACCCCTTCAGGTTTTTTAGGTCGTGCGAAAGCTTCATAGTTACCATTGCTATAATACATATTACCGCCTCCTGATTTATTATTCTAATATAGAATATCACGAATGAACGGGAAAATGGTAAAATGAGCTAATCATTAACAAAAAATTCAAATTTGAAAGTTGTTCGTTAATTTACTTACTCTTCTTATTGGACATAGCAAGTGTTTGTATTTTTATTAAAGCAAACAATTCAATAAATTTCCGAAATAATTCCCATAGCCTCTACCTTAAAAAGGAAAAACGAGCCCAACCTATTTCTACTCGATATGTATAATTATTATACCGAAAAATCATTTTACCTGCATCCTTGTTTGTCTGTTTACCCCATTTCTTATTACCTAATGTAGCCGTAAACTTAGCTATCAAAGACTATCTGCCCCTCCACCTGGTGACTAGACGTTTTATCTCTTTCTTCTTCACGATTTTAACATGCGTACTTTGAATATCATTAACGACCGTCCCTTCTTTGCTAGTTGCTAAGTAAAGGGTTCCTCGTTTAGTTTATTCGTTTGTTTCACTCATATTTTCATCCTGCGATTCCTTATTTCTGAGATTCAAACAACCTCTCTATTTTCTATTTTATACTTTCCAGTTTTCAGTATGTTATTATTAACCCATATTACATATAAATGGTATTTTCAGTGCCGCTTCCAGCATAGAGATAAGGAGAGAGTATTCATATGGATTGGTTGAATGTCCAAACACTTATTTGGTTGTTTCCTATTATATTTATTATCCATGACTTTGAAGAAATTATTATGATAGAAAAATGGTTACATCATAATCGTCATAAGCTGTATGAAAGATTACCCCCTAAAATAGCAGATAAAGTGGTAAAACAATTTTCAATGACCACTGCTCAATTTGCTGTTGCTGTATTATTTATCTTTTTATTTGTGAGTCTCTCTACCATTCTAGCTAACCAATATTTCATAAACGGGGTAGCTCTTACTTTCTATTTTTTCACATCCGTCACACTTGTTTTCTTTATCCATGCTTTTACCCATATTGGACAATCGATATTCTTTCGCTCTATCACCCCAGGAGCTATAACATCAGCCATCATTATTATTCCCTATAGTATTATTTTATTTAAATCTTTGTTTAATAGCGGAATCATTACGTGGCATATAATTTTAATAAGCCTTCCTTTTGGCCTATTATTTTTCCCCATTGTCTTTACTGCTCATTGGTTAGGAAAAAGAGTTATCTAAACACATTTTTATCGTGAAAAGTAAGGAAGGAGGAAGTAGAATGACAAAAATTCCGATTTTTTTAAAATTGCTCATTGGTATTGGGTTGGTTATTATCCTAACCTCGTTGTACTTGTTAAAAGACCATCCTTATTATTTATGGATTAGGTGGACAGGTAATATTTTATTTATCGTAGGCATTGTATGGATTCCATTTACTAAAGAAATGGATAAAAAACATGTAAATACTTAGCGAGTCTTATCTAGACCTTCAACAAGTAGGAGTAAACCTTCTGCTTTTTTGCGGTAAATACTCCTACTATGTCCTGATTCATATTATAATAATGTGATAAAATCAGATAAAAAAAGAAGGTCTTTGTATGTTAGAAAAACTAAATGTATTTCTCCAAAAATACATTGCAATCCTGACACCGTTAAGTTTAGTTTTAGGTGTATTCCTAGAAAGCATTGGACATCAATTATTATTCCTCGTATCCTGGCTATTTGCGTTCATGACATTCTCTAGCAGCTTAAATATGAAATTCAAAGATGTCAAAATTTTCATGAAGCATCCCGTACTCATTTTACTTTCAATTCTTTTTCTTCACCTAATCATGCCATTATGGGCTTATTTCTTATCCACCACTCTATTCGATGACCATTTACTGACTGTTGGCTTTGTTTTAGCGGTCGCCCTTCCAACTGGCGTCACAAGTGTTATTTGGATTACAATTTGCAAAGGTAATATGCCATTAGGCTTGTCTATTATTTTAATTGATACGCTGCTTTCACCTTTCATCCTGCCATTCATTCTCTATATCGTTTCAGGTGAAAAAATTGAATTGGATGTAGTCTCGCTGATCTTCAATTTACTATGGATGATTGTATTACCTACCATTTTAGGAATCGTGGTGAATGAACTTTCAAAAGGAGACATTCCTAAAAAATATGGCAAGAAGCTTGCTCCTTTTTCAAAGCTATGTTTATTCGCAGTCATTTTAATAAATAGTAGTGCCATTTCTCCCTACTTAAAGGATATTAATGTGCATCTATTTTTCGTTATACTTTTAGTGTTGATGCTTGCTGTATCAGGCTATGTCTTCGCCTTTCTCATTGGTCGCTATCTGTTAAAAGACTATTCACAAATGGCTACCTTTGTCTATACGGGAGGGATGAGAAATATTGCTGTTGGCGTTATTGTTGCCACAACATATTTTCCAGGTAAAGTAGCCATGCCTGTCGTTTTTGGCATGCTATTCCAACAAGTACTAGCTTCTGTTTTTAGTAAGATTGTAATGAAAAACAGAGTTTCTAATGAACTAGTTTAATAATCTACGATAAGGACACCGTTATATAGACGGTGTCTTTATTGTCGCTTTGCCCTTATACTAATGTTTAAGATCTCATGTAAAGGATGGGCTGATATGGCATACAATTTCAAAATTACATCACCTACAATACCGACAAATCTTGAAAAGGCAAATTTTCAGGATATTTTTTATGAGGAAGAACCTTATTTAACAAATTGCATGATCGCTGATACTGTCATTGAGCATGAAGATGTTGAACGATTAATCGTCTCTAAAGTTATCTTTAAAAATGTCACATTTATTAATTGTACCTTTAAAAAAATTGATTTAACGGATGTCATTTTTGAGAACTGTGATTTATCGAACTCAAACTTAAGTGAAGGTATCATCCATCGAGTGGCTTTTAAAAACTGTAAACTATTGGGGTTGAATTTTACTGAAGCTAACCTCGGCAATGTATCTTTTGAACATTGTATTGCCAACTTATGCAATTTCCCTGAAGTACGTTTCAAACAAGTACTATTCGATAACACCAAGCTACAAGGTGCCAATTTTTATGATTGTTTACTCAATAAAGTGGCCTTTCATGAAAGTGATTTAAATGATGCCGATTTCTCTCAAACTTCATTAAAAGGGATCGACATAAGTACATGTACATTTAAAAGACTGCAAGTAACGCCCGAAAGTTTAAACGGGTGTGAAGTCTCTTCCGAACAAGCGATAGGCTTTGCTTCATTACTAGGATTGAAGGTTAAATACTAGTTTAACCTTTTTACAGTGCTAGATTATTGCAGGTATAGTGGTGCAGAAAATTAATTCATCCTTTCAACTGTCACAAAAATGTCACTTACGAGGCATTTTTCAAATCTATATACTAACTTAAGTAACAGAAAGGAGTGTTAATAGATGCCCACTACTAGAAAAGAAAGTCTCTATTTTGGTTTAATAATGTGTTTTGGAATGGTACTTGTTATGACACTTTATAATTTTTACCTTAATGATACATTTGGACAAATTTCTTTTTTTGGAGGAATTACTGACTTTATTTTAGGGTTTATGGTTGCCATCATTCTTGACTTGTACCTTGTTGGACCTGTAGCACAAAAAATAGCTTTTCGATTCACAGCTAATACGAATAATATGCTTTTTAAGGTTTTAACCATCTCCACATGTATGGTTATTGGAATGGCCTTTTTCATGTCCATATACGGCTTAGTCATAAGTTATGTTCACAATGGTTTTTCCTCCAACTCGATAATCAAGGATTACCTCTCAGTGTTTGGTAAAAATTTCATTGTAGCATACCCATTGCAACTTATCGTTATGGGCCCACTTGTACGTTTTATATTCACGAAGTTTATTAAAACAACTCCGAATAACTTAGTATTAAAAAATTAAAAAGGATTCATAGTACGGCATTCGAAGTAGCTATTTAGAATTTATTCTTTTGGCTACTTTTGAATTAACATTCGCCCATTTGTCCCCTATTTAAACCCCAAACTGTGTAAGATGATGGTCAAGGTGCTTGTACACTCCTATGCCCCATTGCTCAGAAGTGAGTTTACCGAAAAAAGGATGAGGATGCGTGGTGCATTTCTCTGGTCCGTTATTTTGGAATAGGATTATTTTTTGTTTAAGCTGTTCTTTTTCTCGTTCAAAATCTCTAACATCTGCAATCAAAATCGTTGGAATAGTAGACATATTACGAGGTAGTGTCTTGTCATTGTACATAATTGGCTTCGCAAACCTTCCTACTATTATTCCTAGCCACCCTCTTGGTGGAAAGGAATTTCCCATGGCAATATCTTGAAAAGCCGAACAATGCGCTAGCATTTGTGCAACATTCATTTTTCCCCATTGTGGGTGCGCATTTGGAGTTAATTGATCAATACGCTTTAATACTTCTACTGAATGTATAGAATTAAAAATATTTTTCATGAGTGCGTATCCCCTTTAACCAATAATCACTATCTATTTTATATAACAATCCAATTTATTGTCACTTTTTATATAAAATAGACGTAATTCTTATTGTAGAATTACGCCCATTCATCGTTATTTTCTATTCGATCATTCCATAGCCATCTGGTGCAGGTATAGCATGTTCCGCAGATCGACTGACTGATTCCCAATCCTGCCATATGGCAATCCGTTTTTCCGCATTTTCAATAGCTAAATCGTAGACAACGCTTCCTAGAATTAATCGAAGAGGCGGATTTTCACAATTAACTAGTTTCACAATAGCTTCGGCCGCCAACTTAGGAGCACTATCAACGGACTCTGTTGCATTTTGTTTAGCCAATTCCTCACGTAATGAATCATATTCTAGTTTCTGTGTAGTGAAGCCCATTTTTAAATAAAGATTCGTCCAGTATCCCCCAGGTTCTACTATCGTTACTTTTATTCCAAAATGAGCAGCTTCCTGTGCTAAAGCCTCGCTCAACCCCTCTAAAGCAAATTTACTAGCACTGTAAACTCCTGACATAGGGCCTGTAATGAGTCCACCGATACTAGATATTTGAATAATATGACCTGAACCTTGCCCCCTTAAGTAAGGCATGACTGCTTGGCAAACCCAAACTGCTCCAAAAAAGTTCGTTTCCATTTGACTTCTTACTTCTTC